>NZ_JOCB01000097.1 GCF_000718775.1 Streptomyces sp. NRRL S-31
CGGCCGCGCCCCCCGCGACTCCTCCGCCTCCTTCAGCAGCCGTGTGGCGGCGGCCACCGCGGGGGCCGTCACGTCCGCGGTGCGCAGCCGCACCAGCACCGCCAGGCTCAGGCCCGACGCCCCCCACGGCAGCGTGCACAGGGCCGTGGCGTGCGGCACCGTGCGCGGCGGCGGGGCGTCGTCCGGGTCGGCCGACGGCCAGGGCGCGACGCAGACCAGCGCGTGCGGTCCGTCCGCGCGGGGCCCGAGGGCGGCGCGCAGGTCGGCCACCGCCGCCTCCCGCTGCCAGCCCGGCTCCGCGGTGAGCACCGCGCGCAGCTCCCGGCTCAGCCCCGCCCCGGCCTCCGCCTCGTCCGCGAGCAGCGCGCCGATCCGGCCCGCCACCCCCATGGCGGCGCTGAGCTGGGCGTCGGTCGGCCCCGGGTCGCCGTCCAGCAGCCAGACGTAGCCGAGGACGACCCCCCGATGGCGTACCGGCAGACAGATCCGGCCCCGGTAGACGCCCGCCTCGGTGCTCGGCGGGATGCGCACCGGCCCGGTCGCGCGCGTGATGCCGAACCCCTCGAACCAGGCCCGGACGTTGGCGGTGGAGCGCCGGGTCAGGATCGAGCGGGTGCGCACCGGGTCCAGCGCGGTCGGGTCCAGCTCGTCCTCGCTGTCGTAGGCACCGAAGGCGATCAGCTCGAAGTCGCGGTTCTCCAGGGTCGCCGGGACGCCCAGCAGCTCCGAGATCTCGTCCACCAGCTCCTGGTAGTCACCCGCGCGGCGAAAGGAAGCAGCATCGGCCTTCACCCGGGCATTCTCCCCCATTCCCCGGCGGTCTTCATACATCTGTCTGAGATCCCGGGCAGGGATGCGTGACGTCTGTCGATGGCCCAGGATCGGAGAGATCCTTAGGTTTCACGGTGGTTCTCCGTGCCGTACCCGAATGGTCGGGTGACGGCCGTTTCGGTGCTTGTCTGTGGAGGTGCCCCGTGCTGGGTCCCGTGATTCTCGCCGCGTCGCGCAGCGACCGGATGCGACGCCTGATCTCGGCGGCCCCGGTGACCAAGCAGGTCGTCGACCGCTTCATCCCGGGCGAGACCGTCACCGACGTCGTGCCGATCGTCAAGGACCTGACGGACCGGGGCCTGGAGCTGACGATGGACGTCGTCGGCGAGGACATCACCACCCCCGAGCAGGCCACCGCCGCCCGGGACGCCTACCTCGCGCTGATCGACCACCTCAAGGGCCTCGGGCTCGGCGAGCGGGTCGAGATGTCGGTCAAGCTGTCCATGTTCGGCCAGGCGCTCCAGGGCGGCCACGAGCTGGCCCTCGCCAACGTCCGCCCGGTCGTCGAGGCCGCCGCCGCCATCGGTACGACGGTGACGCTCGACGCCGAGGACCACACCACGCTCGACTCGATGTTCACCATCCACGAGGAGCTGCGGAAGGACTTCCCGCGGACCGGCTGCGTCATCCAGGCCTACCTCTTCCGCACCGAGGCCGACGCCCGCCGCCTGGCCGGGTCCGGCAGCCGCGTCCGCCTGGTCAAGGGCGCCTACAAGGAGCCCGCCGAGGTCGCCTACCAGCAGAAGCACGAGATCGACAAGGCGTACGTGCGTATCCTGAAGACGCTGATGGAGGGCGAGGGCTACCCGATGATCGGGTCCCACGACCCGCGTCTGATCGCCATCGCCCAGGAGCTGGCCCACAAGGCCGGCCGCAAGCCGGACGAGTACGAGTTCCAGATGCTGTACGGCATCCGCGGCGACGAGCAGGCGCGGCTGGCCGCCGAGGGCCACCGCATGCGCGTCTACACCGCCTACGGCACCGACTGGTACGGCTACTTCATGCGGAGGCTCGCGGAGAAGCCGGCCAACCTGCGCTTCTTCCTCCGTTCCATGGTCAGCAAGGGCTGAGCCCGCACACCCGCTCACGTACAAGGAGTTACGGATCTCATGGACGCTGTGACCCAGGTCCCCACCCCCGTCAACGAGCCGGTGCACGGCTACGCCCCCGGTTCGCCCGAGCGCGCCCGGCTGGAGGTCAAGCTCAAGGAGCTGGCCGAGAACCCGATCGACCTGCCGATGACCATCGGCGGCGAGCGGCGGCTGGGCGGTGGCGAGCCGTTCGAGGTCGTCCAGCCGCACAACCACAAGGCCGTCCTCGGCACCGGCCGGCACGCCACCCGGCAGGACGCGCAGGACGCCATCGACGCGGCCCTGGCCGCCGCGCCGGCCTGGCGCGCGATGTCCTTCGACGACCGTGCCGCGATCATCCTGCGCGCCGCCGAGCTGCTGGCCGGTCCGTGGCGCGAGACCATCGCCGCCTCCACCATGCTCGGCCAGTCGAAGACCGCCCAGCAGGCCGAGATCGACAGCCCCTGTGAGCTGGTCGACTTCTGGCGCTTCAACGTGCACTACGCCCGCCAGATCCTCGCCGAGCAGCCCCCGGCGAACGCCCCGGGCGTGTGGAACCGCCTGGACCACCGCCCGCTGGAGGGCTTCGTCTACGCGATCACGCCGTTCAACTTCACCGCGATCGCCGCGAACCTGCCCACCGCCCCGGCCCTGATGGGCAACGTGGTGGTCTGGAAGCCGTCCCCGACCCAGACCCACGCGGCCGTCCTGCTGATGCGGCTGCTGGAGGAGGCGGGCCTGCCCAAGGGCGTCATCAACCTCGTCACCGGCGACGGCATCGCCGTCTCCGAGGTCGCCCTGGAGCACCGGGACCTCGCCGGCATCCACTTCACCGGCTCGACCAAGACCTTCCAGCACCTGTGGAAGACGATCGGCAACAACATCGAGAAGTACCGGTCCTACCCGCGTCTGGTCGGCGAGACCGGCGGCAAGGACTTCCTGGTCGCCCACCCGAGCGCCGACCGCGCGGTCCTCAAGACCGCCCTGACCCGCGGTGCCTTCGAGTACCAGGGCCAGAAGTGCTCCGCCACCTCCCGCGCCTACATCCCGGCCTCCATCTGGAACTCGGGCTTCAAGGAGGAGTTCGCGGCCGAGGTCGACTACCTGACCATGGGTGACGTCACCGACCTGTCGAACTTCATCGGCGCCCTGATCGACGACCGCGCGTTCGCCAAGAACAAGGCCGCGATCGACCGCGCCAAGGCCGACCCGTCGTGCACGATCGTGGCCGGCGGCACCTACGACGACTCGGTGGGCTACTTCGTCCGCCCGACCGTCATCGAGTGCACCGACCCGGAGAACGAGGTCTTCACGACCGAGTACTTCGGCCCGATCCTCGCGGTCCACGTCTACGAGGACGAGCGGTACGACGAGATGCTGACCCAGATGGAGTCGGTGTCCGACTACGCCCTGACCGGTTCGGTCATCGCCAACGACCGCGCCGCGGCCGCGTACACGATGGACCGGCTCCGCTTCGCCGCGGGCAACTTCTACATCAACGACAAGTCGACCGGCGCCGTGGTCGGCCAGCAGCCCTTCGGCGGCGGCCGCGCCTCCGGCACCAACGACAAGGCCGGTGCCCCGCAGAACCTCCAGCGCTGGACGCTGACCCGCGCCATCAAGGAGACCCTGGTCGCGCCGACCGACTACGGATACCCGCACATGGGCTGACCAGCCCCCTGATCCCGGCCCGGGCCGTCCGGCAGCTGTACGGACGTCCCGGGCCGTCGCCATGCCCGGGGGCCCGCCATACTGCCGTCATGACGTTCCCCGTCCGTCTCGTCCACACCGCCGACCTCGACCCCGCCGCACTCCGCGCCGTGCGCGCCCTGCTGGACGCCGCGTTCGACGGGGACTTCTCCGACGCGGACTTCGACCACGGGCTCGGCGGTCTGCACGCGCTGCTCCACGACGGGGTTGGGCTCGCCGCGCACGGGGCCGTGGTGATGCGCCGGGTGCGGCACCGCGGGCGGTGGCTGCGCACCGGGTACGTGGAGGCCGTCGCCGTCCGGGCCGACGTGCGGCGGACCGGGCTCGGCGGACGGGTGATGGCCGGCCTGGAGCGGGTGATCGACCGGGCCTACGACCTCGGCGCGCTGTCGGCGAGCGAGGAGGGGGCCCCGCTGTACACCGCCCGGGGCTGGCAGCGGTGGCCGGGACAGGTGCACGCCCTGTCGCCGGAGGGGATCGTCCGGCTGCCGGATGAGGAGGTCGGCCTCTATCTGCGGCCCGCCCTCGCCGGGCCCCTCGACCCCGCTCGGGAGGTCGTCCTCGACTGGCGCGACGGGGACGTGGCCTGAGGGTACGGCACACCGCGCGGCCCGGGACCTCACCCGGGCTCCCGAACGAAACCCCAGGTCAGAGCGGTGGGGGCCGGTCCGTCGTCTCAGATAGTAGGAAGTCCGAGTAATGATGCAGACAGACGCGGGCCGCTCCCTTAGCGTAAGAGGAGCCGAACGTTTCGCTTGATCCAGCGAAGGGCGGTGGTGAGCCGGCCCGCGCAGGCAATCCCTGCGGCCGATGCTCCCCGCCCCATCCGGCGTCTCGTCACCCCCTCATGCCGTGCTCCGCGTATGCCGAAGGAGTCGATTCCCATGGCCGAGACGACCGTCCGCCGCCGAGTCCGCCACGTGTCCCGCGCCGCCGAGTCCGACCGCAAGAACGCCGCCGCCGCCCTCCAGCGCGCCCTGGACCGCCGGGACAACGGCGGCGAGACCGGCCACTGAGCCGGGAGCGCCCGCACGGACCGCGGCGCGGCCCTCACCCGCCGTGCCGCACCTCGAAGTGGTCGATCCGCCGTCCGTCCTGGGCCAGCGCCGAGACCGCGAGCCGCGGTGACGCGCCGGCCCGCACCTCCACCTTCAGCAGGGAGAAACCGGTGTAGCGGACCCGGGACCACTCCGCCGTCTCCGCCGCCCGGTCCCCGTCCTTCGTCCAGGCGAAGGTCTTCACCGCCTCGTGCCGGGTGACGTGTCCCTCGTAGCTGTCCCGGACGCCCGCGGGGAAGGCGTACAGGTCCCGGCCGCCGCCGCCCGCCGTGACGTACACGACGCCGTCCCGGGCGGGGTCGGTGGAGCCGCCGACGGGCACCGCCCGGCCGACCGCGCCGTCCCGGATCGCGTCCGTGCGCTCGTAGACGTGGTTGTGGCCGTTGATCACCAGGTCGACCCGGTGCTTCGCGAACAGCGGCAGCCACTCCCGCCGTACGCCCCCGTCCGAGGCGTGCTGCGAGGTGGAGTAGGCGCAGTGGTGGAAGAAGACGACCACGAAGTCGACGCCGTCCTCGGCGCGCAGCCGGCCCAGCGTCCGGTCCAGCCACGCCGTCTGCCGGCCGCCGCTGTGCCCGAGGTTGGCGGGGATCTCGTACGACACGTCGTTGGCGTCCAGCGCCACGAAGCCGGCGTTGCCGTACCGGAACGTGTACGCGCCCGGTGTGCCGTGCGGGTCGAAGCCGGTCTCCGGCAGGGAGAACCGGGCGAGCTGGCCGCCGTAGCCGTCCGGCGAGTACCAGGCCTCCATGTCGTGGTTGCCGGTCGTCACCATCCACGGCACGGTCCGCGCGACGGGCTCGTTCTGCTTCAGGAACAGGTCCCAGAAGCCGGGGTCGTAGCCGTCCGACGTGCTGCCCCGGCCGTTCACGTCCGCGTAGCAGATGTCGCCGGCGTGCAGGTGGAAGGCGGGCTCCTGGCGCAGCACCAGATCGTCGTTGGCCTGCGCGGCCCGGCCCACGCCCTGGTCGCCGAAGGCCGTGAACACGAAGCGCTCCGGGCGCGTCGGCGCGGTGCGGAAAGAGGCGATGGCCGACCGGTGTGCCGGGGCGGTGGGCTCCCAGCCGTCGTGGCCGACGCCGTAGTAGTAGGTCGTGCCGGGGGCGAGGCCGTCCACGGCCGCGTGGACGTAGTACTGCTCCAGCGCGGGCCGCACCCCCGGCACCCCGGGTGTGTGCAGCGGGCGCAGCTCGGCCGCAACGCGGCGCCCGAGGTCGTCGGGGCGTGGTCCGAGCCGCACATACGGCCGCCGCACCGCGAACGGCACCTGCCAGGAGATCCGCAGCTGGGTGCGGGGATCGCCGCCGTAGGCGAGGTGGCGGCCGAACGGGCGCACCGCCGGGCCCGGTGCCCGCGAGGTGGCCGGGGCGGCCGGCCGGGTGCCGGCCGCGGCCGAACAGCCCGTCAGCAGGCCGGCCGCCACCGCGCCCGCCGTCACCAGCGTGCGCCGGGGCATCGCGCGGTCGCGCAGGTACGCGTACTGCTCGGCCATGCTCAGCCGTTCGGCGAGCGGGCGCGGGATGCCGACGTCGGGGGTCTCCATGCCGGGGAATCTTCCACCGGGGCCCGACACCCCCGCCACGTCCGGGTGAACACCAGCCGACGGGGTGACACCGGGACCCGGACCGCTGTCCGCATGGCGGACATGGTGTGTCATCCCATGGGACGAGGAGTAGGGTGCCGACATGTCTCGCAGCCTCAATCTCGCAGTGATCCCCGGTGACGGCATCGGCCAGGAGGTCGTGGCCGAGGGTCTCAAGGTCCTCTCCGCCGTCCTGCCGCAGGATGTGAAGCTGGAGACCCAGGCGTACGACTTCGGCGCCCAGCGCTACCACGCCACCGGTGAGACCCTCACCGACGCCGACCTCGACGCGCTCAAGCGCCACGACGCCATCCTGCTCGGCGCGATCGGCGACCCGTCGGTGCCGTCCGGCGTGCTGGAGCGTGGCTTCCTGCTCAAGCTCCGCTTCGCCTTCGACCACCACGTCAACCTGCGCCCGTCGAAGCTGCTGCCCGGTGTGGCCACCCCGCTCGCCGGCCAGCCGGAGATCGACTTCGTCGTCGTCCGCGAGGGCACCGAGGGCCCGTACACCGGCAACGGCGGCACCATCCGCAAGGGCACCGCGCACGAGGTCGCCACCGAGGTCTCCGTGAACACGGCCTACGGCGTCGAGCGCGTCGTCCGGGACGCCTTCGCCCGCGCCCAGGCCCGCCCGCGCAAGAAGCTCACGCTGGTCCACAAGAACAACGTGCTGACCTTCGCCGGCCACCTGTGGACGAACGTCTTCAACACGGTGGCCCGGGAGTTCCCCGAGGTCGCCACCGACTACATCCACGTCGACGCGGCGACGATCTACCTCGTCACCGACCCGGGCCGGTTCGACGTCATCGTCACCGACAACCTCTTCGGCGACATCATCACCGACCTCGCCGCGGCCGTCTCCGGCGGCATCGGCGTGGCCGCCTCCGGCAACATCAACCCCAGCCGCGAGTTCCCGTCCATGTTCGAGCCGGTGCACGGCTCGGCCCCGGACATCGCCGGCCAGGGCAAGGCGGACCCCACCGCCACCGTCCTGTCCGTCGCCCTGCTGCTGCGCCACCTCGGCTACGACGCGGAGGCCGACCGTATCGACGCGGCGGTCACCGCCGACCTCACCGAGCGCGGCGGCCTGCCGGCCCGCACCACCTCCGAGATCGGCGACGCGCTCGCCGTACGCGTAGCCGGCTGACCCGCCGCGCTACCTCCAAGCCGCCGGGTCGCGAGCGCACCCGGCGGCTTTCGCTGTGTCCCGCCGGGTGCCACCATCAACCCCTGGACCGCTTTCACCCTGTTTCCGTCCACTACCGCCCCCGCGCGATAATCGAACGCGGAGCCGCGGCAAGAGGGAATGCTCGGACGTCCTAGCACCGACGACCGGCAGCACAGGCGTGAGCGCGGCCCGTCACTACAACCGGTGAAGGACAGACCACTGATGACGACGCCCACGATCGAGCTCAAGCCGTCCGCCAGCCCGCTCGCCGCCGCAGAGCGCGAAGCGATCCTGGCCAGCCCCGGCTTCGGCCGCCACTTCACCGACCACATGGTGACGATCAAGTGGACCGAGGGCCGCGGCTGGCACGACGCCCAGCTCGTTCCGTACGGCCCGATCTCCCTGGACCCCTCCTCTCACGTCCTGCACTACGGCCAGGAGATCTTCGAGGGCCTGAAGGCGTACCGCCAGCCCGACGGCTCGGTCGCGCTGTTCCGCCCCGAGGCCAACGCCCGCCGGTTCCGCAGCTCCGCCCGCCGCATGGCCATGGCCGAGCTGCCCGAGGAGCTGTTCATCGCCGCGCTGGACGCGCTGCTCGGCCAGGACGCCGACTGGGTCCCGCCGCACGGCGGCGAGGCCTCCCTCTACCTGCGGCCGTTCATGTTCGCCTCGGAGACCGGGCTCGGCGTGCACCCGGCCAACGAGTACCTGTTCATGCTGATCGCCTCCCCCTCCGGGGCGTACTTCGCCGGCGGTGTGAAGCCGGTCACCATCTGGGTCTCCGAGGACCACGTCCGCGCCGTCCCGGGCGGTACCGGCGACGCCAAGACCGGCGGCAACTACGCGGCCTCCCTGCTGCCCCAGGCCGAGGCCGCCGCGCACGGCTGCGACCAGGTCGTCTACCTCGACGCGGCCACCCGGACCAAGGTCGAGGAGAGCGGCAGCATGAACGTCGCCTTCGTCTACGGCGACCGGATCGTCACCCCCTCGCTCACCGGCTCCATCCTGGAGGGCATCACCCGCGACTCCCTCCTCCAGGTCGCCCGCGACCTCGGCTACACCGCCGAGGAGGGCACGGTCACCCTCCAGCAGTGGCGCGAGGACGCCGCGTCCGGCGCGCTGACCGAGGTCTTCGCGTGCGGCACGGCGGCCGTGGTCACCCCGATCGGTCACGTCAAGACCAAGACGGACGCCTGGACCCACGGCGACGGCAGGCCGGGCCCGGTCACCCTGCGGCTGCGGGAGGCCCTGCTGGGCCTCCAGCGCGGTCTGACGGAGGACACGCACGGCTGGATGCACCGCATCGGCTGACGGGCGCACCGGGGCGGGCCGCCCCTCAAGGCGGCAGCGCCCGCGCTCCGAGGGCCGCCGCGGACTTCTCCGGAAGTCCGCGGCGGCCCTCGGCCGTTCCGTCGTACGTCCCGCGTGCGCGGTGCCGTATCCCGAGTTTTGAGCACCGTTCGATGTGACCTGAAGCTCGTAAGTCCTCGGGTCCTTCAGTTCCGCACTTTCCCTGTTTAGAGTGATGCTCTAACTCGTGGAGGACGGGACAAGGAGGTTGCCGCGTCGTGAGGCTCACCCCCACCGAACGTGACCGGCTGCTGCTCTTCGGAGCCGCCGAGCTGGCCCGGGCCCGCCGGGCGCGCGGTCTGAGGCTGAACGTGCCGGAGGCCACCGCGCTGATCGCGGACACCGTCTGCGAGGCGGCCCGGGACGGCAGGCGGCTCGCCGAGGCCATCGAGGCGGCCCGGTCGGTGCTCGGCCCCGAGGACGTGCTGCCGGGCGTCGCCGACATCGTCACCGAGGTGATGGTCGAGGCCGTCTTCGACGACGGCTCCCGGCTCGCGGTCGTCTCCGACCCGATCGGCTGGGCCTCCCCCGAAGCAGGGGGAGGCATGGGGGAGGAGGCCCCCGGCGCGCTGCTGCCCGGCCCCGAGCACGCCGACCCGGAACCGGTCCTCCGGCTCCGCGTCACCAACACCGCGACCGTGCCGGTCTCCGTCACCTCCCACTTCCACTTCTTCGAGGCCAACCCGCGCCTCGACTTCGACCGCCGCGCCGCCTACGGCATGCGGCTCGCCGTGCCCGCCGGCTCCTCGGTCCGCTTCGGGCCGGGGCAGAGCGAGGAGGTCGGGCTGGTCCCGATCGGCGGCGAGCGGATCGCGATCGGCTTCGCCGGACTCGTGGACGGGCCGCTGGACGCCCCGGGCGCCCGGGAAGAGGCCCTGCGCACAGCCGCGGCCTGCGGTTATCTCGGAGCGACGCCGGACGGAGGCGAGGAGCGATGAGCCGTTCCAAGGGCCGGGAGGTCAGCCGGTCGATCCACGTCGAACCGCACGCCTACACGGCCACCCACGGCCCCCGCGCCGGCGACCGGCTCCGGCTCGGCGACTCCGGGCTGACGATCCGCGTCGAGTCCGACGCCCAGAAGTACGGCGACGAGTTCCTGGCCGGCTTCGGCAAGACCGCCCGCGACGGACTGCACCTGAAGGCCGCCGCCGTCCGCGACACCTGTGACGTCGTGATCAGCAACGTCGTCGTCATCGACGCGGTGCAGGGCATCCGCAAGGTGTCCATCGGCATCCGCGAGGGGCGCATCGCGGCGATCGGGCGGGCGGGCAACCCGGACACCCTGGACGGGGTGGACGTGGTCGTCGGGACGGGCACGTCGATCGTCTCCGGCGAGGGTCTGATCGCCACCGCCGGTGCCGTCGACACCCACGTCCACCTGCTCTCGCCGCGCATCATGGAGGCATCCCTCGCCTCCGGCGTGACCACGATCATCGGGCAGGAGTTCGGCCCGGTGTGGGGCGTCGGCGTCAACTCCCCCTGGGCGCTGCGGCACGCCTTCGGCGCCTTCGACGCCTGGCCGGTCAACATCGGCTTCCTGGGCCGGGGTTCGTCCTCGCACCCGGCACCGCTGATCGAGGCCCTGGCCGAGGGCGGGGCGAGCGGTTTCAAGGTGCACGAGGACATGGGCGCCCACACCCGCGCGCTGGACACCGCCCTGCGCGTCGCCGAGGAGCACGACGTCCAGGTGGCCCTGCACAGCGACGGCCTGAACGAGTGCCTGTCGGTCGAGGACACCCTGCGCGTCCTCGAAGGCCGCACGATCCACGCCTTCCACATCGAGGGCTGCGGCGGCGGGCACGTGCCCAACGTGCTGAAGATGGCCGGTGTCCCGAACGTCATCGGCTCCTCCACCAACCCCACCCTGCCCTTCGGCCGGGACGCGGTCGCCGAGCACTACGGCATGATCGTCTCCGTCCACGACCTCAAGCCCGACCTGCCCGGTGACGCGGCCATGGCCCGCGACCGCATCCGGGCCGGCACCATGGGCGCCGAGGACGTGCTGCACGACCTCGGCGCGATCGGCATCACCTCTTCCGACGCCCAGGGCATGGGCCGGGCCGGTGAGACGGTCCGCCGTACGTTCGCCATGGCGGGCAAGATGAAGGCCGAGCTGGGGCCGCTGGACGGCGACGGGGACGGGGACGACAACGCCCGAGTCCTGCGCTACATGGCCAAGCTGACCATCAACCCGGCCATCGCGCACGGCCTCTCCCACGAGGTCGGCTCGATCGAGACGGGCAAGCTCGCCGACATCGTGCTGTGGCGGCCCGAGTACTTCGGCGCCAAGCCGCAGCTGGTCCTCAAGTCCGGCTTCCCGGCGTACGGCGTGGTCGGCGACCCCAACGCGGCCACCGACACCTGCGAACCCCTCGTCCTGGGACCGCAGTTCGGCTCCTACGGCGCCACGGCCGCCGACCTCTCCGTCGCGTTCGTCGCCCGGGCCGCCGTCGAGGCGGGCAACGACACGATGCCCACCCGCAGGCGCCGGGTCGCGGTGCGCGGCACCCGGGGCATCGGCCCGGCCGACCTGCGGCTGAACGCGCGGCTCGGCGCGGTCGACGTGGACCGGCGCACCGGTCTGGTCACCCTCGACGGCGAGCCGCTCAGCTCCGAGCCCGCCGACTCCGTCTCCCTCAACCGCCTCTACTTCCTCTGACGACCCTGCCCGACCACCTCCTCCGACGACCCTCCTCAGACGACCAGGGAACGCACATGACCACCCCCGCCGCCGATGGCTTCCGGATGCCCGCCGAGTGGACCCCGCACGAGCGCACCTGGATGGCGTGGCCCGGTCCCAACCCCACCTTCGACGACCCCGAGGACCTCCGCCTCTCCCGCACGGCCTGGGCGTCCGTGGCCCGCGCCGTCCGCCGCTTCGAACCGGTGACGGTCGTCTGCGGACCCGGGCAGTCGGCCGAGGCGCGGGCGCTGCTCGGCCCCGGCGTCGACACGGTCGAACGGGACCTGGACGACGCCTGGATGCGGGACATCGGCCCGACCTTCCTGACCGACGGCGAGGGCTCACTCGCCGCCGTCGACTGGACGTTCAACGGCTGGGGCGCCCAGCACTGGGCCCGCTGGGAGCACGACGCGAAGATCGGCGCGTTCGTCGCCGACCTCGCGGGCGCGAAGACGTACGCCTCGAAGCTGGTCAACGAGGGCGGCGCGATCCACGTCGACGGCGAGGGCACCGTCCTGCTCACCGAGACCGTGCAGCTCGGCCCCGAGCGCAACCCGCACTGGTCGAAGGAGGAGGTCGAGGCGGAGATCCACGCCCACCTCGGCACCGAGAAGGCGATCTGGCTGCCGCGCGGCCTGACCGGGGACTACCCTCCCCACGGCTTCGGCACCCTCGGCCACGTCGACATCGTGGCCGCCTTCGCCCGCCCCGGTGTCGTGGTCGCGCACCACCAGCCGGACCCGGCCCACCCCGACCACGAGGTCACCAAGGAGGTCATCGGCCTGCTGAAGTCGGCGACCGACGCCCGGGGCCGCGCGCTCCAGGTCGTGGAGGTGCCCGCCCCGACCGTCCTGGAGGCCGACGGCCACTGGGCCGACTACTCCTACATCAACCACTACCTCTGCAACGGCGGGGTCGTGCTGTGCGGCTTCGACGATCCGCGTGACGAGACCGCCGCCGGCATCTTCCGCCGCCTCTTCCCCGAGCGGACGGTGACCCTGGTGGACGCCCGGACGGTCTTCGCGGGCGGCGGCGGCATCCACTGCATCACGCAGCAGCAGCCGAAGACCCGCTGACGAGGGGCGTTCGGGTAGAACATACGCGTGGATGTACTGCTCTGCGCCGCGTGCGGCCACCGGCTCACCGCACCGGTCCGGCGCCTCGACGAGATCCCCGGGTCCGGCGGACGGGACGGGCTGCCCGGCCCCGGTGAGGCGTGCCGGCCCCCGGCCCTGCTGCCGCGCGGCCGCTACGCCGTGGACCCGCTGCCGCACGGGGCGCCGTTCGTGCCCGCGCCGAGGGACCGGGAGTACGACGGCGTGGTGCCCGGCGGCCCGTGGCGGTCCGACGCGCGCGGGCTCCTCGTCTCCGCCGGGCCGCGCGGCACCTACGTCCTGCACCCGCTGGACGTCGTCGCACTGGACCCGCACCCCGACGTGACGCGGCACATCGGCTGCTGCGGCCCGGACGGGGAGCACGGCGTCAACCGGCTCTGCCGGTGCGGCGCCGAGGTGGCGATCGCGGCCGACGACTGCACCACCGAGTACGCGACCCGCCTCGTCCCCGGCGCGGTACGGGCGGTGCCGGCATGACCGGGGCCCCGGCGCCCCGCCGCCGCACCCCCGCCCCGCCCCGCGAGGAGGTCCTCGCCGCCGCCATGGGCATGATCGCCGAGCGCGGGCTGGAGAAGCTGACCATGGCGGGGCTGGGCCGCGAGGTCCAGATGAGCAGCGGCCACCTGCTGTACTACTTCCGCTCCAAGGACGAGCTGCTGCTGCGGACCCTGGAGTGGAGCGAGGGCCGGCTCGGGGCGGAGCGGGGACGGCTGCTCACCGGCCCCGGCACCGCCCGCGAGCGGCTGTCCGCCTACGTCGACCTGTACGTCCCCGACGGCCACCGCGACCCGCACTGGACGCTCTGGCTGGAGGTCTGGAACCGCTCGCAGAACGCCGACGAGGCCGCGCGCGAGCGCCAGGCGGCGATCGAGGGGGCCTGGCACCGCGACCTGGTCGCGCTGGTCGCCGAGGGCGTCTCGCGGGGCGAGTTCCGCGCGGTGGACGCGGACCGCTTCGCGGCCCGGCTGCGTGCGCTGCTCGACGGGTTCTCCATCCACGTCGCCATCGGGCTGCGCGGCACCGATCGCGGGCAAGTGCTCCGCCACGTCCGGGAGTTCATCGCGGACACGCTGCTGGCCGACGAGTCGGGCGAAGGAGTCGTCCCCGGTGCCGCCGGGCAGTAACGGCCCATGGGACGACAACACTGGAAGAAGATCTGGGTCGGCTCGGCGGGGAACATGGTCGAGTGGTTCGACTGGTTCGTGTACGCGAGCTTCGCCCCCTATTTCGCCGGCACGTTCTTCCCGAGCGGCAACCCCACCGCCCAGCTGATGAACACCGCCGGCATCTTCGCCGTGGGCTTCTTCATGCGGCCGGTGGGCGGCTGGCTGCTGGGCCGGGTCGGTGACCGCAAGGGCCGCAAGGCGGCGCTCACCCTGACCGTGACGCTCATGTCGGCGTCGGCGGTGCTCATCGCCGTCGCCCCCACCTACGCGGTCGCCGGCTACGGCGGCGCGCTCGTCCTGCTCGTCGCCCGCCTGCTCCAGGGCCTGTCGGTGGGCGGCGAGTACGCGGCCAGCGCCACCTATCTGACGGAGGCCACGGACCCGGCCCGGCGGGGCTTCGCCTCCAGCTTCCAGTACGTCTCCATGACCGCCGGGCAGATCGCCGGCCTCGGCCTGCTGATCATCCTGCAACGGACCCTGTCCGACGACGCGCTGCACGGCTACGGCTGGCGCATCCCGTTCGTCGTCGGCGCGCTCGGCGCGGCGGTCGTCTTCTACCTGCGTCGCAGCATGCTGGAGACCGAGGTGTACGCGGAGGACACCTCCCACACGGCGGAGCGCGGCACCCTCGGCGCCCTGTGGCGGCACAAGCGGGAGGCGTTCCTGGTCGTCGCCCTCACCATGGGCGGCACGGTGGCCTACTACACCTACACCACCTACCTGACGAAGTACCTCTCCAACTCGGCCGGCCTGTCCAAGCAGACGGCCACGCTGGTCTCCTTCACCGCGCTGATCGTCTTCGCCTGCCTCCAGCCACTCGCGGGCGCCCTCTCCGACCGGATCGGCCGCCGTCCGCTGCTCATCACCTTCGCCGTCGGCTCCACCGTCCTCACCGTGCCGGTCATGACCCTGCTCAGGCACGCGGACGGCTACTGGCCCGCCCTCGGCCTCGCCCTGCTGGCGCTGGTCGTGGTCACCGGCTACACCTCCATCAACGCCTGTGTGAAGGCCGAGCTGTTCCCGACCGGTGTCCGCGCGCTCGGCGTGGCCCTGCCGTACGCCGTCGCCAACGCCCTCTTCGGCGGCACCGCCGAGTACGTCGCCCTGTGGTTCAAGAAGGGCGGTATCGAGTCCGGTTTCTACTGGTACGTGGCCGCCTGTGCCGCCGTCTCCCTGGTGGTGTACGTCTCCATGCGCGAGACGAAGGACCTGGACCTGACCCGGATGCGGCCCGCCGGGGCGGCCGGGGACCGGTCCGGGGCGGCCGACCGGGCGCCCGCATCCTGAGACGGACGCGGAGCCGGGGGCGCGGCTGTGCCAGACTGCCCCCGTGCTCTCGTTCGCCATGATTATGGGCAGCAGGCGCGCCGGTCCGCAGTGACCACTCCGTACGACCAGGTGCGGGTGGCCATCGTCGTCCTCGACCCGCGCGCAGACCTCTCGCACCCGCGAGGGGTTTTTTCGTTTTCCGGCCCACCTTCAGCCGGGAACGGAGCGCGGGGGAGTATGGGGGGACGGTGGAGCCGGGCATTCCGGTAAGACCGAAGATCCACAACAGGAGCCTTGAGACCATGACCGAGACGGAAACCAGCGAGCTCGACGACTCGTTCCACGTCTTCGACACCACGCTGCGCGACGGAGCGCAGCGCGAGGGCATCAACCTCACCGTCGCGGACAAGCTCGCCATCGCCCGGCACCTGGACGACTTCGGCGTCGGCTTCATCGAGGGCGGCTGGCCCGGCGCCAACCCCCGGGACACCGAGTTCTTCGCCCGCGCCCAGGCGGAGATCGACTTCCGGCACGCCCAGCTGGTCGCCTTCGGCGCCACCCGCCGCGCCGGTGCCAAGGCCGCCGAGGACCCGCAGGTCAAGGCGTTGCTGGAGTCCGGCGCCCCGGTGATCACGCTGGTCGCCAAGTCGCACGACCGGCATGTGGAGCTGGCGCTGCGCACCACCCTGGACGAGAACCTGGAGATGGTCCGCGACACGGTGTCGTACCTGCGCGGGCAGGGCCGCCGGGTCTTCGTGGACTGCGAGCACTTCTTCGACGGCCACCGCGCCAACCCCGACTACGCCAAGGCGGTCGTCCGCACCGCCGCCGAGGCCGGCGCCGACGTCGTCGTGCTGTGCGACACCAACGGCGGCATGCTCCCCGGCCAGGTGCGCGAGATCGTCGCGGAGGTCCTCGCCGGCACCGGCGCCCGGCTCGGCATCCACGCCCAGGACGACACCGGCTGCGCGGTCGCCAACACCCTGGCCGCCGTGGACGCGGGCGCGACCCACGTCCAGTGCACGGCCAACGGCTACGGCGAACGCGTCGGCAACGCCAACCTCTTCCCGGTGGTCGCGGCCCTGGAGCTGAAGTACGGCAGGAAGGTGCTGCCCGAGGGCAGGCTGCGCGAGACGACCCGGATCTCGCACGCCATCGCCGAGGTCGTCAACCTGACGCCGTCCACGCACCAGCCGTACGTCGGTGTCTCCGCCTTCGCGCACAAGGCCGGCCTGCACGCCTCCGCCATCAAGGTCGACCCCGACCTGTACCAGCACATCGACCCCGCGCTGGTCGGCAACACCATGCGCATGCTGGTCTCCGACATGGCGGGCCGCGCCTCGATCGAGCTGAAGGGCAAGGAGCTGGGCATCGACCTCGGCGGCGACCGGGAGCTGGTCGGCCGGGTCGTCGAGCGGGTCAAGGAGCGTGAACTCAAGGGCTACACCTACGAGGCCGCCGACGCCTCCTTCGAACTGCTGCTGCGGGCCGAGGTCGAGGGCAGGCCGCTGAAGTACTTCGACGTCGAGTCCTGGCGGGCCATCGTGGAGGACCGGCCCGACGGCACCCACGCCAACGAGGCCACCGTGAAGCTGTGGGCCAAGAGCGAGCGGATCGTCGCCACCGCCGAGGGCAACGGCCCGGTCAACGCCCTGGACCGGGCCCTGCGCGTGGCGCTGGAGAAGATCTACCCGCAGCTCGCCAAGCTGGACCTGGTCGACTACCGGGTCCGCATCCTGGAGGGCAAGCACGGCACCTCGTCCACCACCCGGGTGCTGATCTCCACCTCCGACGGCGCGGGCGAGTGGGCCACGGTCGGCGTGGCGGAGAACGTCATCGCCGCCTCCTGGCAGGCACTGGAGGACGCCTACACCTACGGGCTGCTGCGCGCGGGCGTGGAGCCGGCCGAATAGAGCCGCGCACCCGCGTGGCTCAGGGCGCCCGCCAGATGTTGTCGAAGGCGATGTTCTCGATGCGCCGCCGCTCGCGGACGGCCTCCAGCTCGGTGACCGCGTCGCCGACCGCCAGCAGCACGGTGAGCGCCGCCGCGTCGTCGGGCTCCGTACCGGACGGGGGACCGGTCTGGATGCCCACGGTGGCGGCGAGGCCGGTGAGGACCGGGTCGCGGGACTCCCAGCGGTCGGCCGCGTGCCGCCGGGCGGGCGTGTCGGCCGGGACGGCGTCCCCGCCCCGGCCGGGCAGCCAGTGCCGGCGCCGCCCGGTGAGCTGCCCGTCGGCCTCCAGGACGTCGTGGTAGGCCACGGCCAGCCCCTCGCCGCGCCGCCACAGCCAGTCCGCGATCGTCTCGTACGGCTCCTCGCGGACGAGCCGCGCTCCGGCCTCGTCCAGCATCCGGTCGCCGGTGGTCAGCACCGGGCCGGGCACGACGCGGTCGCCGTCCAGGGTGAGCGCCCGTGCCCCGAGGAGGTCGATCAGCTCGGCCCCGGCGAGCGCCAGTGACAGGTCACCCTGCTCGACGGGGCGCGTGCCGGGCACGTCCAGGCTGACGAGGAACAGATCCTGCGGTGTGGTCATACCCCCACCTTGGTCCGCGGGCCGCCGATCCGCAGCACGCCACACCGCCGCTCGGCACGCGTCCGCGGCGAGCCGTTCGAACGCGCCGGGGCTCATCGCCCGGCCGTCCGAGGGGGAAGGCGGTGTCGCCGCGCAGCCCCCGCCGGTCCGCGTCCCGGCCGGTGGTGACCGGGCCGTCCCCGGCGCCGCGGGGCCGCCCGTCCAGGTGCGGACCCCGGTAGGTGCCGTCGCCGCACGGACGGGACACCGCGTACGGCGTCCCGTCCGGCGCGGCGCGCACCCCCGCCAGCGGCAGGTCGACGGCGCCGCAGCCGCTCGGCAGCAGCATCCCGCCGGCGATCCCCGCCGCCACGGCCCCCGTGTGTCGCATGTGCCGCCCTACCGCCTCACCGCAGTGTCCACTTCTGGTTGGCGGCTCCGGTGCACGACCAGATCTGGGCCCGGGCCCCGTTCGCCGACGAATTGTCCGTGACGTCCAGGCACTTGTTCGCCGCCGTGTTCAGCACGGCACCCGAGGCCGCGTCGTACGACCACCGTTGGGCACCGGTTCCGTTGCAGTCGTACAACTGCGTCTTGGCCCCGTCGGCGGTCGAGCCGGAGGTGACGTCCAGGCACTTGCCGAGCGCCCGGACCGAGCCGTCGGCCCCCACGGTCCACTGCTGGGCGGCGGAGCCGTTGCAGTCGTAGAGCTGCACCGCCGTGCCGTTGGCGGTGGAACCGCCCGCCACGTCCAGGCACTTGCCGGCGAGGCCGGTGAAGGCGCCGGTACGGTCGCCGCCGCCGCCGGACTGCGCGCCGGACCAGGTGAAGGTGGCCGAGGTCCGGCCGGGCAGCGAGTAAGTGGCGTGCTGCCCACCCCAGTTGACGGTCAGCGTCCTAGCCGAGGAGGAGCCGTTGTAGGCGATCAGCGCCTTGCTGCCGTCCGGGTTGCGCCAGGCCACGTTCGGCACCGCGGTGGAGGCCGTGGAGGCGATGCGCTGGGCGCCGGGGCGGACGAACTTGGTGAGGTGGCCCATGTCGTAGTACTCGACGGTGTAGTCCACGGTCCCGCTCGCGCCGTCGCCGTTGTGCACGGTGACCAGGCCGGTGCAGGTGCCGCAGCCGCCGTTGTGCGGGCCCATGTTCTGGTCCACGGCCAGCGACCACTTGGTCACCGACTTCGCCCAGTTGCGGGTGTAGCCGATGATGTCGGACATGTCCTCGCGCTGCTGGTCGGCGATCCAGGTGCCGCCGGAGTGCTCGGTGCCGAAGGCGTCCAGCGCCGGGTACTGGTTGTGCACGGCGGTCTGCTTGGCGATGTCGCCGCCGTAGCCGTGCCAGGCGATGCCGCCGAAGTTGGGGTGGTCGCGGATCGCCGGGTCGTCGACCGTCTGGGCGGCGTAGGAGTCGTAGACGTCCCAGTTCCAGTCGTGCGCCAGCACCTTGGTGGCGAGGCCCGCCGACTGGAGCCTGGGCAGCAGCTCGCTCTTGGTGAAGTAGGCGAGCCCGCTCGCGTTCCAGCTCATCGAGGGGTAGCCGGAACAGCAGGTCGGCTCGTTCTGCGCGGTGACGTAGGAGACGTTCACGCCCTGGTCCTTGTACGCCTGGAGGTACTTCACGAAGTACGAGGCGTACGCGCCGTAGTTCTCGGCCTTCAGCCAGCCGCCGTTGAGCGAGCCGCTGTCCTTCATCCAGGCCGGTGCCGTCCACGGCGAGGCCATCACCGTCAGGGCGGGGTTCAGCTGGAGCGCCTGCCGGGTCAGCGGCACCACGTCCGCGAGGTCGTGGGCGAGGGAGAACCTCGACAGCGACGGGTCGCTCTGGCCGGCCGGCACGTCGTCGTAGGTGTAGCCGTAGCGCGCCAGGTCGGAGGCGCCCATCGGGTTGCGCAGGAACGACAGGCCGATGCCGTCCGTGGGGGAGAACAGCTTGCGCATGGCGGTGTCCCGGGTGGCCTGGGACAGCGCCCCGCTGCTGTTCAGCAGCCAGGCCGCGGTGTCCGTGAAGGAGGCGCCGCCGCCGGTGAAGGTCTGGTAGCGGGTGTTCTCGTCCACGGTGATGTTCTCGCCGCCGCCGCCCGTGCCGGACTGGAAGGCGAACGGCGTCTGTGCCTGGAGGCCGCGTACGACGTGCCGGCCGGCGGAGTCGTCGGTGGTGGTGAGATAGGCGGTGACCTGCTCGCCGGCCGCGTGCGCGGGGGCCACGGCCAGGCCGGCACCGGCGGCGGAGAGCAGTCCGGCCAGCAGCAGCCGGACCGCGCGGGGGGTTCTCCTCATGGTGCGTCGCCCTTTCTGTCGGGTCGACAAAGGCTG
Source organism: Streptomyces sp. NRRL S-31 (assembly GCF_000718775.1). GTDB lineage: Bacteria > Actinomycetota > Actinomycetes > Streptomycetales > Streptomycetaceae > Streptomyces. The sequence continues at coordinate 19,829 of NZ_JOCB01000097.1, forward strand.
ACGGGTCGTCTTGACGGTTCCTGGCGACGTCAGTTAACTCACGGCGTGAGCTAAGCCATGAGTGAACCAGAGAGTCGAGGGAAGGTCCATGCGAAGAACCGCCCTGCTCGCCTCCGCCGCGCTCCTCGCCGCATCGCTGCCCTGGGCGGCGACCGCGCGAGCAGCCGACGAGCCGGCCCCCGTCCCGGTCGACCGCTTCGAGGGCGAGGTGCCCTTCGCCGCCCAGCCCGCCGAGGGCATCTTCACCTGGGGCGGTGACGCCGACGACCCGCCCACCCTGAGGCTCGCCGACCGCGCCGACGCCCCCGAGGGCGCCAAGGTGCTCACCGGCGGCTACGACATCAGCGGCTACGGCGGCTTCACCCACGACTTCGCCGCCACCGCGCCCGCCCACGACTGGTCCGCGCACCAGGGCATCCGCCTGTGGTGGGAGGGCCGGAACAACGGCCGGAAGATCACCTTCGAGATCAAGGACGGCGGCGCGAACGGCGAGGCGTCCGAACTCTGGACCACCTCCTTCACCGACGACTTCACCGGCTGGAAGCAGGTCGAACTCCCCTTCACCGACTTCGCCTACCGCACCGACTACCAGCCCGTCGGCGGCATCGACCACGTCCTCGGCCTGAACGGGATGTGGGGCTACGCCGTCACCCTCCCGCCCGGTGCCAAGGGCGACTTCGCCATGGACGGCGTCGAGCTGTACGGCCGGGCCGACCAGGCGCTGCGCGCCTCCGTCAGCACCGACGCGCCCGTCGTCCCGGTCGCGGAGGGCGGGACGGCGAAGGTGCGGGTCACCGTGGCCACCACCGGCGCACAGCCCCTCACCGACCCGGTCACCGTCGGCTACGCCACGGGCGACGGCACCGCCACCCCCGGCGGCGACTACACCCCCGTCTCCGGCACCCTCACCTTCCCGGCCGGCACCGCGTCCGGCACCACCCGGACCGTCGAGGTGACCACCCGCCGCGACCGGACGCCCGAGACCGCCGAGACCGTCCCGCTGAAGCTCACGGTCACCGGCGCCAAGGCCCCCGCCGAGGACCCGCGGATCGTCCTGAACGCCCACGGGCTGCCCTACCTGGACGCGAAGCTGCCGGTGCGCGAGCGGGTCGCCGACCTGCTCCGCCGGATGTCCCCGGCGGAGAAGGCCGGCCAGATGACCCAGGCCGAGCGCGGCGCCGTGGGCCAGGGCGCCGACGTCGCCGCCTACGCCCTCGGCTCCCTGCTCTCCGGCGGCGGCTCCACCCCCACGCCCAACACCCCCGAGGCGTGGGCGAGGATGATCGACGGCTTCCAGCTGCGCACCCGGGCGACCCGCCTCCAGATCCCGCTGGTCTACGGCGTCGACGCGGTCCACGGCCACAACAACCTCTCCGGCGCCACGGTCATGCCGCACAACATCGGCATCGGAGCCACCCGCGACCCGCGGCTCGCCGCCCGGACCGGCGCGGTGACGGCCGCCGAGGTCCGCGCCACCGGCATCCCCTGGGACTTCGCCCCCTGCCTGTGCGTGAGCCGCGACGAACGCTGGGGCCGCGCCTACGAGTCCTTCGGCGAGGACCCCGCGCTGGTGCGGTCCATGGAGACCGTGGTCCAGGGCCTCCAGGGCCGCGCGAACGGCGCCGACCTGTCCCGGGCCGACAAGGTCCTCGCCACGGCCAAGCACTTCGTCGCCGACGGCGGCACCGCTTACGGCTCCTCCACCACCGGGACGTACACCACCGACCAGGGCGTCACCAGGATCACCCGCGAGCGGCTGGAGGACATCCACCTCGCGCCGTACCGGGACGCCGTCGACCGGGGCGTCGGCACGGTCATGCCGTCGTACTCCTCCCTGGACATCGTCGGCGACGGCAAGGGCGCGGTGAAGATGCACGCCCGCGGCGACATGATCAACGGCGTGCTCAAGGGCCGGATGGGCTTCGACGGCTTCGTCATCAGCGACTGGAACGCCCTCGACCAGCTCCCCGGCGACTACGCCGCCCGTGTGCGCGGCGCGGTCGGCGCGGGCGTCGACATGATGATGGTGCCGTACGGCTACAAGGAGTTCACCGCCGCGCTCACCGCCGAGGCGGCGGCGGGCCGGATCGGCGAGCGGCGGATCGACGACGCCGTCTCCCGCATCCTCACCCAGAAGTTCCGCCTCGGCCTCTTCGAGCACCCCTACGCCGACACCTCCGGCGCCGCCGCCATCGGCTCCCCGGCCCACCGCGCGGTCGCCCGGCAGGCCGCCGCCGAGTCGCAGGTGCTGCTGAAGAACGCGGGCGGGCTGCTGCCGCTGAGGAAGAGCCAGAAGGTGTACGTCGCCGGCTCCAACGCCGACGACATCGGCAACCAGACCGGCGGCTGGACCCTCACCTGGCAGGGCGCCTCCGGCGACACCGTGCCCGGCACCACCATCCTCAAGGGCCTGCGCGAGGCCGGCGGCGACGTCACCTACTCCAAGGACGCCTCCGCCCCGACCACCGGCTACGACGTCGGCGTGGTCGTCGTCGGCGAGACCCCGTACGCCGAGGGCGTCGGCGACGTCGGCAATGGCCACTCCCTGACCCTGTCCGCCGCCGACCGGGCCGCCGTGGACAAGGTCTGCGCCGCGATGAGGTGCGCGGTGCTGATCGTCTCCGGCCGCCCGCAGCTCGTCGGCGACCGGCTGGACGACATCGACGCCCTGGTCGCCTCCTGGCTGCCCGGCACCGAGGGCGGGGGCGTCGCCGACGTCCTCTACGGCGAGCGCCCCTTCACCGGGCAGCTCCCCGTCACCTGGCCCAAGGCGGAGTCCCAGCTGCCGATCAACGTCGGCGACACGTCCTACGCCCCGCAGTTCCCCTACGGCTGGGGCCTGACCACCCGCACCGACCTCCCCCGGGGCGGCACCGCCACCCTGCGCGACCTCGGGGCGCGGGCGGTGGCGGCCGAACGCCACGGCGACGACCGGACCGGACGCGCGCTGGTGACCCGGGCCCGGCTGCTCGTCCAGCACAAGGCGGGCGACCACCCCACCGAGGCGGTCTCCCGGCCCTTCGCCGACGCCGACCACCTGCTGCTCACCGGCCGGTACGGGAAGGCGGTGGAGAAGCTGGCGCTGGCCTACCGGGCGGCCTGACGGCCGAATGCCCGGCGGGCGACCGCGCGGGGGAGGCTTCGGGTAGTTTCGAGACATGAAGGCCGTTCCGTGGACCCGTAGCCTCCCCGCACTGCTGCTGGCCGTCCTCGCCCTGGCGCTGACCACCGTGTTCGCGCCCGGGGCGAGGGCGGACACCGGCGTCTCGACGATCGCCGCGGCCCTGCGCCAGAGCCCGGTCTACGTCGACCCGGCCGCCCGGGACCAGCTCTCCGCGGCCGACGCCGCCGCGCTCGCCTCCCGGATCAAGGACGCCGACAGACCCCTGTTCATCGCGGTCCTCCCGGCCGGCTACCGCACCACCGACCTGTTCTCGGACGTCCGCGCCGCCACCGGCGTCACCGGCCTGTACGGCATCCGCCTCGGCGACCGCTTCGACGCCCGCGCCGACTCCTCCGTCATGTCCGCCACCGCCCGGAAGAACCTGGTCGGCAGCGTCCAGGGCGAGAGCGCCAAGGCCCAGCTCACCGACTTCACCGACCGCGCCCTCGCCAACATGGGCGGCCACGCCCCGAAGAGCTGGGGCGGCTCGTCCGGCGGCGGCGACGGGGTCTCCGCCACCGCCCTGGTCACGACGGCCGCGGTCCTGGTGGCGGGCGGCGCGGGCGCCTACGCCCTGGTCCGCCGCAACCGCCGGCGCCGCGAGGAGGAGCAGCGGGCCGCGCTCGACCGGCTCCGGGTGGTCGTGGACGAGGACATCACCGCGTTCGGCGAGGAGCTGGACCGGCTCGACTTCAGCCCCGCCGAACCGGGCGCCGACGACGCCATGCGCGCCGACTACGAGCACGCGCTCGACGCCTACGACAGCGCGAAGCAGCGGATGGCCGCGGCGACGAAACCGGAGGACGTCCGCGGGGTCACCGAGGTGCTGGAGGACGGCCGCTTCTCCCTCGCCCTGCTGGCCGCCCGGCGCGAGCACCGCCCGCTCCCGGAGCGCCGCCCGCCCTGCTTCTTCGACCCCCGGCACGGCCCCTCGGTCACCGACGCCACCTGGACCCCGCCCGGCGGCGCCCCGCGCCAGGTCCCGGTCTGCGCGGCCGACGCCGCCCGGCTGGCCGACGGCCGCGACCCGGCGGTCCGCGAGGTCGACACCGAATACGGCCGCCGCCCCTACTGGGACGCGGGCCCGGCGTACGGCCCCTGGGCGGGCGGCTACTTCGGCGGCGGCGTGCTGCCCGGCCTCCTCGTCGGCACCGTGCTGGGCAGCATGATGGCCGCCCCCTCCTACGCGGCCGACTACGGCACCGGGTACGGCGACTTCGGCGGGGGCGGCGACTTCGGCGGCGGCTACCAGGGCGGCGACGTCTCCGGCACCGACTTCGACCCCGGGGACTTCGGGGGCGGCTTCGGCGGCGGCGACTTCGGCGGGGGCGGCGACTCGGGCGGTGGCGGCGACTTCGGCGGGGGCTTCTGAGCCCCCGCTCAGCGGGCGAGGCCGCCCAGGAACTCGCTCCAGGTGCCGGGGGACAGGGTGAGCGCCGGACCGGCGACGACCTTGGAGTCGCGGACGTGGACGGCGGCGGGGTGGGCGGCGACCTCTACACAGTTGCCGCCCTCGCTGCCGCTGTGGCTGGACTTGCGCCAGGTGTAGGCGAGTTCGAGGCAGTCGCCGCCCTGGCTGCCGCTGTAGCTGGACTTGAACCACGCCAATGCTGCGGTGTTCATGACTCTCCTAGCAGTCCGTTCAGCAGGCGTGTGCTCTCGTCGGGTGAGAGGGCCTGTGACCGCAGCATTCCATATTGGAGGTGGTAGTCGCTGACCTCATCGGGATCGGTGACGAGAAAACTGGACCGTTGCACCTCCAGGTAGACCAAGCGCTCGTACTCGGGCGTCTCGAGGAGCACCATGGGGCCGTCGAGGCAAGCGTGCGGTGTCAGGTTCTTGGGCATGATCTGGAAGCTCATGTGGACCGGCTTGGTGTACTCCAGGATCTGCCGAATCTGCTCTTGCATCACCTGCGGACCTCCGACCTGTCGCTGGAGGATGCTCTCCTCCAGGACGAAGTGCCCAACGGGCGGTCGCTCCCTCTGCCAGATCAACTGGCGTTCCATACGAGCGTTCACCCATTGCTCGGCCGTCTCGCTACCGAGTGCCGGGTAGCGGTAGTCGAAGACGGCGCGGCAGTAGTCCCGGGTCTGAAGGAGTCCAGGGATCACCAGGCTCTGGTAGGACAGGATGCCCACCGCCTCCTGCTCATGATCCACCAGCCCCTGCGCGAACTGCACGATCCGGTCCCGCACCGGCAGCCGGGCCACCAGAACCGCTAACGCGTCGCCCGTGTCCAGCAGTTCGTCGAACTGCTCGGCCCGGTCGGGCTGGAGGGCGAGCCTCCCCTGCTCGATCGACCTCACCGTGTCGACCGACAGATTCGCCAGCTCCGCGAACTGCTCCTGGGTGAGCCGCGCCTTCTTCCTGAAGTGCGCCACCAACGCACCCACCGCGTACCAAGAACCGACCTTCTTGGACCTCATCGCCTCGTGCATGGCCGTTCCTTTCCCCCGTGCGCACCACGAGCCCTCGTAGTGGACTCGTAGCAATCAGCGCTACGACTTCACTCACTGACCCACTGTAGTGACTCACAGTGACACTCGTCTCATGAACGCGGAACCTCAAACCCCCCACACGCGCCAGGCGTTCTACCGCCGGGACCGCAGGTCGGTACGGATCGCACGGGAGTTCGCCCGCACGGCGCTGACGGACTGGGCCCATGCCGGGCGCGGCGACGACGTATTGCTCTGTGTGAGCGAACTGGCGACCAACGCCCTCCTCCACGGCGTCCCCGCCGGGCGTGGCTTCCTCCTCCGGCTGACCCTGCACGCCGACGGCGTCCTGCGCGTGGAGGTGCACGACAGCGGGGGAGGGGAGGTCCGGGTCCCGGACGGACTCCGTCAGGCGGGTGCGGAGGCGGAAGGCGGCCGGGGTCTGCTGCTCGTCGCCGCCCTCGCGGACAAGTGGGGCGTGGCGGAGCGGGACCCGGGCAAGGTCGTCTGGTGCGAGTTCGCGGCGCGGGACGGTCGCGTCTGAACCGGGCCGGTCGCCGGGCATGCCGGAGCGCCCGTCCTCTCCTGGGGGGAGTGGAGGACGGGCGCGCTCAGGGGGCGGGTGCTCCGAGGTCGGCTGGGCCGCCGGAGGTTCACGCGTTCTTGATGGCCGAGATGTCGAAGACGAGCTTGATCTTGTCGGAGACCAGGACGCCGCCGGTCTCCAGGGCCGCGTTCCAGGTCAGGCCCCACTCGGAGCGCAGCAGCTCGGTCTTGCCCTCGAAGCCGACGCGCTCGTTGCCGAACGGGTCCTTGGCGGAGCCGTTGAACTCCAGGTCGAAGGTGATCGACTTGGTGACGCCGAGCAGGGAGAGGTCGCCGGTGATGCGGTAGTCGTCGCCGCCCAGGGCCTCCGCCTTGGTGGAGCGGAAGGTCATGACCGGGTGCTCGTCGATCTTGAAGAAGTCGGCCGACTTCAGGTGGCCGTCGCGGTCGGCGTTGCCGGTCTCGATGCTGTCCATCTGGATGTCGAGCGTGGCGGTGGACTTGGACGGGTCGGCGCCGTCCAGGTGCAGGGTGCCGGTGAAGTCCTGGAAGCCGCCCTTGACGTTGGTGACCATGGCGTGGCGGGCGACGAAGCCGATCGTGCTGTGGCTCGGGTCGATCGTGTAGTCGCCGCTCAGCGCGGTGAGGTCGGTGCCGGCCGTGGCCTCGGCGGCGGGGGCGGCGATGGTGGCGGTGGCGGTGGCCTTGCGGCTGAAGATACCCATGACGAGCTCCGTGGTTGAACGTTGAACTACCGATGTCCCTGAAGGTAGACCCATTCCGTTGATTTTTCAACTTCATCGTCTGCGTGACCATCCATGCGCGTTCGGTGATGCGGTACGCCCTCTGGCGCGGGCGGCGAACGCTCGGGCACCATCTGCCTGCACCCCCTGCACAGCCGCCCCCCACGCAGAGCCCGGCCCCCCTCGCAGGAAGGTCACCATGAACCCGCTGAAGCCGCTGAGATCCCGCGCGTTCCTCACCTCGCTGGCCCTGGTCGCCGCCCCGGCCGTCGCCGTCCTCGGCACCGCGACCGACGCCTTCGCCGTCACCAAGATCAGTCATGCGACCGCCACCTCGATGTTCCGCCAGTCCGGCATCACCTGGTCGTCCTCGGGCAACTGCTCCGACCGGAACAACTCCACCTGTACGTCATTCGAACAGCTCAACCTCGCCACCGCACAGGGAGCCCAGACCCTCAAGAGCGCCAGCGGCTGCGCCCTCAACATCACCGGCGGCACCGAGACCGGCCACGCCTCCGGCACGTACTCGCACTGGAACGGCTACAAGCTCGACTACGGCAAGAACACGTGCGTGACGTCGTACGTCAAGAACACCTTCACGTACATCGGCCTCCGCGGCGACGGCGCCCCGCAGTACCAGTCCGGCTCTGGGAACATCTACGCCGACGAGGGCAGCCACTGGGACGTCCTCTACTACAACTGCGGCGGCTGCTGAACCGGGGGCGAGGGCGGTGACCGGGCCCCTGGGCATGACCCGACGCGCACTGCTGCTGGCCGCCGCCCTCGCCGCCGCCCCGGCACCGGGCGCGCGGGCGGCCGACGGCGACCCGTACGAACCGCTGCGCCGCCGCTGGCTGGGCATCACGCTCGGCACCGGATACGACCCGGCCGCCGAGCCGTACGCCTCCCGGCTCGCGCGACTGGGGCGGCAGGCGCGGGAGTTCCAGGCCACCATGGCACCCGGGCCGGTCTCGCTCTGGCCCGGTCACCCCTTCGACCCGCCGTCCGGCATCACCTTCGGCTACGGCCGGCTGTGGACCATGACCCAGGCGTACGTCCAGCCCGGCACCGGCACCACCGGCGACCCGGGCCTGCTCGCCGACGTCCTGCGCGGCCTCGACCACCTCTCCGCCACCGTCTACCACCCCGCCACCACCCCGTACGGCAACTGGTGGGAGTGGCGGATCGGCAGCCCCCGGCCGCTGATGGACATCACGGCCGCCCTGTACGAGCGGCTCGGCGCGGACCGGATCGCGGCGGCCTGCGCGGCCGTCGACCACTTCGTCCCGGACACCGCGCTCACCGACTACTCCGGCACCTCCACCGGCGCCAACCGCGTCGACCTGCGCCGTTCGGTCGCCCTGCGCGGTGTCCTCGGCCGCGACCCCGGCCGCATCGCCCTCGCCCGGGACGCCCTCTCGCCGGTCTTCCCGTACGTCACCGAGGGGGACGGCCTCTACGCCGACGGCTCCTTCGTCCAGCACACCTCGGTCGCCTACTCCGGCACCTACGGCCAGGTCCTGCTCGACGGCCTCGGGCGGCTGTTCGCGCTGCTCGCCGGGACGGAGTGGGAGGTGACCGACCCCGCCCGGCAGCACGTCCTCGACAGCGTCGAGCACGCCTACGCGCCCCTCCTCCACGACGGACTGGTCATGGACTGCGTCAACGGCCGCGCCATCAGCCGCGGTTACCTGCGCTCCGACGACCAGCACGTCCTGCGCGGCGACCACTACCACGGGCAGGCCCTGATCGCCGCCGTCGCTCTGCTCGCCGACGGCGCGAGCGACGCCGAGCGGGCGCGCTGGCACGGGCGGGTCAAGGGCTGGATCGAACGGGACACCGTCGTACCGGTGCTGACGGCACCGCAGTTCGGCGTGGCCGACCTCGCCCGGCTGCGCGCCGTCGCCGACGCGCCGGGACCCGCCCTCCCGGAACCCCTCGGGCCCCGCCTCTTCCCGGCCATGGACCGCGCCGTCCACCGCGCGCCCCGGTTCACCGCGGCCCTCGCCATGGCCGGCGACCGCATCGCCCACTACGAGTGCGGCAACGGCGAGAACCCGCGCGGCTGGCACACCGGTTCCGGAATGCTCTCCTGGTGGACGCGGGACGGCGGCGACCAGTACACCGACTGGTACTGGCCCACCGTCGACTGGTACCGGCTGCCCGGCACCACCGTCTCCACCCGGCGCCTCGCCGACCGGGCCGGCGGCGAGTGGGGCGCCCCCCGGCCGGACGTCCGCTGGGTCGGCGGCACCACGGACGGCCGGTACGCGGCCGTCGGCCAGCACCTCAAGGGCCTCGGCTCCACCCTGGAGGCCCGCAAGTCCTGGTTCTTCCTCGACGACGCCGTGGTCTGCCTCGGCGCCGGGATCAGCTGCGCCGACGGCGTCCCGGTCGAGACCGTCGTGGACAACCGCAACCTGGGCGAGAGCGGCGCACCGGCCTTCGCGCGGGGCGCGCGCTGGGCCCACCTGGAGGGGCACGGCGGCTGGCTGCTGCCGTACGGCGGCGCACTGCGCGCCCTCCGCGAGGACCGCACCGGCGCCTGGTCCGACATCAACACCACCGGCAGCCCCGAACGGCGCACCCGCCGCTGGCAGACCCTCTGGCTCGACCACGGCACCGACCCGGTGGCCGCCGGCTACGCCTACGTCCTGCTGCCCGGCGCCGGCCGCGCCGAGACCGCCGCCCGGGCCGCCGACCGGCACTGGCTCACCCTCCTCGCCAACGACACCGGCGCCCAGGCCGTCGCCGTGCCCCGGCTGGGGCTGACGGCGTGGAACTTCTGGCGGGCCGGTACCGTGGGGGACGTCACCGTCTCGGGCGGCGCGAGCGTGCTCGTCGTCCGCGGGGGCCGTACCGCCACCCTCCGGGTGAGCGAGCCATCGCGCACCGGGGCCCCGCTGGACCTGCTCTGGGACCGCCCCGTGCGCGCGGTCACCCGGGCCGGCGAAGGCGTCGAGGTCCTCTCGGCGGACCGCCGTCTGAGGCTGCGCGTCACTCCGGGGATGGCATGTGCCACCCTCGAATGTGAGGTGGCTCTCCGGTGATGTCTTTGTCGCCTCCCTACAAAGCTGAGCCCTTCTGAGCAGTCGGAACGCTGCATGCGGCGATGGTTCTGTTCACTGGTACCAGGAAAACGGGCCGGAGACTGTACAGAGTCGACGGCTCGCTTTTCTTGGTGTCCTTCGTAAGGTCGCTACATGACCGTTTTGGAAGAGACGACGGGCGAGCCGACGGGTGAGCCGACGGACGCGCGCGGACGGGTGGCCGAGCTGCACGAGATCCGTGCGCGGGCCGTGGCGGGCCCGAGCGAGAAGGCGACCGAGGCGCAGCACGCCAAGGGCAAGCTGACGGCGCGGGAGCGGATCGAGCTGCTCCTCGACCCCGGGTCCTTCCAGGAGGTCGAGCAGCTGCGCCGGCACCGGGCGACCGGCTTCGGCCTGGAGGCCAAGAAGCCGTACACCGATGGTGTCATCACCGGCTGGGGCACGGTCGAGGGCCGTACCGTCTTCGTCTACGCCCATGACTTCCGGATCTTCGGCGGCGCGCTGGGCGAGGCCCACGCCACCAAGATCCACAAGATCATGGACATGGCCATCGCGGCCGGCGCGCCCCTGGTCTCCCTGAACGACGGCGCGGGCGCCCGCATCCAGGAGGGCGTCTCGGCCCTCGCCGGCTACGGCGGCATCTTCCAGCGGAACACCAAGGCATCGGGTGTCATCCCGCAGATCTCCGTGATGCTCGGCCCGTGCGCGGGCGGCGCGGCCTACAGCCCCGCCCTGACGGACTTCGTCTTCATGGTCCGCGAGACCTCGCAGATGTTCATCACCGGCCCGGACGTGGTCAAGGCGGTGACGGGCGAGGAGATCACCCAGAACGGCCTGGGCGGCGCCGACGTCCACGCCGAGACGAGCGGCGTCTGCCACTTCGCGTACGACGACGAGGAGACGTGCATCGCCGAGGTGCGCTACCTCCTCTCGCTGCTGCCGCAGAACAACCGCGAGAACCCCCCGCGGGTGGACTCCTCCGACCCGGTGGACCGCCGCGGCGACGTCCTGCTCGACCTGGTCCCGGCCGACGGCAACCGGCCGTACGACATGGCCAAGGTCATCGAGGAGATCGTCGACGACGGCGAGTACCTGGAGGTCCACGAGCGCTGGGCGCGCAACATCATCTGCGCCCTGGCCCGGCTGGACGGCCAGGTGGTCGGCATCATCGCCAACCAGCCGCAGGTCCTCGCGGGCGTCCTGGACATCGAGGCGAGCGAAAAAGCTGCGCGTTTCGTCCAGATGTGTGACGCTTTCAATATCCCGATCGTCACCTTCCTGGACGTGCCGGGCTTCCTCCCCGGCGTCGACCAGGAGCACGGCGGAATCATCCGCCACGGCGCGAAGCTGCTGTACGCCTACTGCAACGCGACCGTGCCGAGGATCTCGCTCATCCTGCGCAAGGCGTACGGAGGTGCCTACATCGTCATGGACTCCCAGTCGATCGGTGCCGACCTGACCTACGCCTGGCCGACCAACGAGATCGCCGTGATGGGCGCGGAGGGCGCGGCCAACGTGATCTTCCGCCGGCAGATCTCCGCCGCGCAGGACCCCGAGGCCATGCGCCAGAAGATGGTCAAGGAGTACAAGGCCGAGCTGATGCACCCGTACTACGCGGCCGAGCGGGGCCTGGTCGACGACGTCATCGACCCCGCCGAGACCCGCGAAGTGCTGGTGAAGTCCCTGGCGATGCTGCATACCAAGCACGCCGACCTGCCCTCGCGCAAGCACGGCAACCCTCCGCAGTAACCCGGCGGACCCGCCGCGGCAACCCCCCGGACCTCTCTCACCCGGAGACTGACACCCATGAGCACTCCCGACATCCGCGTCGAGAAGGGCCACGCCGAGCCCGAGGAAGTCGCCGCCATCACCGCGATCCTCATGGCCCGCGCCGCCGCCCGCCCCGAACCCGTCGCCACGCACCGGGTCCGCCCCCGGGCGGCCTGGCGCCGGCTGGAGCGCGAGGGCGGCTTCCGCGCCCCGCACAGCTGGCACTGAGCCCTTCGCGCACGGCCCACGGCCCCGCCGCTCCCTCCCGGGAGGGCGGGGCCGTGGCATGCGCGCGCTGACCCGGAACCGGAGTCGGGTACGTACGGCGAAGGCTCCCGTCCCCTGGTGAAAGGGGCGGGAGCCTTCGCCGTACGCGCGGGGCGGTGACTACCGCAGCCGCGCCATCAGCGCGTGTTCCACCAGGGTGATCAGGGCGCTCTTGGCGTCCGAACGGTGGCGGGCGTCGGTCGTGATGATCGGGGTGTCGGGGCCGATCTGGAGCGCCTCGCGCACCTCGTCCGGGGAGTACGGCTGGTTGCCGTCGAAGCCGTTGAGGGCGATGACGAAGGGCAGGCCGCTGTTCTCGAAGTAGTCGACCGCGGGGAAGCAGTCGGCGAGCCGGCGGGTGTCGACCAGGACGATCGCGCCGATCGCGCCGCG
>NZ_JOCB01000098.1 GCF_000718775.1 Streptomyces sp. NRRL S-31
CATCAAGATCAGGCCACTCCATCCCGGTCAGGAACTTCAGCAGATTCCCCAACGGCGACCCAGGCGACAGATCCACTACCTACCCACACTCCCACGACTCACTACGCCCGCACCCCGGTGGACCCGACCGGGGCACGACCACCGCGCGGCACCCGCCCCACCGGACCAGAACGCGACAGCCTGGCCGGGCCATGAGGAAAGGCTCCCAACGGCAGCACGAGACGCGCGGCCCGCGCCCACGCCCAGGGCACACGAGCACACGCCGGAAACTGTCACATCATGAATACGGAAACGGCACAGCGAACGGTTCACCGGGTTCGACCCCGAAGTGGCCAGGCGGCGTTCCCGCCACCGCCTGCCGCGCAGGGGATCGGGGCAGGCCACAGAAGATGACCTGTCAGTGCCCGGCGAGCGCCGCCCTGTCCCGGGCGGCCCGCACCGCCGCCGAGAGGCTCGCGATGTCGTAGGCCCCGTGGTATCGGCGCCCGTTCACGAAGAAGGTGGGCGTCCCCGCCACCTGACTGAGGTCCGCCGACTCCACGTCCTCCGCGATGCGCGCCAGCACCCCGGGATGCCGCAGGTCCCGCTCGAAGCGCTCCACGTCCAGGCCGATGTCCCCGGCGTACTCGCGCAGGTGGTCGAAGCGCAGCGCGCCCTGGTGGCTCAGCAGCAGGTCGTGCATGTCCCAGTAGTGCCCCTGCGCACCCGCCGCCTCCGCGCCCTGTGCCGCCAGCTGCGCATGCGGGTGGATGTCCCTGAGCGGCAGATGCCGCCACACGTACCGCACGTCTCCGCAGCCGCGGAGAAGCTCACGGACGACCGGCTCGGCCAGCCCGCAGTACGGGCACTCGTAGTCGCCGTACTCCACGATCGTCACCGGCGCGTGCCGCGGTCCGCGTACGCGGTCCTTGTCGGGATCCACCGCAACCGCCAGGTCGACGACCGTCTCCGCGTCGCCCAGCAGCGCCCGCTGCCGCAGCCCGCTCGGCAGCGCGGCGACGAGCCCGCCGACGAGCCGGCTGGTCAGGAAGGAGCAGACCAGCGCGCTCAGGATGCCGATCTTGGCGTCCTGGAGCAGGTCGCCCTCGAAGGCGAGCGTCGCGATGAGGAGGGAGACGGTGAAGCCCGTCCCGGCGACGGCCCCGCCCGCCGTCACCGCTCCCCACCCGACGGGCGGGCGGATCCTGCCGCGGCTCGCCACGTACGTCAGCACGGACGCCCCGACGATCCCCAGCGGCTTGCCGAGGACGAACGCGACGAGGATGCCCAGGGTGACGGGCGAGGTGAACGCGTGACCCAGCTCGCCGGCGCCGAGTGGAATGCCGGCGTTGGCCAGGGCGAACAGCGGCACGATGACATAGCTCGTCCACGGGTGGAACAGGCCCTGCAACCGGTCGTTCGGGGAGATCGCCGACGCGATGCCGACCCGTACCGACCGCTCCAGCTCGGGCGTGGGCTGTTCACGGAACAGGCGGAACAGGCCGGTGGCGTGTTCGAGGTCGGCGCGCGCCGCCGGGTAGGCGTACGTCAGCAGACCCATGGCGAGGCCGACGACCACCGGATCCACCCGCGATTTGAGCAGCGCGCCCCAGGCCACCAGGGCCAGCAGCGCGTACACGGGCCCCCTGCGCACACCGAGCCTGCGCAGCAGCAGGACGATGCCGAGCACGCCGAGCGCGGCCAGCAGCGCCGGCACGACGACCCGTTCGCTGTAGGCGACCGTGATGACGCCCAGGGCGACGAAGTCGTCGACGACGGTGATCGTGAGCAGAAAGGCCCGCAGCCCGCTCGGCATGCGCCCGCCGGTGACGGCCAGCACGCCGAGGGCCAGGGCGGTGTCCGTGGACATGGCCGCCCCCCAGCCGTGCACCGAGGGATGCCCCGCGTTGACCGCGAGGTAGACGGCGACGGGCACCAGCATGCCGGTGACCCCCGCGGCGAGCGGCAGGATGAGCCGGCGGCGGTCCCGCAGCTCGCCCATGTCGAACTCGCGGCGCGCCTCCAGCCCGGCGACGAAGAAGAACAACGTCATCAGCCCGCTGTTGACCCACTCGCGCAGGGAGAGCGACAACCGGTGGGTGCCGGCCCCGACATACAGCCGTGTGTCCCAGAACACCGCGTACGTGTGCGCGGCGAGGTTGGCCCACACGATCGCGGCGAGCGCCGTGGCGGCCAGGACGGCCGCGCCGCCGGTCTCGGTGCGCAGGAAATCCCGCAACGGCGACGGAGAAGCGCCGCGCCGGCTCTGGCCCGTGTAGGGGCCGGGGGAGCATTCCATGCTCAGCCGCCCGCCGGCCCGCGCCGCCCGAGGGGGGCTTCGCCGAGCAGGCCGACACCACCGCCCTCTTCCGGCCGGTCGGCAGGCGTGGGGAACGTGTGCATTGCCACCTCGCGTCGGGTGTCGTGTGCGGAGCTTCCTCGCTGACGCAACAGCGGCGAGCCGGTGTTCATTCCGGGCACCTCGCGGGGCCTTGCGGCCTCCCCTGGCCAGGAGCGGGGCGGGGGAGTACGGTGCTAATGACCAATTGGTCATTAGCACCGTCAGTGCGGCACACGTATCCCCGACGATCGAGGCGACATGTCTGATACCGGTACGACACCTGGGCGCGACGCGGACCATCCCGTGGTCATCGTGGGCGGCGGCCCCGTCGGTTTATGGACCGCTCATGAGCTGGCTCTCGCGGGCGTCCCCGCAGTGGTTCTGGAAGGGGCCGTGCGGCGCAGCCCGCATTCCAAGGCGCTCGGTCTGCATCCCCGTACGGTGGAGGTGCTGGCCATGCGGGGCCGGCACGAGGAGATCCTGGCCGAGGGCCGTCGCATGCCCAGCTGGCACTTCGGCATGCTGGACGACCGTCTGGACTTCGGCGCGCTGCCCACGGCCTTCCCCTTCATGGTGGCCTATCCCCAGTCGGCCGTGGAGGTGCTGCTGGAGCGGTACGCGGTAGAGCTGGGCGCGGAGGTCCGGCGCGGACACGAGGTGGTCTCCCTCGTCCAGGACGACGCGGCCGTCACCCTGGGTGTGCGCGGCCCCGAGGGTCCGTACGAGCTGACCGCCCGGTACGTCGTGGGCGCCGACGGTTCGCGCAGCACCGTGCGCAAGCAGGCGGGCATCGGGTTTCCCGGAGCCGGGACATCGGCCTATGGGTATCTCGGGGAAGTGGTGCTCGACAGCCCGCCGAGCACTCCGGGGTTCGCGGCGCTCAACGAGGCCGGCCGCCTGCTGATCGTGCCGCTGCCCGACGGCAGGTACCGGGTCACCGGCTACGACCCGCTCAACCAGCATCGCGAACCGCTGACCATGGACGAACTGAGGGACGCCGCACGGCGGATCGCGGACACCGACTTCGGTATGCGCGACCCCTCCTGGCTGACGCGGTTCGGCAACGCGACCCGGGTGGCCGCGGCCTACCGCGCGGGCCGGGTGCTTTTGGCCGGCGACGCGGCACACATCCACTTCCCGGCCGGCGGCGTCGGCCTCAACGTCGGGCTCCAGGACGCCATGAACCTCGGCTGGAAACTCGCCGCCGTGGTGCAGGGCCGGGCCGGCGCGGACCTGTTGGACACCTATCACACGGAGCGGCACCCGGTGGGGGAGGAACTGGCCGAACACACACTGGCGCAGAGCGCTCTGATCACCGGCCTCACTCCCGACGTCACCGCGCTGCGGACCCTGCTGAGCGACGCCATCGCACACGAGCCCCGCTTCTCCCGCATGCTGGCCGGCAAGCTCTCGGGCATCGACACCTCCTACGACCCCGCGGACCCCGGCGCCCATCCGCTCACCGGCACCCGGGCCTACGATCCGGAAGGCCAAGGCATCCTGCCGATGCTGCGCGACGGACGAGCGGTCCTGCTGGACATGTGCGGCACCGCGGCCACCGGCCCGGCGGCCGAGCGGGCGGCGGCGGTCGGCGTGCCGGTACGGCCCAGCCGGCTGTCGGCCACGGGCGGACGAGCGTGGGCCGGTGTCACGGCGGCGCTGCTGCGGCCCGACGGACACGTGGGGTGGGCGACCGAACAGCCCGCCCGCTCACCGGAGTTCACCGCGGACATCGTCAAAGCCCTGGAGACGCTGCCGGCGCGCTTCTGACGAGCGGGCCGGCCAGGCCGGGCGCGGCGGACGCGTTCGTTCGCCGTGCTTCCGGACGGCACCGCCGCCACGAGCGCGCGCCGGCCCCGTGCGCCGGGCGCACGGGGCCGGTCCACTTCCCCAGCACCCGCGAGGCCGCTACCGGGCCTCTCTCCCGCCTGCCGGGGCCGTGGTCAGGGCTCCCTGACGGAGCACGGCTTCCAGGGAGGCCGTGAGGTCCTCGGTCAGGCGTTCCGCGCTCATCTCGGCCAGGGCTCCCGCTCGCAGGACGTACCGGCTGAAGGTGACGCCGACGAGCAGCGCGGCGACGAAGGGCAACCGGTGCCGCACTTCGTAGTCGTCCAGAAGCCGCCGGTAGACCTCGGTGGTGCGTTCCTGCATCGCCACGTAGAGGGCGGCGGCGCCGACCTCGTCGCCGGCGGCACTGCGCAGCAGCGCCACGAAGGGGTCGGTGCCGCTCGACGCCTCCATGCGGCGCACGTACTCCCGCGCGATGCGGGCGGCGAGCGGCTCCTGGGAGTCCCCGGCGAGCGCGTCGACGTCCCGGGTGCCCGGAACGGCCGCCAGGAACAGGCTTTCCTTGCTGCCGAAGTGGCGCAGCACGGAGCCGTGGGTGACACCGGCGCGCCGGGCGATGTCGCGCAGTGTGGCCCGGTGGTAGCCGCGCTCGGCGAAGGCCCTCGCAGCGGCGTCCAGGATGGCCTGACGATGCAGTTCCGGGTTGCGGACCCGGCGGGACGCCGGAGGCGGAGGGGTGTCGGATGTGGCCATGGGCCGAGCCTACCGCCGGAGTCGTACCGCCGGCCCGGTCCGCTTCCCCCGGGACTCCACGACGGTGCGCCCGCCGTACGGATCACCGCGGCGGCGTCGTCCGTACGCCCTGCGAGGGGTGAGCGGATACGGGAGAGGTTCCTTCGCAGGGGAGGGCTGACCCGCGATCAGCTCGCCCGCGTGCCGGCCCAAGTCCTCGGCGCCGAAGCCGATCGCCGCCCGCGGACGTGTACGGACGGGCCCATGACGAGTTCGTGGACGCGCGGGCCGGTAGGTGTGACGGGCGGTGCCCTCGGTCCGCCGCTATCGACGCACGGCGCCCAGCACCTCGTTGAACGCCTCGGTCGAGCTGGGGTGGGTGTAGATGGTGTCGCGCAGTTCACTCGCCGTCACGCCGTGCCGCATGGCCAGGGCGACCGTGTTGACCAGCTCCTGCGAGTCGACGCTCAGCAGAGCGGCGCCGAGGATCCGGTCGGTGGCGGCGTCGATCACGAACTTCATCAGACCGCGGGTCTCGCCGACGATCTTCGCGCGGGGCATGGCGGCGATCTGCGCCACCGGCTTGGCGGCGACGCGCACGTCGTGGCCGCGCTCGCGTGCCTCGCGCTCGGTCAGGCCCACCCGGGACAGCGGCGGCGTGGTGAAGAGGGTGTACGGGACAGCCTCGCGGTCGGCCGTCGTGCGGGCCCCCGAGCCGAGCAGCTGGTCGGCGACGATCCGGCTGTCGTCGAGGGAGATGTAGGTGAACTGCGGGCCGCCGTTGACGTCCCCGACCGCGAAGATGTGCGGCCGGCTGGAGCGCAGGTGTTCGTCCACCTCGATTGCGCCCCGCTCCGTGGTCCGCACCCCCGCGACCTCCAGGTCCAGCCCCGCCGTCGCGGGCCTGCGGCCCGTGGCGACCAGCACCGCCTCCGTGTCGAGGACGTGCTCCTCCCCGGCGGCCCGATAGCGCACCGAGGCGTGCCCGTCCTCGTCCGTGACCTCCACGACCTCGGCGTCCGTGACGAAGGTGACGCCCTCGTCGCGGAGCGTGCCGACCGTCGCCTCCGCCACGTCGGCGTCCTCCCGGGGCAGCAGCCGGGGCCCGGCCTCCAGCACCGTCACCCGCGACCCGAACCGCGCGTACATGCCCGCGAACTCGAGACCCAGGTAGCCCCCGCCGACGACGACCAGGCGCTCGGGAAGTCCCTCGGCCCGGATCAGGTCGGTGCTGGTGCGCAGGTGGGCGCTGGACCGCAGGCCGGGGATGTCCGGCAGGACGGGCTCGGCGCCGGTGTTCACGACGATCACCGGGGCGGTGACGACCAGCCGGTCGGAGCCGGCGCTCACCTCGACCGACTTCTCGTCGAGGAAGCGCGCCCTGCCGGTGAGCACCGTGACCGAGTCGATGTCGTCGAGCATGGCGAAGTTGCGGTCCCGCAGCGCGTCGGTCAGCGTCGTGGTCGCGCTGACGGCCGCGAGCAGGCTGTCCTGCGCCGGCTCGCCCGGGCGCCGGGACTGCGCGTGGTGGATGAGGGCCTTCGTCGGCACACACCCGATGTTGATGCAGGTGCCGCCGTACATCTGCGCGGACTGCTCGACCAGGGCGACCCGGCGCCCGGCGGCACCCATCCGCGCGGCCAGCGTCTTGCCGCCCTTGCCGAAACCGATGACGAGGAGATCTACGTGCAGGGATTCCATGCCCCTGACCTTGCCGCGCGGATCACGCGATGACAAGGTGAGGAAGTCGCAGATTCTGTCGAGGAAGTATCATGGACGCCCTCAGTCGCCTTATCCGCCTGGCCCGTCTGCGGGGCAGCGTCGATCTCCGCTGCCTCGTCGCCGGCCGCTACACCCTGGACAACCCCGACGCCGGGCGGGGCCAGGCGCCGTTCCACCTGCTGCTCAGCGGCGCGTGCGACCTCCAGCTGCCCGGGCGGCGCATCGAGGTGGCCGCGGGCGACATGGTGCTGCTCCCCCGGGGTGCGGCTCACCGGATGCACGCCCGCGGTCCGCGGGCGGCCACGGACGTCGAACGCCGTGACGCCGGCCCGTACACCCTCGTCACCGACGCGGCGTCCGCGTCCGCCACGCGCGGCGCCCGTGACGGGGAGGAGGGTGGTGGCCCCGGGGCACCCGTGGACCTCTTCTGCGGTCACTACACCTGGGAGGCCGGTCCCGGACAGGTCCTGATGGACATGCTTCCCGACGTCGTCCACGTGTCCCTCGCGAGCGGTCCGGACGCCGACGCCGAGGACGCCGGCAGCGCCGAGTACGACGGCCCGGGGCGCCTCGGCAGGCTGGGGCCGCTCAGCGGCCTCATGCGGGACGAGGCCGCCCGTGCCGCCCCCGGGGCCGAGGCGGTCCTCGACGCGCTGTGCGATGTCCTGCTGACGCTGGCCCTGCGCGGCACCCCCGGACTCGGCCGGACGCTGTGGCTGGCGTCGGCGCGGGACGTGGTGCGCACCGTGACCGAGGCGGTGCTCCGCGACCCCGCCCACGACTGGCGCATCGAGGAGTTCGCCGGTCTCGTCTCGATGTCCCGGGCGACCTTCATCCGCCATTTCGTCCGCGAGACCGGCATGAACCCGGGGGACTTCCTGACCCGGTTGCGCATGCTCCTCGCGGCCGAGATGCTCACGCGCACCGACCGCTCGGTCGCCGCCGTCGCCGCCGCCGTCGGCTACGCCTCGGAGTCCGCGTTCGGGCGGGCCTTCCGGGTGACCACCGGTGACACGCCGGCCCGGCTGCGCCGTGCGGCGCGCGCCCGGTGAACCGGGGGCCGCGGCGCCGCCCGGCCTCCCGGCGCGCGGACGGCTGGTACCGTTCGCGGGCCGAGGCGTCGGCTCCCGAGCGGCCCGGAGGGTGCCGCGCGGTGACGCGGGGACAAACGTGTTCCTCGAACCCCGGCACATATGGCGTCGACGCGCGGGCCGGCCGCTGGGACACCCGGCCGCCCGGCACCCGGCGGCACCACGCGATCAGCTCGGTCGCCCGGCCCGGTCCGCGGTCCGGGCCGCGCTGTCTCCCCGCGCGCGTCGACGTGCTCGCCGGTCAGCCGGAAGACGCCAGGAAGGATTCCAGGGTCCGGCTGAGGTTCGTCAGGAACACGTGGCTGTCCCGCAGGTCCGCCAACTCCATCCCGGAGGGGACGGCCTGGCGCCGGACGCGGTCCTGCTCCCGCAGGTTGTGCTCCAGATCGCGAGCGACCTCCACCCGGTAGCGCAAGGCCACCTCGGAGAGCCGGGAGGGCCCGGACGCCGCGAAGAGCCCGGAGAATCCGTCGGGATCGGATGCGGACACGCCTTCTCCTCCTTCTGAGCGGGCCCATGTAATGACCGCCTGGTCATTAGCTGGACGATAGCTGTGCCGGACCCGCACGGCAAGTGCCGTCCACGGCCCGAGACTCCTTCGCAGGCGGCGCCGGACCGGCGGCCGAGCGCCGCCTGCCCGCTCACCGGACGGGGCCGGGTGCGCCCCGGAGGGAGGCACCCGGCCCCGTCCGGGAATGCGCACACGTGCCGTCGCGTTACCACCCGCGCAAGCCGATCGGGAGCGGCCGGGAAGGTCGCAGGGGTCGGCGCAGGAGGAGGGCGGAGACGTGAGTGACGTCCGTAACGTGATCATCATCGGTTCGGGGCCCGCCGGTTACACGGCGGCGCTCTACACCGCGCGTGCGTCGCTGGAGCCGCTGGTGTTCGAGGGCGCGGTCACCGCGGGTGGTGCGCTGATGAACACCACCGAGGTGGAGAACTTCCCCGGCTACCGTGACGGTGTCCTCGGGCCGGACCTGATGGACGGCATGCGTGCCCAGGCGGAGCGTTTCGGTGCCGAACTGGTGCCGGACGACGTGGTCGCGGTGGAGCTGACCGGCGAGATCAAGACCGTCACGGACAGCGCGGGTACGGTCCACCGGGCGAAGGCCGTCATCGTCACCACGGGTTCGCAGCACCGCAAGCTGGGACTGCCGAACGAGGATGCCCTGTCCGGGCGAGGTGTGTCGTGGTGTGCCACATGTGACGGGTTCTTCTTCCGGGAGCAGGACATCGCCGTGATCGGCGGAGGTGACACCGCGCTGGAGGAGGCCACGTTCCTGTCCCGCTTCGCCAGGTCGGTCACCATCGTCCACCGCCGGGACACCCTGCGTGCCTCGAAGGCGATGCAGGAGCGCGCGTTCGCCGACCCGAAGATCCGGTTCGTGTGGAACAGCGAGGTCGCCGAGATCCGGGGCGGGGAGAAGCTGACCGGGCTGCGGCTGCGCGACGTCAGGACGGGCGAGCTGTCGGGCCTGGCGGTGACGGGCCTGTTCGTCGCGATCGGCCACGACCCGCGTACGGCGCTGTTCCAGGGCCAGCTGGACCTCGACGAGCAGGGCTACCTGAAGGTGGCCTCACCGACCACGCACACCAGTGCGGCCGGCGTCTTCGGTGCCGGTGACGTGGTCGACCACACCTACCGCCAGGCGATCACCGCGTCCGGCACCGGCGCCTCGGCGGCGCTGGACGCCGAGCGCTACCTGGCCGCGCTCCCGGACGCCGGGCCGGAGACCGGGCAGCGGGCCGAGCCCGTCACGGCCTCGGTCTGACCACCGGGTGGAACGACTGGCGCGGCCGGCTGACCCGACGGGGGCGCCGAGGCGAACACCGGACGTTCGCGCCGGCGCCTACAGCCCGCTTCCGTGGTCGCGAGGCAAGCCTCGCCTGGTGACGCTCCAGCCGCAACGGGCCTATCTCAGCGACGAGTTCAGCGATCACATCAGCCGACAGGCCCGTAATCCGTCGATTGTCGATGATCACCGTACGCGTAGAGTTCCCCACCACTCGACCATGATCAACCATCAAGGCTCGACGTCTCACCGCCAACCGTGCACGAGCTCGTTGGCCTCGCGCTTTCCTGAAGCAGGCTGTCCGGCAGGCGGTCAGGAAAGCAGAAAGTGAGTCGGTCGCCGCCCTCCTCAGGCCGGGGAACGCGGGCTCGAACACAGCAGCCGACCACATCGCCACCGCCCAGGTCGCCTGGCCCAGCTGCCCAAGCGCCACCGGCTGAACGCCGCTTTCCGCTGCCGGGTCAGAGGTGAATCGTGGGCTGCCACAGGTCGAACCAGGCGTCTAGCTCCAGGACGCGCTCCAGTGCCGCGCGCTGCGACTGCTGGAGCGCCTCGGGCTCGGCCACCGTGATTTTCCGCAGCCTTTCGCAGTCCACCAGGTTCAGCGCCTCACTGTTCCCCTCGCGCAGCACGTCACCGGACTGGCGCTGCAACTCGGCGATGTAGCCCGGGTCCTGGGTGGAAGGGTAGGGAACCTTCACACGCCGCATCACGGACTCGGGAAGCAGGTCCTTGGTTGCCTGCCGGAGCAGGCTCTTACCCATCCCGTCGTACGTCTTGTAGGACCAGGGCGCGTTGAAGACGTAGTCCACCAAGCGGTGGTCGCAGAAGGGCACGCGCACTTCGAGCCCGGCAGCCATGCTCATCCGGTCCTTGCGGTCGAGCAGGACCCGGACGAACCGGGTCAGGTGCAGATAGGAGATCTCCCGCATGCGTCTTGCGTGGGCGTCCTCGCCATCGACCGCCGGGACCTCCGCGAGTGCCTCCTGATACCGGGCCGCGAAGTGGCCGCGGAGATCCAGCGTGTCCGCAAGCGACGGTTCGAGGAGCAAGGTCGCTCCCGTCTGGCTGGAGAACGTCTCCAACCACGGGAAGATGCCGCTCTGCTGCGCCCCGGGGTCGTGGAACCACCGGTAGCCTCCGAACAGTTCGTCGGCGGCCTCGCCCGACAGCACGACAGTGGACTGCTTTCGTATCTCCGCGCACAGCAGGTACAGCGAGCTGTCCATGTCTCCAAGGTTCAGCGGGAGATCACGCGCGCCGACCGTCGCCCTGCGGACGGCCGCGTCCGCCAGAGCGGAGGCGTCCAGTACGACGTCCCGGTGATCAGTTCCGGCGTGTGCGGCCAGATCGTGGGCGAACGGAAGGTCGGGAGTGGCGCGGACACCGTACGGGCCGCCGTTTCCGTCCCGTCCGGCGAAGGCCACGGAATACGTGCGGATGCGCTCACCGGTGGTCTCGCGGAAGATCTGGGCGGACAGTGCGGCGAGGGCACTGGAGTCGAGTCCGCCGGAGAGCAGTACGCCGCTCTCGACGTCGGCGACGAGTTGCCGCCGCACCGTGTCGCCGATTAGCTCGCGGACCCTGCGGACCGTCGTCGGGATGTCGTCGGTGTGCCGGCGCGCGCCGAGCTTCCAGTACGCGCTGACGTGAAGACCGCCGCGATCGACCCGGACGACGGTGCCGGGGACCACTTCGCGCATTCCCCGCCACACCGCCTCACCCGGCGTCTTGACGAACCCGAGCACACAGCCGAAGAGTTCCCGGAGGCCGTCCGCGGTCACCACACGCTCGGCGAGCGGATTGACCAGGATGGCCTTGGGCTCCGAGCCGAACAGCACGCCGTCGGCGGTGGGGTAGTAGTACAGCGGTTTGACGCCCATGCGGTCACGCACCAGGAACAGTTGCTCGTCGCGGCCGTCCCACAGGGCGAAGGCGTACATCCCGTTGAGACGTTCAGCGACGCGGGCCCCCCATTCCAGGTAGCCCCGCAGCACCACCTCGGTGTCGCTGGCGGTCAGAAAGTGGTGGCCGCGGCCACGCAGCTCGTCCCTCAACTCCGTGTAGTTGTAGCACTCCCCGGTGTAGATCAGGACCACCGGACCGTCGGGGGTTTCCACCGTCATCGGTTGCCGGCCTCCCGGCAGGTCGATGACGGCCAGCCGCCGGTGCCCCATGGCGGCGTGTGCCGCCGTCCAGAGCCCCTCGTCGTCCGGGCCTCGACAGGCCATGGTGCCGGTCATCGCTTCGGCGGTACGCCGCTGCTCAGTGAGGTCATGGCGATAAGCAACCCAACCAGCGATTCCACACACAGGGTGTCCTTTCCCGCAGACGGGAGGCGAATGGGCAGATGCCCTCTCCGAGGGATGTCAATAAGCCATGTCGAATCGAATGGGCAGACTCTTCAGTCCTCCGACGAAGGTAGTGGCCGTGAGCGCCGGTGTGCCGGCCAGTTCGATGCTGCGGAGCCGGGGCAGCAGTTCGGCGAAGAAGGCCGATGTTTCGAGCTTGGCCAGCGTCGCACCCAGGCACCGGTGCACGCCGTACCCGAAGGACAGGTGCTTGTTCCCGGTTCGTCCCACGTCGAAGCGGAACGGGTCCTGGAAAACTTCCTCGTCCCGGTTCGCCGACGGATACATCAACAGCAGGGACTGACCTTCCTGGACGGGAGTGTCACCCAGTCGGCAATCCTCGGCCGCCGTCCGCATGAAGGACTTGGTGGGCGTGACCCACCGGATCATTTCGTCCACCGCAAGGGGCAGCATGCCGAGATTTCCCTTGAGGCGTGCCAGCTCCCGCGGATTCTCCACGAGCGCGTGGAGCCCGCCGGACAGCGTGGAGCTGGTGGTGTCGTGCCCGGCCGTGGCGATGAGGACGTAGTAGGAGAGGGTGTCCACGTCAGACAGGTACTCCCCGTCGATGCGCGCGTTCGCGATGCGGGACGACAGGTCGTCCGTCGGATGGGCCCGCCGGTCCGCGGTCATCTCTGCGAAGTACTCGAACATGTCCTGCTTGGGTGCCGCCAGGGCGGTCACCCCGAGTCCCCTTGCCTTGTCCTCGTCCGCCCTGCCGAACATCTCCTGAGTGAGCTTGAGCATCAGCGGATAGTCGGACTCGGGGAGGCCGAGCATGGCCATGATGACATACAGTGGGTAGTGGACCGATATCTCGGTGACGAAGTCGCAGAAGCCGTTGCCGGACTCGAACATGAGATCCACGTACCGCTTGGCAAGTTTTCTGATCTGCGACTCCATCCCCCGCAGGACACTTGGTTTGAACCAATCGGACGCGATGGCGCGAACAAGCCGGTGCCGCGCGCCATCCAGGTGCACGAGCATGGTGAAATTGCCGCCGTTTTCCTCCGTATAGCGCTCCTCGTCCGCGGGTGCGAGCGTACTGCGGGGGGCGTTGAGGAACCGCGTGTTCTCCCGTTCGACCCGCATCACATCCGCATGACGCGTCACGGCCCAAAACGGATTGACCCCCGGCTCGTCGACCCAGTGCACCGGGGCTTCGTGGCGCAGCAGACTGAGTGCCCGATGCAGGAAGGCATCGTCGGTGTAGGTCATGGGATCGACGAGGCAACGTCCGGCCTCTTCGACGGTCAGGTTCGTCACACTGACTCCAATGCTTCGATGCTGGACACGCTCATGGTCGGGAAATCCAGGGCGGTGCGAACCGGCCGGCTGGCAGTCCGCTTCCGCCAACGGCCTTCCCCCGCCCCTGCGGGACGCCGGGATCGACGCTCAGGGCTCCAGCTGTACCCACATGGTGTGCCAGCCGGACATGAACACGGCCTGCTCCCGCCGGTTCGGCAGGTTTGGGGCCGGCTCCGCCCGCGGCCAGCGCCGCGTCAGCTCGCGCAGGACGACGGCCCCCTCGATTCGGGCGAGCGGAGCGCCGAGGCAGTGGCGCGCGCCGTGCCCGAAGGCCAGGTGCGACGACGCGTCCGGGCGGTGGATGTCGAGGAGGTGCGCATCGTCACCGAAGCGTTCCGGGTCGCGGTTGGCGGACCCGAGAGACACCAGGACGATCTCACCGGGGGGAATGGTGGTGCCGGCGATGGTGACCTCGGTGGCGCTGTAGCGGTGGGGGGTGACGCGGACGGAGCAGTCCAGACGGAGGACCTCGTTCACGGCCTGGTCGACGAGGGAGGAATCCTGCGCCAGTCGGGCCCAGGCCCCGCCGGTCAAGAGTGCGTGGGTGCCGTTGCCGATCAGGTTCATGGTGGTCTCGTGTCCGGCGACGATCAGCAGGAAAAGCGTGCCCATGATCTCGGCGTCGTCGAGGTCGCCCGCATCCCGCGCCTGCACCAAGGTGGACACCAGGTCGTCGGCGGGGGCGTGGCACTTGGCCGCCAGCACGTCCTGGAAGTAGGCCGTCAGGGCCGCTCCGGCGTCGGCCGACGCCTCCTGGTCGTGGCCCATCAGCGCGGAGGTCCACGACCGCACCTGCGGGCGGTCGGTCTCCGGCAGGCCGAGCAGCTCGGCCAGCACGGTGATGGGAAGGGGGAAGGCCACCTCCCGCATGAGGTCGACGGGACCGCTGTAACCGTCGACCCCGTCCAGCAGCTCGGCGGTTATCTCCTCCACCCTGGGTCCGAGTCTCCTGAGCATCCGTGGCCCCAAATGGGCCTTCAACGGGGCGAGCAGCCGTTGCCGGTCCGCACCGTCCGACAGCATCGCCGACTTGGCGAACATGCCGGACAGAGGGACGTCCGGTCCGAGGTGGCGCCGCATGATGCGCTGGATTTCGTCGGCGTCGCGGAGCAGGCCCGGGTGGTGCAGGGCCTCCAACGCGGCGGCATGGCCGTAGACGACCCACGCGCGCGCCCCGTCGGGCAGGGTTTCCCGGTGGACGGCTCCCTGGCGGCGGCGCGCTTCGTCAGCTTCGTGGAAGCGCTCCCAGTATGCGTCCGCCCACAGAGTCGGCTGTTTCATGTGCGTAGACCGTCCTCGCTCGAAGGGATCAAAAGGGGCTCGAAGGGCGGAGTCGCTACCCGTCGGCTTCAAGGCCGACTGAGATGAAAAAACCGATAGCAGCCGCATTGCTGGAACCTCAAACCCAAGGGGTATGTACGGTCGCGCAGTCGCCAGTGAGGGAAGGTCGAGGACTGCGGCGCGTGACGTAGCTGGAGATCGTGCAGATCGCACTTGCCGGAGGTCGGCCGTACCCACATGGTCTGCCGGCCGGACATGAGGACGGCCCGTTCCACAGCATCGACTGGCTCATACGTGTGAACCGTCCTTGGCCGGGAGGTTTGAGCCGCTGCTCGTTTCGACGTCCGCTCCTCGGCCGGAAAATCAAGGCAACAAAAGAAAAGGCGTTCCGCTGAATTCGACCTCGCGTCTGCGAGTCGGCGGAAGTGTGAACACGTAGCACGCAGAGCTACGGAGAGCCACTGTAGAGGAGAGCAAATGGCGGAGACAAGTGACGCACGTCACACTTGAGGTCCGCTGCTGCTGGGTACTGTGTAAATTGAATTGCCGACCCCCCTGCCCTCCCTGCCGGCTCCCGGGTCAACGCCGCCAGCCGTATGACGCCCGCCATTCCGGATTGAATGTCGGCCTCGAAAATCACATTCCTTATACCGGCGTATTCCCCCGCCATATCACCGGTTGGTTTTCCTTTTCCCCCCACGTCTGGAGCTGCCGTGCGCGTCCTGGTCACCACTCACGGAATGCTGTCGAATGTGCGCGGTGTGCTGCCCCTGGCCCGGATCCTGCGCACGGCAGGACACGACGTCGCGGTGGGGACCACCGCGGCCATGGCGGACCACCTGCGCGGCGAGGGACTGCGGCACCTGCCGGCCGGGCAGGACTGGCGCCCGCGCATGGCGCGGGAGGTACAGGCGCTGGGCGGCGAGCTGGGTCCGCGCCTGCGGGACGACGGCCTCAGATACGGCCTGGCCCTGCGGTACTTCACCGGGCCCACGGCCCTCGCCGCGGCGCGTTCCCTGATCGAGGCGGCACAGGAGTGGCGGCCCGATGTCGTCGTGCGCTCCTGGCTGGAGTTCGGCGGGTACCTGACCGCCGAGGCGCTGGGGGTCCCGCACGTCTCGCTCGGCATCTCGGGCGGACCCGCCCCGCGGCTCTCCCCGGCCGCCCTCGCCCCGCTCATCGCTTCCCACCGCGCGGCCCTCGGGCTCCCGCCGGACCCCGAGGGCACGAGCCTGTACCGCTACCGCCACATCGCTCTCGTCCCGGCCGGCTATGACCCCGCGGTGGCCGGCATGCCGCGGGTGGCCCACCACGGGCACGAGAACCCCCGGGACGCGCGCCACCGGATACCCGAGGAGATCGACGCCGCACTCGCCGGCCGCGGCGGGCGCCCCGTGGTCCTGGTGAGCTTCGGGACTCTGGTCCCGCTGCTGCGCGGCGCGGACCGACCGCGGGTGGAACGCCTGATGGAGACCGTGGTCGACGCACTCGCGGAACTCGACTGCGTCGCCTTCATGTCCGGCCGTGACCTGCCGCGCCCCGAACGGGCGGCCACTGCGGAACGTGTCCATTTCACCGGAGACGTTCCGCCTCCCCTGTTGCTGGAGCACTGCGATCTCTTCCTCACCCACGCGGGCTTCAACAGTGTGCGGGAATCACTGTCGTACGGCGTTCCCATGGTCACTGTTCCGCTGATCGCCGAGCAGACCTACAATGCCGCACAGTGCGCGCGGCTCGGCCTGTCCGAAAACGTTCACCACGCCGACGCCACCCCTTTCGGTCTGGCCGCGGCCTGTCGGCGGGTAATCGCCAGCCCCGATTTCCGCGAGCGCGCCCGGTCGATGCGGAAAGAGATGTCGGAATTGCCTTC
Organism: Streptomyces sp. NRRL S-31; assembly: GCF_000718775.1. GTDB lineage: Bacteria > Actinomycetota > Actinomycetes > Streptomycetales > Streptomycetaceae > Streptomyces. The sequence goes on from NZ_JOCB01000098.1 coordinate 16,257, forward strand.
GCTCGCCGAATTCGCCGCCGGTCTTCCGGCCGCTCTGGAAACATGGCGCATGAACTGAGCACCGCTGCCGCATCACTCTCGAACCGCTCCACCTCCGTAGGTACCGACCGACCGGGGACCGCCGTCCCGACGGCGCAGGTGGGCCGGCGCGATCGATCGCCGTCGGCGCCGCCCACTCCACGCACTCCACGCGGGAAATGTATCGAGCCAGCCCACGCGGGATACATGTCGAGTCGGCCCACGCGGGAAACATGTCGAGTCGGCCCCAAGTGAACGTATCGGACCGGCCCGGCGACCCGACGCGCCGGAACCCCCCGGGTCGCAGCGCGGCCCCCGCCTTCCCCCGCCCACCGGCACGAACGCCGTCGCCCGGAGCGTCCATCGATCCGGATCCCGTCCGCGGTCAGCGAGGAGTTCCTCATGTCCCCCACCGAAGCGCACACCCCCGCAAACGCGCCCGTCCGCGCCAGTGCGGTGGCGGTGATCGGTGCGTCGTGCAGGCTGCCGGGTGCGCCGGACCCCGACGCGTTGTGGCGGCTGCTGATCGAAGGACGCCACGCCGTGGACCGTCCAGGGCCGGTACGGTCCCGGTACCTGCCGCCGACAGCCACGGACGTGGGCGGCTGGCTCGACGACGTGGCCGGCTTCGACGCGCCCTTCTTCGCCATGTCCCCGCGTGAGGCGGCCGCGACCGACCCCCAGCACCGGCTGCTGCTGGAACTCGCCTGGGAGGCACTGGAGGACGCGCGCATCGTGCCCGCCGGTCTGCGCGGCAGCCGCACCGGCGTCTGGGTCGGCGCCATGACGGACGACTACGCCCTGCTCTCCGCCGGCGCGGGACCCCCCACCGCCCACAGCCTCACCGGCCTACAGCGCACGCTGCTGGCCAACCGGGTCTCCTACTTGCTCGGAGCCCGCGGACCTAGCCTGACCGTCGACTGCGGACAGGCCTCCTCGCTGGTCTCGGTGCACCTGGCCTGCCAGAGCCTGCTGCGGGGGGAGAGCGAACTCGCCCTGGCCGCCGGGGTGCAGCTGAATCTCGCGGCCGAGACCACCGAGCGGGTCCGGGCCCTGGGCGTGCTGTCGTCCGACGCGAGGTGCTTCACCTTCGACGCCCGCGCCAACGGGTACGTACGCGGCGAGGGCGGCGCCGTCCTGGTGCTCAAGCCGCTGGAGCGGGCGGTGGCGGACGGGGACGCCGTGCGGGCCGTGATCCTCGGGACCGCGACCAACAACGACGGGGGCGGCCCGGACCTGAGCACGCCCGACGCCGAGGCCCAGGAGGATGTCCTGCGACGCGCCTGGACGGCGGCCGGTGTCGACCCGGCGCGGGCCGCGTACGTCGAACTGCACGGCACAGGCACACCGGTGGGTGACGCGGTGGAGGCTTCCGCGCTGGGCGCGGTGTTCGGCCCCGGGCGGCCCGCCGGCCGCCCGCTGCTCGTCGGGTCGGTCAAGACCAACATCGGGCACCTGGAGGGCGGCGCGGGCATCGCGGGACTGCTGAAGACGGTGCTGAGCCTCGAGCACGACGTCCTCCCGCCCAGCCTGAACTTCGAGACCGCCGCGCCCGCCGTCGAGGCGGAGGTCCGCCGGCTGCGGGTACCCCGGGTGCCGGTGCCATGGGCGGGGGGAGCGAAGGTGGCCGGCGTCAGTTCCTTCGGGGTGGGCGGCTCCAACTGCCATGTGGTGGTGGCCGCCGCCGATGCCTTCTCGGCGGCGGAGCGTACGGCCCCCCCGACGACGGGTCCCGGTTCGCCGCGTCCCACGGGACAGCCGGGCGGGTGGCCGGACCGTGCCGCGGGGCCCTGGCTCCTGCACGGCCGGGACCGTACGGCTCTCGCCGAGCAGGCCGCGCGGCTGGCCGCCCACCTACGGGCACGGCCGGAGCTGGCGTCGGCCGACGCGGGGCTTTCCCTGGCCCGGACGCGTTCGGTGTTCGAACACCGGGCCGCCGTCGTCGCCCGCGACCGGGACGCGTTCCTCGCCGGCCTGGACGCCCTGGCCGGCGGCAGGTCCGCCGCCGGTGTTCTCACCGGCACCGTACCGCGCAACCGGCCGGCCGCCTTCCTCTTCCCCGGGCAGGGCACCCAGTGGCCGGGCATGGCGCGGCGGCTGCTGTCCGAGCAGCCGGCGTTCGCCGCCGCGGTGGCGGACTGCGCGGCTGAGCTGGACCCCCTGACGGGCTGGAGCCTGACGGACGTGCTGGAGGGTCGCCCCGGCACCCCGTCCCCGGACCGCGTGGACGTCGTCCAGCCCGTCCTGTTCGCGGTCATGGTCGCGCTCGCGGCACTGTGGCGCGAGCACGGGGTGGAGCCCGCGGCCGTGCTGGGGCACTCCCAGGGCGAGGTGGCCGCGGCCTACGTGGCCGGGGCGCTGTCACTGGCGGACGCGGGGCGGATCGTGACCGTCCGGAGCCGCCTGATCGGCCGCCATCTGGCGGGAACCGGTGGTATGGCGTCGGTGCTGCTGGGCGAGGACGCCCTCGCCGAACGGCTGCGTCCCTGGGCGGGCCGCCTCACTCGTGCCGCCACCAACAGCCCGGACGCGACCGTGATCGCGGGCCCCGGCCCGTTGCTCGACGAGGCCGTCGCCGCGCTGGCGGGGGACGGCGTGCGGGTCAAGCGGATCGCCGTGGACTACCCGTCGCACTCGCCGGCGGTGGAAGCACTGGCTGAGCGACTGGCCGGGGAACTGGCCGGCGTCCGTCCCCGGCGCGGGCGGGTGCCCTTCTACTCGTCCCTCACCGGCGGCCTGTTCGACACCGAGCGGCTCGACGCCTCGTACTGGTACCGCAACCTGCGGCACGAGGTCCGGTTCTCCGACGCGGTGGGGGCGCTCACAGCGGCGGGCACCCGGGTGTTCGTCGAGGTCGGCCCGCACCCGGTGCTTCTCCCCGCGGTGCACGCCACGGCTTCGGCGGCCGGGCTCGGGGTGCACCTGGTGGAGACGATCGCCCGCGGCGAGGGTGACTCATCGCGCTTCTTCGCGGCACTCGCGGCCGCACACGTCGCCGGCACCGAGGTGCGGTGGGAAGCGGTGTGGGACGGCACCGGCGCACGCGCCGTGGCCCTGCCGGCCTACGCCTTCACCCGGCGCCCGCACTGGCTTCCCGGTCTGGCCGCGCCGGGCGCGGAGCCCGGCGCGGCCAGACCGGCACGCCGTACGGCGACCGGGCCCGGCGTGCGTCCGGCCGCCGCCGGCGCAGACGGACACCGCGGCGTGACCGTCGAGCTGGTCGCCGCCGCGGCAGCCGCCGTGCTCGGCTGTCCCGACGGCGACACGGTCGACACCGGGCGTCCGCTGCGGGAACTCGGCCTCGACTCGATGCTCACCCTGCGTCTGGCCGAGCGGCTGAGCACGGCCTGCGGTCTGCGGGTGCAACCGAAGACGCTGTTCGACCACCCGACCTGCGCCGAACTCGCCGACCACTTGGCGGCCCGCACTGAAGCCGCCAACCCAGCGGCCTGCACCGAGGCCGATCATCCGACTCCCGGCGAGTCCCCGATGCCTGGCGAGTTTCCGACACCCGAGGGACTCGCGACGCTCGACGACCACCCGATGCTCGGCGGGTCCCCGGCTCCCGGCGGGCTGCCGACCGGAGCCGACCACTTGGCCGCCGCCAGGACCGGAGCCGATCATCCGACGCCCGGCGAGTCCCCGATGCCTGGCGAGTTCCCGACACCTCAGGGACTCGCGACGCTCGACGACCACCCGATGCCCGGCGAGTTCCCGGCTCCCGGCGGGCTGCCGACCGGAGCCGACCACTTGGCCGCCAGGGCCGGAGCCGATCATCCGACACCCGGCGAGCCCCCGATGCCTGGCGAGTTCCCGACACCTGAGGGACTCGCGACGCTCGACGACCATCCGATGCCCGGCGAGTTCCCGACCCTCGGCGGTCTGCCGACCGGAGCCGACCACTTGGCCGCCGCCAGGACCGGAGCCGATCATCCGACGCCCGGCGAGTCCCCGACACCCGAGGGACTCCCGACGCTCGACGACCACCCGACGCCCGGCAGGCTCCCGATGCGGGCGGCGACACCGGCCGGCGGTGACTCCGGTGACGCCCCCGTCGGCGTCGTATGCGAGCCAGGCGACGCCATGGCCCCCGCGCCGGACTGGGCTGCCGGCACCCCGCCGAGGTACGGCGTGCACACCGACGCTCCCGGCGCCACGGCGGACGCCCGGCCCGTTACCGCCATGGGGAACCCAGGGACCGCGGCGCCCGGTATCACCGGTATCACCGGTATCACCCGTACCACCGGTATCACCCGTACCACCGGTGGCGCTCGGCCGCAGGCCGAGCAGGAGCCCATCGCCGTCATCGGCCAGGCATGCCGTTTCCCCGGCGCGGACGGTGTGACCGCCTTCTGGCGCATGCTCGTCGACGGCAACGACCCCGTGCTCCCGCTGCCCGCGGGACGCTGGCCCCGCACCGGGGAGGACAGTCCGCCCCTCCCGGCCCGCGCCGGGCTCCTGGCCGACGAGCACATCGAGGGTTTCGACGCGCGGTTCTTCGGCATCGCGCCGGACGAAGCGCGCGAGATGGACCCGCAGCAGCGGCTCTTCATGGAGGTGGCCTGGGAGGCGATCGAGGACGCGGGGCTCGACCAGCGGGCGCTGCGCGGCTCGCGGACCGGGGTCTACGTGGGCGTCAGCTGGCACGACTGGGCCGAACGTGCTCGAACGGCCCCCGTGTCGCCGTACACGGCCACCGGGCGGGCGCTCAACATGACGGCGAACCGACTCTCCTACGCGCTCGGCCTGCGCGGGCCCAGCATGGCCGTCGACACCGCCTGCTCGTCCTCGCTGCTGGCGGTTCACCTCGCCTGTCAGGCCCTGCGTACCGGGGAGGCGACCACCGCCATCGCCGGCGGGGTCAGCCTGCTGCTGACCGAGGAGTCGTTCCGGTCGCTGCGCGCCTTCGGCGGCCTGTCCGCCGACGGGCGCTGCAAGACCTTCGACGCCTCGGCCGACGGATACGGCCGCGGCGAGGGATGCGGCGCGGTGGTCCTGAAGACGCTGTCCGCCGCCCGCGCCGACGGGGACGACGTCTGGTGCGTCATCCGCGGGTCCGCCACCAACAACGACGGACCGAGCAACGGGCTGACGGCGCCGAACCCGGCGGCGCAGGAAGAGGTGCTGCGGGACGCCTGCCGCAGGGCGGGGGTGCTGCCCGCCGACGTCCACTACGTGGAGACGCACGGCACGGGCACGGCGCTCGGCGACCACATCGAGGTCTCGGCGCTCAAGACGGTGCTGGGCGAGGGCCGGCCGCCGGACCGGCCGCTGGTGCTCGGTGCCGTCAAGAGCCGGATCGGTCACCTGGAGGCGGCGGCCGGCATCGCCGGACTGATCAAGACCGCGCTGGTGCTCCGGCACCGGGCCGTCCCGGCCAACCTGCACTGCACCACGCCCAATCCGCACATCGACTTCTCCGGGCTGCGCCTGCCGCGGGGGCTCGAACCCTGGCCCGACCGCACTCCGGCCCTGGCCGGCGTCAGCTCCTTCGGCTGGGGAGGCTCCAACGTCCACGTGATCCTGGAGGGGACAGAGCGGACGGAGGGGACCGGTGCCGGCCCCGCCGGGCAGCGATCACCCCATCGCGCCGGGGCCGGTCCCGTCCTCGTACTCGGCCCGCTCGGAAGCGGCTGGGCCGCTACGGCACGCCGTCTGTGGAGGACCCGGCGGGTGTTCCGGGAGACGTGGCAGGAGTGCGCCCGGGCCTTCGCACGGCACGCGGGGCGACCGTCGCTGCCGCCTCCCGCCGAGGGCACCGCGCCCGGCCCCCGGGCCGTGTTCGCTTTCCACCTGTCGACCGTCGCCCTGCTGCGGGAGGCCGGCACCGAACCGGCTTCCTATCTGGGCATCGGCGCCGGCGAGATCGCGGCGTGCGTCGCCGCCGGGCTGCTGGACATCGCCGACGCGGTGCCGCTGCTCGACCCGGACCGGGGAGCGGGCCGGGCCGAGGCGGTGGCCGTTGCCGAGGCCGCCGCCGACGACCCCGCCCTGCCGGTGTCCACGACGGTCCGGGTGGCCGCACGGCTGGGCACGCGCACCACGCTCCTCACCGGACCGCCGGACGAACTGCACGCCGCGGTGGGCGCCCTGGCAGCCGCCGGGAGACGCTGTGCCCTGCTCGGCCGGGCCGATGCCGACGGCCTGCGTCCGCGGTGGACGGATGGCACCGGCGCCCGGACCGCGATGCTGCGGCCGGGGCGGGTCCCCGTCCTGTCGGCGTACGACGGCGGTGACCTCGCCCGCGCCTCCACGGGCGCGCACCGCACGGTCCGCGGACCACGCGAACTCCTGCGCCTGCACGACACGGTGGCCGCGGTGCTGGCCGGGGGCTGCCGCGTCCTCGTCGACTGCGGAGGGCACCCGGTGGTCACCGAGGCCCTGCGGCAGACCGCGGACGACGACGGCCGCGGAGCCCTCGTCCTGCCCGTCGCCGGCTGGACCGACGGGGACCGGGCGGCGCTGCTGCGCCCCCTCGCGGCAGCCCGGTCCGCCGCGCCCGCCGACGAGCCGCCGGCCCTCGTCACGCTGTCCGCGAAGAGCGGCACGGCGCTGCGGGAGCTCGCCGGGCGCACCGCCGCCGCGATCGAGCGGGAGGCGGACCTGCCCGTGCGGGACGTGGCCGCTGCCACCGCGCGGCGCACCGCCCACGCCCATCGGCTCGCCGTGGTCGCTTCCTCGCCGAAGGACCTGGTCCGGGCGCTGCGCGCCCACGCCGCCGGTGAGCGCGCCAGGGGCACGGTGTGGTCTCCGCGAGCCGCACAACGTCGACCCCGCACGGCGTTCCTGTTCCCCGACGACCGCGGACCCGGCGCCTTCCCGGCTCCGATGGGTGAGCTGCCGGGCGAACCGGCCTTCCGGGCGGGGGCGGCGGAGAGCGGTCGCGCGGTCCGGGCGCTGTCCGGCCGTTCCGCGCCGGACGGGCCGGCTCGACCGGGTGATCCGGCCGGACCGCGTCCGCCGGTGGCCGGCGGTGGCCTTCCGGGCGGCCCGTCCGCCGCGGACGCCCTCACGCTCCAGCGGGAGCTGGCCGCGCTGCTGCGCTCCTGGGGGGTCAGGCCGGATGTAGTCGCGGGCCGGGGCGCCGGGCTCGTCGGCGCCCTGCACGAGGCCGGTGTGCTGCACGAGCCGGGTGTGTCGCACGAGGCCGGTGTGCTGCCGCCGGCCGAGGAGGTCCGCCGGGCGGCCGGCGAGGCGGACCGGGCGGAGCCTGCGCCGGGGGAGCGTTCGCCGGCGGAGCAGCCCCCGGAAGGACATGGCCCGGAAACGGCGGGGGAAGGAACCGTCCCGGTCCTCGACCTGTCCGAGGCGCCGGACACACCACCGTGCCAGGGCGGCCTCGGTGACGAGGAGCTGGCCAGGCTGCGGCAGGAGGGCGTCGACGTCGTCGTGGAACTGCGGGCCCGTCCCGTCCTGCATGTGCTGGCCGGAACCGGCGGCGACGACCCGGCCGGGGTGGACACCGACAGCGAGGGCACCGGCGGGGACGAGACGCCGGAAAGCGCCGCGGCCGGGGAACGCGGACACCTCCACACACTGCTGGCCCGGCTTTTCGTGCTGGGGGTGCCGGTGCGCATGCCGGCGCCGGCGGCCCCTGCCTGGAAACCCCCGGCCCACCCCTGGCAGCGCACGCGGTTCCCCCTACCGGGTCCGGCGGCTCCCGTCGGCGCACCCCCCGCCGCGGCACCCGCCCGGCGGCCGGTGGCCTCGCCGCCGCTCCGCCCGGACCCCGCACCTCCACGGCCGCCGGCGCCGTCACCCTCCGCACCGGCCAGGCCCCCCGCCCCGCCGTCCGTCACCGGGACGGTCCGCTCGACGGTCGCCCACCTGGTGGGTCAGCCGCTTTCGGAGGCCGACGACGACCGACCCCTGCGCGAACTCGGCATGACGTCGGCCATGGGCGTCGAACTGTGCAACCGGTGGCAGACGGTCTTCGGCCTGCGGCTGCCGGACAGCACGGTGTGGAACCACCCCACGGTGTCCGCGCTGTCCGCGCTCATCGCCCGAAGGCTCGGCGCCACGGCCGAAGAGCCCGCCGGCCACCCGTCCGCGTCACCGGACAGCGGCGGAGGACAGGAGCCCGGTGACCGGAGCGGCGCCGACGGCGTCAGGGAGCTGGAGGCCGAGCTGAGGCGTGAACTGGCGGCCCTCGCACAACGGATGGAGAACACGGCATGAAGGAGACCGACGGGATGCCGGGCACGTCGTACCGGGCGGAGCTGACGGCCGCCCTGCGGGCCGTACGAGAGGCACGGGTCAGGCTGGAGGAGTTGCAGGAGGACCGGCACGAACCGATCGCCGTGGTGGGGATGGGCTGCCGTTTCCCGGGCGGTGCGACCTCGCCCGCGCGGTTCTGGGACCTGCTGTGCGACGGCACCGACACGGTGACCCCGGTGCCCGCGGAGCGGTGGGGCGGACGCGGAAGCCCGGCGGACTCTCCCGGGCCGCCGGCATTCGGGTCGTTCATCGAGGAAGTGGACGCCTTCGACGCCCGGTTCTTCGGCATCGCGCCCGCCGAGGCCGCGCGGATGGACCCGCAGCAACGGCTCTTCCTCGAGGTGGCCTGGGAGGCCCTGGAGGACGCCGGCCGGACCCGGCAGGACCTGCGCGGGGCCGAGGTCGGCGTGTTCGTGGGCGCCAACTCCAGCGAGTACTTCCACCTGCAACTGGCCGCGAGCGACGACGTCGACATGCACACGCTGCTGGGAGGGACCGGGTCGGCGATCGCCAACCGGCTGTCGTACGTCCTGGACCTGCGCGGACCCAGCATGGTCGTGGACTCGGCCTGCTCCTCCTCGCTGGTCGCCGTGCACCTCGCCTGCCGGAGCCTGCGGCAGCGGGAGTGCTCCGGCGCGGTGGCCGGCGGCGTACAGCTGCTGCTCTCGCCGACGGTGGCCCGCACCTACGCCGACGACGGGCTGCTGGCCTCCGACGGCCGCTGCAAGACGTTCGACGCGTCGGCCGACGGCTTCACCCGGGCGGAGGGCGTGGGCGCCGTCGTCCTCAGGCGGCTCTCGGACGCGCTGGCCGACGGGGACCGGATCTGGGCCGTGATCCGCGGCACCGCCGTGAACCAGGACGGGCGGACCAACGGCATGCTGGCGCCCAGCGGGCCGGCCCAGCAGGAGGTGGTCCGGCGGGCGCTGCGCGACGCCGGGCTCCCGCCCGGCCGGATCACCCTGGTGGAGGCCCACGGGACGGGCACCGCGCTCGGTGACCCCATCGAGGTCGAGGCGCTGACCGAGAGCTACGGGAAGGACGACGGCAGCGGCTTCGGCTGCGCACTGGGCTCCGCGAAGTCGAACATCGGCCACCTCGAACCCGCCGCGGGGATCGCCGGCCTGATCAAGGCGGCGCTGAGCATCCACCACCGGCGTGTGCCGCGGACCCTCCATGTGCGCGAGGTCAACCCGCGGATCGCCCTGGACGGTACGCGGTTCGAGATCCCCGCAAAGACGCGGCCCTGGGACGTCCCCGACGACCACCGGAACGCCGCCGTGAGCGCCTTCGGCGCCGGCGGCACCAACGCCCACGCGATCCTGGGCCCCGCCCCCGCGGACACCGCCCGCACGCCCGCACCCGGCGGCGCGTACGTGCTGCCGGTCTCGGCGGCGAGCGGCGAGAGCCTCCGGGCGATGGCCGCGGCCTACCGGGACCACCTCCGCTCCCCCCAGGGGGCGAGCACCCCGTTCGCCGACATCGTGCACACGGCGGCGGCGCGCCGCACCCACCACGAGCACCGGCTCGCGGTCGTCGCGGCATCGCCCGCCGAGGCCGCCGACCGCATCGACGCATGGCTGGACGATCCGGCCGCGGCGGGCACCGCCTGGGCGCGTTCCTCCTCCCCCCTCGGGCGCAAGACGGTCTTCGTCTTCCCCGGCCAGGGCGGGCAGCGGCCCCGTATGGGCCGGGAACTCATGGGCAGCTGCCCGGTGTTCCGGGCCGCCGTCGAGGAGTGCGACGAGGCCCTGCGCCACCGGCTCGGGTACTCGGTGATCGACACGATCCACGCCATGGCGCGGGACGCGGCGCTGACCCGCACGGACCTCGTGCAACCGGCGCTCTTCGCCCTCTCGGTCGGGCTGGCGGCGAGGTGGCGGTCCTGGGGGGTCGAGCCGGACGCCATCGTCGGGCACAGCATGGGCGAGGTGGCGGCGGCCCATGTGGCCGGGGCCCTCGGCCTGGAGGACGCCGCCCTCGTGGTCAGCACCCGCAGCCGGCTCCTGGAGGGACTGAGCGGCCGGGGCGCCATGCTCGTCGCCGGTCTCCCGGAGCACGAGGTGGAAGCCGTCCTGGCGCGGAGCGGGATCACGGAGGCGTCCGTGGCCGCCGCGAACGGGCCGGCCGCCACGATCGTGGCCGGAACCCCCGAAGGCGTACGGGAACTGGCGTCGCGCCTGACCGAGCGCAAGGTGTTCTGCAAGCCGCTCGCCGCGGAGGGCGCCTCGCACTGCCGCCTCGTCGAGGGCGTGCTGGACGAGATGACACGAGCGCTGTCGGGCCTCACACCCACCGCGACCCGGGTCCCCCTCTACTCGACCGTCACCGGGGAACCCGTCGCCGGGACCGACCTGGGCGCGGCCTACTGGGCGGCGAACGTCCGCAGGACCGTGCGCTTCCGGGACGCGGTGCGGGCGCTGGCCCGCGACGGTCACGGGATCTTCCTGGAGATGGGACCCCACCCCACCCTCACCTCATCGGTCCAGGACACCCTGGACGCCGACTCCGTCCCCGGCCTGGCCCTGCCCGTGATGCGGCGGGAAGAGCCCGAGGACAGGGCCGGACTCGAGGCCCTCGGAGCCCTGTACACCAGGAGCCTGCCGGTCGGCCTCGGACCCGGACCGGAGTGCGCCAGGGTGGTCTCCCTCCCCGTGTACCGGTGGGCGCACGAGCGCTTCTGGTTCCGGACGCGACGCCCGGCCGGCTCCGCCGGGCCCCCCGCACCGACCACGACGGGCACGGCGGCCGTACCCGCCGGCCCGGCCCCCGCGGCCGTACCCGCCGACCCGGCCCCCACGGCCGTACCCGCCGGCCCCGCGCCCACGGCCGTACCCGCCGGCTCCCGGTCCGGCACCGGGCCGGGTCCCGGTTCCGGTTCCGGTTCCGGTCCACGGTCCGCGTTCGCGCTGGTCCGCGAGGCCGTGGCGGACGTGCTCGGCTACCGGCCCGCGGAGGTCGATCCGGACGAGGGCTTCTTCCAGATGGGCATGGACTCGGCGATGGCCGTGCGGGTGGTCGCGCGCCTGCGGAAGGCGTGGGACCGGCCGATCTCCGCCGCTGTTCTGTTCGAGTGCCCGACCGTCCGCGCACTGGCCGAGGCCCTGGGACAGGAGGCACAGGGGGACACCGCGCCGACGGCCGGGCCGGCCCCTGCGGCGGCACCCCCGCCTCCCACCGGCGGTGCGCCACTGCCCGGCCCCGGCGACGATCCCCTGGGCCTGCTGGACGAGGACGTACTGCGGGACCTGCTGCTGAAGGAACTCGGCACCGCGTGTCAGCGGCCCGCCAAGGAGGCGTGACGACCATGACCGACCGACCCGTCCCGGACAGCCGGGCCGCACTCGCCGCCGCCCTCCGGGAGATCTGGCGGCTGAAGAGCCAACTCGCCGCCCGCCCGCCGCGCACCCCGGAACCGGTCGCGATCGTGGGCCTGGGGTGCCGGTTCCCCGGCGGGTCCGACGACCCGCGGCGGTTCTGGGAGTTCCTGGACCGCGGCGGTGACGGCATCACCGAGGTGCCAGCCTCCCGGTGGGACGCCGGCCGCTACGACGGCGGCCCGGAGCACGCCCCCGGCCGCACGGTGTCCCGCCGGGGCGGTTTCCTCACCTCGGTGGACGGTTTCGACGCCCGGTTCTTCGGGGTCTCGCCCCGTGAGGCGGCCTTCATGGACCCGCAGACCCGGCTGCTGCTGGAGGTGTCCTGGGAGGCCCTCGAACACGCCGGCATCGACCCGGGGGGCCTGCGGGGGTCGGCCACCGGCGTGTTCGCCGGGATCACGAACCACGACTACTCCGAGCAGCAACTGCGTCTTGGCGTCGAGGAACTGGAGGCGTACTCACTCGGCAGCCGGGCGGGCACGTTCGGCGCGGGCCGGCTCTCCTACTGGCTGGGGCTGCACGGGCCGAGTCTGTCCCTGGACACGGCCTGTTCCTCCTCGCTGGTCGCCGTGCACCTGGCCTGCCAGAGCCTGCGCTCGGGCGAGTCGGACCTCGCCCTGGCCGGCGGGTGCAACGTCCTGCTGAACCCCGCCTGGTCGGTGGTGCTCTCACAGGCCCGGGCGCTGTCCCCGCACGGCGTGTGCCGGACGTTCGACGCCGCGGCGGACGGGTACGTGCGCAGCGAGGGCTGCGGAATGGTGGTCCTCAAACTGCTGCGGGACGCCGAGCGCGACGGCGACCGGGTCCTCGCGGTGATCCGGGGATCGGCCGTCAACAACGACGGCCGCAGCAGCGGCGTGACCGTGCCCAACGCCCAGGCCCAGCGGGCCGTGGTGGCCGGGGCACTGCGGGACGCCGGAGTCGCGCCGGCCGACATCTCCTACGTGGAGGCGCACGGCACCGGGACACCGCTCGGTGACCCCATCGAGATGCGGGCCCTGCACACGGTGCTCTGCGGCGAGCGGACGTCCCCCCTCCGCGTCGGCTCGGTGAAGACCAACATCGGCCACGCCGAGGCGGCCGCCGGGATCGCAGGACTGATCAAGACCGTGCTGGCCCTGACGCACGAGCGCATCCCGCCCCACCTCCACCTCGACCGCCTCAACCCGGCGATCGGTCTCGAGGACGGCACGGTGGAGATCCCCACCGTCCCGACCCCCTGGCCGCGTTCGGCGGAGCGTCCGCGGCTGGCGGGCGTCAGCTCGTTCGGCGCGAGCGGCACCAACGCGCACCTGGTGGTGGGCGAGGCCCCGCCGCCCGCACCGCGCCCGGCCCCGGCCGCGCCGCGCCCGGCGCACCTGCTGGTGCTGTCCGCCCGGACCCCGTCGGCGTGTGTGGAACTGGCACACGGCTACCGCGCCGTCCTGGAGGCCGGCACACCCCTGGAGGACGTGTGCGCGACGGCCGCCGTGGGGCGCGCGCACCTGCCCCACCGCATGGCGCTCACCGCCGGTTCCGCGCGGGAGATGGCCACGCTGCTGGCGGACGCCGGGAACCCGCCCGGCGACGGGGCGTGGGGCGGCGCGGTCAGCACCGGACAGGTGCCGACCGGGAGCGAGCAGGAGGTGGTCTTCCTCTTCACGGGACAGGGCTCCCAGCGCCCCGGGATGGGACGGGAGCTCTACGCGTCCGAGACGGCGTTCCGTACCGCCCTGGACCGCTGCGACGAGGTGCTGCGCCCGTTGCTGGGGCGCCCGCTGCTCACCGTCCTGGATCCGGCACCCGAGGACGAGGAACTGATCCACGAGACCCGCTGGACCCAGCCGGTCCTGGTCGCCTTCGAGTGGGCCCTGGCGCAGCTGTGGCGCTCGTGGGGGATCGAGCCGGCCGCGGTGCTGGGCCACAGCGTCGGCGAGCTGACGGCGGCCTGCGTCGCCGGGGCGCTCGGCATTGAGGACGCCCTCTCGCTGGCCGCGACCCGCGGCCGGCTGATGCACGACCTGCCCCGGGGCGCGATGGCGTCCGTCTTCGCGCCGCTCCCGGTGGTCGAGGCGCTGATCCCGGACGGTCCGGCACGGGTGTCCGTGGCCGCCGTCAACGGTCCGGAGAGCGTCGTGGTGGCCGGCGCCCCCGACGCGGTGGACGCGCTGCTGGCGGCCCTGGCCGGCCAAGGGGTGCGCACGCTGCGGATGGGCTCGTCGCGGGCTTTCCACTCGCCGTCGGTGGACCCGGTGCTCGACGCCTTCGAGCAGGCCGCGGCCGACGTCCGCTTCGGCCGGCTGCGGATCCCGCTGGCGTCCAACGTCACCGGCGCCCTGCTGGAGGACGGCGGGTACACCGCCCGCTACCTCCGCGACCACGCGCGGCGTCCGGTCCAGTTCATGGCGGGAATGCGGACCCTCCTGGAGCGGGGCCACCGGCTGTTCCTGGAGGTCGGTCCGGCGCCCACCCTCGCCGGAATGGCCGGGCGCTTCGCGTCCGGCTTCGCGGGCGGCGAACCGGTGCGGTTCGTGCCCACCCTGCGACCGGCCCACGACGAGACCAGGACGGTGGCCGAGGGCCTGGGCGCACTGCACACCTGTGGCGTGCCGGTCGACTGGAAGCGCTTCCACGCCGACCGCCCGTGGCGGCCGGCCGAGCTCCCCACCTATCCCTTCCAGCGGGAGCGGCACTGGATCCGCGCGATCGAGCCCGGCCCGCCGGCCGCGCCGGAGCCGGTGCCCGGCCGGGCCTCCGCCCGGGGCGCCGGCACCGGCACGACGGACCTGCTGGGGCATCTGGTGCCCTCACCCCTGGCGACGGCACAGTTCGCCGCGCGCCTGGACCGCGACACGCACCCCTGCGTCGAGGACTGCGTCATGGACGGCGTGCCGATCGTGAACTTCGGCGTGTACGTGGAGGCCGCGTTGGGTGCCGCGCGGGCACTCCACGGGCCGGGCACCGTGATCCTGTCGGACTGCCTGGTGCGGCAGAGCCTGGTCCTGGAGGCGGGCCGGCCGCTCGATGTGCAGCTCACCGTGGATCACGCCGGTGAGCGACAGGGCACGTGGCGGTACTTCGCGCGGAACGACGCCGGGGAGACGGCGGACGCCTGGACGCCGCACGCCCAGGGAAGCCTGGCCGTCGTCCCCGCCGCGGACCAGCCCCGCCTCCCGGTGGACGCGTTGGCCGCGGGTCTGGCCGCGCCGCGGTCCGCCGAGGCCTTCTACCGGTGGCTGTGGCGCCGGCGGGTGTACCTCGGGCCGAGCGCCCGCTGGGTGGAGAGCGTCCGGGCGGGCGACGGGCAGGCGCTGGCGCGGATCCGCGCGCCGCACGACGGCGAGAGCGGCCGCTACCGGCTGCACCCGGGCATCACCGACTCCATGTTCCAGACCCTGTTCGTGTGCCTGCCGCCGGACGTGCCCGAGGACACCGCCTTCCTGCTGGTGGCCGTCGAGCGGCTGGTGTTCGCCGGCTCGACGCCCGATGCCGCCCTGTGGTGTCACGCGCGGGTACTGCCCGCCGCCGCCGGCGCGACCGTTCTCAGCGCCGAGGTGCGGCTGCTCGACGACGACGGCCGGGTGGTGGCCGCGGCGGAGGGCGTCAGCCTGAAGCGCGCCCGCAGGGAGACGGTGCTGCGCGCGGAGCCCGCCGGCCGGCCCGGCGTCACCCGACGGCCGCTCGGCCCGCAGGCGGACACCGCGGACGCACGGCCGGGGCCGTCGGC
>NZ_JOCB01000099.1 GCF_000718775.1 Streptomyces sp. NRRL S-31
TCCGCGCCCGCGCGCTCCGGCGCCGCCGAGGACGAGTCCCCGCGCCGCCCCGCCCGCCCCGCCGTCGCCGTCTTCCAGGCGCCGGTCTTCGCCGAGCCCAGGTTCCAGACCCCCGAGCGCGCCGCCGCCCAGGCCGCCGCCGAGGCCGCCGAGACGGAGGAGACCGAGGAGCGGCCGGCGGAGCAGCCCGTGGCGGAGCACACCGAGGAGCGCGAGACCGGTGCCCGCCGGCGCCGCCGCCGTCGCGGTGCCGCCGACGAGACCCGCCCCGCCGAGGCCGCCGCCGAGGAGGAGCCGGAGGAGACCGAAGAGGGCCCGGAGTCCGCCGACGACCTCGCCGAGGGCGAGGAGGGCGACGACACCGAGGGCGCCGACGGCTACGAGGAGTCCGGCTCGCGCCGCCGTCGCCGCCGTGGCGGCCGCCGCCGTCGCCGCGGTGACGCCGCCGACGGCGAGGCCGGTGACGACGCGGACGGCGACTTGGACGACCTCGCCTCCGAGCAGGCCGCGCAGGACGCCGAGGACACCGCCGAGCAGGAGGAAGAGGACGCCGACGAGGCCCGCGACGAGGCCGGCGGCGGCAACGCCGGCAGCCGCCGTCGCCGTCGCCGTCGCCGCCGCGCCGGTGACAGCGCCACCGACGCCGAGCCGTCCGCCGACGACCCGGAGCGCACGGTCGTCAAGGTCCGCGAGCCGCGCAAGCCCAGCGAGCCGTCCGACGAGGTGCAGTCCATCAAGGGCTCGACCCGTCTGGAGGCCAAGAAGCAGCGCCGCCGGGAAGGCCGTGAGCAGGGGCGCCGACGCGTCCCGATCATCACCGAGGCCGAGTTCCTGGCCCGTCGCGAGGCCGTCGAGCGCGTGATGGTGGTCCGCCAGCACGGCGACCGCACGCAGATCGGCGTCCTGGAGGACGGCGTGCTCGTCGAGCACTACGTCAACAAGGAGCAGTCGACCTCGTACGTCGGCAACGTCTACCTGGGCAAGGTCCAGAACGTGCTGCCGTCGATGGAGGCCGCCTTCATCGACATCGGCAAGGGCCGCAACGCGGTGCTGTACGCCGGTGAGGTCAACTTCGAGGCGCTGGGCATGGCCAACGGCCCGCGCCGCATCGAGTCCGCCCTGAAGTCCGGCCAGTCCGTCCTCGTCCAGGTGACGAAGGACCCGATCGGCCACAAGGGCGCGCGTCTGACCAGCCAGGTCTCCCTCCCGGGCCGCTACCTCGTGTACGTCCCCGAGGGCTCGATGACCGGCATCAGCCGCAAGCTGCCCGACACCGAGCGGGCCCGGCTGAAGACCATCCTCAAGAAGATCGTCCCCGAGGACGCGGGCGTCATCGTGCGCACCGCCGCCGAGGGCGCGAGCGAGGACGAGCTGCGCCGGGACGTCGAGCGGCTCCAGGCGCAGTGGGAGGAGATCCAGAAGAAGGCGAAGAGCGGCAACGCGCCGACGCTGCTCTACGGCGAGCCGGACATGACCGTCCGGGTCGTGCGCGACATCTTCAACGAGGACTTCTCCAAGGTCATCGTCAGCGGTGACGACGCCTGGCAGACGATCCACGGGTACGTCTCGCACGTCGCCCCGGACCTGGCCGGCCGGCTGTCGAGGTGGACCTCCGAGGTCGACGTCTTCGCCACCTACCGGATCGACGAGCAGCTCGCCAAGGCGCTGGACCGCAAGGTCTGGCTGCCCAGCGGCGGTTCGCTGGTGATCGACCGGACCGAGGCGATGGTCGTCATCGACGTCAACACCGGCAAGTTCACCGGCCAGGGCGGCAACCTGGAGGAGACGGTCACCAGGAACAACCTGGAGGCGGCCGAGGAGATCGTGCGCCAGCTGCGGCTGCGCGACCTCGGCGGCATCATCGTGATCGACTTCATCGACATGGTGCTGGAGTCCAACCGCGACCTGGTGCTGCGGCGCCTGCTGGAGTGCCTGGGCCGGGACCGTACGAAGCACCAGGTGGCCGAGGTGACCTCGCTGGGCCTGGTCCAGATGACCCGCAAGCGGGTCGGCCAGGGCCTGCTGGAGTCCTTCTCGGAGACCTGCGTCCACTGCAACGGCCGCGGTGTCATCGTCCACCTGGACCAGGCCACCGTGAACGGCGGCGGCGGCAAGCGCAAGAAGCGCGGCCGGGGCGGCGAGGCGGCGGAGCCGGCGCACGAGCACGTGCACGAGACGGCCGCCGTGGCCGTGGAGCCCGGCGAGGCCGTCACGCCCGAGGTGGAGACCGCGGCGGAGGTGGCCGCCGAGGCCGCCGAGCCGGTCGCGCTGCCCGGGCCGGACTTCGCGCCGGACGAGGAGCTGTTCAGCAGCGTCGCCGAGGCGGAGGCGGCGGCCACCCGTGGCCGTACGCGGCGCCGGGCCGGCCGCCGGGCGTCCGCTCCGGCGGGTGCGCCGAAGGCGGAGAAGGCCCCCAGGGCCGAGCGGGCGGCCAGGGCCGGGAAGGCCGCGGGGGCCGAACGGCCCGCCGAGGCCGAGCCGGCCGAGGCCCCGACCGCCCAGGACGTCACCGCCGAGGAGGCGGCGGCGCGCCCGGTGCTGCCGGAGTCCGCCGCCGAGGCGCTGGCCGAGCCGGTGGCCGCCGAGGACCAGGTGGTCCCGGCGCCGCAGGCCGAGGAGCCGGTCGCCGAGGAGGCCGCGCCCAAGGGCCGTACGCGCCGTCGGGCGACCCGGAAGGCGTCGGCCCCGGCCGGTTCGCCCGCGGGTACCGAGGCGGCCGTGGTGACGGTGCCGGAGGCCGCTCCGGTCGCCGAGGCACCGGCCGAGCAGCCCGCTGCCGCCGCCGAGGCGCCGGCCGCGCAGCCCGCCGAGGCCGCGAGTGCCGCGGCCCCGGCCCGCCCGCGTCGCCGTGCGGTGCGCAAGGCCACCGCGCCGACCGCGTCCGAGGAGACGGCCGTCGTGGTCGTCCCGTCGGTGGCGGAGGCTCCGGCGGCCGAGGCCCCGGTGACCGCCCCGGCGGACGCCGAGGCGCCGGCCGGCGAGGAGCCGGTGGCCGAGGACGCCGTTCCGGCCAAGAAGACCGCCCGCAAGACGGCGGCCAAGAAGGCGGCGGCGAAGAAGACCACCGCCAAGAAGACCGCGGCCAAGAAGACGGCCGCCAAGAAGACGACGGCCAAGAAGGCGACGAAGACCGCCAAGACGGCCGCCGCGAAGTCGACGGCGAAGAAGACCACCACGGTCTCCACCGCCGGCGACGAGGGCTGACGCTCGGGGGTGCGGCCGGAACGGTCATCGCGACCGGTCCGGCCGCACCCCGTGGGGCCCGTCCGAAGTGACGGGCCGCACAACCCCGGGGGTCCGGTTTGACCCTCTCGGCCGCGGCCCCGTAACCTTGGCCGTCGGCGTGTCCAGTGAACACGTCACATCCCCGTAAACCTTTTCCTCCCGGACGCAAGGCGGGCCGGGAGAGGTCGTCCGTGTGTTTCTGGGCGGCTGGCCTTCGGGGGTGCCGTTTCTTCGAGCGAAAGAGAGATCCGCGTGTACGCCATCGTGCGCAGCGGTGGTCGCCAGCACAAGGTTGCTGTCGGCGACATCGTTGAGGTTGACAAGATTTCCACCGCCAAGGTTGGCGACACGGTCGAGCTCTCGACCCTGCTCGTTGTCGACGGCGACGCTGTGACCAGCGACCCGTGGGTGCTGGCCGGCATCAAGGTCCAGGCCGAGGTCGTGGACCACCACAAGGGCCAGAAGATCGACATTCTGCGCTACAAGAACAAGACCGGCTACCGCCGTCGGCAGGGCCACCGCCAGCAGTACACGGCGATCAAGGTCACGTCGATCCCCGCGGCTGCGAAGTAAGGGACTGAGGAGACATGGCACACAAGAAGGGCGCATCGTCCACCCGGAACGGTCGCGACTCCAATGCCCAGCGGCTCGGCGTGAAGCGCTTCGGCGGTCAGGTCGTGAACGCGGGTGAGATCCTGGTCCGCCAGCGCGGCACCCACTTCCACCCCGGCGCCGGCGTCGGCCGTGGCGGCGACGACACGCTGTTCGCCCTCCAGGGTGGTGCGGTGGAGTTCGGTACCCACCGTGGCCGCAAGGTCGTGAACATCGTTCCGGTCGCCTGAATCGCCTGATTCAGCGCCGAACGTTTCGCGAGGCGGACCTCACTTCCCGTTCGGGAAGCGGGTCCGCCTTTCGCTTGTTCCCCTGGAACAGGCTCGTTCCCGGGGGACCGCTCGTCCCCATGGAACAGAGCACCCACAAGACCCACACGCACGTTCCTTCTGGAGGCACCCACCATGACCACCTTCGTGGACCGCGTCGAACTGCACGTCGCCGCGGGTAACGGGGGCCACGGCTGTGCCTCCGTCCACCGTGAGAAGTTCAAGCCGCTCGGCGGTCCCGACGGCGGCAACGGCGGCCGTGGCGGCGACGTCATCCTGACCGTCGACCAGTCGGTCACGACGCTGCTCGACTACCACCACTCGCCGCACCGCAAGGCCACCAACGGCAAGCCCGGCGAGGGCGGCAACCGCTCCGGCAAGGACGGCCAGGACCTGATCCTGCCGGTGCCGGACGGCACGGTCGTGCTGGACAAGGCGGGCAACGTCCTCGCCGACCTGGTCGGCCACGGCACCTCCTACATCGCCGCGCAGGGCGGCCGGGGCGGTCTCGGCAACGCGGCGCTGGCCTCCGCCCGCCGCAAGGCGCCCGGCTTCGCGCTGCTCGGCGAGCCCGGTGACCTCCACGATGTCGTCCTGGAGCTGAAGACCGTCGCCGACGTGGCCCTGGTCGGCTACCCGAGCGCCGGCAAGTCCTCGCTGATCTCCGTGCTCAGCGCGGCCAAGCCGAAGATCGCCGACTACCCGTTCACCACCCTGGTGCCGAACCTCGGCGTGGTCACCGCCGGCTCCACCGTCTACACCATCGCCGACGTGCCCGGTCTCATCCCCGGCGCCAGCCAGGGCCGCGGCCTCGGCCTGGAGTTCCTGCGTCACGTCGAGCGGTGCAGCGTGCTGGTGCACGTGCTGGACACCGCCACGCTGGAGTCCGACCGCGACCCGGTCTCCGACCTCGACATCATCGAGGAGGAGCTGCGGCAGTACGGCGGGCTCGGCGACCGTCCCCGGATCGTCGTCCTGAACAAGGTCGACGTGCCGGACGGCAAGGACCTCGCCGAGATGGTCCGCCCCGACCTGGAGGCCCGCGGCTACCGGGTGTTCGAGGTGTCGGCCGTGGCCCACATCGGGCTGCGCGAGCTGACCTTCGCCCTCGGTGAGCTGGTCGGCGGGGCGCGCGCCGCGAAGCCGAAGGAGGAGGCGACCCGGATCGTCATCCGGCCCAAGGCCGTGGACGACGCGGGCTTCACCGTCACCCGCGAGGAGGCCGACGGCGAGCCGGTGTTCCGGGTGCGCGGCGAGAAGCCCGAACGCTGGGTGCGCCAGACCGACTTCAACAACGACGAGGCCGTCGGGTACCTCGCCGACCGGCTCAACCGCCTCGGTGTCGAGGTGGAGTTGATGAAGGCGGGTGCCCGCTCGGGCGACGGCGTCGCCATCGGCCCCGAGGAGAACGCGGTCGTCTTCGACTGGGAGCCGTCGGTCATGGCCGGCGCGGAGATGCTCGGCCGCCGCGGCGAGGACCACCGGCTCGACGAGGCCCGGCCCGCGGCCCAGCGCCGCAGGGACAAGCAGGCCGAGCGGGACGAGGTGCTGCGGGCGTACGACGAGTTCGACCCGTTCGAGTAAAGACGGGCCGGCTCCCCGCCGGACGGCCGGAAGGGTGAACACCGCGAGGAGCGGCGGTGGACGCGGGGGCAACCCCGTGCCGCTCCGGTGAGTCGAAGGGTGCGGCACGCGACGGACCAGGTTCCGTCGCGTGCCGCACCCTTTTCGTCCCGTGACCCTGGAGCCGACGTGCCCGACCAGCCTCGTTCCTTCCGCCGCCGCGCCCTCGCGCTCGCCACCGGCATCGCCCTGGCCGCCGGAGCCCTGCTCGCGGCTCCCGCCGCGGACGCCGCTCCGCGACCCCCCGCCCCGCGGTCGCGCGCCGACTTCAACGGCGACGGCTACGGGGACCTGGCCGTCGCCGCGCCGTACGCCACCGTCGGCGGCAAGGCCCGCGCCGGTTACGTGGCGGTGCTGTACGGCTCCCCCGGGGGACTCACGGCCAGGGGCAAGAAGGTGTACACGCAGGCGTCCCCCGGTGTCCCCGGCGTCGTGGAGCAGGCCGACCTCTTCGGGGGCCGGCTGTCCACCGCGGACCTGGACGGCGACGGCTTCACCGATCTGGTGGTCGGCGCGTCCGGCGAGCAGTGGACGCAGGGCGGCGTGGACCGCGTGGGCAGCCGGACCGTGCTGTGGGGCGGTCCGAAGGGCCTCGGCTCCGGCACGCTGCTGCCCGCCGAGGGCACCGGGCGCTACCAGGACCCGCTGACGGTGGCCGGCGACTTCGACGGCGACGGCCACCAGGACCTGGCGTGCGCCGGGCGGGTGCTGCTCGGCCCGTTCGGGCGCGACGGCCGCCCGTCGCGCACCCAGGAGGGCGCGGAGCTGATCGACGGCGACCTGAACGCGATCGCGGCGGCGGTCGGTGACACCGACGGCGACGGGACCGACGACATCGTGACGCTGGCCCGGTCCTACGACCGGGACGACGAGGGCGACTACGGACAGGACGTCTTCTACGCGCGCGGCGGCCACGCCGGTCTGCGAGCCCCCGTGGAGCTGCGGGACTTCTTCGCCACGGAGGGCGACGCCATCGCCCTCGGCGACCTCGACGGCGACGGCCGGGCGGACCTGGTCGTCGGCGGGCTGACCCTGCGGATCGGCTACGCGGGCGCGCAGGGTCTCGGCCCGGGCCGGCCCCAGGTGATCACCCAGGACACGCCCGGCGTGCCCGGCGCGCAGGAGCAGGGGGACGGGTTCGGGCACGCGCTGGCCGTCGGTGACGTGACCGGCGACGGCCGCGCCGACATCCTGGCCGGCATCCCCTTCGAGGACTTCGACGGGCTGCGCAACCCCGGCACCTTCGCCGTCCTGCCCGGCGGCCGCTCCGGGGTGACCGGCGCCGGGACCAAGGTGTTCAGCCAGAACAGCGCCGGGGTGCCCGGTACGGCGGAGAAGGACGACTGGTTCGGCGCCGCCGTGCGGCTGGTGGACGGCGACGGCGACGGCAAGGCCGAGCCGGTGGTCGCCGCGCCGTGGGAGGACTCCCGCGCCGGTGCCGTCTGGGTGTTCCCGGGCGGTACCAGTGCCAGGGGCTCCTTCACCGTCGGCGCGCGCACGCTCGGCACGGTCGCGTCCGGCGCCGAGCTGGGCTCGGTCTTCCCCGGCTGACACATGGTCACTCGGATTTTCCGGACAAGCGCGGTCCTCTCCCTCCGCCGCCCTACCCGGCCGTGACCGCCGCCGGCCGGAGGGCGAGGGGCTGACGCCCCTGGCCCTCCGGCCGCTCCAGGGCGCAGGCGGTGGGACGCATTCCGCCCTACCGTCAGGCCCGTTGCGGCGTCAGGGTGTTCCCGAGTCGCAACGGGTCTCCTGTTGTCTGCCCATTTGTCATGCCCGTGATGGGTTTCGTTCAGCAGGCGGGCCGTCCGGCCGTGGGAACTTCCCGATGTCCGCCAGACCTGTCCAAGTGGCCACTGTGGCAAGGGAGTCAGCGCATGACCGCACACTCGCCCGACCGCCGCCGCTTTCTGACCGCGGGGGCCGCCGTCCTCGGGGCAGCGGCCTCCGCCCAACTGTGGCTGCCCGGCACCGCCCGCGCCGCCGACGCCCCGCTGCCCGACGGGGTGTTCACCCTCGGCATCTCCTCCGGCGATCCGCTCCCCGACGGCATCGTGCTGTGGACCAGACTCGCGCCCGACCCGCTGAACGGCGGTGGCATGCCCGACGCGGTCTACCCCGTGCAGTGGGAGATCGCCGAGGACGAGCGGTTCCGCCGGATCGCCCGCCGGGGCACCGCCCAGGCCCGCCCCGAACTCGGCCACAGCGTCCACGTGGACGTCCGCGGCCTGCGCCCCGACCGCCGGTACTGGTACCGCTTCCGGGCCGGTGACCAGCTCTCGCCGACCGGCCGCACCCGCACCGCGCCCCACCCGCACCAGCGGGGCGGCTCGCTGCGCGTGGCCCTCGCCTCCTGTCAGAACTGGCAGCACGGCTACTTCACGCCGTACGCCGACATGCTCGCCCAGGAACCCGACGTCGTCCTCTTCGTCGGCGACTACATCTACGAGTCCGCGCCCTCGGCGACGGCCGTGCGCAGGCACGAGGGCAAGGGCGAGCCGTACACCCTGGTCCAGTACCGCAACCGGTACGCGCAGTACCGCACCGACCCCGACCTCGCCGCGATGCAGGCGAGCGCCCCCTGGGTGGTCACCTTCGACGACCACGAGGTGGACAACGACTGGGCCGGCGAGGTCCCGCAGGACCCGGACAAGCAGCCGCACGACAAGTTCGTGGCCCGGCTCACCGCGGCCTTCCAGGCGTACTACGAGCACATGCCGGTGCGCGCCACCGCCGTTCCGGACGGCCCGCACATCCAGATGTACCGCCGTCTGGAGTTCGGCCGGCTGGCCCGGCTGAACGTCCTGGACACCCGGCAGTTCCGCAGCGACCAGGCCACCACCCAGGAGGGTGCCCAGGCGCCGTCGATGACCATGCTCGGCGCCGAGCAGAAGCAGTGGCTGCTCGACGGGCTGTACGACTCCCCGGCCCGCTGGAACCTCATCGCCTCGCAGATCATGATGGCGGAGACCGATCTGCTGCCGGGCGACGGCAAGCTCTGGTACTACGACGCGTGGGACGGCTACCAGGCCGAGCGCAACGCCCTGCTGGAGGAGTTCGCCGGCATCCGCAACCCGGTCGTGCTCAGCGGCGACCGCCACCTGACGATGATCAGCGACCTGCGGACGGACTACGCCGACCCGGACTCGGACGTGGTCGGCGCCGAGTTCGTCGGCACCTCCATCTCCAGCAGCGGCGACCAGGACCAGGACGCCTTCCACCGTCAGTGGGACCCGCTGATGGCGGACAACCCGCACTGGAAGTTCATCGACGCCCACCGCGGCTACCACCTCTTCGACATCCGCCGCGACGGCATCGACGCGCAGGTCCGGGCCGTCGACACGGTGCTGAAGCCGCAGGCGACGGCGAGCACGCTGGCCCGGCTGCGGGTGGAGTCGGACGAGCCGGGCGTCCGGCTGGTGTGACGCCCGCCCGGGCCCGGACGTTCCGGGCGGCCGGTGTGGCCGCCCGCGCCGTCCGGCGATCTCCCTCCGGCCGGTTCCGGACGCCGTGAATCGGTCACTCATCCCGGTGGGGACCGAAATGCCGTGGAATCCGCTCTCGAATTCCACGGCTTTCGGCTCCCCGCCGAGCCGTATTCCCGGCCCCGTCCGGGCGGGGCCGGAGCAGGGGCCGGCCACCGGATCGCCTCGGCGGTCGCGCCCCGGGCACCGCGTCGTGAGGCGGTCGCGGCCGGGCCGGACCGGCGTTCCCCGGACACCTGTGGACTTACTCACAGCAAATTCACGGGGGTTCACACGGCCTCCCGCCAATCACCGGGAGTGCGAGGTGAATGACAGGTTGCGCGCACATATGCAGTGCGGGTCACTCACCTTGCACTGCGGTTACCGGAAGTGGGACCATTTCACGGTTCCCTGTCGCCGCAAGGTAGGTCAGCCTGTGTCCCAGCACATAGCCAAGCCCCGAACCACCGCAGTGATCCTGGCCGGTGGCACCGGTCAGCGGGTGGGTCTGTCGATCCCCAAGCAGCTGCTGAAGATCGCCGGCAAGGCAGTCATCGAGCACACCCTGACCACCTTCGAGAACACCGACTCGATCGACGACGTCATCGTGCTGATGGCCCCGGGCTACGTGCCGGACGTCGAGAAGATCGTCGCCAAGGCAGGCTTCACCAAAGTGAAGAAGGTCATCGAGGGCGGCTCGACGCGGAACGAGACCACCGAGCGCGCCATCTCGGCCCTGGGCGAGGGCCTGGCCGAGGGCGAGGACCTCAACGTCCTCTTCCACGACGCCGTACGCCCGCTGCTCGCCAAGCGCGTCATCGACGACTGCGTCGCCGCGCTCGACCGTTACCAGGCCGTGGACGTGGCCATCCCGTCCGCGGACACCATCATCGTCACGCGCACCCACGGCGAGGACGGCGAGTTCATCACCGAGATCCCGGACCGCTCCCGGCTGCGCCGCGGCCAGACCCCGCAGGCGTTCAAGCTGTCCACGATCCGCCGTGCCTACGAGGTGGCCGCCGGCGACCCCAACTTCCAGGCCACGGACGACTGCTCGGTGGTCCTCAAGTACCTGCCGGACGTGCCGATCCACGTCGTCGCGGGCGACGAGTACAACATGAAGGTGACCCAGCCGGTCGACGTCTTCATCGCCGACAAGCTGTTCCAGCTGGCCTCCACCGCCGCGCCCGAGCAGAACGGCGAGGACGACTACCGCGAGCTGCTCACCGGCAAGACCGTCGTCATCTTCGGCGGCTCCTACGGCATCGGCAAGGACATCGCCGAACTCGCCGAGTCCTACGGCGCGAACGTCTACGCGCTGGGCCGCTCCACCACCGGCACCCACGTGGAGAACCCGGAGGAGGTCGACGACGCGCTGTCCAAGGCGTACTCCGCGACCGGCCGGATCGACTACGTCGTCAACACCGCGGGCGTGCTGCGCATCGGCAAGCTCGCCGAGACCGACAACGCCACCATCGAGGAGGCGCTGAAGGTCAACTACCTGGCCCCGGTGCAGATCGCGCGCTCCTCCTACAAGTACCTGGCGGAGTCCAAGGGCCAGCTGCTGCTCTACACCTCCAGCAGCTACACCCGCGGCCGGGCCGAGTACTCGCTGTACTCCTCCACCAAGGCCGCCATGGTCAACCTCACCCAGGCGCTGTCCGACGAGTGGGCCGGCGACGGCATCCGCGTCAACTGCATCAACCCCGAGCGCACCGCGACGCCCATGCGCACCAAGGCATTCGGCCAGGAGCCGGCGGGCTCCCTGCTGTCCTCCGCCGCCGTGGCCCGCACCTCCCTGGACGTGCTGCTGTCGGAGCTGACCGGGCACGTCATCGACGTCCGCCAGCAGGACCCGACCGCGGGCGCGGCCACCGCCTCCGGCTTCGAGCAGGCGCT
This sequence comes from Streptomyces sp. NRRL S-31, assembly GCF_000718775.1. Classification (GTDB taxonomy): domain Bacteria; phylum Actinomycetota; class Actinomycetes; order Streptomycetales; family Streptomycetaceae; genus Streptomyces. The sequence continues at coordinate 11,093 of NZ_JOCB01000099.1, forward strand.
GGCCGCCGTGTTGGACCGTCAGGACGGCGTGTAATAATCAGATCCAATTAGGTTTTGGGAATTCAGGCCTCTGTGGGTACTCGTTCAATGAGTATTCGTAGGGGCCTGTATCCGTACCCCACTCGAATGACCGGCCTCTCCTGGCATTTCTGAACAAAACCGGCACTCCCCCCTCCCAGAGCAGGTTCTTCGTGATATCCACCGCTATTCGCGTCGCCCGGGTGGGCAGCGCGGCCGAGCTGGCCGCGGCGGCCCTCGTGATGCTGGGCTTCCCGGCGCTCATGCTGGCCGCGCTCGTCCCGAGCGTTCCCGCCTTCGCGGCCCTGGCCGCCGTGACGTACCTGGCGGACCACTATCTGCACCGCAAGGGCAGCTACCTGATCAACCGCCTGAGCAAGGTCCGGGCGGGTCTGTCGATCCGCTTCCTGATCCGGCAGCTGCTGCTGGTCCTGCTCCTGGCCCGCCTGTCCCTCTCGGACGACCTGATCTTCTACGGCGCGGTCGCCTGCTTCATCGCCTTCTACGGTCTCCAGGCCCCGCACGGCGCCCTGGTCACCCTGATCCGCAACCGCCGCCGGATGCCGGTCGCCACCCGCAACATCGACCTGAAGTCCCGCATCCGCATCCCGGACGCCCCGCCGCGCCGGCTGCTGCACCGCTCCGCGGAGAAGATGCTCCACCTCGACCTGTTCGCGGTCGTCGGCATCCTCGTCTCCGCACAGCTGGAGTCGGCCGCGTTCGGCTTCTTCGGCATCGGCCTGACCGTCGGCCTGGGCGTCGGCTACGTGCTGCGCCTGCTGCCGTACGTCCGCAGCGCCAAGACCCCGCCGCGGGCCGAGACCGTCCTCGCCGCCGTCGACGACTGGCTGGCCGGCTACAAGCCGCAGACGGTGCTGTACTTCTCCGGCTCCAAGGACTCGGCGTACCAGGTCAACATGTGGCTGGAGACGATGGAGCAGCTGGACACCCGGCCGCTGATCATCCTCCGCGAGCGCGTCATCCTGAACAACCTCGCGCCCACCACGGTCCCCGTCATCTGCGTGCCCGGAGGGGTGCACCTGATGAACCTGGACCTGTCCACCGTCCGCGTCGCCCTCTACGCCGCCAACGTCGGCAAGAACATCCACCTGCTGCGCGTGCCCACCATGAAGCACGTCTTCATCGGCCACGGCGACAGCGACAAGCTCGCCAGCGTCAACCCGTACAGCAAGGTGTACGACGAGGTGTGGAGCGCCGGCCGGGCCGGCCGCGACCGCTACGCCCTCGCCGATGTCGGCGTCCGCGACGACGACATCGTCGAGGTCGGCCGCCCGCAGCTGGCGCCCATCCAGAGCTGGCAGGGAGTGCCCGAGGGCCGTATCCCCACGGTGCTGTACGCCCCGACCTGGGAGGGCTGGGACGGCAACCCGGGCAACACCTCGATCGTGCTCGCCGGCGAGAACATCGTGCAGCGGCTGGTCACGGCCGACCCGCCGGTCCGTGTCCTGTACAAGCCGCACCCGTTCACCGGCACCGTGAGCAAGGACGCCAAGGCCGCCCACCAGCGCATCGCCGCCCTGGTCGAGAAGACCGCAGCCGAGCGCGCCGCCGACTCCCGCTTCACCGCCGACAGCGCCGCCATGGACCGGGCCAAGGCCGAGCTGGCCGGCATCGAGGCCCGGCTCGACGAGCTGTCGGGTGCGGGCGGCACCAAGGGCGACGAGGCCGAGGCCACCCGCGACGGCGTCGTGGACGTGCGCCGGCACGAGGAGATCGCCCGGCTGCGCGCCGAGTGGAACGACGCCTACTGGCGCTCCTTCCCGTCGTACGAGCACCGCGTCATCACGGGCGCCCAGCCGCGCCTGTACGACTGCTTCAACGTCTCCGACGCGATGGTCTCCGACATCTCCTCCGTGGTCTCGGACTTCATCGCGAGCGGCAAGCCCTACGCCGTCACCGACTCCGGCGAGCTGGGCGTCGAGGAGTTCAAGCAGCAGAACACGGCCGTGCGCGCCGCGGTGATCCTGTCCAACAGCGCGGTCGAGCTGGGCGATCTGCTGGACGCCGTCCGCGACCCGTCGGGCGACCCGCTGGCGGACGCGCGCACGGAGCTGAAGCAGTACCTGCTCGGCCCGGCCGAGCCGACGTCGATCGACCAGTTCAACGCCGCGGTCGCCGACCTGGCGGCGAAGGCCGAGGCCCGCAACGTCGGGCAGCAGTCCCGGCTGGGCGCGGCCAACGCCGACCCCGCCGAGACGGCCGAGCTGACCAACGCGGTGCCGGGCCAGCGTGCCGCGTCGGCCGGCGAGACGGACGGCGTGAGCGCGGGCTGACCCGCCCCGACGCGATCACCAGGGCCCCCGAGGAGCACTCCTCGGGGGCCCTCGTCGTGCCGCGCCCGCCGTCAATCCCGGTAAGCTGTGTGACATGCATCACTCCGCACCCCCGGCGAGGCAACCGCTTCCCCCAGGTACTCGTCTAACAGCTTGCGATTGAGGTGATACGGGGGAAATATTCCGTGACTAGGGGGAGAAGTGACCGTCGTGACGCAGCCTGATGTGAGCGTGATCATCGGGGCGTACGAAGCGATGCCGTACCTGGTCGAGTGCCTGGCATCCGTCGAGGCACAGACCATCGGGCCGGCGCGCATGGAGGTCATCGCGGTCGACGACGGCTCGACGGACGGCACCGGTGAGTGCCTGGAGGAGTTCGCCGCCCGCGTCTCCCTGCCCGTCACCGTCATCCGCCAGGAGAACTCCGGCGGCCCCAGCGGCCCCCGCAACGTCGGCCTGGACAAGGCGGCGGGGCGCTACGTCTTCTTCCTCGACGCCGACGACCGGCTCGGCCCCGAGGCCCTGGAACGCATGGTCGCCATGGCCGACAAGAACGGCACGGACGTCGTCCTCGGCCGGGTCGAGGGCGTCAACCGCTCCGCGCCGAAGTCCATGTGGGGCAAGACGCTCGACCGGGCCGACGTCTACACCTCCAACATCAAGTTCACGCTCAGCGCCCAGAAGCTGTTCCGCCGCTCCATGCTGGAGCAGCACGGCATGCGGTTCGACGAGTCGCTGTTCACCGGCGAGGACGCCCTGTTCACGCTGGAGGCGTACCTGCGCGCGAGCGGTGTCTCCGTGGTCGCCGACTACACCTGCTACTACCTGGTCGGCCGCGACGACGGCAAGCAGGTCACCAAGAGCGGCAGCTACACCCTGCGCTTCGACTCGGCGCGCGCCCTGATGAAGCTGATCGCCGACATGGTCCCGGCCGGCGACAAGCGCGACCTCCTCATGGTCCGGCCGTTCCTGGTGACGCTGCTGCCGCAGTTCGGACCCAAGTTCCTCACCGACAGCGAAGAGGTCCGCCGGCACAAGTTCGAGCTGGCCAAGCCGCTGATGGACACCTACTGGACGCCCGGTGTGGCCCGGCGCCTGAAGGTGCACGAGCGACTGCGGCTGCACCTGGTCGCCGTGGAGCGCGCCGATCTGCTGCTGGACGTCGTGAAGTTCGTCAAGGCCAAGAAGCAGGCCGCCGCCGTGCTGGAGAAGCGGGGGACGCGGCTGTACCTCATCTACCCGCACTTCCGTTCCCGCAAGGCCCGCATCCCCGACGAGATCTACCTCGCCGACGCCCGTGAGGCCCGTGCCTTCCTGGGCTACCGAGAGGCCGCCGCCAACTCCTTCGCGCGCCGTGCGGTGCGCAAGGTGAAGCGGAAGGTGCGGCGGATGCTGCCGGGCAAGGGATTCGGCGCGGCGGCCGCCTGAGCGGCCGGGCCGGTGACGCGGTGAGGGCCCCTGGGGCGGTACGCCCGGAGGCCCCGTGCGTCGGCGGCGGCTACTTACCCGACTGCAACGCGCGCCGCAGGGGCCGGCCCACCACGCGCCGGGCGCGCCGGTAGACGGACGAGCCGGGGGCCGGGACCGCCGCCGCGGCCTTCTGGGCCTTCTGCGCCTTGGTCAGCTCCCGCCGCAACCGGGCGTTGTCCTGGCTCAGTTCGGTCACCTGCGTGTGCAGCCAGCCGAACCGGCTGCTCAGCGAGGCGGGGTCGGTGTCGTTCCACGGCCGGATGCCCGGCGGGAAGGCCAGTGACCGCATCCTCTCGTCGAAGGCCGCGCCGCCGTCGCCGTGCGTGAAGGTGTTCTGGAGCCCGTTCTTGTCCAGGAACCCGACGAACCGGTCGAAGCGTTCCGCGTGGTTCCCGACCAGCCCGTTCGTGTCCAGCCGCTCGTACAGCCGGACCGGATCGGCCGCCTCGGGATTCCTCGTCACCTCGTCCAGCCGCCGGTACGGGATCTCGAAGTACCGGCACAGCTCCAGCGTGCGCGAGTCGCCGCACAGCACCGTCGCCGGCGTCCCCGCGAGCAGCGCCGCGATGTTGCCGTGGATGCGGGAGCCGAACGAGAAGTCGTAGGACCGCAGGTCGTCGATCCAGGTCACCGGGTCGACGTACACCCGCACCTTGCCCTCCCGGTACATCGGGTGGTCCGGGTGCGTCGGGATCGCCGTCACGCGGGCGTTCGGGTCGGTGAGGTCCCGCCAGTGCAGCTGCCGCGCGTCGCTGATGTTCTGCCCGATGAAGCACAGGTTCGGGTGGCGGGCGTGGGCGCGGGAGATGACCCGGTCCAGGCCCTGCTTCTGCACCGCGCTGTGCGAGCCGTTCACCGCGATCCGCGACTCCGCGGTCAGCTCGGGCACCCGCTTGCGCACGTCCAGTTCGCGGCCGTACAGGAACAGCGACGGGCAGCCGATGACCTCCACGTCGTTGAAGCCCATGTCCCGCAGGTACCGCTCGGTGAACTCGCCGCGCACCCCGATCGAGGCGCTGCGCTCCAGCACCGCGGCGCAGAAGTCGCGCACGGTCTGCTCCATCGGCTTCAGCCGCGCCGGGTCGTAGCCCAGCCCGGTCTGCGCGCCGACACCCAGCACCACGACGGGGATGCGCAGCCGGCTGATCAACCGGGTCAGCCGCTTGAGCCCGCCCTCGAACGAGGGCCGGAAGGCGTTGGCGAGTGGCACGACGAAGGCGTCGTACTCCTCGTTGATCCGGGCGGCGGCCGAGACGTCCGTGGCGATGCCGTTGGAGAACACCTCGCTCTGCGGGGTCTCCAGTATCTTGTGCGCGGCGTCGCTGAAGATCAGGTTGCCGGAGTTGGTGGCGATGACGTCCCGCTGGAGAGCCTCCTCGACGGACAGGACGTCGTACGGGCTCTTGCCCGAACGCAGCAGGATGCGCTTCACAGGGCGAACAGTAGATGGCACAAAGTTCAACTTATGTTGCCGGAGGTTTTAATTTCTACAGGCAACCAACACAACCTTTTTGCCGTATGCGAATCCGTGAGCGAATCGTCACGCCCCGGTGTCCGGGAGCTGGACCGGCGCGCACCACCCGATCCGCTTCGCGTAGATTGCCGGACAGGCAGCCGACAGCGCGCGAGGGGACGGAACGCACCGTGGCAAGGGCAAGACAGGCCGTGGGCGAGGCCCGCAGGATCGTCGTCAAGGTGGGCTCCTCCTCGCTGACCACCGCCGAGGGCGGCCTGGACGCCGACCGCGTCGACGCGCTCGTCGACGTCCTCGCCAAGAGCCGGAGCGGGGGGGAGCGGGAGGTCGTCCTCGTCTCCTCCGGTGCCATCGCCGCCGGTCTCGCCCCGCTGGGCCTGCGCCGCCGCCCCCGGGACCTGGCCCGTCAGCAGGCCGCCGCCAGCGTCGGCCAGGGCCTGCTCGTCGCCCGCTACACCGCCTCCTTCGCCCGCTACGGCGTCCGGGTCGGCCAAGTCCTGCTCACCAGCGACGACATGAGCCGCCGCGCCCACCACCGCAACGCCTCCCGCACCCTCGACAAGCTGCTCGCGATGGGTGCCTTCCCGATCGTCAACGAGAACGACACCGTCGCCACGGACGAGATCCGCTTCGGCGACAACGACCGCCTCGCCGCCCTCGTCGCCCACCTCGTCCACGCCGATCTGCTCGTCCTCCTCTCCGACGTGGACGGCGTCTACGACGGCGACCCCGGCAGGCCCGGCACCTCCCGGATAGCGGAGGTACGGGGCCCCGAGGACCTCGCCGGCGTCGAGATCGGCAGCGCGGGCAAGGCCGGCGTCGGCACCGGCGGCATGGTCACCAAGGTGGAGGCCGCCCGGATCGCCGCCGCCGCCGGCATCCCGGTGGTGCTGACCAGCGCCGTGCACGCGGCCGAGGCGCTGGCCGGCGGCGACACCGGCACCTACTTCCACCCCACCGGCAAGCGCTCCGCCGACCGGCTCCTCTGGCTCCAGCACGCCTCCACCCCGCAGGGCGCCCTGACCCTGGACGACGGCGCGGTGGACGCGGTCGTCCAGCGCCGCAAGTCGCTGCTGCCCGCCGGCATCGCCGCGGTCGAGGGCGACTTCAGCGCCGGGGACCCCGTCGAACTGCGGGACACGGCGGGCCGCGCGGTGGCCCGGGGGCTCGTCAGCTTCGACGCCAAGGAGATCCCCCGGCTGATCGGGCGCTCGACCCACGAACTGGCGCGCGAGCTGGGCGCGGCGTACGAGCGCGAAGTCGTACACAGGGACGACCTCGTGGTCCTGCATCCCTGATCCTCGCAAAACCGCTCGTAAAGCGGGGCGTGGCCAAAGCCCCCGGTGGGGGACGTTCCGTAAAAGCACCACGCGGAGCCCTGTGGCCTGCTCAACTTTGTCTCGGAAACTTGTTGAAGGGACATGTTCCGTCAAGTGGCCGAGCGGGCCGTGCGAGCCTTGCGGGCTGTGCGAGTCCGCGGGCCGAGCGAGCCCTGAGGGCCGAGCGAGCCCTGCGGGCCGAGCCGGCCGCGCGGGCCGAGCGAGAAGGAGGCCGTCGTGAGACCAGTGCGCCCGGGGGCGGCGTCCCGCGGTGCTCTGACGAGCGTCGCGGCCGGGGACACCTACGAGGAGCCGAAGGACCTGCCCAGGCTGTGGCACGTCACGCTGAGCGTCTCCGGGAAACAGGTCCCGCTGCCCGAGCTGCGCCGGGCCCTGGAGCAGCTCGCCCACGACCACCCCTTCCTGCTGACCAGCAGATACGCGACCGACCACGCGGAGATCCGGTACTGGGAGGAGGCCCGCGACCTGCACGACGCCGCCGCCGTGGCGCTGCGCCTGTGGGGCGAGCACCGGCAGAGCGCCGGTCTGCCGGCCTGGGAGATCGTCGGCCTGGAGGTCATCGACCGGGAGACCTACCACCACCGCATCGCCGAGGGCTACGGCCCGCGTCCGGCCGCACCGGTGGGTGTCCACCCGTTCTGAGCGGGGACCCCGGACCGGGGGCGGGCCGGGACCGGCGGGGCCGGGTTCGGGGTCGACGGGGCCGGGTTCGGGGTCGACGGGTTCGGGGCGGGTGGGGTTTCGCCCCTTTCGGGGTGTCTCGGGGTGTGGGACGACCACTGAACCGCGGCGTCCCGCGCACTACCCTTCCCCCATGACCACGCTCTCGCCGTACGACTCGATGTCCCCGGTCACCCAGGCCGCCTACCGGGCCAAGGCCGCCGCCGCCGACCTCGCGCCGCTCCCGCGCGCCGTGAAGGACGACGCGCTGCTCGCCATCGCCGACGCCCTGGAGGTCCGGACCGCCGAGATCGTCGAGGCCAACGCCGAGGACGTGGCCAAGGCCCGGGAGAGCGGCATCAGCGAGGCCGTCGTCGACCGGCTCACCCTCACCCCCGAGCGGGTCCGCGCCATCGCCTCCGACGTCCGGGACGTCGCCCGGCTGCCCGACCCGGTCGGCGAGGTCGTCCGCGGCTCCACCCTCCCCAACGGCATCGACCTGCGCCAGGTCCGCGTCCCGCTCGGCGTCGTCGGCATCATCTACGAGGCCCGCCCGAACGTCACCGTCGACGCCGCCGCCCTCTGCCTGAAGTCCGGCAACGCCGTCCTGCTGCGCGGCTCCGCCTCCGCGTACGCGTCCAACGCCGCCCTCGTCCGGGTGATCCGGGACGCCGTCGGCGGAGCCGGGCTGCCCGCCGACGCCGTCCAGCTCGTCCCCGGCGAGAGCCGCGACTCCGTCCGCGAGCTGATGCGCGCCCGCGGCCTGGTCGACGTCCTCATCCCGCGCGGCGGCGCCTCCCTGATCCGGACCGTGGTCAACGAGTCCACCGTGCCCGTGATCGAGACCGGCACCGGCAACTGCCACGTCTACGTCGACGCCCAGGCCGACATCGACACGGCCGTCGAGATCCTGATCAACTCCAAGGCCCAGCGGGTCAGCGTCTGCAACGCCGCCGAGACCCTCCTCGTCCACCAGGACATCGCTCCCGAGTTCCTGCCGCGCGCCCTGGACGCCCTCGCCGCGGCCGGGGTCACCGTCCACGCCGACGAGCGGGTCATGGCCTACGCCAAGGGCTCCGAGGCCACCGTGGTCGAGGCGACCCCCGAGGACTGGGAGACCGAGTACCTCTCCTACGACATCGCCGCCGCGGTGGTGGACTCGCTGGACAAGGCCGTCGAGCACATCCGGCTGTGGACCTCCGGCCACACCGAGGCCATCGTCACCACCTCCCAGCAGGCCGCCCGCCGCTTCACCCAGCTGGTCGACTCCACCACCGTGGCCGTGAACGCCTCCACCCGCTTCACCGACGGCGGCCAGTTCGGCTTCGGCGCCGAGATCGGCATCTCCACCCAGAAGCTGCACGCCCGCGGCCCGATGGGTCTGCCGGAGCTGACCAGCACCAAGTACATCGTCACCGGCGACGGACACGTACGCCGCTGAGGTTCACCCGTCCGGTCCCGCGCGCCCGGCGCCGGGCGCACGGCCGGAAGGCGTCTCACCAGGCAGACGAATGTCCGTACCGTCTGCCCAAATTGACCCCCCAGGTCTACTCTGGATCCGTGCCGGAGGACGTGGGGGGCACGCCGTTCCCGGACGGCTGGGAGCCCGACGACGACCACGACCACGGGGTGCCGGACGAAGAGTTCGCCTCCGTGGTCTTCGACGAGGCGTTCGTACGCGCGGCCACGGTCCACGAGCCGACCGCCGTCGAACGCCTTCTGGCCGCCGCCCAGGCCAGGGCGGAGGCATCCGAGGCCGAGGCCCGCCGCGCCCACGCCCGGGGCGAGCGCTATGACGAGGGCTACGACCCCGAGGACCCCCGGTTCGACCGGGACCGGGACGACGACGAGCCGGACGACACCTACGTCCTCGGCGACGGCCCCTACGGCAAGCACGTCCGCTGGCACCGCCCCGTCGCCTGGATCCTCGCCGTCGTCATGGGCATCGGCATGGTCGCCCTGGCCTTCGCCGCCGTCTACCGGGGAAGCTCCTCGGGCACCCGGGACCGGGTACCCGCCCCCGCCTCGACCGGGCTCGGACAGGGCGCCGCGTCCGCTCCCGCACCCTCCGCCGAACACCCCGAGCCGGCCGTCTCCGCCATCCCGCGCTCCCCCTGAGCGCCCCGCCCGCGCTTGGTGAGAACCTGTCAGAAGTTGTCGTGCGACGAGGCGTTTACCCGGGGCCCGCGAGACCTACCCTGAAAGTATGGGCGGGCCTGGAGACCCACCGGAGGGGACACCCGAGGGCGGCCCCGGCGGTGCGGAGGACGAATACGGATCCGTCGTCTTCGACGAGTCGTTCGTCCGCGCTGCCCGCCTCCAGGAATCCTCCGCCGCGGAGCGGGTGGCCGACCACGCGCCCGCCGTACGCCGCCGCCCGCCGCTGCACCGCGGACTCGCCCGGCAGGCCATGATCCTCGTCCTGCTGATCGCCGTCGCCTTCGGCACCGCGATCTACATGGGCGTCCGCCACCCCTACAGCACCCCGCAGGCCCGCCGGTCCGTGGAATCCCTGCGGATGACGGTCATCCCGCTCGCCCCGCAGGGCAGGGTGCCCGGCGCCGCCGACGCCGAGAGCCTGTATGCGCGCAGCCCCGCCGCCGACTTCGAGCGCGGCGCCGAGGGCATACCCCTGCCGGCCTCGCGCGGCACCGCCCACTTCTCCGACAGCCAGGTGGTGAACGCCCTCACCACCGTCAAGGACTACATCGTCCGCTCCTCGCTCTACCCCGAGGTGATCACCGGCCGCGAGGCGAGCCCCGCCCGCACCCTGGTCGACTCCGACCAGCTCGACCAGTTCGACCAGAGCTTCGCCCACCCCGCCGCGGACGGACGGCACGCGCCCACGGGCTGGGTGGTCCGGATCGACCCCGCCCGGGCCCGGCTGGCCGACGACCGGATACGCGCCTTCGGCACCCTGACGGCCACCGAGGCCGACCCGGCGACCCTGGAGGTCACCGCCGACCACACCTTCGTCTACGCCCTGCGCCCCACCGGCGCGGCGGCCGGCGCCCCGGCCTCCCTCTTCACGGTCCGCCGCGCGCTGACCTTCCACTTCGACCGCGACGACCTGCGCACCCGCCAGGTCCAGCTGATCACCGCCTACGTCCAGGCGGGCCCCCTCGCCTGCGCCGAGGACTCCTCGGCCTACCTGCGCCCGCTCCTGGCCGGCCAGACGGCCCGGTCCGGCGGCCCCGCGGGCACCAACCCCTACGAGACGGACGGCGCGACGGCCCTGTGCGGCACGCTGGCCGCTCGGGCCCAGCCGAAGGTCTGAGGGAGACCGGCCCCCTACTCCCCGTCCGCGTCGGGGACGTCGCCCTTGCCCGGCGGTGGGCTGCGGAAGCCGTCGAAGCCCCGCCGGACCCGGCCGCCCAGGTCGCCCGCGCCGCCCGCGAGGTCCGTGACCAGCTTCATCAGCGGGTCCTTGGAGTTCTTCACATCGCTCGCGTAGCCGGCCGCCGACTCCCGGAAGGAGTCGCTGACGGAGGCGTCCGCGTCCTCGCCGCGCCGCGGGTAGTGACCGTCCATGATCCGCTGGTAGTCCCGGGACTCGGCCCACTTCTTCAGCTCGGCGGCCCGCACGGTGGTGAACGGGTGCGAGCGGGGCAGCACGTTCAGGATCTTCAGCACGGAGTCGCGCAGATCACCGCCCGAGTCGTACTCCTCGGCCTGCTCCAGGAAGGCGTCCACGTTCATCTCGTGCAGATGGTTGCCGCCCGCGATCTTCATCAGGCCCCGCATCGAGGCCCGGACGTCCTGGCCCACCAGCAGGCCCGCCCGGTCGGCGGACAGCTCCGACTTGCGGAACCACTCCCGCAGCGCCGTGACGATCGCCGTGATCGCGAGATTGCCCAGCGGGATCCAGGCGACCTTCAGCGCGAGGCTCGTCAGGAACAGCAGGACCGTGCGGTACACCGAGTGCCCGGACAGCGCGTGCCCCACCTCGTGCCCGACGACCGCCCGCATCTCCTCCTCGTCGAGCAGCTCCACGAGCCCCGTGCTGACCACGATGATCGGCTCGTCCAGGCCGATGCACATGGCGCTCGGCCGCGGGTCCTGCGTGACGTACATCGGCGGGACCTTCTCCAGGTCCAGGATGTAACAGGCGTCCCGCAGCATGTCGTGCAGGTGCGAGAACTGCCGCTCGGAGACCCGCACCGAGTCGGACAGGAACAGCAGCCTGAGGCTGCGCTCCGGCAGCAGCCCGCTGAGCGCCTTGAAGACGGTGTCGAAGCCGCTCAGCTTGCGCAGCGCCACCAGGGCCGAGCGGTCCGCCGGGTGCTCGTACGCCCGGGTCGAGATCCCCGGGAAGCGCCTGCGCCGTCGGCTCGGCACGCGCTCGTGCCCCGTCAGCTGCCGGCCGTCGTCGGACATGTCTTCCCCCAGGTGCGTGTGAATGCCCACTGTGCCCCCGCGGCGGGGCCCAGCCTAGGCGGCGATACCGTGGACGGGCAGTACACCCGAAGGAGTCCCCGCCATGGAGCACCACCCCGCAGCCGCCCGGCTGACCGAGGCCGCCGCGAGCGCCGTCCAGCAGCACGGGGCGGGGAACCTGCTCCGCGTCGTCCTGATCGTGATGGTCCTCGGCTCCGTCCTGACCGCCTGGTTCCTGCTGCGCGGCTACAAGCAGAAGGACGACTGACGAGCGGCGGAAGTTCCCCGCCCGCCGGACGGCGCCCCCGCGCCCGCCGGCCGGTGGGCGGTCCCGAGATCACGCCGGGGCCGTCCCGCCGGCGCCCTGCGGCGTCCAACGGCGGAGTCGGCGTGATCGCCGCGGGGCCGCCCGCTTACGATGAGCCGACATCTTTATTCCGCCCACACGCGTTAGGTCCTGCCGAAGATGAGCTTCCACAGCGCCGCAGCCCAGTTGGTCACCCTTGCCGCCGAAGGCGGGGAGCACGGCGGAAACCACGAGAGCCTGAACCCGGCCATCACCGGCGGCGGCGCCCTGGTCATCCTGCTCCTGCTGCTCTGGATCACCACGCGCTTCAACCGCGACCGCTGAACGGGGACCCCGTCCCCGGCCGGACGCCCGAGACCGGGCCGGTAGGGTCTGCACGCATGGGAGAGCAGGACATGCCTACCGGTCCGGCGCACGCGAAGGCCGACGACACGGTGAAGCACCCGCAGTACGGACCGGGCAACGGCCCCGCCCACACGGGCAGGCGGCGCCTCGGCGTCATGGGCGGCACCTTCGACCCGATCCACCACGGGCACCTCGTGGCGGCCAGCGAGGTCGCCGCGCAGTTCGAGCTGGACGAGGTGGTGTTCGTCCCCACCGGCCAGCCGTGGCAGAAGTCCCACCGCAAGGTCTCCCCGGCCGAGGACCGCTACCTGATGACGGTCATCGCGACCGCCGAGAACCCGCAGTTCTCCGTCAGCCGGATCGACATCGACCGCGGCGGGCCCACCTACACCGTCGACACCCTGCGCGACCTGCGCGCCCTCAACCCCGACACCGACCTCTTCTTCATCACCGGCGCCGACGCCCTCGCCCAGCTGCTGACCTGGCGCGACTCGGCGGAGCTGTTCTCCCTCGCGCACTTCATCGGCGTCACCCGCCCCGGCCACCAGCTGACCGACCCGGGCCTGCCGGAAGGCGGCGTCTCGCTCGTCGAGGTGCCGGCGCTCGCCATCTCCTCCACGGACTGCCGGGCGAGAGTCGCCAAGGGGGACCCCATCTGGTACATGGTGCCGGACGGAGTCGTGCGCTACATCGACAAGCGCGAGCTGTACCGCGGCGAGTGAGCCGAGAGGGGCACCGGTGAACGACCGATACGACGCGGGGTACGGAGACGGTCCGTACGAACTCGCCGGCTACGACGAGTACGGCCGGCCCGTGTACCAGCAGGTACCGGCCGGGCAGCCTTTCCAGGCGCAGCAGGACCCACAGGCTCACCAGGCCCAGGCCACGGCCTACGACCCGTACGCCCAGCAGCAGGGGTACGGCTACGACCCCTACGCCACCGGCCAGCAGCCGCCGGCGTCCGGCTACGACCCGGTCCCGCAGCAGTCCGGCTACGACTCGGGGCAGCACTCCGGCCACGGCCCGGGCCCGCAGCCGGGCGCCTACGACCCCTACGGCTCCCAGGTCCCGTACGACCCGTACGCCACCGGTACCCAGGGCACCACGGGCCACGACCCCTACGGGCAGGCCGCGACAACCGGCCGGCAGCCCCGGGCCGCCGAGCAGACCGCCTACATCCCGCAGCAGGCCGGTCCCGCGGAGGACCGGCACACCGCCGGGGAGACCGACCCGGCGCCGCCGGAACCGGACTACCGCACCGAGCAGTTCGCCTTCGTGGAGGAGCCGGACGGCGACTCCGAGGACGTCATCGACTGGATGAAGTTCACGGAGAACCGCACCGAGCGGCGCGAGGAGGCCCGCCGCCGCGCCCGCAGCCGGCTGATCGCCCTGCTCGTGGTCCTCGCCCTCGTCGCGGTCGCCGGCGTCGGCTACCTCTGGTACGCCGGGAAGCTGCCCGGCCTGTCCTCCTCCGACGGCAAGGACGGCACCACCACGCCGGCCGCCGCCCAGAAGCGCGACGTGCTCGTCGTCCACCTGCACAACACCGCCCAGGGCGGCACCAGCACGGCGCTGCTGGTCGACAACACCACCACCAAGCAGGGCACCACCGTCCTGCTGCCCAACTCCCTGGCCCTGACCGGGGACGACGGCAGCACCACGACCCTCGCCAAGTCCGTGGACGACGACGGCACCTCCGGCACCCGCGACCAGCTCGACACGGTCCTCGGCACCGACATCCAGGGCACCTGGCGCCTCGACACCCCCTACCTCCAGAACCTCGTCGACCTCGTCGGCAACATCGAGATCGACACCGACACCGACGTGCCCGACCCGGACACCAAGAAGAAGGGCGCCGCGCCGCTCGTCCACCGGGGCCGGGGCCAGACCCTCAGCGGCAGGATGGCCGTCGCCTACGCCACCTACCGCGCCGCCGGGGAGTCCCCGAACGCCCAGCTGGAGCGGTTCGGCCAGGTCATGCAGGGCGTGCTGCGCAAGGTGTCCTCGGAGCCGTCGTCGGCCACCACCACCGTGCAGACGCTCGCGCAGATCCTGGACCCGCCGCTCACCGACAAGGACCTCGGCTCCTTCCTCGCCCGGCTCGCCGACCTCGCCAAGAACGGCGCCTACAAGACCGCCCTGCTGCCCGTGGGGGCCGACGGCACGCTCAGCGCGCAGACCGGCGACAGCGTGGTCAAGGACATCCTCGGCGGCACCGCCAAGAGCCCCGACGCGGGCTCCGCGGTCCGGGTCTCCGTCCGGAACGCCACCGGGGTGAAGGACGACCTGGAGAAGGCCCGCGTCGTGCTCCTCAACGGCGGCTTCACCTTCCTGGAGGGCGGCAGCGCCGCCGGCACCGAGGCCACCTCCGAGGTGGTCTACGCGGACGCCGCCGACAAGGCGAACGCCACCGAGGTCGCCAAGACCCTCGGTCTGCCGGCCGGCTCCGTGACCAAGGGCAGCGTCTCCTCCGGCGCCGACGTCTCGGTGGTCCTGGGCGGCGACTACGCGCCGTCCGCGTCCTGACACCGGGCCGCCCCGGGCCGGGGCGGCCCGGGGCGCACCCCACGTGCCCGCCGTAATCGCGTGGGGTGCGCCCGGTGGTCCGTGAGACCCTTGACGTCAACAGACCGCCGACGGAAAGCCATGTAGTGACCGCCACCGACCGTTCCCTTGAGCTCATCCACACCGCCGCCCAGGCAGCGGCCGACAAGCTCGCCCACGACGTCATCGCCTACGACGTGAGCGACGTCCTGTCGATCACGGACGCCTTCCTGCTCGCCTCCGCCCCGAACGACCGCCAGGTCAAGGCCATCGTCGACGAGATCGAGGAGCGCCTGCTGAAGGAGCGCGGCGCCAAGCCGGTCCGCCGCGAGGGCGACCGCGAGGCCCGCTGGATCCTGCTCGACTACGTCGACATCGTCGTCCACGTCCAGCACAGCGAGGAGCGCGTCTTCTACGCCCTGGAGCGGCTGTGGAAGGACTGCCCCGAGCTGGAGCTGCCCGCCGACGCCAAGGCCACCCGCGGCAAGGCCGAGGAGCACGCCAGGCTCCAGGCCGCGGAGGCCGACCAGGAGCCGGGCGGAGAGTGGTGATGAGCGCCACCGGTGAGGTGTCCGACCGCACGGGCCGGGGCCGCCGCGTCATCCTGTGGCGGCACGGCCAGACCTCGTGGAACGTCGAGCGGCGCTTCCAGGGCACCACGGACGTCGAGCTGACCGAGACCGGTGTCGGCCAGGCCCGCCGTGCCGCCCGGCTGCTCGCCTCCCTGCGGCCGGACGCGATCGTCTCCTCGGACCTCCGGCGGGCCGCGCACACGGCCGCCGAGCTGGCCGCGCTCACCGGCCTCGACGTCACCCGCGACGAGGGCCTGCGCGAGACGTACGCGGGCGTCTGGCAGGGGCTCACGCACGAGGAGATCATCGCCCGCCACGGCGAGGAGTACGCCGCCTGGAAACGCGGTGAGGCGGTCCGCCGCGGCGGTGGCGAACTGGAGACCGAGGTCGCCGACCGCGCCGCCCCCGTCGTGCTGCGGCACGTCGAGAAGCTGCCCGTGGACGGCACTCTCGTCGTCGTCAGCCACGGCGGCACGATCCGCACCACCATCGGCCGGCTGCTCGGCCTGGAGGCCCGGCACTGGGAGAGCCTCGGCGGCCTGTCCAACTGCTGCTGGTCCGTGCTCGGCGAGGGCGCCCGCGGCTGGCGCCTGCTGGAGCACAACGCGGGCACCCTCCCGGAGCCCGTCCTCGGCGACGACGACTGACCCGCCCGCGGGCCCCCGGACCCCGGATTTCACTTTCCGGCAGGTCACAGGCTAAAGTTCTTCTTGTTCGCCCCGCCGAGCGGGGCGAGAAACCATACGGCCCGGCCGTGTGGGAGCCCGGGGCTATAGCTCAGTTGGTAGAGCGCCTGCATGGCATGCAGGAGGTCAGGAGTTCAATTCTCCTTAGCTCCACTGATCGACACTCTGTCGAGTGGTCAAGATCGGTGATGAAGATCCCGTCCCTCAGGGGGCGGGATCTTCTGCGTTGTGCCGACCGGCCCGCGCCGTGCCGACCGGCTTGAGTCGTCCGGGCCCCGCGGCCATACACCTCCGCGGGGCCGTGTCCGGACTGGTACTGAGGCGTCGCTGACCGTATTGGTCCGGTCGTGGCAGAATCAAACGGCCGGAAGGGGACGCGGCCCGACGGGAGGGAGTAGCGATGCCTGCGAGCATCCTCGAGGAGGGCTGCCACCTCCTCGAAGCGGCGTTGATACGGGACTCGACCACCCGGCTGAGCTGCCCTTCCTGCGGTTCCGCGCATGTGGCCCAAGTGCTCGGCGACAACGGCGGAATCTCCTACGTGTGCACGGCCTGCGGCCACAGCTGGAGCTGATCGATGGGTGCACACAGGCGGAAGTGCGACTGGTGCGGGAGCGGAACCCCGATCGTCCGCGACATGGAGCCGATCAACTCCGAGTACCAGTACTGGTGCGAGGAGTGCGCGCGGGCGCTGATCATAAAAGGCGACCCGATCGAGACGTACCGGGAGCTGGAGGGCGAGCCGATCTACGGCCGGCTCCTGGAGGAGCACTGCACGCTCAAGCGGTTCTACCAGTTCGTCACGGCCTGAAGCGGACCTCGCCGGGCCCCGGCGCCGGGTTCCGGGCCAGTGCGAGGAAGAGCGCGCCGGTCCCGGCGTAACCGGCCGAGAGCAGGAAATCCACGGCACCCAGGCGGAGTTCGGGCCGGCTGGTGCCGTGCGGCACCCACCACGGGACGTACGAGCAGAAGACCAGCAGGGTGCCCAGCGCCGCCGCCCGGTGCCCGCGTGTCCACAGCAGCGCCACCAGCGGCACGCACCACACCCAGTGGTGGGTCCAGGACACCGGGCTGATCAGCAGGGCGGTGACCGCGCAGGCGCACACCGCCCAGGCCCGCCGCCCCCGCAACTGCGCCCGTACCGCCACCGCGAGACCCGCCACGGTCACCACGGCCGCGCCCGCCGCCCAGGGCAGTCCCGGGTCGGGCGTGTGCAGGAGGCGGGCCAGGACGCCGCGCAGGGCCTGGTTGCCGGTGTCCTCGGAGTGCCCCACCCGGCTCGCGCGGAACAGGGCGCCCGTCCAGAACCGCCGGGAGTCGTACGGCAGGACGGCCGCCGCCAGCAGCGCCGCCCCGGCGAACGTGACGGCCGCCCCGCGCGCGTGCCGCAGCCACGGCTGTCCGCGCCCGCCCCCCAGGCGGTCCACGAGGCCCGCGGCGAGCAGGAACACCGCGAACAGCGCGGGCGTCAGCTTGACGGCCGAGGCCAGCCCGATCCCCACCCCACTCCAGCGGTCGTACCCGCCGGCCGGGCGGCGGGTCAGGTCCCACAGCACCAGGACGGCCAGCAGCAGGTTGATCTGGCCGTAGCGCAGGGTCGTCCACACCGGCTCGCACCACACGGCCGCCGCCGCGATCCACCAGGCGGTCTCCCCGCGCGCGTGGCCGACGAGTCTCAGCGACAGCCGCACGAACACCACCAGGAGCGCGAGGTTGCCGGCCGTCACCAGCGCGCGCAGCGGCGCGGTGTCCAGCAGCGGCAGCGGGGTGAAGAGCAGCGCCGCGAACGGCGGGTAGGTGGTGGGCAGGTGTGCGGTGGTCGCCCGCAGCGCGTACAGGTCGTCACCGGCGAGCACGGCGGCGCCCTCGGCCCGGTACACCATCAGATCGATCATCGACACGTGCGCGGCCCGCTGCGCGGCCCACAGCGCCGCGAAGGACACCAGGCACACGCCCGGCGCGACCAGGGCCCGGCGGTGGCGTGCGGACGGCGTGATCACGGTCATGAAAGGCGACATTAGCGGTCGTACCGGAGCCGAGCCGGAATCGATTTGGTGCTGGCCCCACGGGCCTGTAATGTTTACGACGTCGCCGGGGGAACCGGGCGAAACAACAGAACAAGGGGCTATAGCTCAGTTGGTAGAGCGCCTGCATGGCATGCAGGAGGTCAGGAGTTCAATTCTCCTTAGCTCCACAGAAGTCGAAGGCGGATCATCCCGGTGGATGGTCTGCCTTCGGCGTGTTGTGGGGAAAGCGGAGCGCCGGTGGGGCGCGCGGAGGGACGGGCCGCCCGGCCGGGATCACCCGCCCCTCCGCGTGGTTCAGCGGCCCAGGGCGCGCCGGCCCCGCCCCGGGGAGAGGACCGGCAGATTCCGCGACGGCGCTTGCCCGCGCGCGTCCTCCTCGATGCGCAGGGCGAGTGCCGGGCAGCGGCGCACCGCGCGCAGCGCCTTCGCCTCCGCGTAGCGCGGCACCTGTGCCTGGGCGACGGTCGGGAAGCCGTCGGCGCCCAGCTCGAACACCTCCGGAAGGATGTCCGCGCACAGCCCGTGGCCCCGGCAGAGCGTCCAGTCGACGAGGATCCTCCGACGGCTGGCGCCGGCCTCCTCGGGCGTGCTGCCGCCCGGGACGCCCGTGGCGGTCCCGCCTCCCTCGAAGAGCGGCAGAACGCCCCGCACGGGCCGTCCGCAGCCGTTGCCCAGGACGTGCGCGGCCAGGTCGTCGGTGAACGCCTTGACGGTCGACTCCAGGAACATCGCCGAGCCGTCCGGGTGCGAACACGCCCCGCGCCGCTTGACGTTCCTCGCGACCTGCTTCAGTGCCTCCAGGGCGGCCGGCCCGCCGCCCTGGAGGACGTCCTCCAGCCCGCGCGCGGCGGCGGGCAGTCCCAGGTAGCAGGGCCCGCACTGGCCGGCGCTCTCCTGGGCCAGCCACTGCGCCACCCGCAGCGACTCGCCCAGCGGGCACGTCTCCTGGCCGATCGGCAGGATCGCGCCGGCGCCCAGCGAACCGCCGACCGCGTCCAGCGAGTTGCGGGAGACGACCGCCTCGTCCACGGTCGCCGCGTCGATCCACTTGCCGTGGTAGCCGCCGGTCAGCACGCCCTGCGGCACCGGCGGGGCACCGGCCAGCTGGAGCACGTAGCGCAGCGGCACGCCCGTGGGGACCTCGATCACCATGGGGCGGGCGACCGCGCCGGACACGGTGAGCAGCACGGTGCCCGGCTCGTCGTACAGGCCCGTGTTGCCGTAGCGCTCGGGGCCGATCCGGGCGGCGACGGCGAGCTGTGCGAACGTCTCCGCGTTCGACAGCAGCGTGGGCGCGCCGCCGACACCGCTCCGGGAGGCGCTGATCTTGCGGCCGGGCGGGATCGCCGGGCCGCCGTCGATCGAGCGGATCAGCGAGGCGGCGGCACCGGTGACCATCCGCACCGGATTGCGCTGCACCCACGCGCGCAGTGCCGCTCTGCGGCTGTTGCCCAGACCGCGTTCGGCGAGCGCGGCCTCCATGGAGCGCTGGGTGGACTCCCGGGTGACGCCGATGACGAGCGTGCGCGCGCCGAGCGCCTCGGCGCACAGCAGCGCGCCGTCCAGGATGAGGTGCGGGGCGCGGTTGATCAGCACCGTGTCCTTGCGGCAGGCCGGTTCGTCCTCGCTGCCGTTGACCACGACGACCGGCCGCACCCCGCGCTTGATCGCCGACTCGGCGACCGAGCGCAGCTTCTTGTGGAAGGGGAAGCCGGCGCCGCCGCGGCCCCTGAGGTTGACGCGTTCGGAGAGCTGGGCGAGTTGTTCGCCGCCCAGCGGGTCGAGTGGTCCGTGCACCTTCAGGTGCAGCGGCAGGTCGAGCCGCTCCACAAGGTCGAAACCCGACGTGAGCTGGGGAAGTCCGACCACGCGTACTTCGGGGACGTCGGGCAGGGCCTCGTTCACTCAAAGCCTCCGGAAGGCGTGTTCCATGGTGCGCCCGGACCCCGTGTCCCGTAGGACGGGCCGGGCGGCGTTTCGGTGGCGGGACCGCTGTCGAGCGGGTCGCCCGGGTGGTACGTGCCGTGGCGGCCGTTCGTCTCACCGGTGTCGTACACGTCACCTCCGCCGTACCCGGCGGTGCCCGGGCCGCCCTGGGCCGGGAAGGGGTGTCCGGTCTCCTGGAACGGGTCGTACACGGACGGGGGCGCCTCGCCGACCGGCGGCGGTGACGGGACCGGCCAGCCGTCCGGGGTGCCGTGAGGGCCGGCGACGCGCGGGAAGGCCTCCGTGGGCCGTGGGTCCGGTGGCAGGTCCGGGCGGGCGGTCCGGCCGGCCGCGAAGGGCCGCCGCGGGCGGCCGGGCGCGGACACCGCGCGGTAGGCCGCCGCGAAGCCGGCGGCGGG
>NZ_JOCB01000100.1 GCF_000718775.1 Streptomyces sp. NRRL S-31
CGACTGGGGTCCCTGGGCCGCGGGCGGGGTCTGCGGGACGGCGGCGCGGGCGGCGGCGGGCTTCCCGGCTCCGAAGCCGGAGTCCGCGGGCGCGCCGGCCGGTCCCTGGGCGCCGAAGCCGGCCGGACCGCTCTCGCCGCCGGAGGGGCCGCCGGGGCCGGACGGTACGGGGCGGAAGGTCATCGTGCCGTCGTCGGCGGGGGGCGCCGCCGGGCCGGGGATCGGGCGCCGGAAGACGAACGTGCCGGGGTCCGGGGCGCCGTCCCCGGCCTGGGGGACGGTCGCGGGGCCGTCGGCACGGGCGGCGGCATGCCCGTCGGACCCACCCGGCGCCTGCGCCGGCACGCGCGGATCGACTGCCCGGGCACCCGGTCCGGGCTGCCCGGGCAGCCCCGGCCGGTCGGAGTGGCCCGGCTGAAGCGGCTGGCCCGGCTGGACCGGCTGGCTCCACTGCGCCCCCTGGGCCGCCTGCCCGCCCTGGGCCGCCTCGGGCCAGGACCCGCCCTGCCCGCCCTGCCCGATCGGGCCCGCGTCGCCCGGTCGGTCCGGCTGCGGCGGGTCCTCGTCGAAGAAGTGGGGGCCCGTCTCCTCCACGGACGGGACGTCCGGCCGCGCGCCGGGCGGCGGGCTGAGCGACTCGCCGTCCCGCGGCGCCGGACGGCTGGTGCCGGGCACCCAGGAGGCGCCGTTCCAGTACCGGACGTAGCCGGGGATGGACGGGTCCGGGTAGTAGCCCTCACGGGGCCTGTCGTCTCCGGGTGCCGGGGTTGGGGCGCTCATGTCCGTCGTCCCGTATCTGCTCGGGGGTGGTATGGGGGGCTCCACATCTATCAGACCCGGCGGTCCCCCACCGCCAGTCCCGCCGGACCCACCCCTTTCCGGGCAATGCCGCACCGGCTCCCCGGACCGGTGCGAAGAATTGCCGAGGGACCCGCGTAATGGCCCGGCCGCCGCCCCCTCTCCCTGGTGCGGGGCCGGTCCGGACGGCCCCCGGCGGAGAGGAGACACAGGTCATGCGGCACACCGAGGTGGAGCGGGAACTGGAGCTGGAGCTGATCCTCTCGCCGGAGCACAGCGTCCCGGTGCCGGCCCGGCTCAGCTACCGCTCCGACGACCCCTACGCGGTCCACATCGCCTTCCACATCGACTCCGAGCACCCCGTCACCTGGACGTTCGCCCGCGACCTGCTGGTGGAGGGGGTGTTCCGGCCGTGCGGGGGCGGCGACGTACGGGTGTGGCCGACGAAGGCAGGCGGGCGCGCAGTCGTCCTGATGGCGCTCAGCTCGCCGGACGGCGACGCGCTGCTCCAGGCGCCGGTCCCGCAGGTGTCGGCGTGGCTGGAGCGGACGCTGCGGACGGTGCCGCCGGGGGCGGAGGGCGGGCGGCTGGGCCTGGACGAGGCGCTCGACCAGCTGCTGGCCCGGTGAGCCCCAGCAGTCTCCTTCGAGACCCCTTCGACTCCCCCGAGTCCCGTGAGCCCCGGAGGCCCCGGGCGTCGGGCGGGTCCGGCGGCGGTCCGGCGGCGGTCCGGCGGGTCCGGGTTCAGAACAGCTTGCCCGGGTTGAGGAGGTCCAGTGGGTCGAAGGCCCGCTTCACCGCCCGCTGCATCTCCACGCCGACCGGTCCGATCTCCCGGGCCAGCCACTCCTTCTTCAGCACGCCGACCCCGTGCTCCCCGGTGATGGTGCCGCCCAGCTCCAGACCGAGGGCCATGATCTCGTCGAAGGACTCGCGGGCCCGGCGGGACTCGTCGGGGTCGCGGGCGTCGAAGCAGACGGTGGGGTGGGTGTTGCCGTCGCCGGCGTGCGCGCACACCCCGATCGTCAGGCCGTGCTCCGCGGCGATCCGCTCGACCCCGTCGAGCATGGCGCCGAGCTTCGAGCGGGGCACGCACACGTCGTCGATCATCGTCGTGCCCTTCACCGCCTCCAGCGCGGTCAGCGAGAGCCGCCGGGCCTGGAGCAGGAGTTCGGACTCGGCCGCGTCCTCGGCGGGGACCACCTGGGTGGCGCCGGCCGCCTCGCACAGGGCGGCGACGGCGGCGAGGTCGGCGGCCGGCTCCGGGGTGTCGAAGGCCGCCAGCAACAGCGCCTCGGTGGTCTCGGGCAGCCCCATGTGGGCGAGGTCGTTGACCGCCTTGACGGTCGTACGGTCCATCAGTTCGAGGAGGGACGGCACGTGACCGCCCGCCATGATCCGGCAGACGGCGTCGCAGGCGGCGGTGGCCGAGCCGAACTCGGCGGCCAGCACGAGCTGCCGGGGCGGCTTGGGCTTCAGCGCCAGCACCGCCCGGACGACGATGCCGAGCGAGCCCTCGGAGCCGACGAAGAGCCGGGTCAGGTCGTACCCGGCGACGCCCTTGGCGGTGCGGCGGCCGGTGGACATCAGCCGGCCGTCGGCGAGGACGACGTCCAGGCCGAGGACGTACTCGGCGGTCACGCCGTACTTGACGCAGCACAGGCCGCCGGAGGCGGTGCCGATGTTGCCGCCGATGGTGCAGGTCTCCCAGCTGGAGGGGTCCGGCGGGTAGTGCAGGCCGTGTTCCTCGACCGCGCGGGACAGGACCGCGTTGACGACGCCGGGTTCGACCACGGCGATCCGGTCGACCGGGCTGATCTCCAGGATGCGGTCCATCTTGGTGAGGGACAGCACGATGCAGCCGTCGGTGGCGTTGGCGCCGCCGGACAGACCGGTGCGGGCGCCCTGCGGGACGACGGGGACGCGCAGCTCGGTGGCGGTGCGCATGACGTGCTGGACCTGCTCGACGGTGCGGGGCAGGACGACGACGGCGGGGCTGCCGGCCGGGCAGAAGCTCGCCATGTCGCGGCCGTAGGAGACCGTGACGTCGGGGTCGGTCAGCACGGCCTCGGGCGGCAGGCCGGCCAGGAGCCGGTCGGTGAGGTCGCCCGTGTGGGTGTCGCGCGGTGCTTCGATGCGGCTCATGATCACAGCGTGTCACTCGCGGCCATCGGTGTGAACCCCGCCCGCGCCGCCCTTGGGCCACCCGGATGTGCTCGTCATATTGACGCACAGTGAGCGCCATGGACAACCGACAGTGCGTGGGTACGTCCCCGGTCCCCGAGCCGCCGGCGCCGCGCCGGTCCCGGCGGGTGCTGCGGCGGATGCTGGTCGCCGCCCTGGCGGGCGGGGTCGCCGTGGGCGCGGCGCTGACGCTGCTGCCGGGGGAACGGCCGCAGCGGGCGGCCGCGCCGCCGGCCGCGGGTCCGCGGGCCCAGAACCGGAGTCAGGCCCTGACATCGGTGACCTACGGGGTGCCGGCGGCCCTGCCCGGGCTGACGGCGCTGATCGGGCGGCAGGAGCAGCGGGTGCGGACGCGGCCGGGGGACGCCCGGGCCTGGGCGGTGCTCGGGTCGGCGTACACGGAGCGGGGGCGCAGGACGGGCGACGCGGCGGACTATCCGCGGGCCGAGCGGGCGCTCGGGACCTCGCTGGAGCTGCGCGGCACGCGGAACACGGAGGCGCTGGACGGGCTGACCGCGCTGGCGCTGGCGCGCCGGGACTTCCCGGCGGCGAAGGAGTACGGCGAGCAGGCGCTGAAGGCGGCGCCGAAGCGGTGGTCGGCGTATCCGGCGCTGATCGACGCCTACACCGGGCTCGGCGACTACACGAAGGCCCGCTCGACGCTGGACAAGCTGCTGGGGCTGCGCACCGACGCGGCGGCGCGGCCGGCCGTGCGGGCGCGGGCCGCCGCGGTGTACCGGGACCGGGGCTGGCGCGAGGACGCGGTGGCTCAGCTGACCGACGCGGCGGCCGCCGCGCGCACCCCGGCGGAGCGGGCCGCCTGGCTGGCCGGGGTCGGCCAGTTGGCCTGGGAGCGCGGGGACCTGCCGGACGCGCTGCGGCACTGCGAGGCGGCGCTGCGGATCGATCCCGACCAGCGGGCGGCGGCGGCCGGGCGGGCGCGGACGCTGGCCGCGCTGGGGCGCACCGAGGAGGCGCTGGCCGCGTACCGGGCAGTGGTCGCGCAGCGGCCGGACCCTGCGGACCTGCTGGAGCTGGGCGAGCTGTACGAGGCGCTGGGGCGGTCGCAGCTCGCCGAGGACGGTTACGCGCGGATGCGGGCGGCGGTGCGGGAGTCGGTGGCGGGCGGGGTCGACGAGGAGCTGCTGATCGGGCGGTACGAGGCGGACCACGGGGACCCGTGGGAGGCCGTGGACCGGCTGCGGGAGGAGTGGCGGCGGCAGCCGGGGATCGAGGTGGCGGACGCGCTGGGCTGGGCGCTGCACCGCACGGGTGAGGACCAGGAGGCGCTGACCTACGCGGCCGTGGCGACGGACAAGGCGAAGGGCGGCGGGGTGCGCAGCGCGCTGTACGCGTTCCACGTGGGGGTGATCGAGGCGGAGCTGGAGCGGTACGGCCCGGCGCGCCGGCATCTGGAGGAGGCGCTGCGGATCAACCCGTACTTCTCGCCGCTGCGGGTGCCGGCGGCCCGGGAGGCGCTGCGGGAGCTGGGCGACGTCCCCGACGAGCCGCCGCCCAGCGAGTGAGGCCCGCCGTTACAGGTTGCCCCGCTTCTCCTGCTCGCGCTCGATCGCCTCGAACAGGGCCTTGAAGTTGCCCTTGCCGAAGCCCATGGAACCGTGCCGCTCGATGATCTCGAAGAAGACGGTCGGCTTGTCCTGGACCGGCTTGGTGAATATCTGGAGCAGGTAGCCGTCCTCGTCGCGGTCGGCGAGGATCTTCAGCTCGCGCAGGGTGTCGACGGGCACGCGGGTCTCGCCGACCCACTCCCCCAGCGTGTCGTAGTAGGAGTCGGGGGTGTCGAGGAACTCCACGCCGGCCGCGCGCATGGTGCGCACGGTCTGCACGATGTCGTTGGTGTTCAGCGCGATGTGCTGGCAGCCGGGGCCGCCGTAGAACTCCAGGTACTCGTCGATCTGGGACTTCTTCTTGGCGATGGCGGGCTCGTTGAGCGGGAACTTCACCTTCAGGGTGCCGTCGGCCACCACCTTGGACATCAGCGCCGAGTACTCGGTGGCGATGTCGTCGCCCACGAACTCCTTCATGTTCGTGAAGCCCATGACCTTGTTGTAGAACCCGACCCACTCGTTCATCCGGCCGAGTTCGACGTTGCCGACGCAGTGGTCGATGGCCTGGAAGGTGCGCTGGGCGGGCGGCTCGACGATGGGCGCGGCGGCGGTGTAGCCGGGCAGGTAGGGGCCGTCGTAGCCGGAGCGGTCGACCAGGGTGTGGCGGGTCTGGCCGTAGGTGGCGATCGCGGCGAGGACGACCGTGCCGTGCTCGTCCTTCAGCTCGTACGGCTCGGCGACGCTGCGCGCGCCCTGCGCGATGGCGTAGGCGTACGCGGCGCGCGCGTCCGGCACCTCGATGGCCAGGTCGATGACGCCGTCGCCGTGCTCGGCCACGTGCTCGGCGAGGAAGTGGCCCCAGGAGCTGCTCGGCTTGATCACCGAGGTGAGGACGAAGCGGGCGGAGCCGTTCTCCAGTACGTAACTGGCGGTCTCGCGGCTGCCGTTCTCGGGGCCGGAGTAGGCGACCAGTCGCATGCCGAAGGCGGTGGAGTAGTAGTGCGCGGCCTGCTTGGCGTTGCCCACGGCGAACACGACCGCGTCCATTCCCTTGACCGGGAAGGGGTCGTCCTGCCGGGCGGTCGTGTCGGGAGCGTGCTGTGTGGTCTGCGTCATAGCGGAAGGGTGGCCCCGCCCTGCAAGGTGCGCAATAGTTCGCGAATCTGCTGGGCAGTCTGCTTAGCGGAGCGACCGCTTCGGCGGTCTTTCTGTACAGGATGACCATCACTGGGGGACCCGTGGCGATCGATCATCTGGACGGGCGGATCATCGTGCTGCTGGCCGAGGAGCCGCGCATCGGTGTGCTGGAGATGTCCCGCCGGCTGGGGGTGGCGCGGGGCACGGTGCAGGCACGCCTGGACCGGCTCCAGTCGAACGGGGTCATCCGGGGGTTCGGCCCGCAGGTGGACCCGGCGGCCCTGGGCTATCCGGTCACCGCGTTCGCCACGCTCCAGATCCGGCAGGGCCAGGGTCCGGACGTGCGGGCGTACCTGGCGACCGTGCCGGAGGTGCTGGAGCTGCTGACCACGACCGGCAGCGGGGACATGCTGTGCCGGCTGGTGGCCCGCTCGAACGCCGATCTCCAGCGGGTGATCGACCGGGTGGTCGGTTTCGACGGCATCGTCCGGGCCTCCACGGCGATCGTCATGGAGGACGCCGTCCCGCTGCGGGTCATCCCGCTGGTGGAGCAGGCGGCCCGGGACGCCTGAGGCCCTCAGCAGGCGGGGACCGTGCCCTTGCCCTTCTCCAGGGCGACCAGGGAGTCGACCGCGCCCTTGAGCGTGGTCACCGGGACCAGCCGCAGCCCCTTGGGCAGTTCGGCCTTGGCGTCGGCGCACTCCGCCTTCGGGACCAGGAAGACGGTGGCGCCGTCCCGGTGCGCGGCCTGGGTCTTCAGGGCGACCCCGCCGACCGCGCCGACCTTCCCGTCGGCGTCGATCGTGCCCGTGCCGGCGATGGTGCGGCCCCCCGTGAGGTCGCCCCCGCCCCCGTCGCCGTCCAGCTTGTCGATGATCCCCAGGGTGAACAGCAGCCCGGCGCTGGGCCCGCCGACGTCGGCCAGCTTCAGCTTGACCCGGACCTGGTCGGCGCTGAGTCCGAGGTACTTCAGCGCCGCCTGGGTCGCCGCGTCCTGGGACTGCCGCATCTGCGCCCTGTTGTGCTCCTCGGCCTCCTTGACGCTGCCCCCGCTGGGGTAGACCGAGTCGCGCGGCATGACCGCCCGGTCGGTGCGGAACCAGTCGCCGATCACGTCGCCCACGGAGACCCGGGCGTCCGGTCCGGTCGCCACGATCGTGACCATGCGCAGCTGGCCGCTCGTCCTCCGGGTGGCCGCGCCGGAGACGGTGATCACCGGGGTGCCCTTGTTCTCGCCGAGCACGTTCGCCGTCGGGCCGGGCTGTGCCAGGGAGAACGGCAGCGGCGCGAACGCCGCCGTGGCGAGCAGGGCCACGACGGGCAGCGCGCAGACGGCGAGGGCCTTGGGGCGTGAGAGACGAGAGAGCACGAGGTCAATCTAACGCGAGCGCCGGCCGGCGCCCCGGGCCGCGTAGGAGGTCCAGGCGCGGGCGGGCACGCGCCGGGAGGTCGTCGCCCGGGCCGGACGGGTTCAGCGCAGCGCCTCCGCGACCTCGCGGGCCGCCTCGACCACCCGGTGTCCCACCCGCTCCGGCACGGCGTCCACCAGCATCACCACGCCCACGCTGCCCTCGATGCCCGTGACCCCGACCAGCGGTGCCGCGGCACCGCTCGCCCCGGCCTCCAGTTCCCCGTGGGTGAGGGTGTAGCCGGGGTCCGCGGACGGCGTCCGCCGCGCGGCCAGGATCGCCCGGCCCGCGGCCCCCCGGTCCAGGGGGTGCCGGAAACCCGGCCGGTACGCCACGTGGTAGTCGGTCCACGTCGGTTCGACCACGGCGACGGCCAGCGCCTCCGCGCCGTCCACCAGCGTCAGGTGCGCCGTCGCCCCGATGTCCTCGGCCAGCGACCGCAGCGCGGGCAGCGCGGCCTCGCGTACCAGTGGGTGCACCTGCCGGCCGAGGCGCAGCACGCCGAGTCCCACCCGGGCCCGGCCGCCCAGGTCGCGGCGTATCAGGGCGTGCTGTTCGAGCGTGGCGAGCAACCGGTACACCACGGTCCGGTTCACGCCCAGCTTGGTGGACAACTCGGTGACGGTCAGCCCGTGGTCCGTGTCGGCGAGCAGCTTGAGGACGCGCAGTCCCCGGTCGAGCGTCTGAGAGGTCTCCGCGGTCACGACGCCCCTTCGGCGGTGAGGTGGGCGACCCCCGAGCGGCGGATGCGTCACCGAGTCCCGTCGGAGACGCGCTTCAGAGGCCGCCGATCGGCAGGACGGCCCCGCGGCTCGCGGGCCGGGTCGCTTCACGGCTGCGCTCCGCGGCGGCGCTGCCACGGGGCGTGTGCGTAGCGGGACAGTAGCGAAGCGGGTTCGCTGAGCGGAAGTCTCCGTCCAGAATCCGGGCAAGACCCGTTCCGGCCTGCCTGCATTCGTCCGGATACGCACACGGCCACCGTGCCGGGACGGCCGCTCATTTCATGCGCGTGGCCCACTCCTGGACCTTCGCGATCCGCTGCCGGAGCTGGCCCGCCGTCGCCTCCGCGCTCGGCGGACCGCCGCACACCCGCCGCAGCTCGGTGTGGATCACACCGTGCGGCTTGCCGCTCTGGTGCACGTACGCGCCGACCATCGTGTTGAGCCGCTTGCGCAGCTCCATCAGCTCCTTGTGCGTGACCACCGGCCGCCGCTCGGCCGGCAGTTCCAGCAGATCGGCGTCGGTGTCCGGCTTCTTCCTGCTGTGCGCGATCTGCCGGGCCTGCCGCTTCTGGAGCAGCATCTGCACCTGCTCGGGCTCCAGCAGCCCCGGAATCCCCAGGTAGTCCTGCTCCTCCTCGCTCCCGGGGTGGGCCTGCATGCCGAACTCGGCGCCGTCGTAGAGCACCCGGTCGAAGACGGCGTCGGACTCCAGCGCCTCGAAGGGCAGCATGTCCTGCTCGCCGGTGTCCTCGTCCTGCTCCTTGTTCGCCTCCTCCATCTCCTTCTCGGATTCGGCGTACGGGTCCTCCTCGCCCTCCTTCTTCGGCTTGTCCAGGGCGTGGTCCCGCTCCTTCTCCATCTCGTTGGCGAAGGTCAGCAGGTCGGGCACGGTCGGCAGGAACACGGACGCGGTCTCGCCGCGCCGCCGGGACCGCACGAAGCGTCCGACGGCCTGCGCGAAGAACAGCGGGGTCGAGATGGTGGTGGCGTACACGCCCACCGCGAGCCGCGGCACGTCGACGCCCTCGGACACCATCCGCACGGCGACCATCCAGCGGTCGTCGCTCGCGCTGAACTCGTCGATCCGGTTCGAGGCGCCGGTGTCGTCCGACAGCACCAGCGTCGCCTTGGTCCCCGTGATCTCCCGGATGAGCTTGGCGTAGGCGCGTGCGGAGTCCTGGTCGGAGGCGATGACGAGGGCGCCCGCGTCCGGGATGGCCTTGCGGACCTCGGTGAGCCGCCGGTCGGCGGCGCGCAGCACGCTCGGCATCCACTCGCCGCGCGGATCGAGGGCGGTGCGCCAGGCCTGGCTGACCGCGTCCTTGGTCATCGGCTCGCCGAGCCGGGCGGCGACCTCGTCACCGGCCTTCGTGCGCCAGCGCATGTTGCCGCTGTAGGACAGGAAGATCACCGGCCGGACGACGCCGTCGGAGAGGGCGGAGCCGTAGCCGTAGGTGTAGTCGGCGGCGGACCGCCGGATGCCGGCGTTGTCCTCCTCGTACGTCACGAAGGGGATGGGGTTGGTGTCGGAGCGGAACGGCGTGCCGGTCAGCGCGAGCCGCCGGGTGGCGGGCTCGAACGCCTCCAGACACGCCTCGCCCCAGGACTTGGAGTCGCCGGCGTGGTGGATCTCGTCCAGGATCACCAGGGTCTTGCGCTGCTCCACCCGGTTGCGGTGCAGCATGGGCCGGACGCCGACACCGGCGTACGTCACGGCGACGCCGTCGTACTCCCGGCCGAGCGGGCCCGCGCTGTACTCGGGGTCGAGTCTGATCCCGATCCGGCCCGCGGCCTCGGCCCACTGCTTCTTCAGGTGCTCGGTGGGCGCGACCACGGTCACCTGCTGCACGACGTGGTGGTGCAGCAGCCATGACGCCAGCGTCAGCGCGAAGGTGGTCTTGCCGGCGCCGGGCGTGGCGACGGCGAGGAAGTCGCGCGGCTGCTCCTGGATGTACTTCTCCATCGCCCCCTGCTGCCAGGCACGCAGCTTGCTGGCGGTACCCCAGGGGGCCCGGCCGGGGAAGGCGGGCGAGAGGTGGTGGGAGTGCGCGGAGGAGGGGGCGGTGGTAGTCACGGTCTCCGTGGATCAGGGTCGGGCGGCTACGTATGACAACCGGGCCACCCTACCGGCGCCGTCCTCCGGCCGACGCGCGAACGAGCCCGGGACGCCCGCGGTTGGGAGCCACGTCACAGCGGCCCCGACCGCCCCGGGATCACCGCCGCCTCGCCCCCCTCCCCGGACGCCCCGTCGCTGACCAGGCCGTACGCCGCGCCGTGCATGCCGTGCCATGTCCCTGTCGGCGTCCCGTCCGGCGTCCCGTCCGGCCGGGCGGGACCTCGCCGCTCACCGTCCGTGCTCACCGTCCGTGCTCACCGTCCGTGCTCACCGTCCGTGCAGGCGGCGGGTCACCCAGGCTCCGGCCAGGGCCACCACCGCCATCGGCAGGAAGACGGCGGCGAAGGCGGCGGGGTGGCCGGCGGTCGTGCCGGTGGTGGTCGCGGTGCTGCCGCCGCCCAGCGCCGCGAAGGCCGCGCCGGTCACCGCCAGCAGGACGACGTTGGCGAGGGCGTCGGAGATCTGGAGGGCGGCGGAGTTGGCACCGGCCTCCTCCGGGGCGGACAGCTTCAGCAGCAGCACGCTGGTGGAGGAGATCACCAGCCCCATCCCGAAGCAGCCGACGCCCCAGGCCACGGCGACGGTCCAGACGGGCACGGAGTGCACCAGCACGCTCGGCGCGGTCACGATCGCGGCGGCGGCGAGCACCATCCCGACGGTCATCAGCCGCTCCCGGTGGCGTGCCACGCCCGGCCGGGACTGCACGAACGAGCCCAGCGCCCAGGTCACCCCGCCGGCCGCCAGGGAGAACCCGGCGAGGGTCGGCGACAGCCCGCGCTGGGTGACCAGCATCAGCGGTACGAAGGACTCGGCGACGATGAAGGACCCCGCTGCCAGTCCGCGCAGCAGCACGACGGAGGGCAGACCGCGGGCGGCCCGGTAGGTTCCGC
This sequence comes from Streptomyces sp. NRRL S-31, assembly GCF_000718775.1. Taxonomy (GTDB): domain Bacteria; phylum Actinomycetota; class Actinomycetes; order Streptomycetales; family Streptomycetaceae; genus Streptomyces. The sequence continues at coordinate 10,825 of NZ_JOCB01000100.1, forward strand.
GGGGCAGCAGCCCGCAGACGGCGGGCACGAGCAGCACGGCACCGGCGAGCCCGGGCAGCACGGAGAGCGGCCGCAGGTCCTGGGCGGCGTACTGGAGCAGTCCGGCGCCGAGGGAGATCCCGAGCGCCAGCCGGATCCGCCGCCGGTCGAAGGCACCGGCCGTGGCCTCCTCGTCCACCGGGCCCGACGCCCGCCGGCGTATCCGGGGCAGGGCGAGGGCGAGCGGGAACACCACGAGGACGGGGATGCCGAGGAACACCCAGCGCCAGCCGAGGTGCTCGGTCACGGCACCGGAGGCGAGGGGGCCGACGATGGACGGCACCACCCAGCCCGCCGCGAAGGCCGCCATGATCGCGGGCCGCAGCCGCTCCGGGTAGGCGCGCCCGACGACGACGTACAGCGCCACGATGACCAGCCCGCCGCCGAGCCCCTGCACCGCCCGGCCGAGGATGAACACCCACATGACCTGCGCCGTGCCGGCCACCAGCAGGCCCGCGGCGAAGGCGGCGATGCCTCCGGTGAGCGCGCCCAGGGGCCCCCGGCGGTCGGACCACTGGCCCGCGAGGACCATGCCGAACAGGCTGGTCGTGAAGTACCCGGAGAAGGCGAACGCGTACAGCGCCAAGCCGTCCAGCTCCCGCGCGGCCACCGGCATCGCCGTCCCGACGGCGGTCGCCTCGAAGGCGATCAGCACCACGACGGACACGATCCCCACACTGAGCGCCCGGTACGCCCGGCCGAGTACGCCGTCCTCCTGGTCGGCGGCTGGACGCAGGACGGCGGGGTCGTGGGATTCGAGGGCACTCATCCCGTCAGAGTAAGGCCCGCAACCGAGTCCTGCCCCTGTCAGGAGTCCCGCTCCTCCTCCGCCGTTGGTCGTACGCCCGGCGGCGCATCATGAACGGCGTATGGCAGTCACGTTGCGGCCCCGCCGCCCCTCTTGAGCCCCCGCGCAGCGGCCCCGTACGTTCGTCTCACGCACACGGCCGTGTGCCCGAGTGGTTGAGGGACTCGCCTGCAAAGCGAGTTACGCGGGTTCGATTCCCGCCACGGCCTCCACGCAGGCCAGGGGCGGCACCTTCTCGGGTGCCGCCCCTGGCCTTTGAGCTGACCGCACTCGGGACATTCACCGTGTCTGGAGGTGTTCCGTCCAGTAGTGCCAGGTCGTGGTGGGCAGGGTGGCGGTGGGGTCCAGGGTGGTCAGGGTGTGGATCAGGGCCGTGACCAGGTGGTCGTAGGTGTGGGTCGCCAGCTCGTGGCCCAGGTGGGCGTCGATCGCGCGCTCGTGGTGGATGAGCCAGAGCGTGACGGCCAGGGTGGAGACGTCGGTGTTGAGGGGATGCAGGGTCGCGTCCGGTTCGCTGAACGTCAGGACCGCGCCCGTCCTGCCGTCGACCACCAGGCTGGTGTCCGCCGGCAGCCGGCCGAGGCGGATCAAGTGGTCGCAGTGGGCCGGGAGTTCCCCCAGGGGGTAGTCGGGGCGCTCCTCGGTGAAGTACTCGCGCAGCGTCGGCAGGGGGACGTCCGTGTCCGCGCGGAAGAGGACCGCCTCCTCCGGCAGCCCCGTCTCGCGCAGGAAGCGGCGGGTGGGCTCGTGGGTGAGCGTCGCCGGGAAGTCGACCTCCTCGAAGCGGACCACCCTGCCGTGCCCGAACTCCTGGTCCAGGACGCGCGCGGGCAGGTCCAGGGTGAGCCCCGACGCCGTACCGGGGCCGGCGACCAGGGCGAGGGGACGGATCAGGGCCGCCGCCTTCCAGTACGGCGGGACCGCGCCGTTCGTGTCCTCCTCGAAGAGGGTGAGGAGGCGGCGGGACGCCTCGGCGACCGTCTCGGGGCCGTAGCGGCCGGCCAGGGAGGCGAACCGGCCGCGCAGGCCGGCCAGTTCCTCGGTGACCGCGGCGAAGCGCAGCAGCGTGGTCAGCGAGGGCGCGAAGGGGCGCGGGTCGGACGGGTCGAGGAGCGAGGCCGTGGTGATCTCGCCCGTCGCGCCGTCGAGCAGGATCGACTCGCGGTGCAGGCCGGCCGGGGTGAGGAGTTCGCCGATCACCAGGCGACCGCGCAGCTCCTCCGCCAGGCGGAAGGGGCCGTCGGCGGCGTCGGCGAGCGTGCGCAGCCCGTGGGTGCGCAGCGGGGAGAAGGTGAGCAGGTCGGTCTCGGCGGGCAGACCGGCGCCCGTGAGCAGGCCGCGCGTCGGCGCGTGCGTGACGAAGCGGTCCAGCTCCGCCTCGGTCAGCGTGATCGCCGGAACTTCGGCGTCGGTCGTGCTCATCGCTCCCCCGCGGTCTTCCCCGTGTGTGGCGGGCGTGCGCACACCCTCGTACGCGGCCCCCGGGCAGGTGCCCCACCGCTCAGCACACTACGCCGCCCCACTGACAACGGCCCTCGGTCAGGGAGACGCCGGACGGGCCGGTGGCGTTGCCCGGCCTAGGGGACGCCCGGGGCGGGCGGGGGTCAGCGGTCCGTGACCACCGCCGCCTGCGGGCGGATCGGGAGGCGGTTGACCGGGCGGCCGGTGGCGGCGCGGACCGCGGAGGCGACCGCCGCCGGGGCCGTCACCACCGGGACCGCGCTGACCGACTTGGCGCCGAAGGGCGCCACCACGTCCCGCTCCTCGACCAGTTTCACGATCCGGATGTCCGGCGCGTCCAGTGCGGTCGGCAGGGCGTAGCCGGTCAGGTCCGGGTGGCGGACCAGGCCGCGGGGCGCGCGGAGGTTCTCGGTGAGGGCGATGCCCACGCCCTGGGTGACGCCCGCCTCGATCCGGGCGGCCAGCTGGGCGGGGTTGAGGACGCGGCCGACGTCCTGGGCGACCGCCAGCTCCACCACCCGGACCGAGCCCAGCTCCACGTCGACGTCCACCACCGCGCGGATGGCGCAGAACGCGAGGCTCACGAAGGCGTCGCCCTGGCCGGCGGCGTTCAGCGGCTCGGTGGGGTGCGGGCGGCACTGGGCCGTGGCCCACAGCTCCTTGCCCTCCAACGCCTCGGTGACGGTGGTGGAGAGCACGCCGTCGTAGGACGTGATCTTGCCGTCCGTGATCTGGAGCAGCTCGGTCGACATGCCGAACTTGTGTGCCAGGGGCTGCAACAGCTGCGCGCGGACCATCTTCGCCGCGCGCTCCACCGCACCGCCCGACACCCAGGTGTGCCGGCCCCGGCAGCCGGCGCCGGCCGGGGGCTGGTCGGTGTCGACGGGCGCGACGTGGACCTCTTCGATGCCGAGGGTCTCCTGGACGATCTGCCGGGCCAGCGTGGTGAAGCCCTGTCCGGTCTCCACCGCCGCGCACAGCACGGTGGCCACGCCGTCGTGGACCTTGACCGTGGCCGTGGACACCTCGTCGGTGCCCTCGGCCCCCAGCATGTGCACCATGCCCAGGCCGTAGCCGACGCCCCGGCGCACCGCGCCCGGTTCGCCCGCTCCCTCGGGGCCGCCGGGCAGCAGCCACTCGTCCTCGGGGGCGTCCTTGGGCAGGGTGGGCAGCGGGAAGTCCCGGACCGCCTGGAGGAGTTCGGCGACCGGGGCGGGGCAGGTCACCGTCTGGCCGATCGGCAGGACATCACCGGTCGCCAGGACGTTGCGCAGGCGCAGCTCGGCCGGGTCCACGCCCAGTTTCCTCGCCAGCTTGTCCATCTGCGCCTCGTAGGCGGCGCACACCTGCATCGCGCCCTCACCGCGCACATGGCCGGAGGGCGGGTTGTTGGTGCGGACGGCCCAGCCCTCGATGAAGGCGTTCGGGACGACGTAGGGGCCGCAGGCGAAGGAGACGGCGGCGGCCAGCGCCTCGGCGGAGGTGTCGGCGTACGCGCCCGCGTCCAGCAGGATCTGCGCCTCCACCTTGACCAGCCTGCCCTCGGCGTCGGCGTGGTGGCGGTAGCGCAGCAGGGTGGGGTGCCGGTGGACGTGGCCGAGGAAGGACTCCTCGCGCGTGGCGGTGAGTTTCACCGGGCAGCCGGTCCTGAGCGCGAGCAGGCCGAGCGGGAGCTGGAAGCCCTGGTCCTCGCGGTCGGCGGTGGCGCCGGGCACCCCGGTGACGACGATCTTCACCCGGTCGGGTGACAGGCCGTAGCAGGCGGCGGCGGTGTTGCGGTCGGTGTGCGGGTCGGTGGAGGCCAGGTACAGCTCCACCCCGCCGTCGGGCCGGGGTACGGCGAGCCCGGCCTCGGCGCCGATCGGGGCGGGGTCCTGGCGGCCGATGCGGTACAGGCCCTCGACGACGACCTCGCCGGCCGCCTCCGGGTCGCCGTGGTGCAGCGGGATGTGCCGGATCAGGTTGCCGTCGGGGTGCAACGGCTCCGCCTCGAAGGCGTGTTCCGGGTCGGTGACGGGGTCGAGGACCTCGTACTCGACGATGACGGCGGCGGCGGCCATCCGCGCGGTGTCCGGGTGGTCGGCGGCGACCGCGGCGATGGGCTCGCCGTGGTGGCGTACGACGTCGGAGGCGAACACCGGCCGGTCGGGGACGCCCCGGCCGTGGCGGGGCGTGCCGGGCACGTCCGCGTGGGTGATGACGGCGCGGACGCCGGGCATCTCGCGCGCGTGGGTGGTGTCGATGGAGACGATGCGCGCGTGCGCGTGCGGGGAGCGCAGTACGGCCGCCCACAGCAGGCCCTCGGCCCACAGATCGGCGGCGTACGGGAAGGTGCCCTCGGTCTTGGCGCGGGCGTCGGCGGGCGACAGGGAGACACCGAGGCCGTGCGGCGGCGCCTCGGCCGGGGGGGCGGGCTCCGCGGCGGTGATCGCGATGCCGGCTTCGTTGCTCACGCCTGGCCTCCGTCCTGGCCGTAGTGCTGGTCCTGCGGTCCCGGAGGCGTGCCGTACGCGTCCGGCGTGGCGCCGTAGCCGCCGTCGCCCTGGGGGTCCGCGTAGCCGTCGGGGGCGGTTCGCGGGGCGGCGAAGGCGCCCGGCGCCTCGAACGCCGACGGGTGGACGCCGCCGGAGCCGGGGCCCGCCTGGTGCGGGATGCGCGCCTCGTCGGCGTCCGTCCCGGGACCCGCGTGGGACGCCTCGCGCTCGGCGACGACCTCCTGTACGGCCTCCAGGACGCCCCGGTAGCCCGAGCAGCGGCACAGGTTGCCGCACAGGGCCTGCCGGGCCTCCAGCTCGGTCGGCGCCGGGTTGCCCTCCAGCAGGTCGTGCACGGTCATCGCCATGCCGGGCACGCAGAAGCCGCACTGCACGGCGCCGCACCGGGCGAGCGCGCGCTGCACGTCGGAGGGCTGTCCGTCCACGGCGAGCCCCTCGACGGTGCGCACCTCGCTGCCGGCCGCGGTGACCGCCGGGACCAGGCAGGAGGCCACCAGGCGGCCGTCGACCTGCACGTTGCAGGCGCCGCACTCGCCCTGCGAGCAGCCGTCCTTGGCACCGGCGAGGCCGAGCCGCTCGCGCAGCACGTACAGCAGCGATTCACCGATCCAGGCGTCGGTGACCGGCCGGTCGGCGCCGTTGACGCGCAGGACGTAGGAGGCGAGGGGGTGGTCGTCGTGCGGCGGCGGGACCACGGCGGCCGGGTCCGCGCCTTCCTCGGGCGCGGCCTCCGCCACGACGGCGCCGGCGGCGGGCTGCGGCTGCGCGTCGGCGGGCTCCGGGTGTCCGGGCGCGTCGGCGGACGCCGGGTCGCCCGGGGTGGCCGGGGCGGTCGCGTCCTCCGGAGCGGTCGGGGCGGCCGGAGTGTCGGGTGCGCCGGGGGCGCCGGGGTCCTCGATGGTGACCGGACCGGCCGTGGCCGCCGCTGTGACGGGCTCGGACGCGGTCTCCGGGTCGGTGGGCCACTCGTGGTCCGCGGGGACGTCAGCGGGCCGCTCGGGGGCTTCGGCGAGGTCGTGCGCGGCGGCTTCGGCGGGGTCGTGCGCGTCGGCACCGGCCACGGCGGGGTCGCGCGCGTCGACGCCGGTCACGGCAGAGTTCTGCGTGTCAGCTCCGGCTACGGCGCGGTGCGGCGGCACCGGCTTCGGCCTCCTGCGCCGGACCGACCGGTTCGGCGGACGTGTCACCGTCACCGTCACGGTCACCGTGACCGTCGCCGTCATCGGCGTGAGCGAGCCCCGCCGCAGCGTGCGCGACATCCGCGTGCGCGACGTCCGCGGGCCCGGCCTCCGGGTGTCCGGCCTCGGCGTGCTCGGCCTCCGCCTCCTCGGCCTCGGCGTGCCCCGCGGCCGGGTAACTCCCGTCCGCGGGACCGGCGTCCACGTGCCCGGCGTCGGCGTGAGCGTTCTCGGCGTGCCCGGCGTCCGCGTAACCGTCCTCGGCACCCCCGGCGTCCGCGTGACCCGCCTCGACGTGACCGGCGTCGGCGTACCCGTGCTCCGCGTACCCGGCGCCCTCACGACCACCGTCGCCGTACCCGGCACCCTCGTGACCACCGTCGTACCCGGCCCCCTGGTGACCGCCCTCGGCGTGTCCGTCGCCCGGGTAGCCGGTCTCCGTCCGGACGTCCCCGGCGTATCCGGTGCCGTAGCCGTTCTCCGGGGCGCCGCCCGCCGGGTGCGCGCCGGTGTGGTCGGGCGCGGCCGGCCGGTCCCACACATGGCCCGCGCCGTCCGTCGCCCAGGGGGCCGGGGCGCCGCCGGGCAGCGTGGCCGGCGGTGTGCCGCCCCACTGCTCGACCAGCGAGGACGTGGTGTACTCGCCCGACTCGTCCGGGAGGTCGCCGCCGGCGACGGGGATGGACCACTGCCCGGTGACGTCGTGTCCCGGGGCGGCCGGGGCCGGGGGCTCGTCGTAGGTCCACTGCTGGGTGGCGGCCGGCTGGTACGTGAACCGGTCGTCCGCGGCCTGCGGCACGCCCTGCGCGGCGTTCGGGTCGGGCCACTGGGCGCCGCCCTCGGGCGCGGGCCAGCCGCCCTGGGCGCCGTCGGGGTGCGTGGCCGTGATCGGCGGCGGCACGTAGCCGTGTCCGGGCGCGGCCAGCGGGCTGTCACCGGACAGCAGGGCGTCGATGCCGCCCTCGGGGAGCTCGACGAAGGCGGTGGCGCCGTCGTCGTAGTCGCCCTGGGGCAGCGGATTCCAGCGTCCGCCGCCCTGGGGCGTGCCCTCTCCGTGCTGGTCGTCGGTCACGACAGCGCCCTCCCCAGTGCTCGTCGGGCCAGCGCGGCGACGGTGCGCCGCAGGTGCAGTACGGCGGGTGGAAGCGTGGGGACCGAACCGTCGGGTTCGGGCCCCGGATCGGGGATGCAGGCCGCTGCGACGTACTCGCCGAAGGCGTGCAGCGCCTCCGGGACGAGGGCGCGGTCGTTGTCCCAGTCGATGAGTCCGGCGATCCACTGCTCCGCCTCCAGGGGCCGCAGCGGCATCGGCGCTATGGCCCCGACGGCGCAGCGCACGCCGCGCCGGGCGGGGTCGAGGACGAGGGCCACGGAGGCCAGCGCGCGTCCCGGGCCGGTGCGGCCGGTGGCCTTCAGGAAGACCTGCGGGGCGTGCAGCAGCGGTACGCGCACGTAGCCGATGAGTTCGCCGCCGCGCAGCATGTCCACGCCGGCCAGCAGGTGCGACACCGGGATCTCCCGGCGGGCTCCGTCCCGGCCCGCGATGATCAGGGTCGCCTCCAGGGCGGCCAGCACCGGCAGCGCGTCCCCGGTGGGGGCGGCCGAGGCGATGTTGCCGCCCAGGGTGCCCGCGTTGCGGATGTGCGGCGGGCCCGCGGCGCGCGCGGCGGCGGCCAGCGCCGGGATCAGGGCCGCGAAGTCGGGGCGGCCCATGCGTGCGTGCGTGAGGCCCGCGCCGAGCAGCGCGTGGCCGTCCTGGTACTGCCAGCCGCGGATCTCGCTGATCCGGCCGAGGCCCACCAGCGCGGCGGGCCTGAGCTGACCGGAGTTGACGGCGGCCATGAGGTCGGTGCCGCCCGCGACGGGGACGGCGGTCGGCGTGGCGGCGAGGGCCGCCACGGCCTCGTCCAGCGTCGTGGGCAACGTGACGGCCTGCGCCGTCCGCGGTGCGTGCGTGGTCAAACCGGCTGCCCCTTCCCGCTGCCCCACCTGGTCCCGCCTGTGTTGCCGTACGGTACGTGCTGACAGGGCGGACGACGCAACTCTGGCACATCTTCGCAACGGCCGAACGCGGGGGTCCGCTAGGAGGCTTTCGCCCACTTCACCAGGGAGATGGTCTGGTTTGACACGGCATCACCGGTGCAGGCGGATTGCCACTCTTCGGTGATCCTGAAGGGGTTTCTCCGTTGCCTGTCCGTCAGCGGCCGAGCACGCCGGGGCACCGCCGCCCGCGCCGTCACCGGTTCGGCGGCGGTCCCTCGATCGGGCGGCCGAGCACACCGGGGCGGCGCTGCCAGGGGCGGGGTCCGGTGGGTGGCCGGTAGGCGACGCCGAGGGCGTCAAGTCGCCGGTAGTGGGCCGTCATCCGGCGTTCGAAGTCCGCGTAGTCCCGGTCGGCGGGGGCGGGCAGCGCGCTCCAGGCGACCTCGGCGAAGGCGGCGAGGCGGGGGAACGCCTGGTAGTCGACGCGCGCGGAGTCCTCCATCACCTCGGTCCACACGTTGGCCTGGGTGCCCAGCACCCGCCGGGCCTCCTCGCCGGTGAGCCCGGCCGGCACCGGCTCGAACCGGTAGACGTCCTCCAGGGTGCGCACGAAGCCGATCGGTACGGGCTCGTCCTCGCCCGGGGCCTGCCGGTGGTCCAGGTACACGTACTGCTCGGGGCACATGACCACGTCGTGGCCGGCCCGCGCGGCGGCGACCCCGCCCGCGTAACCGCGCCAGGAGGAGACGGCCGCGCCCGGCGCGAGCCCGCCCTCCAGGATCTCGTCCCAGCCGATGAGGCGGCGCCCGCGCGCGGCGAGCCAGGCGTCGAAGTGGCCGATGAACCAGGACTGGAGCGCGTTCTCGTCGGTGAGGCCGAGGTCCGCGATACGGGTCTTGGCGGTGACGGACTCGGTCCACTGCTCCTTGCGGCACTCGTCGCCGCCGATGTGGACGAACTCCGAGAAGCCGGCGGCGTCCGCCGGGAACATCTCCAGAATCTCCTCGAACACTCCTTCGTAGAAGCGCAGCGTGGTGTCGGTCGGGGCCAGTACGTTGGCGGAGATGCCCCAGGTGTCCCAGACGGAGAGGGCGGTGGTGTCCACGACGTCGGTGTTGCCGAGTTCCGGGTACGCGGCGATGGCGGCCTGCGAGTGACCGGGTACGTCGATCTCGGGGACGACGGCGATGTGCCGCTCGGCGGCGTAGGCGACGATCTCCCGGATGTCGTCCTGGGTGTAGTAACCGCCGTGCGGTTTCTCGTCCCACAGCGGCGAGGCGCGGTAGCCGAATTTCGTGCGCGGGCGCCAGGATGCGATTTCGGTCAACTTCGGGAAGCGTTTGATCTCGATCCGCCAGCCCTGGTCGTCCGTCAGGTGCAGGTGCAGCACGTTGAGTTTGTGCGCGGCCATCAGGTCCAGGTAGCGCAGCACGCCCTCCTTGGGCATGAAGTGCCGTGCGACGTCCAGGAGGAGGCCGCGCCAGCGGAACCGCGGGGCGTCCTCGACGACCCCGCCGGGCACGGCGAGGGCGGTGCCGGGCCGTACGGGAGCCCGCCGGAAGGCGTCGGGGCCGAGCAGCTGGCGCAGGGTCTGCGCCCCCCAGAAGACCCCCGCGGGCCCGCCGCCGCGGATCTCCACGCCCGCCCCGGCGGCGGCCCGCAGCCGGTACGCCTCCGGCGCCAGGGAGTCGTCCAGGAGCAGCCGCACGCCGTCGGGGGCGTCCCGCGGCCCGGGGCGCAGCGACAGGCCCAGGGCCGCGCCGAGCGTGCCGCGCAGCCAGCGTTCGGCGCGGTCGGTGCCCGGGCCGGCCCACAGCGTGGCGTCCCGGCCGAGCGGTACGCCCGGTCCGGTCGGCTCCTCGACGGCACACGGCGCCGGAATCAGTTCCACGTCATCAGCCCCTCACCCATGGCGCATTGCGTCCTGTGCAACACGCATTGCCCTGTGCACAACGCGTGCACAGCACCTCGAAGGCTAGGTACTGCGCCGGACCCCCACAAGAGGTCTGGACCAGTCGGCGGCCGGAGAACACGAAGGTCCCCGGGACGCGTACGACACGCGCCCCGGGGACCTCGGAGACAGCACCGGCCGAGCCGGGGACCTACTTCTTGTCGCCGCCCTTGTCCTCGCCGCCGCCGGCCATGGACTCGTAGATCTCCTTGCACATGGGGCACACCGGGTACTTCTTCGGGTCGCGGCCGGGCACCCAGACCTTGCCGCACAGCGCCACGACGGGGGTGCCGTCGAGGGCGCTCGCCATGATCTTGTCCTTCTGGACGTAATGGGCGAAGCGCTCGTGGTCACCGTCGCCGTGGGACACCTGTGGCGTCGGCTCTACGAGGGTCCCCGTACCAGTCCCGCGCTCGGGCTCAAGAGTGCTCATAACAGCCAGGGTACTGAAGCGCACAGGCATCAGTTGAGCGAAGGGTCGTCCGGATACGTGGCCACCATCGCCAGCTCCCCGCGCTGACGGCGCAGCACCTCGCGCCAGAGTCTCTCCGGGGCCGGCGAGGACACGTCACCCGGCTCGGACTCGACCACGTACCAGGCGCCTTCGACCAGCTCGTCCTCCAGTTGGCCGGGGCCCCAGCCGGCGTAACCGGCGAAGATCCGCAGGCTGCCCACGGCCGCCGCCAGCAGCTCCGGCGGCGCCTCCAGGTCGACCAGGCCGATCGCGCCGTACACCCGCCGCCAGCCGAGCGGGGTGCGGTCGCCGTCGGCGCCGCCCGGGATGACCGCCACGCCCAGCGCCGAGTCCAGCGACACCGGACCGCCCTGGAAGACCACACCGGGCTCGCCGGCGAGGTCGGCCCACCCCTCCAGGATGTCCCCGACGACCACCGGGGTGGGACGGTTCAGGACGACACCGAGGGATCCCTCCTCGTCGTGGTCGAGGAGGAGCACCACCGCGCGGTCGAAGTTCGGGTCCGCCAGGGCGGGAGTGGCCACGAGCAGCCGCCCTGTGAGCGAGGACACCTCGGTCATGCCAGACATGATCCCGCATCTTCCCCCGGAGTGGGGACCCAATCGGGGGCACGGGGGTGAAGCCCGCCCGGGCGCGGACACGCCCCCGGCGCACGCCCGGGACGCCGGTGACCCCATGTGCCGGACAGGGAACGGTTCGTGTTGTGACACACCCATGACGTGGCTGGCCGGGCCGTGGGCTTACGGGTGGGGGGTAAGAGGCGATTACCCTGTCTTCCCGGCCCCTGCGCACAATGATCGGCCGTCCCTGACCAACTCATCGGAACGCGAGATTCATGACCGTCAACGACGATGTCCTGCTTGTCCACGGCGGAACCCCGCTGGAGGGCGAGATCCGTGTCCGCGGTGCGAAGAACCTCGTACCGAAGGCCATGGTCGCCGCCCTGCTGGGCAGCGCGCCGAGCCGACTGCGCAATGTTCCGGACATCCGTGACGTGCGGGTCGTCCGCGGCCTGCTCCAGCTGCACGGGGTGACGGTCCGTCCGGGCGAGGAGCCCGGCGAACTGGTGCTGGACCCGACGCACGTCGAGAGCGCCAACGTGGCCGACATCGATGCCCACGCGGGTTCCAGCCGTATCCCGATCCTCTTCTGCGGACCGCTGCTGCACCGTCTCGGCCACGCGTTCATCCCCGGCCTGGGCGGCTGCGACATCGGCGGCCGGCCCATCGACTTCCACTTCGACGTGCTGCGGCAGTTCGGCGCGTCCATCGAGAAGCGGGCGGACGGGCAGTACCTGGAGGCGCCCAAGGGCCTGCGCGGCACGAAGATCCGGCTGCCGTACCCGTCCGTCGGCGCCACCGAGCAGGTGCTGCTGACGGCCGTGCTGGCCGAGGGCGTGACCGAGCTGTCCAACGCGGCCGTCGAGCCGGAGATCGAGGACCTCATCTGCGTGTTGCAGAAGATGGGCGCGATCATCGCGATGGACACCGACCGCACGATCCGCATCACCGGTGTGGACAAGCTCGGCGGCTACACCCACCGCGCCCTGTCGGACCGCCTGGAGGCCGCCTCCTGGGCGTCCGCCGCGCTGGCGACCAACGGCAACATCTACGTCCGCGGCGCCCAGCAGCGGTCGATGATGACCTTCCTGAACACCTACCGCAAGGTGGGCGGCGCCTTCGAGATCGACGACGAGGGCATCCGCTTCTGGCACCCCGGCGGGCAGCTGAAGTCCATCGCCCTGGAGACGGACGTGCACCCCGGCTTCCAGACGGACTGGCAGCAGCCGCTGGTGGTGGCCCTGACCCAGGCCACGGGCCTGTCCATCATCCACGAGACGGTGTACGAGTCCCGGCTCGGCTTCACCTCCGCGCTGAACCAGATGGGCGCGCACATCCAGCTCTACCGCGAGTGCCTGGGCGGCTCGGACTGCCGTTTCGGCCAGCGCAACTTCCTGCACTCCGCGGTCGTCTCCGGACCCACCAAGCTCCAGGGCGCCGACCTGGTCATCCCCGACCTGCGCGGCGGCTTCTCGTACCTCATCGCGGCCCTGGCCGCCGAGGGCACGTCCCGGGTGCACGGCATCGAGCTGATCAACCGCGGCTACGAGAACTTCATGGAGAAGCTCGTGGAACTGGGCGCGAAGGTCGAGCTGCCGGGCAAGGCCCTCGGCTAGCCTCCGCGCGCTCCCGCGCACGCCGAAAAGGGCGGCCCCCCTCGGAAGGGGGCCGCCCTTTTCGGCGTCTTCGGCTGAGGCACGCCCCCAGGAGGCGCGGGAACTGCGTGACCGGCCACATCGGACCCGCAGTCGCCCACGACGCTCAGGTGGGCCGGCGCTCGAAGCGGAGCGCTTACTTGCCCTTGGCGGCTTCCTTGAGCTTGCTGCCCGCGGTGACCTTCACGCTGTAGCCGGCCGGGATGTTGATGGGCTCGCCGGTCTGCGGGTTGCGCGCGGTGCGAGCGGCACGGTGGGTGCGCTCGAAGGTCAGGAAGCCAGGGATGGTGACCTTCTCGTCGCCCTTGGCGACGATCTCGCCGACGGTCTCGGCGAACGCGGCCAGCACGGCGTCGGCGTCCTTGCGGGTCACCTCGGCACGGTCGGCCAGCGCGGCCACCAGCTCACTGCGGTTCATGTTGTTACTCCCGTGTCTTTCTTGCCGTTGGGGTGTGCCACGGCGGCGGAGCCGCCCGAGGCACTGCGATGCCGATGCGCTCGCGCCCTTGCGGGTGCCCCCGGGGGACGGAGTCCCTGAGGGAGCATCCTGCCCCTACCTGCGGCGGGAAAGCCAATCCGGCACCCGTAGGAGTCGTGAGAACACCCTGGGGAGTCACACGAAAAGCGCCCGCTCGGCCGTCACCCTAGAGCGCGCCCGGCATCCGCCGGTTCCACGACGCGCCGGGGCGGGGGGCCGCCGTGGTGATCCTCACAGCCCCCCGCACCGTGCGTCACGCCGGACTCAGGCGGTCACGCCGGCCGCCTTGGCGGCCTCCCGGACCGCCCCGGCGACCGCGCCCGCGACCTTGTCGTTGAAGACGCTGGGGATGATGTAGTTCGGGTTCAGCTCGTCCTCGGTCACCACGTCGGCCAGGGCGTGCGCGGCGGCGAGCATCATCTCGGTGTTCACCGTGTGGGACTGGGCGTCCAGCAGACCGCGGAAGACGCCCGGGAAGACCAGCACGTTGTTGATCTGGTTCGGGAAGTCGGAGCGGCCGGTGGCCACGACGGCCGCCGTCTGCCGGGCGATCGCCGGGTCGACCTCGGGGTCCGGGTTCGCGAGCGCGAACACGATGGCGTCGTCGGCCATGGCCGCCACGTCGTCGCCGTCCAGGACGTTCGGGGCCGAGACGCCGATGAAGACGTCGGCGTCGCGGACGGCCTCCTTCAGGGTGCCCGTCAGGCCCTCGGGGTTGGTGTTGTCGGCGATCCAGCGCAGCGGGGAGTCGGCCTGGGCGTCCACCAGGTCCTCGCGGCCCGCGTGCACGACACCGTGGATGTCGGCGACCACGGCGTTCTTGACGCCGGCGGCGATCAGCAGCTTCAGGATGGCCGTACCGGCGGCGCCGGCGCCGGACATGACGACCCGGATGTTCTCGATCGCCTTGTCCGTGACGCGCAGCGCGTTGGTCAGGGCGGCGAGCACCACGATGGCGGTGCCGTGCTGGTCGTCGTGGAAGACGGGGATGTCGAGGGCCTCGCGCAGCCGGGCCTCGATCTCGAAGCAGCGCGGCGCGGAGATGTCCTCCAGGTTGATGCCGGCGAAGCCGGGCGCGATCGCCTTGACGATCTCCACGATCGCGTCGGTGTCCTGGGTGTCCAGGCAGAGCGGCCAGGCGTCGATGCCGGCGAACCGCTTGAAGAGGGCCGCCTTGCCCTCCATGACGGGCAGCGCGGCCTTGGGGCCGATGTTGCCGAGGCCGAGCACGGCGGAACCGTCCGTCACGACCGCAACGGAGTTGCGCTTGATGGTGAGGCGGCGGGCGTCCTCGGGGTTCTGGGCGATCGCCATGCAGACGCGGGCCACACCCGGCGTGTAGATCATGGAGAGGTCGTCACGGTTGCGGATGGGGTGCTTCGACGCCATCTCGATCTTGCCGCCGAGGTGCATCAGGAACGTACGGTCGGAGACCTTGCCCAGCGTGACGCCCTCGATGCCGCGCAGCTTCTCGACGATCTCGTCGGCGTGCGCGGTCGAGGAGGCCGCGATGGTGACGTCGATACGGAGCTTCTCGTGGCCGGACGCGGTGACGTCGAGGCCGGTGACCGAGCCTCCGGAGGACTCCACGGCGGTGGTGAGCTGCGAGACGGCCGTTCCGCTCGCGGGCACCTCCAGCCGGATCGTCATCGAGTAGGAGACGCTGGGCGCCGTTGCCATGGCCGACTTCCTCTGCTTTCACCGTGTCGCGAGTTGTGCCGTCCGATCGTCGCACCTACCGCCGAGTACGCGGTAGCCGCCCTGGGTTGCGGACGTTTTGTTCACGCGAGCGTCTGCACTTGATACGCATCTGGATACGCATTTTCGGAAAACTACTTCCACCATACGAGAAACAGTCGAGAGTGGAAAGGGCCCTCCGGAACAAAGAAGGAGGCCCACGTCACATCCGTGACGTGGGCCTCCACGTTCATGACACCGACCCGCCATGCTCGCCTCGCGGCAAGTGGTCGCTCGTAGCGACGAAGGTTGGGCCCGGGGGCTTGGATCGGGCCGGTGCCACACCCAGGCTAACAAACGTCTGCGGGAAGCCATTCCCCCTGCGCCGAGTTCACTGCGATCAGTCCCTGAGCAGATCCGGAACGCCCGCCGTGTCCGGCTCGTCCCGCTCCCCCGAGACCACGGTCAGCTGCTGGGTGGCCCTGGTCAGCGCCACGTACAGCACCCGCAGCCCGGCCGGTGACTCGTCGGCGATCTCCGCCGGGGAGACGACGACCGTCGCGTCGTACTCCAGGCCCTTCGCCTCCAGGCTGCCGAGCGCCACCACCCGGTCGCCCAGTCCGGCCAGCCAGCGCCGGGCCTCCTCGCGCCGGTTCATCGCCACGACCACGCCGACCGTGCCGTCCACCAGGGCGAGCAGCCGCTCGGCCTCGTACCGCACGGTCGCCTCCAGCGAGTCCCGTACGACCGTGAAGCGCGGCTCGACCCCCGTGGACCTGACCGCGCGCGGCGCCTCGGAACCGGGCATGGCGAGGGCCAGCACCCGGGCGGCCAGCTCGGCGATCTCGGACGGGTTGCGGTAGTTCACGGTGAGCTGGAAGCGGCGCCGGGGCCGGGTGCCGAGCGCCTCGTCGCGTGCCTCGGCCGCCTCGTCCGGGTCGGACCAGGAGGACTGCGCCGGGTCGCCGACCACCGTCCAGGTGGCGTGCCGGCCGCGCCGGCCGACCATGCGCCACTGCATCGGGGTCAGGTCCTGCGCCTCGTCCACGATGACGTGCGCGTACTCGGTGCGCTCCTGCGCCAGCCGCTCGGCCCGCTCGCGCTGCGACTCCTCGCGCACCGGCATCAGCTCCTCCAGGCCGGTGAGCTGGTCCAGCGGGTCCAGCTCACGCTTCCGGCGGGGCCGGGCGGGCGCGCCGAGGATCGCCTGGAGCTCGTCGAGCAGGGCGATGTCGTGCACGGAGGAGCCGTCCCGGCGCAGCGAGCGGGCGACCTTGCGGACCTCGCCGGGGTTGAGGACGCGCCGGGCCCAGCGGCCGAGCCGCTTCTCGTCGGCCATGGCGGCGAGCACGGCCTTCGGGGTCAGCTCGGGCCACCAGGCGTTCAGGAAACCGATGAAGGAGTCCTCGCCGGTGACGTCCTCGTCGAAGGACGAGCGCAGCTCGGCGGCCAGTTCGGGGTCGCTGTGCCGGGTGGCGCCGCCGGACTTGGCCCACAGGGCGTCCAGCAGCAGCTTGCGGGCGCGCGGGCGGAGCAGGTTGACGGGCGCGGTGCCGCCGAGGGCGGTACGGCGGACGTGCTCCAGCTCGTCGGCCTCCAGTTCGAGCCGGCGTCCGAAGGCGACGACCCGCAGGCGGGACGGCGGCCCGTCGGGCGTCCGCGGCCCGTCGTCGTCGGCGTCGTCGTCGGCGACGGCCGCTCCGGTGAGCGCCGGTCCCAGTTCCAGGGCGCCCCGGGCGGCCTTCCGCAGCACCTTGAGCATCCGGTACGAGCCCTTGGCGCGGGCCACGGCCGGAGAGTCGTAGAGGGTCGCCTCCACACCGTCGACCAGGGAGCCGATCGCGCGGATCGCGACCTGGCCCTCCTCGCCGAGCGAGGGCAGCACGCCCTCGGTGTAGGCGACGAGCAGCGGGGTCGGCGAGACGATCAGGATGCCGCCCGCGTAGCGTCTGCGGTCCTGGTAGAGCAGGTAGGCGGCGCGGTGCAGGGCGACGGCCGTCTTGCCGGTGCCCGGGCCGCCCTCGACGTAGGTGACGGAGGCGGCGGGGGCCCGGATGACCAGGTCCTGCTCGGCCTGGATGGACGAGACGATGTCCCGCATGGTGTGGCCGCGGGCCTGGCCGAGGGCGGCCATCAGGGCGCCGTCGCCGATGACGGGCAGCTCGCTGCCGTCGAGGAAGGCCGTCAGCTCCGGCCGCATCAGGTCGTCCTCGACACCGAGCACGCGGCGCCCCTTGGACCGGATCACCCGGCGCCGCACCACCCGTCCCGGCTCCACGGGCGTGGCCCGGTAGAAGGGCGCGGCGGCGGGCGCCCGCCAGTCGATGACCAGCGGGGAGTAGTCCTGGTCCAGGACACCGATGCGGCCGATGTGCAGGGTCTCGGCGATGTCGGCGGTGTTGTCGGACCGCACGGCCCCCTCGGCCGGCTCGACCGCCGTGTAGGCGCCGTCGGGCCCCTTCTTGCCGTCCTTGCCGCGCAGCAGGTCGATCCTGCCGAAGAGGAAGTCCTCGAACTCGTTGTTGAGCCGGTTCAGGTGGACGCCGGCCCGGAAGACCTGGGCGTCCCGCTCGGCGAGCGCGCCCGGGGTGCCGACCTGGCCGCGCTGGGCCGCGTCGTGCATGAGGAACTCGGCCTCGTGGATCTTCTCCTCGAGCCGCCGGTACACCCGGTCCAGGTGTTCCTGTTCGACGCTGATCTCTCGGTCACGGACGGAATCGGGTGCGTCGTGTACCGAGCCGACCGCGGACTGCTGAACCTGAGCGGCCACCGGGCCCCCTTCTGACGTGCTGGGCAGCCGTCAACCGTACGCGAAGGGGACCCGTCAAAGCTACGGGACGGCGACTTGGCGGCGCCCGGGAGCGCCGCTCCGGGGTACGTGTGTCCTAGGTCCTGTCGTCAAACTCCCGCCGTCCGCCCGGAGGGCGGGCCTCGCGGCGTCAGGTGCGTGCTCTGGGGGTCCCCCCGGCCGAAGGCTGGGGGAGTGCCGGGCCCCGTCCCTCGTACTGGACGTACTTGGGTCGGGACCCGGTGCGGCGAGTGGGGGCACCTCCCACGCCCTTAAGGCAGTGGGGGAGCGTGCATGGCGTCGCGAGGCAGGCGGGAGTTTGACGACAGGGCCTAAGCGTCCACCTGCACCAGCTTCCTCCCCTCGAACGTCACCACCTCGAAGTGGTCGATCTCGTTCGGCTGGAAGGCCGCCGCTCCGCCGATGTACAGCGGTTTCCTGGCGTTCTCGCTCGTGGCGTCCGGCATGCCGTACCCCCAGTCCGGCACCGACCACGACGACATGGTCACGCGCTGCCCGTTCTTGGCGACGAGCACCAGGGAGCACTTCAGCGGGCCCTTGACGTTCTTCAGCTCCAGCACCGCCTGGGTGCCCCAGTCCTTCGGGGCCAGCGCGACGGTCGCGCTGACGTGCGTCGCCGCGTCCGTGGCGGACTTCTTGTCGGGCATCGTCCGGAACGTCGCCTGGGCCGGCGTCGCGGTGACCCGGCCGTCCCCGTCCGAGCCGCCGTCCACCGCGACCGCGGCCAGCGGCCCGGCGATGATCAGCGCGGCCGCCGCCGCGACCAGGTAGAAGCCGCGCCGGCGCTTGCGGGCGCGGCTCTCGGCCACCTCGTCGACCAGCTTCTCCACCAGTCGCGGAGCGGGCCGGGCGGACAGCGAGTCACCGATCGCGGGGGTGCCGCCGGAGCCCGGCAGGTCCGCGAGCGCGGCGAGCATCGGCTCCATCCCGGCCAGTTCGTCCAGCTGCCGGGCGCACCACTCGCAGCCGGCCAGGTGCGCCTCGAAGGCGGTCGCCTCGGCGTCGTCGAGGATGCCGAGGGCGTAGGCGCCGACGGTCTCGTGCTCGCTCGGCACCGGGGGTCCCTGACTGGGGCTCATGGGGCCAGACATACCCGGACCTCCCGGTCCGAATCCCTGCATTCCCCCGTATCCGCTGCTCATCACGCCGTCACCCCCCGCTCCTCCAGTGCCAGCTTCATCGACCGCAGGGCGTAGAACACCCGGGAACGCACCGTCCCGCTGGGTATGCCCAGTGTCTCGGCCGCCTCGTTGACGGTACGCCCTTTGAAGTACGTCTCGACGAGCACCTCCCGGTGGGCCGGGGTCAGGTCGTCGAGCGCGTCCGACAGCGTCATCAGCCACAGCGCCTTGTCGATCTCGTCCTCCGCGGGGATGACCTCCAGCGGCGACGGATCGACCTCCTGCGGCCGGGCCTGCCGGCTGCGGTGGCCGTCGATGACGATGCGGCGTGCGACCGTCACCAGCCAGGGGCGTACCGAACCGGTCGCCCGATTGAGCTGACCGGCGTTCTTCCAGGCACGGATGAGCGTTTCCTGTACGACGTCCTCGGCGCGCTGCCGGTCACCGGCGACCAGCCGCAGAACGTAGGCGAGCAGGGGGCCGGCGTGTTCCCGGTACAGCGCGCGCATCAACTCCTCGTCCGGCTCCGAGGGCTGGGGGGACATGCGATGTCGGGCCTTCGCTCCGCGTTCATTGGCCACGGCCGCATCCTTGCGCACGCCCACCTCCGGTGTCCGGGGGTTCCCCCAGTCGGTCGCTCGCCCACCCGTACGGACCGGGGTCGCCGGGTGTTCAAACCGCAAGTGGCGCATTTCCCGGGGCGGCTTCCCGCCGCGGTCCTTCAGGCCCGGCTGAGCGCGGCCCGCCGCCGGTGCCGGGCGACCCGCTCCCGG
Source organism: Streptomyces sp. NRRL S-31 (assembly GCF_000718775.1). Taxonomy (GTDB): domain Bacteria; phylum Actinomycetota; class Actinomycetes; order Streptomycetales; family Streptomycetaceae; genus Streptomyces. The sequence continues at coordinate 30,288 of NZ_JOCB01000100.1, forward strand.
TTGCCGCACACCTCGCTGGAGCACCAGCGGCGGCGCCGTCCGCGGGAGGTGTCCAGGTACACCAGGGGGCAGTTGTCGCCCTCGCACTCCCGTACGGCGGTCCGCGCGACGGGATCGGTGACCAGTTCCACGGCGTCCCGCGCGATCACGGCGAGCAGCGCGGCGCAGCCGGGCGGTGCCGCCAGTTCCCGTACCAGGGTGCCGTCCCGCCCCGGTACGGCGAGCGGGACCGGGGTCGCGGCCCGGGCGACCTCGTTGACCCGCCCGAGCGCGGGCCCGCACGCCGGTGTCTCGGTGCCCAGCACGCCCCGCACCAGGAGCCCGATGCCGCACCGCAGTTCCCGGAAGGCGGCCGGCCAGGACCCGTCGGCGTGCCCGAGCGGCGTGCCGGCCGGCACCAGCCCGGCCCCCCCGATCCACGCGCACAACGCCCCCACACCGTCCAGGCGTTCGCGTGGGTGCCGGGTGGCGAGCAGGTCCAGACACACCCGGCCCGCGTCGAACCGCGGCTCGTACGCGGGCGTGGCGCCAACGAGTGCCATGTGCCGGTCACCGCCTAGGCAGAAACGGTGCGGGATCGTGTGGCCGCCGTGCGGACGGGGACCCCGCCCCGCGCCCCGCCCCTCCCACAGTGCCCGCCCGGAGGATGCGCCGGAACCCCCCTTACCGGCCCCGTTGACGGAACCGCCCGGCACGCCCGCCCGGAACCCGGAGACGTCCTCGTCCGAAGCCCGGTGACGTTCCCGCCCGGAACGGACGGCGCTCCGGCACGGACGGCGCTCCGGCACGGACCCGAACGGCGTACCCGCACGGAACCGGGACGACGGCCGGCACCACGGCCCGGGTACGCCCGAGGGAGCCACGGGTCGGCGGACCGGCCCGGCAGGGCTACGCGTCCGCGTACTTGGCGTCCGACGCCGGGTCGAGGGAGAGGCGGTAGCCCCGCTTCACCACCGTCTGGATCAGCTTCGGCGTGCCGAGGGCCGTGCGGAGGCGGGCCATCGCCGTCTCGACGGCGTGTTCGTCGCGGCCCGCGCCGGGCAGCGCCCGGAGCAGGTCGGCGCGGGGCACCACCCAGCCGGGGCGGCGGGACAGCGCGCGCAGGAGGGCCATGCCGGCCGGGGGGACCGGCCTCAGGTCGCCGTCGACCAGGACCGCATGGCCGCGGATCTCCATCCGGTGACCGGCGACCGGCAACGACCGCGCCCGGGTGGGGAGTTCCTGGCACAGCAGCTGTACCAGGGGGCCCAGGCGGAAGCGTTCCGGCTGGACCGTGTCCACCCCGCGGGCCTGGAGCGGGAGCGCGGTGACCGGGCCCACACAGGCCGGCAGGACATCGTGCGACAGGGCGGAGAGCAGCTCCGCCAGCAGGCCGCGGTCCTCCGCGCGGGAGAGCAGGGACGCCGCGGCGGGGGCGCTGGTGAAGGTCAGGGCGTCCACCCCGTGGGCGACGGCCGCGTCGAGGAGCCGGTCCAGGGGACCGAGGTCCTCGGGAGGCATCCAGCGGTACACCGGCACCGGCAGCACCTGGGCCCCGGCGGCCCGCAGCGACTCGATGAAACCGGGCAGGGGCTCGCCGTGCAGCTGGACGGCTATGCGGTCGCCGTCGACGCCCTCCTCCAGGAGGCGGTCGAGCACCTCGGCCAGGGACTCCGAGGAGGGCGACCAGTCCTCGGTCAGGCCCGCCGCGCGGATCGCGCCCTTGACCTTCGGGCCGCGGGCCAGCAGCCGTACCCCGCGCAGCCGGTCCAGCAGCAGCTCGCCGAGGCCCCAGCCGTCGGCGGCCTCGACCCAGCCCCGGAAGCCGATCGCGGTGGTGGCCACCACGACGTCCGGCACCTGGTCGATGATCTCCTTGGTGGCGGCGAGCAGTTCGCCGTCGTCGGCGAGCGGCACGATCCGCAGGGCGGGCGCGTGCAGGACGGTGGCGCCGCGCCGCTGGAGCAGGGCGCCCAGCTCGTCGGCCCGGCGCGCGGCCGTGACCCCCACCGTGAATCCGGCGAGGGGACCGTGCTCGGGCTGCTGCTCTTCGTCGTACATGAGGCTCTCCTCGCTGACCGGCACGCCGATCGAGCCTGTCAACACCGCGTGACGGACTCGGTTAGACCCTATGTCACCGGTGTTCCCTCACACCTCGGCATGGCTGAGCCGCTTCTTGCCCTCCGGGGCCGCAGTGGCCGTCACCCGCCGGGCCGGACGGCGGACGTACACGGCCCAGGTGACCGCGAAGCAGACGCCGTAGAAGGCGAGGAAGGCGACGAACGCGCCGGTGCCGGAGCCGTAGGCGAGGAAGGACTGCCGGAAGGCGAGGTTGATGCCGACGCCGCCGAGCGCGCCGACCGCGCCGATCAGCCCCATGGCGGCGCCGGACAGCCGCCGGCCGTGGGCGACGGCCGCCTCCCCCTCCAGCCCCCTGGCCAGCGCCTTCGCCTGGAAGATGCCGGGGATCATCTTGTACGTCGACCCGTTGCCGAGGCCGCTGAGCATGAACAGGACCACGAAGACGGCCACGAACGGCGGCAGCGACCCGCGCAGGCCGGCCGCGATGAGCACGGCGGTGGCGACGGCCATGCCCACGTAGTTCCACAGGGTGATGCGGGCGCCGCCGAAGCGGTCGGCGAGCCGGCCGCCGACCGGCCGGACGAGGGAGCCGAGCAGCGGGCCGATGAAGGTGAGGTACGCCGCCTGGAGCGGGGTCCGGCCGAACTGGTTCGTCAGCACCTGGCCGAAGGCGAAGCTGTAGCCGATGAACGAGCCGAAGGTGCCGACGTAGAGGAGCGCCATGATCCACGTGTGGGCGTCCTTCGCGGCGTCCACGGCCGCGCCGGTGTCGGTCCGCACCGAGGCGAGGTTGTCCATGAACAGCGCGGCGCACACGGCGGCCACGACGATCAGCGGGATGTAGATGCCGAGCAGCACGCGCGGGCCGCCGCCCGCGCCGATGACCCAGAGCGCGACGAGCTGGATCACCGGCACCCCTATGTTGCCGCCGCCCGCGTTGAGCCCGAGCGCCCAGCCCTTCTCGCGCAGCGGGAAGAAGGCGTTGATGTTGGTCATGGAGGAGGCGAAGTTGCCGCCTCCGATACCGGCCAGCAGGCCCACCAGCAGGAAGGTGGTGAAGGACGTCCCCGGCTCCATGACGAGGAACGCGGCGATGGTCGGGACGAGCAGCAGCCCGGCGGAGAGGACCGTCCAGTTCCGGCCGCCGAAGACCGCCACGGCGAAGGTGTACGGCACCCGGACCACCGCGCCGACCAGGGTGACCACCGAGGTCAGCAGGAACTTGTCGGCGGGGGTGAGGCCGTACTCCGGGCCCATGAACAGGACCAGCACGGACCACAGGGTCCAGACGGAGAAGCCGATGTGCTCGCTGAGCACGGAGAACCACAGGTTGCGGCGGGCGGTGCGTTCCCCGGTCGCCTTCCAGAACGCCACGTCCTCCGGGTCCCAGCGCTCGATCCAGCGGCCACTGCGACGGGTTGGGGCTGGGGCTGTCATCACGCCTCCACGGTGCTCCGGCGGCTCGGTCTGCCGACCACTGACTTCAGCCCGACGGTAGGGACGACGCGTTTCCTGCCTGTGGCCGCGGGTGACCGGAAGGGAACGTTGCTCTCACTCGGCCACGGGGCGGCCGGTGAGGGGGCCGGTGAGGCGGCCGGTGAGGGGGGCCCGCGCGGCGGACAAAGCTCTGGAACTCCTCAAGTGGGGTGAAGGCGGCGACGTCCTGCGGACACCATGACCCGTATGAGGGGATTCGCGGGACGCACGCACGACAGCGTGCTGGTCATCAGGGACTCCGACGTCATCGTGGCGGCACTGCGCGAGGCGTTGGCCGGGGCTTCGGAGGAGGAGAGGCCGGGGCTGGAGCGGGCCGTCGCGCTCGCCGGTGCCACCGCCGGTGCGGGCGAGGGACGACTGCGCGCCGACTGGGTCCGGGCCCGGCTGGCCGGCGTCGGATTCACCGGGGACGTCGCCTCCGTCGCCGCCATCAAGGCACTGCGCCAGGCCGAGCCGGGTCTGAGCCTGCTCGCCGCGGTCCAGTTGCAGAAGGAGGCGGTGGCCCACCCGGGCTAGGTTCCGCCCGGCCGGAAGCGGGCGCGCGGTTCCGCCCGGCCGGGAGCGTTCGCGCGGTTCCGCCCGGCCGGTAGCGGTAGCGGCGGCGGGTCGCCGTCATGCGCGGGCGCTCATCACCTCCTCGTCCGCGTCCGGCAGCCATCCGCCGGCCGGCCGCCGCAGCCAGCCCTCCGCCCGGGCGATCCCGGCCGCCGCCCGGCGCAGCGCGGTCAGCCCGGGGTGGGTCAGGCCCTTGCGCCACACCAGGGAGACGGGCGACAGCGGGACCGGGTCGACGAGGGGACGCCGTACCGTGCCGGGCAGGGCCGGGAAGTCGACGACGGCCAGCACCGGGTTCCCGGTCTTCGCCAGGACGCGGCCGGACTCCTCCCGCCCGACGGCCACCGGAGCGGGCGGGGCCGGCCGGACGCCCCGGGGCTCGAACAGGCGCCGGGCCAGGTCGGTCCACTCCCGGGTGCCCGGATTGCCGGCGCCGGCGTACACCGTCTCCCCCGCCAGCGCGGACACCGGCACCTCGGCCGAGGCCGCCAGCGGGTGGTCCTCGGGCAGCACCACGGCCATCGGCTCGTACCGCACCGGCTGCTGCTCCAGGCCGGCGCGGAGGGCCGGGTCCAGACCGGCGAAGCGGCCGAAGGAGGCGTCCAGGCGACCGGCCAGCAGTTCGGCGGCGGCCCCGGTGAGACCGCTCTCGTAGCGGGCCATCAGTTCGCAGTCGGGGGCGAGCCGCCGCGCCCGGTGCAGCACGCGCCCGCCGGTGCCCAGGCCCGCCGTGTTGACGTCGACCAGCAGCGGGCGGGCCTGGCCGGCGGCGAACGCGGCGAGCAGGTCGTCCTGGGCGGCGAGGACCCGGCGTGCCAGCGGCAGCAGGCGTTCGCCGTCGGAGGTCAGGGAGACCTGCCGGGTGGTCCGCAGGAACAGTTCGGCGCCCAGCTCCCGCTCCAGCCGCCGTACGTCCCGGCTGAGTGCCTGCTGGGCGATGTACAGGCGGGCGGCGGCCCGGGTGAAGTGCAGTTCCTCGGCGACGGCGACGAAGGCGCGCAGCAGGCGGGGGTCCGGGTGGACGGCGGGGGCGGGCATGACGGCGAACTTACAACGCCAGTGCGTCAATCGGCGTCCGGCAGGTGTTGGACCGGGTGATCCGCTTCCTGTGACCGTTGACCCGTGCCACGACAGACCACACGGGAGAGCCCGAGACGGACCCGGACCGGACGACCGCGCACCGGTGGCTACCGGCGTCTCCTCGCCCTGCCCGGCGCCCGCGCCTTCACCGCCGGCAACCTGCTGGCCCGCCTGCCCACCGGCATGTTCAGCGTGAGCGCGGTCGTGATGATCGCCGGTTCCCGGGGCTCGTACGCCCTCGCCGGCGCCGTCACCGCGACCGGGCTGGCGGCCACCGCGCTGGCCGGTCCCTGGCTGGCCCGGCTGGTCGACCGGCACGGACAGGCCCGGGTCGCGCTGCCGGCCACGGTCGTCTCCGTGCTCGGCAGCCTCGCGCTGCTGCTGTGCGTCCGCTGGGAGGCCCCCGACTGGACCCTGTTCGCCGGTTACGCCGGCACCGCGGCCACCCCCAACATCGGCGGCCTGTCCCGCGCCCGCTGGGCCCATCTGCTGCGGGACGATCCCGGCGCGCTGCACGCGGCGAACGCGTTCGAGCAGGCCGCGGACGAGCTGTGCTTCATGCTCGGGCCGGTGCTCGCCTCCTTCCTCACCGGGACGTTCTTCCCGGAGGCGGGCACCCTCGCCGGGGCGGTGCTGCTGCTGGCCGGGATGGTGCTGTTCACCGCCCAGCGGGCGACCGAGCCGCCGCCGCGGGCCCGTTCGAAGGCGCCGTCGCCGTTGCGCGCCCGGGGCGTCCCGGCGCTGCTGACCTGCTGCGTGGCGACCGGCGCGGTGTTCGGTTCGATGGAGGTCGTCACGATCGCCTGCGCCGACGCGTGGGGGCGGCGCGCGGCGGCGGGCGCCGTGCTCGCCCTCCAGGCGGCCGGCTCGTGCGCGGCGGGGCTGGCGTACGGGGCGCTGCGGCCGGCCGGTCCCCGGCTGACCCGCTGCCTGGCCGCGATGGCCGTCCTCATGGCGCTGCCGTGGGCGGCGGCCCGCGCCGGCTCGCTCCTGGTGCTGGCCGGTGCGCTGCTGGTCGCGGGCATGGCGACCGCGCCCACCATGGTGACGGTGATGTCCCTGGTGCAGCGGCGCACCCCGGCCGACCGGCTGAACGAGGGCATGAGCCTGATGGTGACCGGGCTGCTCGCCGGCATCGCGTGCGGCTCGGCGGCGGGCGGCTGGGCGACGGAGCACCTCTCCCCCGTCACCGCCTTCGCCGTGCCGGTGGCGGCGGCCGTCTCGGCGCTGCTGGTCCGGTTGGCGTCGGAGGCCGTGGGGCGCGTCGGCGCGCGGCGGAGCAGGCCGGCCCACCGGCAGGCGTGACCCGCGACGCGTCCGACATCGCCGAGGTCCGGGCCGGGCGGGCCTGACGGAAGCCCGGGCATGACGAAGGCCCCGCAGCTCGGTCGCTGCGGGGCCTTCGCCCACATGGGTGAAGGAGGCTCGGGAGCCTCCCGATCGTGGAGATGGCGGGAATCGAACCCGCGTCCAACGGTGCGGAACCAGGGCTTCTCCGTGTGCAGTCCGCTGTGCTTTTCTCAGCCCCGGCGATCACGCGAACAAGTCGCCGACGGGCTCAGTCACTGTTTGATTTCCCTCTTCACCCCGTGACCGGGATCAAGGTTTAGTCCCCTAGCTGATGCCAGGATCCGGGTCGGGAACAGCCCCGGGCTGACACTTCGCGAGTCGCTACTTAGGCAGCGAGGGCGAAGGAATCGCGCTTGGTGTTGGCGATTATTGTTTTCGGCCTGTGGTTTACGAGATCATGGCCGCTTCCTCGACACGCTTCCCCTGCTTCGACAGCCGCTGTCGAAACCGATCATCCCCATGTTGATTTCTCAAGGTGCGCACCCACTGTGAGGTGCGATGCCATCGTACGTGAACAACGCCCGCCCGTGCCACCGTATTCCTCCCGGTGTGCGGGCCGTGGTGGCGCGTCCGGCGCCGCGGCCTTGCCGGCTCAGCCGCGCTGCCGCCGGCGCACCGCCGCCATCGCCCGGTCCGTCTCCCGCCGGTCCTGCTTCTCGCGCAGGGTCTGGCGCTTGTCGTACTCCTTCTTGCCCCGGGCGAGGGCGATCTCGATCTTCGCCCGGCCGTCCTTGAAGTACAGGGCGAGGGGCACGATCGTGTGACCCGTCTCCTGGGACTTCGACTCCAGCTTGTCGATCTCCGTGCGGTGCAGCAGCAGCTTCCGCTTGCGGCGGGCGCTGTGGTTGGTCCACGTGCCCTGGCTGTACTCGGGGACGTGCACGTTGTGCAGCCAGGCCTCGTGACCGTCCAGCTGCACGAAGCCGTCCACCAGCGAGGCCCGACCCTGGCGCAGCGACTTCACCTCGGTGCCGGTGAGGACCAGACCGGCCTCGTAGGTGTCGAGGATGTGGTAGTCGTGCCGCGCCTTCTTGTTCTGCGCGATCAGCTTGCGCCCTTTTTCCTTAGCCATAGTGCCGACCATTTTCGCACCAGGCAGGGGGTGCGAGTACAGCGGATTACCGGTGGCTACGACGGGTCGCCGAGGCCGGCCAGGACCGTCTCGGCCCGCTCCAGCGCCCGGGCCCCCGCCTCCAGGTCGGGAGTGATGCCCCGGCCGTCGACCGTGCGCCCGGAAGGAGTGCGGTAGTGGCCGACGGTCAGCTCGGCCACCGAGCCGTCGGGCAGCTTCGTCGGCATCTGGACGGAGCCCTTGCCGAAGGTGCGGGAGCCGATCACCACCGCGCGGCCCCGGTCCTGGAGGGCGCCGGTGAGCAGCTCGGCCGCGCTCATGGTGCCGCCGTCGACGAGGACGACCAGGGGCCGGGTGGTGTCGCCGTCCGGGCCCGCGTGCAGGGCGCGCTGCTCGCCGTCGACGTCGTAGGTGGCGACCAGGCCGCCGTCCAGGAAGGCGGAGGCCGTGTCCACCGCCTCGCCGACCAGGCCGCCGGAGTTGCCCCGCAGGTCCAGGACGGTGCGGCCGTCGGCCGGGGCGGTGCGCAGGGCCGCGCGGACCGCTCCGGCGGTGCCCTTGGTGAACGCGGAGACCTTCAGCACGGTCACGCCGTCGGGCAGCCGGCGCACGGTCACGGAGTCGGTGGACAGCCTGGCCCGGCGCAGGGTCTCGGTCCACGCGCGCCCGCCGCGCTGGAGGCCGAGCGTGACCGTCGTACCGGCCGCCGCGCCCGCGGAGCCGCCGTGGAGCGCGTCACCGCGGAGCAGGGAGATCACCTCGGTCACCGGCCGGCCGTCGGTCCCGCTGCCGTCGACGCTGCGCAGCCGGTCGCCGGTGCGGATGCCGGCGTCGTCGGCGGGCGAGCCCGGCTGCACCCGGGTGACCTCGATCCGGCCGTCCGGCCGCTGTCGCGCCCACAGGCCGACACCGGTGTACCGGCCGTCGAGCGCGTCCTGGAACTCCTCGTACTCGTCCTCGGAGTAGACCGCGGCCCAGCGGTCCCCGCTGCGGCTGACGGCCCGTTCGGCGGCCTCCATCGGGGACTTGCCGGCGGCCATCGCCTCGGCGGCGGCCCTCTCGACGGCCTCGTGCCGGGCGGCGGGGTCCGTCTGCCCGGCGGCCTTCCGCGCGGGGGCGGCGGCCTCCGGGAAGGAGCCGGTGGCGGCACCGGCGACCAGCACGCCGGCGAAGACCAATGTCAGGGCGGCCCCGCGACGGGCGCGGCGGGGCTGACGGGACGGATCACTGCCTGACATGGCCGTGAGTCTAGGACAACGCGAAGGGCCGTACGGGCTGATGCCCGTACGGCCCTTCTTGGTGTGCGTCACACCTTCAAGTACTTGCGCAGCGCGAAGAAGGCCGCGAGCGAGGGCATCAGCACGCTCGTCGCGAGGATCAGCGGCAGCTTGGTCAACACCGCGTCCCAGCCGACGAAGTTGATGAGCGTGAGCTTGTGCGAGAGGTCCATGCCGTGGTCGATGGTGAAGTACCGGCCGACCACGAGGGCGACACAGGCCAGGCCGCCGCCGATGAGTCCGGCGACCGCGGCCTCGGCGATGAACGGCGCCTGGATGTAGAAGCCGGAGGCGCCGACCAGGCGCATGATGCCGGTCTCGCGCCGACGGCTGAACGCCGAGACGCGCACCGTGTTGACGATCAGCAGCAGTGCGACGATCAGCATCATCGCCATCACGCCGAGCGCGCCCCGGTTCATCAGGTTGAGCAGCTGGAAGAGGTTGTCCAGGATGCCCTTCTGGTCCTGCACCGACTGCACGCCGTCGCGGCCGTTGAAGGCGGTCGCGATCACCTGGTACTTCTGCGGGTCCTTGAGCTTGATCCGGTACGACTCCTGCATCTGGTCCGGGGTGAGCGAACCGGCCAGCGGGGAGTTGCCGAACTGCTCCTTGTAGTGCTTGTACGCCTCGTCCTGCGACTCCTGGGTCACGTTCTCGACGACCGGCATCTTCTTCAGGTCCGCGAGGATCTGCTTCTTCTGGTCCTCGGTGACCGCGCCCTTGGCGCAGTGGACGTCGTTCTCCGCGTCGTGCTTGTTGCACAGGAAGATCGAGACGTTGACCTTGTCGTACCAGTAACCCTTCATGGTGCTCACCTGGTCGCTCATCAGCAGCGAACCGCCGAACAGGGCCAGGGACAGGGCGACGGAGACGATGACGGCGAACGTCATCGTCAGGTTGCGGCGGAGACCGACACCGATCTCCGACAGGACGAACTGGGCGCGCATGGCGGGTTCTTCAGGCCTTTCGGGAACTGGGGGCGGTCAGTGCTGGTAGCCGTAGACGCCGCGGGCCTGGTCGCGGACGAGGCGGCCCTTCTCCAGCTCGATGACGCGCTTGCGCATCTGGTCCACGATGTTCTGGTCGTGCGTCGCCATGATGACGGTGGTGCCCGTCCGGTTGATGCGGTCGAGCAGCTTCATGATGCCGACGGAGGTCTGCGGGTCGAGGTTGCCGGTGGGCTCGTCGGCGATCAGCAGCTTGGGGCGGTTGACGAACGCGCGCGCGATGGCGACGCGCTGCTGCTCACCGCCGGACAGCTCGCCGGGCCGCCGGTCCTCCTTGCCGCCGAGCCCGACGAGGTCGAGCACCTGCGGCACGGACTTGCGGATCTCGCCGCGGGACTTGCCGATGACCTCCTGCGCGAAGGCCACGTTCTCCGCGACCGTCTTGTTCGGCAGCAGCCGGAAGTCCTGGAAGACCGTGCCCAGTTGGCGGCGCATCTGCGGCACCTTCCAGTTGGACAGGCGCGCGAGGTCCTTGCCCAGGACGTGCACCTGGCCGTGGCTGCACCGCTCCTCGCGGAGCAGGAGCCGCAGGAAGGTGGACTTTCCGGAGCCGGAGGACCCCACGAGGAAGACGAACTCCCCCTTCTCCACCTCCAGGGAGACATCTCTGAGTGCGGGGCGGGTCTGCTTGGGGTAGACCTTGGAGACGTTGTCGAATCGGATCACGGATGCACCACGGGTCGCCGGGGGTAGATGAGCGTGACCATACGCGAACCGGGTGTGCAAGTGCAGTCGCAGGTTGAGGTTGGCAAGACTTGTACGTTTTTGTACCGGCCCTTGTCCGCACACCCTCCCGCCGGGGGCCCCGCGCACGCTCCGCGGGAACCTGGCACAGTGGAAGGGACACGAAGGACGACGGGAACGCCGGGGAACGTTCTCGGTCCCGGCGGCGTTGTACGAGTGATGACCGGTGCGAGGAGGGCGAGCGCATGACGTACGACCGGTTGGTGTGCGCGAACTGCGCGGCGCCCGTGAGCGAGGGCCGGTGCCCGGTGTGCCGTGCCAACCGCGAGCGTCTACAGCAGCAGGGCTTCTTCGGCGGCCTGAACGGGCTGAACCCGATGGCGCTGATCGCGCTGCTGGCGGTGCTGATCGCGGCGGTGGCGCTGCTGGCGCACCAGACCGTGTGAGAAGCCCCTGACAAGCGCCGTGAGGGCCCGGAGCGCCAGGCTCCGGGCCCTCACGTCTGTGCTCTGCGCGCGGTGCGTGAGCGTGGGGTCACGCTCAGGCGGTGGCGCCGCCCCGGCCGTTGACCAGACGCGGCAGCACGCGGAAGCCGATGCCGCCGGCGATCATCGTCGCGGCACCGACGAGCAGGAACGCGGTCTGGCCGGCACCGGTCTCGGCGAGCTGCTTGTCACCGCCCTGGACCGTGGTGTCGGAGCCGGTGTCGGTCAGCGCCGACGAGCCCTCGGCCTGCGGAACGGTGTTGTTGCCGCCGTCGGGGATGGAGTGGTTGCCCCCGGTGGAACCGCTGTCACCGGTGCTGCCGGAGGTGCCGGAGCCGGTGGAGCCGTCCGTGCCGGTACCGCCATCGGTGCCGGTACCACCGTTACCGTTGCCGCCGGAGTTGCCGTTGCCACCGTCGGTGCCGTTACCGCCATCGGTGCCGGTACCACCGTCGGTGCCGGTACCACCGTTACCGTTGCCGCCGGAGTTGCCATTGCCACCGTCGGTGCCGTTACCGCCATCGGTGCCGGTACCGCCGTCGGTGCCATTGCCACCGTTGCCGTTACCACCGTTACCGTTGCCGTTACCGCCGTCGGTGCCGTTACCACCGTTACCGTTGCCGTTACCGCCGTCGGTGCCGTTGCCACCGTTGCCGTTGCCGCCGTCGGTGCCGCTGTCGCCACCGATGACACCGCCGATGGTGACGTCGCCGCCGATGGAGGCGTCACCGCCGGTCGAGGCGTCACCACCCGTGGAAGCGTCGCCACCGGTCGAGGCGTCGCCACCGGTCGAGGCGTCACCACCCGTGGAGGCGTCGCCGCCGCTGGCAGCGGCACCGCCGGAGCCGTCCGTGCCGCCGTCGGTGCAGACGGCGATCGGGCAGCCTTCGCCGCCGTCGGTGTTGCCGCCGTCGGCGCCGACGCCGCTCACGCCCAGGCTGATCGGCCCCGCCTGGACGTCGAGGTCCAGGGCGGAAGCCGCGCCGGCAGCCGTCAGCGACGCACCGGCCGCGATCACGGCGCCGGCGGCTATCCGCGCGACCCGGATCCGCGTCTTCTTCGTCATATGGTTGCTACCCCCAGTAGCTGTTTCGTCAATGGGCGTCGCGTGGGGCGTGCCGTGATCGACGGAGGCAGCTGGTGACGAAGTGGCGTCAACTCGATCCCCCGGTTCACATGCGCCCCTCAATTACGCATGCCGCGCCTCACCCTTCCCATTTTTCAAAGCAACGTCAAGGGCATTGCGGGTGCGATGTCCGCCGGGGAGGTTTTTGCGGGGAATGGAAGCCTGTGAGTGTGATGTAAAACCCAGACAAATGACAACTGCCGCCCACCGGACGGCAGTTGTCATGTCGACAAAGTTACTTCTCCTGCTGCTTGCGCCAGCGAATGCCGGCCTCCAGGAACCCGTCGATCTCGCCGTTGAACACGGCCTCCGGGTTGCCCACCTCGTAGTCGGTGCGCAGGTCCTTGACCATCTGGTACGGGTGCAGCACGTACGAACGCATCTGGTTGCCCCAGGAGTTGCCGCCGTCGCCCTTGAGGGCGTCCATCTTGGCCTGCTCCTCGTGGCGACGGCGCTCCAGCAGCTTGGCCTGGAGCACGTTCATCGCCGTGGCCTTGTTCTGGATCTGCGAGCGCTCGTTCTGGCAGGAGACCACGATGCCCGTGGGCAGGTGCGTGATGCGGACCGCGGAGTCGGTCGTGTTGACGCCCTGGCCGCCCGGGCCGGAGGACCGGTAGACGTCGATCCGCAGCTCGGACTCGTCGATCTCGACGTGGTCGGACTTCTCGACGACGGGCAGCACCTCGACACCGGCGAAGGACGTCTGGCGGCGGCCCTGGTTGTCGAAGGGCGAGATGCGCACCAGCCGGTGCGTGCCCTGCTCGACGGAGAGGGTGCCGTAGGCGTACGGCACCTGGACGGAGAAGGTGGTCGACTTGATGCCGGCCTCTTCGGCGTACGACGTCTCGATCAGCTCGGTCTTGTAGCCGCGCTGCTCGGCCCAGCGCAGATACATGCGCTGGAGCTTCTCGGCGAAGTCGGCGGCGTCGACGCCACCGGCCTCGGCGCGGATGTTGACGAGCGCCTCACGGGCGTCGTACTCGCCGGACAGGAGGGTGCGGACCTCCATCTCGTCCAGCGCCTTCTTCACGGACGCCAGCTCGGCCTCGGCCTCGGCGCGGGTGTCCGGGTCGTCCTCCTCCTCGGCCATCTCGAAGAGGACCGCGAGGTCGTCGATGCGGCCGCGCAGCCCCTCCGCCTTCCTGACCTCGGCCTGGAGGTGGGAGAGCTTGCTGGTGATCTTCTGTGCCTCGTCCGGGTTGTCCCACAGGGACGGGGCCGCCGCCTGCTCCTCAAGCACGGCGATTTGTGCCCTCAACGCATCGAGGTCCAGGACGGCCTCGATCGACTCCATGGTCGAGGAGAGGGACTTCAGCTCTTCGGATACATCGACGACTGCCACGCCTTCCAGCGTAACGGCTGTGGCAAGCGACCCGGGCCGGACGGTGCCCGGCACCGCGGCGGCCCGCCCGGCGGCCCCCGGTCGGATCAGGGGGCCGACGTGCTGTGGTCGGCCGGCGCCGGCCGGTCGTCGTCACCGTCGGCCGAGGCGAACCACGCTCCGACGCCCACGAGGGCCGCCACCGCCACCCCGGCCACGCCGAGGGTGATCCGGCGCCGCCGCACCGTGGCCCGGTGCCGGGCCGAGCCCGGCCGGGGGGCGCCGGCGGCCCGGGGGGCGCGGGCGGTCCCGTGGGCTCCGCCGGCCAGCTCGTCCGGGCCCGGCACCCGCATCGAGGTGTGCGTGTCCCGGTTGGAGTCCGGCTTGGCGCCGGGCACCAGGGAGACCGCGCCCCGCCGCCGTACCGGCTCCTCGCCGGACGGAGCGACCGGTGCCGGCTCCGCAGCCTCCTCGTCGGCGGGCCCCGGCTCGTCCACGTCCAGCGGCGGCATCCCGGCCAGCATCGGCAGCTGCTCGCGCAGCCGCGCGGCCAGCTCCGAGGCGCGCAGCCGGGAGGCGGGCGCCTTGGCCAGGCACTGCACCAGCAGCTGCCACAGCTCCTCGGGGATGCCGGGCAGCGGTACGACCGTCTCGGTGACGTGCCGCCGCAGCACCGCGCCGGGGTGCCCGCCGCCGAAGGGCGTGAAGCCGGCCAGCAGCTCGTACAGGACCGTCGCCAGCGCGTAGATGTCCACGGCGGCCCGGGGCGGCAGCCCCTCCACGATCTCCGGGGCCAGGTAGTCCGGCGTGCCGATGATCTTGGTGGCCCTGGTCCGCTTCGGCGAGTCGATCAGCTTGGCGACGCCGAAGTCGGTGAGCAGCGCCGGGTGGGCGCCACCGGGGCCGAGCGGGCCCCGCATGTCGAGGAGGACGTTCTCCGGCTTGACGTCGCGGTGCACGACCCCGGCCGCGTGCGCCGCCGCCAGCGCGTCGGCGACGTCCGCGACGATCGCCACGGCCGCCTCGGGCGCGAGGCGCCGCTCCCGCTCCAGCCGGGTGCGCAGGTCGGTGCCGCGCACCAGGTCCATGACCAGGGCCAGGTCGTTGCCGTCGACCACGAGGTCCCGCACGGTGACGATGTGCGGGTGTTCCAGGCCGAGCAGCGCGGTGCGCTCCTGCACGAAGCGCCCGACGAGTTCCTGGTCGGAGGCGAGGTCCTCGCGCAGCAGCTTGATGGCGACGGGGCCGTCCGGTCCCTCGCCCAGCCACACCGTCCCGGCACTGCCCCGCCCCAGGATCTGGTGCGCGGTGTACCGGCTGCCGATCTTCCGTGCCAAGACTGCTCCTACAGAAGCGTGTTGTCGCCAAAACTACGCGTCCGACGAGCCGGCCTTCACCGGGGAGGCGGAAATCACCCGGCAGATGTCGACAAATCCCTGAACCGGCGATCAGTTTCCGCTGCCGGACGAGCCGCCCAGGTCCTTGATCCAGCCGCCCACCGTGCCGGCCCAGTCACTCAGCTGGTCCCAGTAGCCCTTGCCGGTGCCGATCCAGTCCTGGAGCGGGGTCAGCTCCCAGATCAGCCAGCTCGCCACGACCAGTATGACGATCGTGAACAGGCAGCCCTTGAGGCAGCCCAGCCCGGGGATCTTCATCGGGTTGGCGCCGCGCCGGCGGGGCTCGCGGGGCTCGCGCGCGGGCCGTCGCGGCTCGGGCGGGGCCGGCGGGGCGTACTGCTGCGGCTGCGGGGTGGAGTACCGCTGGGGCTGCTGCTGCGGGTAGCCGTGGCCGGGAGCCTGCTGCGCGCCCTGCCGGCCGCGCGGCTGGGGCTGCTGCGGGCGGGGCTGAGGGGCCGGACGGGGCTGCTGCTGGGGCCGGGGCGCGACCTGCCGCTGGGGGCGGCGGCGCAGCGGGTCCTCGTCCGGGTCCAGGTACTGGACCTGCGTCTGCTCGTTGCGGTCGCGGGCGGCCCGCAGCTGGGACTGCCAGGGGTGCGGCTGCTCGGGCTGCTGCCCCTCGTCGCGGCCCTGGCCCTGGTCCTGCTGCCCGTACCGGCCCGGCGGGACGGGCGGCAGGACGGCGGTGGGGTCCGCGGCCCCGGTGTGCGGCAGCACGGCCGTGGGGTCGGCGGCGCCGGCCGGTCCGCCGGTGTGCGGGAGCACGCTGGTGGCGCCGTTCGGGTCGTACGCGCCCTGCGGCGCGTTCGTCGGCAGCACCTGGGTCGGGTCGGCCGCGCCGGGCACGTCCGGGACGGCGGCCGGGTCCGGGTCGGGCGCGAGGAGGGCGCCGACGCCCTCGGCCGCGGCGATCTGCGCGGCGTTCGCGTGCACGCCGACGCCCTCGGCGACGACCCGCAGGGCGCGCGCGAGGTTCTCGGCGCTCGGCCGCTCCCCGGGGTTCTTGCGCAGGCAGCGCTCTATGACCGTCCACAGCGGTTCCGGGACGGTGGAGGGGCGGCGCGGCTCGGCGCTCAGGTGCTGGTGCAGGACCTCGAGGGCACTGCCGCCGGAGAACGGCGGACGGCCGGTGACCAGCTCGTACAGCAGGATGCCGGCGCCGTAGATGTCGACGGCGGAGGTCTGCGGACGGCCCTCGGCGGACTCCGGGGCGACGTACGCGGGCGTGCCGACGAACTCCTGGGTGCGGGTCAGGCCCGGGGAGTCGGCGAGGCGGGCGATGCCGAAGTCGGTCAGCATCGGGTGCATCTCACCGCCCCGCTGCATGAGCAGCACGTTGGCGGGCTTCAGGTCGCGGTGGACGACGCCGTCGGCGTGGCTCGCGGCGAGCGCGTCGGCGATCTGCGCCGTCAGGAGTGCGGCGGCGACCGGGGTCAGGGGCCCGTTCTCGCGCAGGTAGCGGTGCAGGTCTGGGCCGTCGACCAGGTCCATCACCAGGGCCAGCAGGTCGCCCTCGACGACCAGGTCGCGGACCCGGACGATGTTCGGGTGGGTGAGCCGGAGCAGGACGGAGCGCTCGCGCAGGAAGCGCATCACGATGTCCGGGTCGCTCGCCAGCTCCTCCTTGAGGACCTTGATCGCGACCGTCTCCCCCGGCTGGCCGGGCACGGCCGCCTCGGCGCCCGCGGTCTCGCGCTGGCTGGCACGCCAGACGGTGCCTGTGGCGCCGCGTCCGAGCGGCTCCTCAAGCAGGTACTTGCTGCCGACTGGCCGCACGTCACGCGCTCCCTGCTGCTTGTTGCTGCTTGCTGTCGATTGCTGCCTGCTGTTGGTCGCTCGGCTGCATTCCGGTCTTGTTCCGACCCACTGTAGTGCCGGGTTTCCGGGCGCTACGTACGTGTTCCCGGGCATCTTCGAGGCGTTTTCCGGGGGGTTCGACGGAAAGACGCGCGTCGCGGGCCGGTGGTTGCCGGAACCGGACGTGACCGATCTCAACTGATCGCCGGTGGCGTATCGGTCAGGCACTTTTGGGGGCAGAGCCGACCAATCAAGATCACTTCTGCCCGGGTCCGGGGCGCGTTGTCAGTGGCAGGTGCGAGGATGCCTCCAGCAGCCCGCCGGCACGGCTCCGGTGGCCGCTGGCCGACGTGCTCGTGCGGGGTGGGGGGAAGTCCGCGCCCGCGCAGACCCGCGCAGAAGGGACCGCTGACGCCGATGCAGATCCGGCTGACCGTCGTAGACCCGCTCGGCCCGCCCGCGCAGCGGGACCGCGCCGCGTTCCGCGACGTGCTGGTCACGGCGCCCGCGGGCACGGAGCTGGCCGCGGTCGCGTCGGCGCTGGCCGCGGCGGTCACCGGGGAGAGCGGCGCGGGACGGGAGGCCGGCGGTGCCTCCGTGGTGCTGTACGCGGACGCCGAGCGGCTCGACCCGCGCCGGTGCACGCTCGGCGAACCGCCGCTGGTCGACGGCGCCGTGCTGTCCCTGGGCGCCCCGGCGGCCGCGGAGCCCCACCCCGAGCTGGACGAGGCCCCGACCCGGCTGCACGTGGTCGCGGGCCCGGACGCGGGCGGGGTCCACCTGCTGCACGGCGGCCGGATCACCGTCGGCCGCTCCGCCGACGCCGACGTCCCGCTGGACGACCCCGACGTCTCCCGCCTGCACTGCGCGGTCACCGTCGGCGCGGACGGCCGTGTCTCGGTCGCCGACCTCGGCTCCACGAACGGCACCTCCCTGGACGGCAGGCAGGTCACCGACCGTCCGGTGCGGTTCCCCGCCGGGGGGCTGCTGCGGATCGGCGAGTCCGCCCTGCGGGTCACCCCGTCCGGCGGGCCCGGGATACGCGTCCGGACGGTGCCCGACGGCGAGGGCTGCGTACGGGTCGCCCTCGGGGACGGCGCCGCGCCGGGCGCGCAGGACGCGCCGTCGCCGGGCGCGGGGGCCTTCGGCGGTGCTTCGCCGGCCCGCGCGGGCGGTCCGGGCGGGGCCGGGG
>NZ_JOCB01000101.1 GCF_000718775.1 Streptomyces sp. NRRL S-31
ACACGCCGCTGCATCGCAGCCTCATCAAGATCAGGCCACTCCATCCCGGTCAGGAACTTCAGCAGATTCCCCAACGGCGACCCAGGCGACAGATCCACTACCCACCTACCCCACCAACACAGCCACGCCCACCAGGACCGGCCAGCACAACCACGGACACGTCCCGCGTCCTTGAGAACAGGACGCAGCACACGAGCCCACCGTGGTGGCTTTCCTATCAGCTGAACGAAACCGGCACGGCAATCGGTTCACTCGCCGGACACCCGGTGGTTCGGCGGACGCCGAGTCCGGTTCCCGTGAGGTACGTGTGCGGATCAGGCTTGTGTTCCCGCTACGCGCGCCACAGCCAGGTGAGGCGCTCGTAGAGCGGCGCCAAGCCGGCGCGCAGCATGTTCTGGAGAGATGGGTTGTGGTCGCCGGGGCCTTCCGCTCCGGTCTCGGCGACGACCCATCGGCAGCCCGCGGCGGCGGCCGCCCGGGCGCGGGCCGTGAGCAGTGCGGACTGAGCCCCGCGGCCGCGGCTCTCCGGGAGGGTCGCTCCGCCGAACATGTCCGCGCACGGTCCGTTGAGGAAGACGCTCCCGACCGCGACGATGCGCTCGTCCTCCCACACCGCGTACTGCCGCCAGTTGGGCCTGCCCACGCACGAGGCGGCCATGTCGATCATGCCCGGCGCCGTGAACCCGAACGTGTTCATCATGACGGTCGCCCATTCGCGCGCATGGCGGGCCTCGACCGGGCCCACCCGCAGTCCGGGGTCGAGCGCTTCGATGCCGTCCGCCGCGGACAGTGTGCTCTCGATGTCACCACCCAGTTTGACGAGCCGATTGCCCGGGGTGAGGCTCAGTTCGCCGGCGATCGCGGCCCAGTCCGGAGGCAGCACCGGCGGGGCGACCATGAACGCCCCCTGGGAAACACCCTGCTCGCGATAGAAGTCGCACACCCGCGCGAGGACGTCCGCGGTGACCGGTTCGTCCGTACCGAACCCCCCGGCCTTGTTGAAGAAGCGACTCGGGTCTTCACGGATCGCCAGGGCCAGCACCGGCCCCGCCCGCAGCGAGCCGATGCCCAGTGCCTCTCGCACCGGTGCCTCAGCCCCGGTAGCGAAGTCCGCGTACGCCTCGATCTCAGTCTGCTCGGCCAGCCCGAACGGCACGGTGGTCGTCATGCCGACCCCCCTGTTCCTTGATTGTGTACGAAGGTCCGGCACCGCCGCGGCGCGCTCGCCGGCTTCCGCGTGGTGTCCGGAACGGCCCCTGTCGCGGCTCACACAAGTGTGCGTCTCGGGTGCCTCAGGTGTGAGACGGTACGCGTCTTGCGGCGACCCGTGAAGTGGAGCCTGTGCCGAACATGGCCACGGGGACGTGTGCCGGCCGCACCGGTTCCGGCGGTACGGCTGCCGACCCGGCACAGTGCTGTGGCAGCCGTACACCGGAAACGGAGACGTCACGAGGGCGCGCCATCGTGCTCCGCCGGGGCGATCCCGCTCTCCGGCCGTCGCCGGGACGGCGTCCGGCGGAGCCCCGCCTCGCGCGCGGCGCGGGGCTCCGCGTCCACCACGGGCATCGATGAGGTCGGACGGTCAGACCCCGTGCTCCGGGGTGCGACGCAGTCGCAGGTCCAGCTGCACGGCCACCTTCCGGCCGACCAGGAACGACGGTCCGTAGCCGACTCCCGCGGCCCGCCGGTCGAGCAGGGTGGTGGCGACGACCTCGGCCGTGTCGTCGCCGTCCTGCGCCACCCGGACCGTCAGGTGCACGTCACTAGTGACCCCGCGCAGCGTCAGCCGGCCCTGGACCAGCCAGGTGCCGGGCTCCTGCGGCACGACGGCCGTGGAACGGAAGGTGAGGCGGGGATGGGCGTCCGCGTGCAGGAAGTCCTTGCCTCGCACATGCGCGTCCCGCTTCGGGTGGTCGGTGGAGAAGCCGGCCGCGTCCAGCGTGGCGGTGACGGACCGGGGAACGCCGCCGGCGTCCACCGAGACCTCGGCGGACTCGATCGGGAACCGGCCCTGAACGGTCCTGAAGATCATGTTGCGGACGGAGAAGGACGCGGTGCTTCCGGTCGGCTCGACCGACCATGTACCGGCCCGGATCGCGTTGGTCATCCTGGACTCCCTGCTAGCGGGGCGACGGAACGAGACGCCCTTAAAAACCGAACACTACTCTGTTTTTATTCCGCTCGCGGCACCGGCCGGTCCGGTCCTCGGCGTAAGGTGCGAGAGTGACGGACGACCTCATCGCGAACGGCAAGCGGCGACGGCGGCGGGCCACCGGAAGCTACGCGGCGGCGGACGCGCGGCGTGCCGCCGTCGTGGAGGCCGCCTCCCGGCTCTTCGCCGAGCAGGGCTACCACCAGACGTCACTGGCGCAGGTGGCCGGTGACGCCGGCGTGTCACAGACCGGACTGCTGCACCACTTCAAGGGCAAGGACGTCCTCCTGCTGGCCGTCCTCGAGTTCCACGACCGGTCGCGGGCCTCCCGCTTCGACCCGCCGGCGCGCGGCCTGAGACGGCTGCTCGAGCACATGCTCGACGTGCTGCGGGAAGAAGTGGACTCCCCCGGTCTCACCCGCCTGTTCTCGACGACCGCCGGTGAGGCCACCGACCCGGCCCATCCGGCGCACGACTACTTCCGGCGGCGGTTCGCACTGATGCGGGAGAACAACGCCCGCGCGGTGCGGGCCTCCATCGAGGCAGGACTGGTCAGACCGGACGTCGACCCGCAGGCGCTGGGCCGTGCCCTGGTCGCGGTGGCGGACGGGCTGACGGGCCAGTGGCTCATCGATCCCTCCTTCGACGTCGTCGAGCACGTTCGGGACCACTTCGAGATGCTGATGCGGGGCATCGTCACCGACGGCGGCGGACTGACCGCGCCGTGAAGCCGCGGGGCCGCCGTTCCGAACCGCACCGCCAGGCCCTCCCGCACCACGCCGCCGCGCGCGCTTCCGCCGGACGCGGCTGTCACCAGGCGTGTCTGCGGGGACGTCGCCCGGTCTGCCGCGGCACGGGGAGGCGTCCGACGGCACCGGTCCGTCGGGCCGGGCGGTCAGGCGGGACCCGCGGGCAGCGCGAAGTTGGTGTCGAAGCGGTGTTCGGGGTCGTAGTGGGCCTTGAGCGCGATCAGCCGGGGGAGCACGGGCCCGGGAAAGGCATCCCGCAACTGCCGCGTTCCCGTGCGCGTCTCGAAGCTCAGGTAGAGCCCGTCGATATACGGGGTGAGGGCTTCCCAACGCCGGTCGAGATCGTTCGCCAAGGCGGGCAGGGTCGCCGCCATCAGGGAGAAGTCCTGACTGCGGTGCGCGTACGCCATGGCCGTCGCGGGCATGTCGTTCACGGCTCCTCCGACGGAGCGCAGTTGTACGATCCCGGACGCCTCGGCCACCGCGGCGATGGCCTGTGTGACGGCGGTGTCGAGCCGGTGCAGCAGGCCCGACCGGGTCACTGACAACGGCTGCTGCGCACGGTGCGGCTGGTGCCCGGCCGGCACCAGCCGGTGGTAGGAGGTGGCGGACAGCCGGTTGTGCAGCAGGGGTCCCGCCGACCGCAGGTGCCGCACCGCACGACCGGCCGCCTCCAGGTCGGTGCCGGCGTACACCGTCATCGCCTGGGCGACCGGACGTCCCCCCGCCCCGGTCACCAGGGTGAGGAAGCTCGTCACCTCGCGGGGGGACGCCTGCACGGCCTCACCCCACCGCGTGAGCGTGGCGGCCGTGTCCGAGGCGTCGTACACGCTGACGTCGACGCAGACCCCCTCCACGGAGGACGCGTGGAACTCGAAGGCCGTGGCGACACCGAAGTTCGCTCCCGCGCCGCGGACGGCCCAGAACAGATCGGGATCGTGAAGGTCGTCCGTCCGTACGAAGGATCCGTCCGCCAGGACCAGCTCGGCCGCCCGCATGTGGTCGACCGTGAGCCCGTGCATGCGCGACATCAGGCCGATTCCGCCCGCGGTGGCCAGTCCCCCGACCCCGACGTCCCCGGTGTCGCCGGAGGACACCGCCAGCCCGTGGGGCGCAAGCGCGGCGGCGACGTCTCCCCACCGCGCCCCCGCTCCCACCCGTACCAGCCCCGACTCGGCGTCCAGCACCGTCACCGAGGCCAGCAGCGACAGATCGACGACCAGCCCCCCGTCGTTCGTGGACCGTCCGCTGATGCCGTGACCGCCACTGCGCACGGTGAGCGGCAGGTGTTCCCGGCAGGCGTACGCGAGTGCCGCCGCGATGTCCCGTTCGTTCCGTACCCGCAGTACCGCGGCGGGAGAGCCCGGACGTGTGTAGGTGTGGCGCACGGCCTCGTAACCGGGGTCACCGGGACGTGTCGCGATGGCCGCGAGAGGTCCGGGCATCGTGAGCTCCGGGGCGGACGAGGAGCCGGCAGGGACAGGCATCGGCGAGCCTTTCTACGGCGGGCGGGACGGAACGTGCCGCGGCTGATGAGTCGACGTGACGGTGCGCAGCCCGGAACTCCTCCGGCGAGGAGGGTGTCGTCCGGCAGCCGGCCGGGCATCCGGGTGCGCACCTCGCAGTGTGCCGAACCTGACGCAGCGACTGCTGCCGGGGTGGTGAACAACCGGCGGCAAGCGCGCGGTCGGCGGGAGCGGCGAGACACACGTGTGTGCCGCGATCCGCGGCGGACGTGGCAACGCGGCCTCCGGGGCCACCCGTCACCGGTTCGCGAGGCTTCGCTCCGTTTCGCGAGGCTTCGCTCCGTCACCGGTTCGCGAGGCCGGGGTGCCGATTCGGTCGGGTCATGGGTCTCAGCCGAGCGGCAAGGCGAGCTGACCAAGGGGTTTCGGCGGTGGCCCGCGCGCCCAGGGCCCGTCCGACGGACGGACGGTGCCCGCCACGCACGGCACGGACAGAGGACCGCACGCGCCGCGGCGCCCGTCGGCCGCTCGGAGGACGAGCTACGGCGCCGCGGCCCGCGAGCCCGGCCGGGATCAGTGGTCGAGGACGTTGAGGGCCAGGTCGAGGGACCTCATGGAAGCGGTGGCGTCGTCCGTCGCCTTCCCGCGCAACGCGCCGCCTTCGAAGGCGTCGATCAGAAAAGCGGCGAGGTCGCTCGCGGGCTCCCGGGACCGGATCTCACCTGTCTGCTGCCCCTGCCGGATCACCTCGGCCAGCATGTCGGCCCAGGCGGAGAAACCGCCGCGGACCGCGGACCCCACTTCTTCACCCGCCGTCGGGGTCTCGCTGGCCATGGTGACCAGGAGGCAGCCGAACTCGACTCCGGTGGAACTCGTCCGCTGCGCCTGGCTCGCGAAATGAGCCCGCAGCCGCTCACGGACCGGACGGCCGTCCTCCTGCCCGAGCATGCTGAAGTCCGTGGCACCGCTGTAGCGACGGACGATCTCGGCCGCGAGTTCCTGCTTGCTCTTGAAGTGGTTGTAGAACGACCCCTTCGGAACACCGGCCGCTCCGGTGATGTCCTGCACGCTGGCGCCGTTGAAACCCTGCCGGCGGAACACGGTCTCCGCTTGCGCGATCAGTTTTCCCTTGACGCTTACCTGAGGCATCCTCTGAATATGACCGGTCGGCTTAGTTTTGTCAAGTGCCCTGTCCAGCGCGGCCCGCTGTCCGCAGGGCGCGCCACCACGCCACCGCGGCACCTGCCGTCTCCGCGCGACGCGGGACGAGCGGAAGACCGGAGCGGAAAACCGTACTCGGTGAGCTACCCTGATGAACACATGTGTCCAGAGACGCCCGGCACACGTGCGTGCCGGTCGGCCTTACACTTCTGGTACACAGTCCCTTCGGCCCCTGGCCGAGCCTCGTCGGACATGCCGATCCGTCGGCATCCGACATCAACGTGACGAGGACTACCGCGTGCCATGCCAGAGCGACTCCACCGCCCCCGCCGGTCCTCGCGGCACTTCAAGACGCCGGTGAACAGCATCCTGCCGGGTCCCTGAGTCGCCGCACACAAGCGGCGTACGCTGTCCACGGCCGGTGCGAAGAACCTCCCGCGCCAGGCGCGGGAACATCCCCCGGGGGGCAAGGATGGCAGGTCGGCACTCCCGGACACCGTGACGCCACCACCCGCAGAAACGACCGTACAACTCGACCACTCGTCCCGCCGCGGAAGCGGGCCGAGTCGACGAAGGAGAACATCCCGTGTTCGAACGCATTCTGGTGGCCCTCGACCCGAGCCCCTCGCACGTATCGGCACTGCGCCTGGCCGGCGGTCTGGCCCGGTCCTCGGGAGCCGAGGTCCGTGTCCTGCACGTCGTTCCGTCCGCCGTGGCAGGGGACACGGTGGTGAACCTGGAGGACGACACGGAGGGAACGGCGCTCCTCGAGGACGCGGTGCGCGAGCTGCGGACCACAGGAGTCAAGGCCGAGGGCCGACTCGTCCACGGCATGACCACCGTGGTGCCGCGTCTCATCTCCGACGCCGCCGAGGAGTTCGAGGCCGACCTGCTGGTGCTCAGCCCCCATCACCGCGGTTCCTTCGCGGCCCTGCTGACCCCCCGGGTGAGCGATGCGATCGCGCACAGCAGCAACATCGCGGTCCTGCTCGCCCCGGAGGACCCCGCCGACCGCGGGTGAGGCGCGAAGAGGTGCCGGTATGTGTGCCCGCCCCCGGTGACCGGAGGCACCGTGCCGGGGCGGTCGGGCGCACCAGCTTCTCCGCCCGGCGGCTCCGTGGGAAATGACGGTCCGAAGCCCAGTCAGTCGACCTGTGCTCCGGCCCGGCGGCCGGGGGAAGGTGAGGGGCACACCGATCACACCGGCTTTCCCAGGAGGTTCGATGAACCGGCCCAGCCCGATCCAGCCGTCATGGTGAACCGCACGCGGACCCGCGGATGCGCTGACGGCGGTCGTGGTCCGCTGGGCGGAGCCTGAGACGTACTTCCCCGTCGAGACGCGCGCCCGTGGGTGGAGCGGGCCGAGTGCGGGTGGATGACGCGCTCCCGGGCGGTGTGCCGCACCTGCCGTGGAGCCCGCAGATCACCGGCGGTCACCGATACAACGTTGCGAAGGAACGGACACATGGAACAGCAGTGGGCGCAGCCTCACCGGGAACAACTGACGCTGTTCACCACGCTCCACAATCTTGCGGCACCGCCCGAGAGCGCGACCGTCACCTGCCGCTTCGGATACGTCCCGGCGAGTCCCTACTGCGTCCGTCTCGACCTCGCGTCCTTCCCGGACGACCACGTCACGTGGGTCATCGGCCGCGATCTGCTGCTGGCGGGAACGGAAAAGCTCAGCGGAGACGGCGACGTCAAGATCTGGCCTTCCCGGCAACGAGGAAACACACCCTCCCTGTACCTGCGGCTGGAGCGTCCATACGTCACCGCGATGTTCGCCACGGAGCTCGATCCGATTCGCCAGTGGTTGATGGAGACCTACATCGCGGTGCCCGCGGGCAGGGAAAGCCTCCTGGTGGACTGGGACGCCCTCGCTGCGAGCCGGCGCCCTCCCACCTGACACTGTACCGGCGAGCCCGGCAGGTGTCGACGTCTGCCACGAGACGGCGGTCCGTCAGGTTCATCTCTGTCACCAGGTGTGCGCCCTGGGGCAGTACCGCTGCCCCGGAGTCTCCGAAGGACCCGTCAGAACCCCGTCCTCGCCGTGCGGAGGTGCACCATGGCCCCATGGAATCCAGCGGGTCGTGGATGACCCGCGCGGAGAGGGGGCAGCGTTCCACCGTGCCCCCCGAACGAGGATACGTATGACGTAGAACGCACGATCTCCCTTATTGTGGCCTGGGGCACGCTGTCCGGTGTCCCCCGGGGACCCCTCGTCGCTCATCCATCGGCTGCGACCCGGTCATGTGAGTACGATGCGCAGGTCATCCACACGCAAGGGAGAGAAGGCTGTGCCCAACAAGTCAGCCAGCGCCACGGTGCGATCGCGGTACATGGAGCACGCCGCGTCGGACCTGGAGGAGAACCGCCATCAGCAGCAGGATCTGATCGCTCGCCTGGACGCCCTTCGCCAGGAGGAGAGACTGCTGCTGAGCATCCTCAGCCTGGCCGAGGACTCGGCGAAGGTGCCCGAGCAGGCACAGGGCGAGGAAGCCCCCTTGTCACAGGTCGTGTCCGCAGGCCCGGTCGCAGAGACGACCGCGCCCCGGCCGAAGCCGAGTGGAGCCAAGCGGTCCGGCAGAGGCGGGCGAGGAGCGGGCAAGGAACACCGCCCCCTGCTCAAGGACCTCCTGCTCGACCTCCTGAAGGGACACGTCGAGCCCCGCCACGCCGCGGAACTGCGTGAGGAGCTGCTGGCCAGGCATCCTGAGCGCGTTCCCACACCCCAGGTCGTGCGGAACACCTTGGAGGGACTGGTCGCCAAGGGGCTCGTCGAGCGGCACAAGCAGGGCCGATCGGTGATGTACACCGTCGTGTAGAGCCCACGAACGGTGCGGCCGCGAACTCCGGCGTCCGCTGACAGGTCACCGCGTCCTCCGGCGCCGCCCGTCCCGGACCCGAACCGGGCGGCGCCGCGGCAGAGGCGGGTCGCGCAGACCCCGCCGCCGGGTACGCCGGCCGGAGCGGCGCGTCCGACCGGTGGCACGGCGGGAGCGCCGTGCCCAGCTCCCGCATCGCGGTCGACGGCACACCTCCCCCGGCCGATGGCCGGGCCCGGTCGGACCGGCACACTCGATCTCGTTCGTGCGTTCTCCAAGCCGCCCTCCGCCATGACGAAGGAACGAGATGTACGTCGACGAACCCAATCAGGCGATCGAGGCCGCCAACGGAGTGCGATACGCCTATCGCCGCTGCGGGCCCTCCGGCGCTCCCTCGCTGGTGTTGCTGTCACACTTCCGTGGGACGTTGGACAGCTGGGACCCCGCGCTCGTCGACGCCCTCGCCGTCGAGCGCGACGTGATCGCCTTCGACAGCGCCGGCGTGGGACTCAGCACCGGGCGGGTGTGCCGGACCGCCCGTGACCTGGCCGATGACACTTCGGTCTTCCTGGAGGCCCTGGATGTCCGGCGCCCCGACCTGCTGGGTTACTCGATGGGCGGATTCGTCGCGCAGGAACTGGCCCTGTCGCGTCCGCACTCCGTGCGCCGTCTGGTCCTCGCGGCCACTGCTCCCCGGGGAGCCCCCGGCATACACGGCTACCCGGACGACGTCCTGGCGCACGCTGAGGCGGAGAGCCCCGGGATCCAGGACTACCTCTACACCTTCTTCAACCACACCGAGACCAGCCAGCGCAGTGGTCTCGAGTTCGTGGGCCGCTACATCGAACGCGAGCATGACCGTGACGCGCCGGTTCCGGCTGCGGTCCGGGCCGCACAGTACGAAGCCGTGGTCGAGTGGGGCGTGCCCGACCACGGAGCGCTGGAGCGGCTGGCGGCGATCGACCACCCGGTGTTCGTGGCAGGAGGCGGCGACGACCTCGTCGTACCCCCGCGCGCGTTCCATCTCCTGGGCGGTGCGCTGCCGAACGCGAAGGTGAAGGTGTACCCGGATTCCGGCCACGGTTTCCTCTTCCAGCACCACCGGCAGTTCACGGACGACGTGCTGGCGTTCCTGCGCTGATCGGCCCGGTCTAGGTCCTGTCGTCGGACTCCCGCCCTCCGGGCGGACGGCGGGAGTTCGACGACAGGACCTAGGTAGGCTGACAGATGTGTTCGCCGCCCCTTGCGAGCAGAATGCTTCCTGCCGTCCGGGCACAGTGCCCTCGGTTTGGAGGAGCCTTGTCTCTGGTGGGTCGCACATCCGAGTTGTGTGTGCTGGAAAAGGTGTTGGCGCAGGCGGGCGTCGAGGGCCAGGCCCTGCTGCTCGAAGGTGACCCGGGGGCCGGCAAGACCTCCCTCGTGGACGCCGTGGCGGCCCGTGCCCGGAACAACGGAGCGGGCGTCCTGCGGGTGGTCGGGGTGGAGACGGAACAGGAGCTGGCGTTCTCCGCCCTGCACCAGCTGCTGTACCCGCTCCTCGACCGGCTGCCCGGCATCCCCGCCGTCCAGGGCGAGGCGCTGGAACAGGCGCTGTCCATCCGTGCGGGTTCACCTCCCGACCGGCTCGCCATAGCCACCGCCGCCTTGGCGCTGTTGCGGGTGGTGGCCGAGGAGAACCCCGTCTGCGTCGTGGTCGACGACGCACACTGGATCGACCGGTCCAGTGCCGAAGTGCTGTTCTTCATGGCCGGCAGGCTGAGCGGCTGCCGGGTGGCGCTCGTCATGGCCGCGCGCACCGGGTGGGACGGCTTCGCCGACCAGGCCGGTCTTCCCGTGCTCACCGTGTCCCCGCTGGGCCCCGAGGATGCGCGGGCCGTGCTCGAACACAGCCATCCGGGACTCGCGGAGTCGACCCGGCGACGGCTGCTCGACGAGGCCGAGGGCAACCCGCTGGCCCTGATCGAGCTGCCGAAGCTGCTCAGCTCCGCCCAGCGCCGCGGCGAAGAGCCGCTTCCCGTCACCCTGCCGCTCAGCGCACGTCTGGAGAGCATGTTCGCCGACCGGATCCGGCTGCTCACCCCGGCCACCCGGTTCGTGCTCCTCCTGGTCGCGCTCGACGGACAGCGCATCGGCAACCTGCAACACATCCGGCAGGCATGGGGTATCACGGGCGAGCAGTGGGAGGACAGGCTCCTGGAGGACGGCGAAGCCGGCGGGCTGGTCCATGTACACCAGACGGACGACCGGGTGGCCTTCTGTCATCCCACGGCCCGCTCGTGCCTCGTTCACATGTCATCGGCGGGCCGGCGCAGGGCCGCCCACCGCGCGCTGGCCGCCGTGCTGGACGACGCCCCCGACCGGCGTGCCTGGCACCTCGCCCACGCGGCGGAAGGCCCGGACGAAGCGGTCGCGCTGGAACTCAGCCGGGTCGCCGAGAGAACTCTGGCCCGGGCCGGAGCGGCCGAGGCGGCGGCGGCCTTCCTCCGGGCGGCGCAACTCAGTCCCGACCGCGAGGCTCGCGCCCGGCGTCTGGAGGAAGCGGCATTCGCCGCCGGCATCGACGGCCGGCTGGAGGCGGCCGGCGAGCTCGTGGCCGCGGGCTCGGTGGAAACCCTGCGCGGGGCGGTGGCCGCCGCCTACGTACTCTTCCACCGGGACGGGGACAGCGACGGCGTGTTCCGCGTCCTGCTCCCGGTGCTGCGGCAGGGCCCGCGCGGTGACGGTCCCGAAGATCTGGCGGCCTACGACGACGCCTTCTACGTCCTGCTCAACTGCGCCGTCTGGGCAGGCCGGCAGGATCTGTGGCCGTCCGTCCACGAAGTCCTCGACCATGTGTCGGAGACGGCACGCATGTGCTTCGACTGTGTCGCCGATCCGGCGCGCACCGCGCACGACGTGCGGGAACGGCTCGACCGCAGCACGGCGGAGCTGCCCGCCAACACCCCCTTCTGGCGGATGAACTGGCTGATCTACACCGCCCTGTATCTGGACTGTTTCAGCTACTACGACAGCGTGTGGCGCGACTTCGTGGGACATACGGTCTACGACAGCCAGCGTTTCGTCCTGCTCGCCCGTGCCCACGATTCGTACATGCGAGGAGACTGGGACAACACCCTGGCCCTCGCCGGCGAAGGCACCGGCGACGCGGCGGGGCACGGATACGGCTTCACCCACATACTCTTCACGTACGGACTGGCCTCCGTCGCCGCCGGGCGCGGTGACGAGGAGACGCTGCGCAGGCATTGCGACACCATCGAGGCATGGGCCAGGCCCAGGCAGTTCCAGCTGCTGCTGACAGCCGTGAACGAGGCCCGTGCCCGGGCGGCCATCGGCCGGGGCGACTTCGAGGAGGCGTACCAGCTGGCCGCGGCGGTGACCCCGCCCGGGGTGCTTCCCTCGCACTACCCCCACGCGCAGCGTGTCTTCCTCGATCTGGTCGAGTCCGCCGTGCGCACCGGGCGGATCGACGCGGCCCGTGCCCACGTCGAAGCCGGCCGGCAGGCGCGCCTGGACGCCATATCACCGCATCACGCGGTCATCCTCGCCGGCGCCGCCGCGGTGGCCGCGCCCGACGAGGAAGCCAGGGAACTCTACGAGTCCGCCCTCGCCGTCCCGGACGCCGCGCTGTGGTCCCACGAGTACGCCCGGCTGCGCCTGCTCTACGGTGAGTGGCTGCGCCGCCGCCGGGACTACACGGCCTCGCGGGTCCACCTCGAGGCGGCCCTCGAGATGTTCGAGCAGCACCTGAAGGCTCCGCTGTGGGCTCAGCGAGCGCGGGACGAGCTGCGCGCGGCCGGCGGCACCGTGCGCGTCCCGAACGCCCGCGACGTGGGTTCGATGAGTGCCCAGGAACGCCGGATCGCCGAGCTGGCGGCCGGTGGACTGTCCAACAAGGAGATCGGAAGCAAGCTCAACATCTCGCCGCGGACCGCGGGATCCCACTTGTACAAGGTCTTTCCCAAACTGGGCATCACGTCCCGCGCGGCACTGCGTGACGCCCTCGCCGAGTTCGACCGACGGGGTACGCCGTGACGGCCATGCGCGTGTCTCCCGTACGCCCCGACGGCTCACCGTCGTCGCCAGGTGGTCTCCCGCGGCAGTCGTCCGGACCTCGGCGGCCGTCCGGTCGCGGCATCCCGGGAGCACGCCACCGGCGTGCGCACCAGACCGGCCTCCCGCCATACGCGAACGTGCTGCTCGATCAGCTCACGCACCACCGAGCCGTCGGTCTCCCAGGCCGTCGCGAGCGTGCCCGTGGCGTCCCGGACACTCCCGAGGCTCGCGCGCAACGCGATCCACACGGCCGTGGCCGGGGGCGGGTAGAAGTACTCCTCGCCGTCGGGCGACCCCAGGCCCAACACCCCGTCCTCCGCGATCGCGACGGTCACCTCTGTTCGGAACACCACGTCCATACCGCGGCCTCCTTTCCACCTTTGCACCCCATGTGCACACGTGTGCACTTTCGGAGCGCACACCGCACTCACCTTCCCTGATCCATACATGTTCACACCTTTCTGCATGGTCGGGGAGTTGACACACGGCCGCGCCCGCCCGGCCGGGCGGGCGCGGCCGTGTCATGGGACCGCGGTGAGGCGGGGCGTCAGGCGGCGATCGTCTTGTACTCGACGTACTGGGTCAGCCCGACCGTGCCGAACTCCCTGCCGATGCCGCTGCTCTTGAACCCTCCGAAGGGGCCGTCGAAGGAGAACGGCGCACCGTTGACCGCGAAGGTACCGGTGCGGACGCGCCGGGCGATGTCCAGGGCACGGGCCTCGTCGGCCGTCCACACACCGCCGCCCAGGCCGTAGGGGGAGTCGTTGGCGATGCGCACCGCGTGGTCGTCGTCGTCGAACGGGATGACCACGAGCACCGGGCCGAAGATCTCCTCCTGCGCGATGCGCATGGAGTTGTCGACGTCGGCGAAGAGGGTCGGGGTGACGTAGTAGCCGCCTTCCAGACCCGCGGGGACCCCGGGGCCGCCGGTGACCAGCCGGGCGCCCTCGCGGATCCCGGTCTCGATGTACGAGCGCACGCGCTCCTGCTGGTCGGCCCGGACCATGGGCCCGATGAAGGTGCCGGGATCGGCAGGGTCGCCGACGGTCAGCGACTCGACGAGGTCCTTGAGCCTGGCCACGGCCTCGTCGTAGCGGCTGCGGTGCACCAGAATGCGGGTGTGGGCGACACATGCCTCGGCGTTGTTGGCGAAGGAGAGGAACTTCAGGCCCTCCGCCATGGCGTCGAGGTCGGCGTCCTCCAGCACGATGGCGGCGGACTTGCCGCCGAGTTCCAGGCTCACCCGCTTCAGCTGCCGGCCGGCGATGGCCGCGACGGTGCGTCCGGCACCCGTCGAACCGGTGAACGCGATCTTGTCGATGCCGGGGTGGGAGACGAGGTACTCGCTCGTCTCGCGGTCGGCCGGCAGGATGCTGACCACGCCCTCCGGCACGCCCGCCGCGGTGAGTATCTCCCCCAGCAACAGCGTGACGAGGGCGTTCTCGGGCGATGCCTTCAGCACCACGGTGCAGCCCGCCAGCAGGGCGGGGACCATCTTGACGAGCGCGGACTGGTGCGGGGCGTTCCACGGGATGACGGCCGCGACCACGCCGACCGGTTCGCGGCGCACCAGGATGCGTCCCGTCGCCCCGTCGGTCCGGGGCAGTTCCTCCTCCCACGGCAGGGCGGCCGCGGCACGCAGGAAGGCGTCGGTCTGCTGGGACAGCGCGGCCGCGGTCCAGCCGGTGAACCAGCGAGCGCTGCCGTTCTCGGCGGTGGTGAGGTCGGCGATCTCCTCGGCGCGCTCGGCGTAAAGGTCGTTGAAGCGGGCGATGACCTTCTGCCGCTCGGTCGGGGACAGACGCGGCCAGGGGCCCTCGTCGAACGCCTCGCGGGCGGCGGCGACGGCGAGGTCGACGTCGGGCGCCGTGGCCTCGGCGGCCCGCCCGACCAGCGACCGGTCGTGCGGGGAACGGACCTCCAGCAGGTCCTTCTTGGCCGGCGCGGTCCAGCGTCCGCCGATGTACAGCTTGTCGTATGTGATCACTGAGGGTCCTTCTCACGGTGTGTCGTCGTACCGGAAGCGGAAGAGGCCGGCGGGGGAAAGGGCGTCGTGCCTGGACCAGGTCCGGCCAGGCCCCGGCCGTACGGACGCGGGGCTGCCTCGGCCAAGTTAAGAGAACGTCGTTCACTTAGTCAAGTGAACGGCGTTTTGTTAAAGTGGTCGGGTGAACAAGCTGCCACCCCACGTACAACGCGCCCGCAGCCCCGAGCACAAGGAGCTGCGCCTGGCCGCGATCATGGAGGCGGCCCGCTCACTGGCCCTCGACAAGGGCGTGCGCGCGGTGACGCTGACCGATATCGCCGCCCTGACAGGCATCAACAAGTCCGCCGTCCTGCGCTACGTCGAGACCCGCGAGGACATCTACCTGCGCCTCACCGCCGAGTGCTGGCAACGGTGGGCCGCCGCGTTGCGGGAAGCGCTGGGCCAGCGGACGGACGGCACCCCCGACGAACTGGCCACGGCACTCTGCCGGACCGTGGTGGAACAGCCGCTCCTGTGCGACCTGCTCGCGCACGCGGCACTGCACCTGGAGCGCCATGTGTCGGCCGACGCGGTGCTGGCCTACAAGCTGGCGGCGCTCGCCGCCCTGGACGACATGACGCACGCCGGCACCCGGTTCCAGCCGGTGCTGGACGAGGCGGCGACCCGCGAACTCATCGGCACGGTCAGTCTGCTCGCCGGCGCCCTGTGGCAGGTCTCCACGCCGCCCGAGGCGCTGGCCCGGCTGTACGCCGAGCAGCCCCGCCTCGCGCACGCCGTCGTCGACTTCCTGCCCCGCCTGACCAGCGCCGCTCGCGCCCTGGCCGTCGGCCTCGCGGTCCGCGCCGAGTGAGGCGTCCACCGGTCCGCCGCCGCCGCGCGGTGGGCCGGACGGACGCGGAGGACAACCATCCGCCCACCGACACGGCGCGCGAACCGCGGGTCACACGACCCCTCGGGCCGCGGCCCGACAACTCCGGTGCGCCGCCGTGCGGTGGGCCGGACGGACGCGGGGGACAACCACCCGCCCACCGACACGGCGCGCGGACCGCGGGTCACACGACCCCTCGGGCCGCGACCCGCGACAACCCCGGTCCGCCGCCGCGCGGTGAGCCGGACGGACGCGGAGGACGACCATCCGCCCACCGACACGGCGCACGGACCGCGGGTCACACGACCCCTCGGACCGCGACCCGACAACTCCGGTGCGCCGCCGTGCGGCTTCCGGTGCCGTGACACGGCCCGCTGAGCGGCGGCGCCGGCCGGCCTCGCCCGTTCGGCGCCGCGCGGCCTCGTCCCGGTGGCGGGCTCGCCCGGCTTCCGGCGCGCCGCTGAGGGGAACCGCCCGCTCCGCCCGGACCGGGCTCCCGGTCTCTCCGCCCGCGGTCGTCGTGGCCCCGGGACCGTCCGGCCGGACTCCCGCCGGAGGCAACGCCCGCGCGGACGAAGGAGAACCGTGCCGGAACGCCGGGCGGCCACCGGCCGCTCCGGATCAGGCCGGCGTGGCCGCGAGGGCGGTCGCGAGCTGCGATCGCCGGTTGATCCGCAACTTGGCGTACGCGCTGTACAAGTGCGCGCCGACGGTGCGGTGGGACAGATACAACTGGTCGGCGATCTGCCTGTTCGTCTGCCCTTCGGCGGCCAGCCGGGCGATGTGCAGTTCCTGTGCGGTGAGCACCGCGCCGGCGTCCACGGACGGGGCCGGCTGGGTCCGCTGCACCCCGCCGGCGGCGGCCAGTTCCCGTGCCGTCCGCCGCGCGAGCGGCATGGCGTGGTGCGCCTCGAAGACGTGCAGCGCGGCGGAGAGCTGACCCCGTGCCTCCACGATGTGGCGCTCGCGCCGCAGCCATTCGCCGAAGAACAGCCGGGTCCTGGCCAGGTCGAGGTGCGCGATGCTCCGCTCACCGCGGGTGATGGCCCGCTCGAAGTGGGCGCGTGCCTCCTCACCGGGTGCCAGCAGCGCCCGTGACCGTTCGACCAGCATCGCGAGGTGGTCGGAGTCGCTCGTCGCGAGGGCGGCGGTCGCCATCTCGAGCCAGCCGTCCACCACGTCCGGCCACCCGGCGTGCACGGCCGCGTCGGCGAGGTCGGCCCCGGCCCAGAGGCCGATGGGCGGGTGTGCCACGCACTTCAGCAGGTGCGGGATCGCCTCCTCGGGCTGGCCGTCGTTCGCCGCCATCTGGGCGGACGCCCAGGACGCGGAGGCCGCGACCCTGGCGAAGGGCGTCAGCCCGGACAGTTCGGCGCACGTCTTCAGGGCCGCGGTCGCCAGGTCGTGTTCGCCGCGCCATGCGCGGGCCCGTGCGATGTCCGCCGCGGCGATCGCCCCGACCACCGACAGATCGAGGTCGGAGCTGAGGCGCAGGGCGTGCTCGCAGTCGGCGAGTCCGGCGGCGATCGCGTTGCCGGTCACCCGTGCCGTACCCCGCCCGGCGAGGGCCACCGTCTCGTCGCTGACCCGGGCCGACCGGTGGAACATGTCGACCTCGGCGCTCCAGACGCGGGCGGCGGCGGCGAGGTCGTGGGTGTCCTCGACGGCGAACGCCAGACAGTTCAGCAGGGTTGCGTCCGTCTCCCGGACCTGCCGGTGGAAGATGGACAAGGCCTTCTCGACGGATGCGATCCGGTCCGCCGAGCCGATCAGGGCCAGGCCGATGCTCTGCAGCAGTTGTTGGTGCTCGGTGACGGCGAGGCCCGGGCGCCTCAGTTCGTCGGCCACTGCCGCCATGACGTCGGCGGGGATGTCCTGGCGGGTGTAGCCGCGCACCGCCGCCCAGGTGAGGACCTCGACCCGGTCGTCCGGATCCTTGAGCGTCCGCGACAGGGCGACGAGTTCGTCACCGCTCCGGTCCGGGAGCGTCGTACTGGTGCTGGCGAGCATCCATTCGGTGCGGGCGAGCTGCACCACCGACGCCTCGTCCTCGACGATCGGCCTCGCCTCGGCGAGCAGGGTGGCGGCGTCGACCGTCGCACCCGCCTGCCGTGCGGCCTCGGCCGCCATCACCGTGCGCCGCGCCCGCTCCGCGGCGACCGGGGTCAGCGCGGCCGCGCGCCGCCAGGCCGCCGCCGCTTCGGTCCGCGCGCCGCGCCGGCCGGCCGCCACGGCGAGTCCCTCGAGTTCGGCGGCTACCTCCTCGCTCCATCCGGCGGCGGCCGCGGCCCGGTGCCGGACGGCGCGTGCGGCATCGACGACGACCGCCGCCAGTTCGGTGTGTACGCGGGACCGTGCGTCGGAGTCGGCGTTGTCGTACACCGCCGAACACACCAACGGGTGGCGGAACCGGTAACTGCCGTTGACGAGTGTGATCAGTCCGAAGGCCTCGGCCGGCGTGAAGTCGCGTGGGTCGAGACCCAGGCTGCGGGCCGCCGCGAGCACCTCGTAGCTGCTCGCGTCCTGTCCCGCCGCGGCGACCAGGAGGGCGCGCCGCGTCGCCCGGGGCAGCAGGGCGACCTCGGCCAGGAACGAGTCCTCCAGACGTTGGCTCACCGGGACCGGGCCGCGCCCGCCGGAGAACGTCCCCTCGACCCATGAGGGGATGCTCGCCCACTCCGTCAGGGCGAGCGGGTTGCCCAGCGCGCGCTCGACCAGGCGGCGCCGTTGCAGCGGCGTCAGTTCGGGCGCGTGCGAGGCGACCAGTGCCAGCGCGTCGTGCTGATCGAGCGGGTCCAGTGGTACGTGGTGCTTGAAGTGCGCGGTCCGGTCGGGGTAGGCGCGGTCGGTGCGGCTGGTGGCCAGGAGCAGCGCCGGTATGACGCCCATGCGGGCGGCGAGGAAGGTGATGATGTCGGCTGTCGACCGGTCGAGCCAGTGCAGGTCCTCTATCAGCACCACGACGGGACCGCGGGCCGCTGCTTCCTCCAGCAGCCCGAGGGCGGCGAGCCCGGTGACGAGACGGTCGGCCGGTTCTCCCTCCGCGCCGAAGGCCACGTCGAGGGCCGTGCGCTGGCGCGGCGGGAGCGCGTCGACGCGGCCGAGCAGGGGCAGCAGCAGTTCGTGCAGCCCCTCGAAACCGGCCGCGCCCGAGCCGGGGATGCCGTGGCAGGACAGTACGGCGAAGCCCGACGACGACGCGGCCTCGACGACCGCGGACACCAGAGCGCTCTTTCCGATGCCCGCCTCGCCGTGGACGAGCGCCGAGGAACCGTTGCCCCGCCGTGCCGCATCGAGAAGGTCGGTGAGCTGTCCGAACTGCGAGTCCCGTCCGATCACGTGCACGTGCCTACCAATCTCCGGAGGTGCGGCAATCCGCAGTCGGTAACCCGCCTCATGCGCCACAGTCGCTTTTCATGAACCGAAGACCGGAGTCTAGAGACTTTTCAGCCAGAATGACACCCTCGTGTTCGTCCGCGGTGCCGGGGCGTGCGCCTGCGGAGAGGCGGTGCGCGGCGGGCCGACGCGGGCACACGTGTGCCTCACCGGACGAGAGGCCGGCCGTGCCGCCGCCCGCGCCCCAGCCCGACACCCGCACCGCCCCCTCGGGGGGTGGCGGGCGGGCCGGCGCGGTCACACCAGGCGGGCGCCGCCGTCGACGTGCAGCACCGTTCCGGTGACATGCGGGTTGTCGATGGCGAAGAGCACCGCCTCGACGATGTCGTCCGGCGTTCCCACACGGCCCACCGGGTTGCCGGCGGCGACCGGCGCGAGGAAGCCCGCCTTGGCGTCGCCGAGCCGGTCCCCGGCGCCGCTGTCGACGATGCCGGGGGACACGGCGTTGACCCGCAGCGGGGCTATCTCGACGGCCAGGGCCTGGACGAGAAAGGCGAGAGCGCCGTTGGTGGTCGCCATGACCTTGTTCTCCTCCGGCGCCGGCCGCCAGGCGGCCACACCCGAGAACAAGGTGAAGGAGCCGCCCTCGCGCGCCTGGCCGGCCAGGTGCTTGGCGAGGAGCAGGGGCCCGGTCACCTTCGCCGCGAAGGCCCGCCGCACGTCGGCCGGGTCGGGGTCGGCGAGCGGCCCGCCGGCGGGAACCGCCGCCGTCGAGACCAGGTGGTCGAAGGGGCCGACCCGGTCCGCCAGCCGCGCGGCGGAGCCGTCGCCGGTGATGTCGAACTCCACGGCCTCCCACTCGCCGGTCAGTTCACCGGCCGTCTCCTTCAGCTTGCCGAGGTCCGGTCCGGCGAGAACCAGTTCGGCCCCCGCGGCCGAGGCTGTCCGTGCGAGCCGCCGCCCGATCGCGGAGCCGGCTCCGATGACGACGATGCGCTGTCCGGAACGTTCCTGCGTGGTCACGTGAATCTCCTCGGTGAAGCGCCACGGCGCTGCCGTCATGGCTTGGGCACTCTTCATCGCTTGCGCCGATGAAGCCCATGACTGTTTTCAGCAGAACCCATAACTCATGTTCATGCCATCGGGTGGCCGGACCGGCCGGCGCGGCGCCGGGTGTCCCAGCCGAGGACGGGCCCGGCGGCTCCGTCCGCCGGCGCCCGCCGCGGTGTGCGGACGCGGACGGGCAGGCAGCCCTCCTCGTCCCGTTCCGCCGCCCGGTGCCCCATCACCCGCTCCAGGCGCGTGGGAGGCCGGGGCGCGGCCGGGCCGGACCGCGTCGCCTCGCGCACCCCGACCCCGGGGTGCGGCCGCGGTGGCGCGAAGCACGGTTCGTCGACCGGTGACGCGGCTTACGGGATGCCGCGGAAGGCGACCACGTCCCCTTCGGCGGCTCCCCTGGCCCGGCCCCGGTCCGCTCCTCTGGCCCGGCCCCGGTCCGAGCCCACGATGTGAGGGTCGCTGCTCATCTCGCCCCTTCCTCTCGCTCTCCGGCCTCGCCGGCGGGGCCGGACGCCGTTCGGGGTCAGCGGGAACCCCGGCCTCGTCACTCCGCTGAGCGCGGGGCCGGCCGGTCCGGTGGGCCGACACGTATGTCGCGCAGACTACAGCGACGTCGGCGGAGCGGCACACTGATACGAGGTGTGTCATTGACAGCACACATGTTTCGCATGCGCGTACCACCGGGTGTGCTGTCGCGCGTGTGACGGCCTGGAGCGCGGGCACGGACGGGCCACCGCCGTGTCCCGGCGGAAGGCCGGACGCCCACCGGTGCCGGACGGGACGCGGGAGGCCGGTCCCGGGCAGGCGACGCGGCAGCGCGGCCGGTCCGCGCGCGGAGTCCCCGCCCCCGCAGCGCGCAGCCGCCGTCAGCACATGTGCGAAGGCGCCGCTCCGCACACGTGAGAGGCGCCGCGTGCACGCGGCGTCTTCCAGCCGGCCGGGCCGGTGCTCGGGGCGCTCCCCGCCCGGGGGCCGCGGTGTGAGCGGGTCGCCGCGGTCCACGACGGGCTGTTCCGGCCCGGCACGCCCCCACGGCCGGCCGGAACCCGGCAGTGAGGCGCCGCACCGGCGGGCGCGGTCCGTCGTCACGGCGCCGGGCCTCGACGGCACCGCAATCGCGCACCACCCGGTGCACGCCCTGCTGCGCGCGGGATTCCGCAGACGGACAGGCATCCTGACCGGCAAAGTGGAGGCGGGCGCACCGGAGCACGATCGTCCTGGTCGCGATCACCGTGGTCACCACGTCTGCGTCATGGCACCGCGCACCTGGGTGGTGTCCGCCCGCGACCACCCGCTCGGCACCCGAGGTCCTCGGGCCTTCGACGCGACCGCATGGCCGCCATCGGCAACACCACCCGGCGGTTACCGACCGAGGGCGCCGGGCCCGGGCTCACGGCGTACACGCCGGGCGTCCGGCACGAGGGGCCCGGCCGCCGCCCGGCGGGCGGCGCCGCCGCGGGGCGTCAGGCGCTCCGTGCCTCGTCGAAGGTCCGCAGGGCGTCACGCAGCGCGGCCCGGGAGGTGATGCCCAGCTTGGGGAACACCCGGTACAGGTGCGCGCCGGCGGTGCGGGGCGAGATGTTGAGTTTCCGGCCGATCTCCTTGTTGGACAGGCCGCTCGCGGCGAGTTCGGCGATGCGGCGCTCCTGGGCGCTCATCGCCGCCGCCTTCCCGCCCTGCGGCACCCCGACGCCCACGCCGGCCGCGCGCAGCTCGCTGCGGGCACGCTGGGCCCACAGCGGGGCCCGGAGGCGCTGTTCGAACAGGTCGAGCGCCGCGCTGAGCTGGCCGCGCGCGGCCTTGTACTCGCGGCGGCGGCGCAGCCACTCGCCGTACAGCAGACGGATGCGGGCGTAGTCGTAGGTCCACACGCAGGCGTCCGGGATGGCGAGGGCCGCCTCGTACAGCTCGCCGGCCTGTTCGTCGGGTGCGACGATCGCCGCGGCCGCGGCGAGGATGACCTCCAGGTGCGGCGAGATGGTGTCGATGCGGGCCCGCCGGCCCGCGTCGACGTGTGCGCGGGCCTCGGCCTGCCGGCCGGTCCGCATCGCGGATTCCACCAGGTCCAGGAAGAAGCGC
The DNA here is from genome assembly GCF_000718775.1 of Streptomyces sp. NRRL S-31. Taxonomy (GTDB): domain Bacteria; phylum Actinomycetota; class Actinomycetes; order Streptomycetales; family Streptomycetaceae; genus Streptomyces. Next base: position 21,736 of record NZ_JOCB01000101.1, read on the forward strand.
TGGTAGTGGGGGAAGTGCGAGGGGAGTTCGCCCGCCGGGGTCATCTCGGAAGCCAGCTGGTAAGCCTCCTCGAAGTCCCCTCGGCCGACCGCGGCACGTGCCCGGGTCTCGTTCACGGCGCTCATCAGCAGCAGCGCGCGGCGCGGCTCGGCCCAGGCGGCGATGGTCTCGCAGTACGTGCGCAGTGCCTCCTCGTCCCCGCGGCCGCTCGCGACCATGGCCAGTCCGTAGGTGAACACGACGTGGATGAGGTTGTAGTCGTGCACGGTGGCGTCCGCGATGCCGTGGGCGGCGACGGCGACCGTCCGGTCCCAGTCGCCCCGCATGAAGGCCTCATGCGTGCGGGCCACGACGGCGAAGCGCAGGCTGTCGTAGGCGTCGGCCCCGACGAGGTCCCGCCACACGCCGTCGTAGTAGGTGAAGCAGTCGAGGTACATGGCCGTGTAGATCAGCCAGTTGACGCGCCACAGAGGTGTGCTCGGGGACAGGGTGGCCGTCACCCGGTCCAGCCGTTCCCGTACGTCGTGAGCGGTGCGCGCCGGGTCGGCGACGCAGTCGAAGCACATGCGCGCGGCCTCGGAGACCCGGTCGACCACCCCGTACACGCCGGGCCACAGTTCCGGGCGGCCGCCCCACACCGCCGCGTTGAGCAGGACGTAGAAGGCGTCGTCGAACGCTTCCTGGTCCTCGGCGGTGGTGCTCCGGGGCGCGGCCTCCATGACGGGCAGCAGGATGCGGAAGACCGTGTCCATGTCTCCGTCGCGGTGGAACTGCACGTAGGCCGCGGTGGTCGCGCTCCGCAGGGTTTCCGCCGTCTGGGCACCGGCCAGTTCCTCTGCCGTCTCCAGGAGGCCGGCGACACCCGCGGCGAACGCGGCCTTGTCCAGGCGGCGGGCGCGTTCGGCGGGGTCCTGGCTCAGTTCGGCCGCACGGCGGTACGCCACGACCGCCTCCGCGGCGCCGCCGCGGGCCTGGGTACGCTCCGCGGCCAGGGTCAGCTCGACGGCGACCGTCTCGTCGGGTTCGTCGGCGGCGTGGGCGAGGTGCCAGGCGCGCCGCTCCGGCTGCTGCCTCATGATCTCGGCCAGGGCCCGGTGCGCCGTTCTGCGGTGGCCGACCGGCGACATGTGGACCACGCAGGAGCGGACCAGGGGATGGCGGAAGGTGATCTGCTCGGCCAGGTGGTCGACCCGGATGAGGTCGGTGCGCTCACCCGCCTCCAGCATGCCGTCGTCCCACTGCTGGTTGGCCTGGACCACTCCGGCCCGGACGTCCCGCAGGTTGCCGGGGCGCTGACCGTCGAGCGCGGTCAGCAGCAGGGTGAACCGGGTGACGGCGTCGAGTTTGCGGATGCGGTCGGCGAAGACGCTCTCCAGCCGGCTGCTGAGCGGCAGGTTCACCGGCAGGGCGTCGACTCCGTCGCGCTGGGCGGGGGTGAGCTGCCCGGGCAGTTCCACGAGGGCCAGCGCGTTGCCCTCGGCCTCCTCCAGCAGCCGTCGCCGGGTCGGTTCGGCCAGGTCCGGATGGCTGCTGTCGAGCAGCAACAGCGCGTCGGAGGCCGGCAGTGGGCCGACGTCCAGCACACGTATGCCCGAGAGGTCGAGGTAGCCGTTCGACCCGCCGCGGGTGGCCATGACGAAGGCCGCCCGGCAGCCGCTGAGCCTGCGGGACATGAAGGTCAGTACCTCCGCGCTGGAACGGTCGATCCAGTGCACGTCGTCCACGACCACCGACAGGGGCTGCGCCCGGGACGCGGCCTGCAAGAGCGCCAGCGCGGCCGCGGAGATGGCGAACCGTCCCGGGTCGGAGCCCTCGCGGATGGAAAGGACCTGCTCCAGGACCGCGCTCTGGAAGGCCGGCAGCCCCGCGGCGTGGTCGAGCAGCGGGTGGAGGAGCTGGTGCAGCGCGGAGAACGCGAGTTCCTGCTCGCTCTCGACGCCGACGACGCGCACCACGCGCAGTCCGTTCTTCCTGGCCCGTACGGACACGGCGTCCAGCAACGCGGTCTTCCCGACCCCGGGATCACCCTGCAGGAGCAGCGCCGTCCCCTCGTTCTCCGCTTCGGCGAGCATCACTTCGAGAGCGTGCATTTCGCGCGTACGTCCCACCAACGACAACGTTCCTCCCACGCCGGTGGGCGGTCACCCGGCCCGGCAGGAGAACTATGGCGAGAGGCGGGAGACGGACGCATCTGTCACGCTACTGTTACCCGCGAGTAGGTGACAAGCCCGGTGAACACCGTGCGGACCGTCCACCATGGTCTCGCGTGGCGCCTGCCCGGAATCCGGCGGTTCAGGCATCCGCAGGGGCGGGTTTCACCGGTCCCCGCGCGCCGCGGCACACCGGCGGCGCGAGGAGTGTCCGCGCTCTCCCGGTGGACGGAACGCCCACACATGCCGGTGGCCCCCTGGGGCAGAGCCGGCGGCGCTCACGGTGGCCGCCGAATCAGCCGGCGGCACCCGGTCCCCCACCTCCCGGCCGCCACGTGCTCGCCGACCGTGTCGACACGGCAGACGGGAATCGGCAGGCGGGCCCAGCAGGGTCGGCGAGGGCGGGAAGCCGCTGGTCCGGCCGGAAGCCGACGGGGGCGCGTACGGCGCACCGGACCGGGCGCGTCGCCCGCACGGAACGGAGCGTGTGCGGACCTGCCCCGTCGGGGGCTCGGCCGGTGCGGCGTTCCGCGCTCCGGGTCGCCCCCGAGCACGGACCGTCCGTGTGTGCGGCAGCCGTCAGTCCAGCGGCTTGATGGTACCGGTGATGGCGAGCGGGGTGCCGTCCGGCAGGGTGATGCGCGAGTGGACCACGCCGCGCTCGAAGTCCTCCACATGCGTGATGTTGGCCCCGGACTCCTCCGTCCAGGACGTGAGGAACACGTCGGGCCGGATCTCCACCGCGGTGATGTCCACCGTCTCCACGTATCCGTCCGGCACCATGCCGCCGCCGGCGACGACGGTGAAGGTCATCCGCTTGTCGGACTCGAAGTCCTCTTCCAGGGTGAGCTGCCCCAGGTCGACGAAGTAACGGCGCTTGTCCATCCGCTGCTGTGACATGACGTGCCTTTCTGACGCGGTCGTGCGGTCCTCACCAGCATGTCCAGCGTCCGCCGTCGAGCCATCCGTCATCCGACCTACGGCGTCACGGGGCCGGATACGCACACATGTGAGCGCATCCCACCCCTGCGGCGCCGTTGCCGCCGGACCGGCCGGGTGGGCGGGCGGTTACCCGGTGACGACGTCGGGGAGACGGCCGAAAGGGTGCCGTTGACGATTGGCAAGACGACTGGTCATATTGATTCGGTTCTCCAGCGCGCCGCAGGAGCCCCCATGTCCGAACCCGCCGGGGCGACAGATCCCGGACCGCACGATGCGAGGAGCATGAAATGCCCCAGGTGAGTGTGAAGAACAGACTGCTTAACCACGCAGCGGAGGTCTTCCGTCGCAAAGGGTTCCACGGAGCGAGCGTGCAGGACATCACCACAGCCGCCGGCACACCCAAGGGCTCGTTCTACAACCACTTCGACAGCAAGCAGCAACTCGCCGCCGAGATCGTCCACCGCTACGCACAGGCCACCGACTTCTCCGCCCTGCACACCGACCGGCCGGCACTGGAACGACTGCACACCCACCTGATCGCACAACTGGACCGAGTCCGGGAGACCGGAATGCGGTTCGGCTGCCTCCTCGGCAGCTTCGCCGGCGACAGCACCACCGCGGGTGAGGAGGTCCGCCGGAACGTGCAAAGGGCACTGACCGCGTGGGCCGACCAGATCAGCCTGACCATCGAACAGGGCCAGGCGACGGGCGAGATCACGGCGCGCCACCCGGCCCCGGTACTCGCCTCCTTCCTCCTCGACGTGCTGGAAGGGGCATTCCTGCGGGCCAAGCCCTGGGGGGAGCACACGGCCGCGGTGGAGGAGATCGGCATCGCGCTGGACGCGCTACGGGCGTGACCGGACGGTGCCGGCGCGGGGCACACGTGTTCCGCGGGGGGCCGGGCTCCCGCTGGACCGGCTCGCCCGGAGAGACCGCGCGCCGCCGTCGTCCGGGCCGGTGAGCGCTTCGCGCCCGTACCGGCTCCGGAGGTGCTTCGTACGCGTACCGGCTCCGGAGGCCGGGTGCCGGCGGACGCGGCAGGCTCGCGGGCGGCAGACGCGGCGGGGCCAGTGCCCGAACACAGGGCCGGGCCGGCGGGCCGGATCAGTACCCGGACCACACAGCCGGGCCGGTACGACGAGCCCGTACGGGCGGAGCGCCGCCCGGACCGGTCTTCCCGTTCCGCACCGGGACCGGATACGTGCCGGCCGTCCTCGACCGGCCGTCCGGGCGCGGCCACGCCCCAGACGTCTCACCCGCGCCCGCACACCCGGCGAGGTGTGTCCGGCATGGTGCGGGAGCCGGGTGGTGGACGGTCCGCGTGCGCGGGCCGTCCGCGTTCCCGGCCGGGAGCGTGAGTGGTCCCTGCCGGTGCCCGCCCGCACCACCCTGTGCGGAGAGCACGCGGGTTGCCCGGCCGGGTCCTCGTCGGGCATGCCACCTCGGCATCGCGCCATGCCGAAACCGGCTTGGACAGCCCCCCGGAGGGTCTGTTCCAATGACACACACCTCCCGCCGCGGCGGATGGCCCGGTCCCGTCCGGCAGCCGTCCGGCGCACGGAGTCGTCGGCGCTCGCGCGACGGCTCCTCACTCCGGCCCGACCCCCGCGGGCCGGCCCCCGGGACGGCTCATGCGCGGCGTCTCCCCCGTACGCCGCAGGCCCGCCACGACGGCGTGCACCGGCGCATGAGCCGTCCCGAAGGCGGAGCGGTCGCAGACCCTCCCCGTCGGTCGGGAGCGGCGGATGACAGGACGGGGCTTCCGGTGCCCGACGGTCCACCGGACACCCGGTCCGGCGGACGGCGTGCCGGAATCCCGCCGCACCACTGCGGTGCACACTCCAGTGGTCCGGTCAGACCGGGCTCCGACGGTGATCCTCGGCGCGCGGCGAGCTTCGGTACGCGTACCCCGTGGGCCGTCTCCGCGGCCGGTACGGCTGCGGTCGTCCGCCGCCAACATTCCGGGTGCCGAAGCGGGCCGGGCGGGAGCGTGCCCCTCGGAAGCAGGAGTTCCTCCCATGAGCGCGACCAACATGAAGGCCGTCGATTGGAACCCTCCAGCAGGTCACCGCCCTGACCAAGACCCGGCGAGACCTGCTCGCGAGGCTGCAGATCCCCGCCCCCCAAGCAGGTCATCGCGCTTCAGCTCGCACCCCGCTGACCAGCCGGGACACGACCACCTGGAGAACCCGGGCCCCTGTCTGCAGGGAGCGGCCTCGTCAACGGGTGCGAGACCGTGCGTCGGGGGCTGGCCGGGCTCCGGAGACGGCGTCGGTCCTGGTCGTCTCGAGGCGTGGTGGTCCGGCCGGCTCGCCGTGGCCACTGCGTGCGGGTTGTTCTGGGTGGGGCTGTTCTGGGCGATTCAGGTCCAGCCCATCATCTGGGCCATGATGTCGTCCTCCACCGACATGGCTTGATGCTTTGCGGTGCCGGCGTCTGCGGGCATGCCTGCGGGAGGGGCTGTGTCGGCGGCCGCTCTGGGTGGTGTGTGCGGGGACGGACCGTCGGCGGAAGGTATGCCGACAGTCCTTGTTCTGCTCTCCTCGCCCTCGTGCGTCCGCCCTGCGGCAGGGTGCGCGGCCGGCCTGTCGCCGAAGCCTTCGAGGTCCTGCCTGGCTGCCTCGTCGGCGTACTCCCAGGTCGCCGCGTCGCGCGCCGTGCCCTGCTGTTGTTCTTGTTCCGATGTGGTGATGCCGGGGCGGCCGGTCTCCGCGGCTGGCTGCTGGTCAGGCCCGGTCATGCCGCCGGAGGCAGTCTGCGCAGGGTCTTGCAGGACTCTGCGACGGCCGTCATTGTCCGGTTCCGACAGGTGAATGCCGTGCTGTCGCAGCAGGGCGATATCGGCTTCCGTCAGTCTTTTCAGGCCGCGCAGCATTGCATACAGAATGTAGCCGATGGGGACGGCGGAACGGGTGTCGCTGCCAGAAACGGCAAGGACCACCTCGGCTTTTTGGTTGGGGAGTACGTTGCTGCGGTCTTCGCCGTTGGGGCCTGCCATGTTTCGCCAGTGCACGAGACCGGCCACAAACTGTTCGATCGACCACTCGGACCGATACCTTTGACCTGCCCCGCGAACAACCCTGTGGAAGCCGTCCACTTCCTCCATGTGGATATGGCGCTTTTCCATTCCCTCGACCAGGCGCCGAGACGCGCTTTTCACACCCACACTTATCAGTTTGTTCATTTTAGCACCAATGCGGACATCTTCGTACCTGTCGGTGTTCGGAATGCGAACGCGCACGGTAGCCTCCCCTGGGGGGATTTGGGTGCAGTCTTCTTCGTCGGGGTGTTCATTGTGCCGCCACGTGTCGATGGCGTCCAGGATCAGGTCATCCGTCCACTGGGTCGGGGATTTGCGCTGCTTCGGGCGGTCTTGTGGTGTGTTTTCGACCCGCTGGCGCTGATTCTGGTTCTGAATTTGGTGCGGGGGTGGTTGGTGGGTGGCGGCCGGTGTGTCTGCCGGGAGTGGGGGGTCGGCGGGGTGGGGATGTGCCGGGGCTGGCTGTGGGGTGGTGGAAGTGTGGTGTCTGGCGGGCATCCAGTGGTGGGCGTGCCGTACCAGGTGCAGTGGTTGGCCGTGGGTGGGGCCGACGGTCAGGGTCCAGTTGGTGCCGCGGGGGTCGATTTGGAGGGTGTGCAGGTGGATTCCGTAGAGGTGGGCGGCGATCACCGGGGCGATGTCGCCAGAGACGTTGTTCCATCGGCCGGGTGTGCGGAACTGGTCGGCGATGCTTTGCCAGTCCTCCGGCAGCACTCCGGTGTCCGCCCGTAGCGCGGTGAAGGCCTGGACCAGATCCTGGAAGGCGTCGCTCTGCTCGATCTCCTCGACGCTGGGCCGGGGCCGGCCGGCGTCGGTGCTCTGAGCCGGATCGGAGAAGAGGTCGGGGCGGAGCACGGCCAAGGCCGCCTCCCGGGCCAGGATGTTGATGACGCTCTGCTGCACCGTGGACCACCAGGGCTCCGCCTGGTCGTCCCGCTGCCGTGGCGGGAGGGCCCCTGTCCAGAGCAGGATGTTGCGGACCCGCTCCACCTCATCGGCCAGCTCCGCACGGATCACCATCACGCTTTCGGGCAGGGGGGTGTGGTCCGCCGCCTGCCCGGCCGCGATCAGCGCGTGGAAGAAGCAGTCACCGTCCGGCGGTACCTGCCACACCGTCCACCCGAGATCGCGCGCCGCCCGCCGCACCGACGGGTCGACCGTCTCCTCCTTCCACACCGACCGCCACTGCCGTTCCTGCTCGGCCGAGTTCCACCACTGCCCACCGGACAGATCTCCGACCGGCCCACCCACCATTGGCACGACGCCGGCCCCGGTGGATCCAGCCGGTCCGCCGTCCTGCGGCCGGTCCAGCCCCACACCGTCGGCACGAGTGTCCGGCAGACCGGTTCCCGTCCATGGCATGAACGACTCACCGCTGTGTTCCGGCCCCAGCCAGTTCAGCGGGCCGGCCTCGGCTGCCGCCGTCAGGGGCCCACCGAGCAGGAAGGGATCACCCAGCGCGAGGGGATCAAACACCCCGACGGGCACGGCGTCCCCTGGCCCCCCGACATCCGGCCCCGGCAGCGCATCACCCACGCCGCCCGCCGACCAGTCGATGTCTGCGAGCGAGAACGGGTCCATCTCCTGGTCCGGGCCGGCCCATGACTCCGCCACCCCCGGATCCGGCCAACCCCCCGCCGGCTGCTCAGACCCGAACCACTGCGCCGGCTGCTCAGAGCCGAACCACTGCGCCGGTTCGTCCAGCCCGAGGAACTGTGCCAGCTCGTCCGGCGGGCCCGGCAGGCCCGGCAGGCCCGGCAGGCCCGACTGATCGGGCTGGTTCTCCATGTGCGTGGGAACGGCGGGAGGACCGGAGGTGACGCCCGGCTGAGTCGACTCGGACCCCAGTGCGCGACCCGGGTCCTCGAGCAGAGGGAAGAATGTGTCCGGTGACGCCACTGTGGCAGGGCGGGAACGGGCCGGGGCATCCGGGCCTGCCCATGTGTCCGGCATGCCCGGTTCCGGCCGGTCGACCAATTCCGCCGGCGCCCGGGTCGCACTCGCGTTCGCGGGGTCCGACGCGCCGGCCCTTTCCCGGGGGTCGTGTTCGTGTGTGGGGGGCTGGCCGACCTCGGGGCCGGTGTTCGTGCCGCGAGCCCGTCCCCTGCGGGGCTCACTGGCCTTTCCGCCCCCGCGCCGCTTGGCAGATCTGGCGGCGGTCCGGGGGCCGGGCTGGTCCGACTGCTCGGGCCAACCCTCCTGCCCGGCACCCTGCGCGGTCGCAGCGGTGGTGCCGGCTTTCCCGCCTGGAGCACTACCAGTCACCGCACCGCCCTTCTCCACAAAATGCACTCTCACCTTGCCGTCCGTATCCGGCAGGGGTTTCAGGGTGAATGCGGCGGCTACCAGGGCGGCACGCGTCTCCGGCCACACCTTCACGCCCCGGACACTGCTGGCGTGTTGGAGCCACTCAGCGAGGTCAAACCTGCCTATTTTGAAACGTTTGTCGTACCGGGCGGGTCGGGTTCCGGGGGGGTTGTTGTCGATGGCGCGGTTTCCGTCCTCGTTGAGGGGGTGAAGGAGGTCCCGGATCGCATTCACCACCTCCTCCCGGGACGCCTGGTAACGGCCGTCGGAATCTTCTGAGAAGCCGATTCTCACCTTGCCGTCCGGCAGGGGTTCCACGGTGAATGCGGCGGCTTCCAGGGCTGCACGCACCCTCGGTGACGCCGTCCGCCCCGAGGCATTGCTGGCGTTGTGGAGCCAAGTGCGGAGCTTTGACTTCTCGTCCCTGTCGGGGCTGCGTGTGTCTTTTTGGAGTCGGGTTCCGGGGGGTCTGCTGTCGCTGAGACGTTTTCCGTCATGCCCCAGGGGGAGGAGGAACGTTCGGATCCAGGTCAGCAGCTCCTCTTCCTTGTCGGGGGGCTGGTGCTGGGTGCTCGTTGTGGTCGGGGCTGCTGCTCCGGGGTCGGCCGGGTTCTGGAGTATGCGTCTGTCGGTGCTGTCGGCTTCCCCGACGCGCAGACCGGCTTCCTCCAGTTGGGTGATCTCGT
>NZ_JOCB01000102.1 GCF_000718775.1 Streptomyces sp. NRRL S-31
GGCCCGGGACCCGGTACCGGGCCGGGCGGGACCGGGTCGGGGTGCGGGTTCGTCATGGTGCCCTCCGCGCTGACACGTCAGGTGGCCTGTGGACTACTCCCCCGCCTACCCGACGCCCGCGCGGCCACTCACCCGACGGCGGCACCGGCCGCCCCGCGGACCTGCGGTCCGCTCAGAACCGTTCCGGATGGGCGCGCAGCCAGTCCTTGGCGGCCGACACCAGGCCCGGACCGGCCGGCGGGGCGGCCTCCGGGTGCTGTTCCGCCCAGTTCACGACGTAGGAGCACAGCGGCGCCACCTGTACGCCTTCGCGCCCGGCGAGGGCGTACAGCTCGCGGCTGAGCGATCCGGCGATGCCCTGGCCCTGGTGGGCGGGCTCGACGATCGTGTGCACGGGGACCAGGGCGCGCGCGGGCGACTCCAGCACGAAGTACTCGATGCGGCCGACGACTTGACCGTCGGTGACGGCCTCCAGACGGCCCGCCGCCCGGTCGTCGCGGATCTCGGTCTCACTCATGGGCACGCACGCTCCTGGTCCTTCCTCCGCCCCTCAGGCCCCTACGGCCTGAGGGCTGCGCTGCTGGTCCGATCCCGGCACCGGCTCGGACGGGTCGGAACCGAGGGAGACGATCCGGTTGCCGGCGTCGACATGGACGACCCGGGGCCGCAGCTCCCGGGCCTCCGCGTCGGTGACCTGAGCGTAGCTGATGATGATCACCAGGTCGCCGGGGTGGACCAGGTGGGCCGCCGCCCCGTTGATCCCGACGACCCCGGACCCGCGCTCACCCTCGATGACGTACGTCTCCAGCCGGGCACCGTTGGTGACGTCGACGATGTGCACCAGCTCCCCGGGCAGCAGGTCGGCGGCGTCGAGCAGGTCGGCGTCGATGGTCACGGATCCCACGTAGTGCAGGTCTGCCTGGGTGACCGTGGCGCGGTGGATCTTGGACTTGAACATGGTACGCAGCACGTTGGGCTCCTGTAAGACGGCTCCCTGCCTGCTTTGTGCAGGTCAAAGGCGTTCTTCACTCTACAGGGGCACCCGTCGAAGTCGATGATGGTGAGGAACATCGCTCCTCATCGGTGACAGGGCTGCATGCCCGGGCCTCGGCGCCGACCAGGGCAGACGGATCCCGCGCAGGGCGTTTCCGTAAGAGGTGCTTAATCCTGCGCTTAGAGGCGGCTGTTATTCCTCACGCTCATAGAGCCGCCGGACGAGACGGATGGACAGGTGCGGGCCCCTGATGACAGGCGATGACGTCGACTTCGAAACCGCGGACGTGGCGCTGCTGCGGGCCGCGCTCCTTCCCCTCCCGCGAGACAGCGCCGCCGACCTCGAACTCTCGCACTCCGCTCCCGCGGCCGCCAGGGCGGGCTCCGCCGCGTCGGGCGACACGCGTTGCCCCTGCGAGGCGGACGTCTGGGACGAGCCCGACCGGCTGCGGGCCCGGATAGGACAGTTCGTCTCCGACCCGGCGTTCCTCGCGGCGGTGGAGCTCGCCAGCCCGAGCCTGGCGGGCGAGGCCCGCAAGGCGTCCGAGGGCCGTCCCGCCAAGACGAAGCGGCTGCGCAGAGTCCTGGTCTCGCTGGTCAAGTACCGCCTGCGCATGACCTACCGGCCCACCCCTTTCGGGCTGTTCGCCGGTGTCGCGCTCGCGGAGTTCGGCGCCACGCCGTCGCTGAGCGGCTCGGGCCTGCACCGCACGGTGAGCCGCCCCGACGCCGCCTGGCTGGAGGGCGTACTGCGGACGCTGGACGAGCTGCCAGAGGTCGCGGACGGCACCCGGCTCGTCGCGAACGAGCTGTGTACGGAGCGCGACGGACGTCTCATGCTCGTCGACGCCCACGACCACACGGGGTCCAAGCGGCTCGCCCACTCCGTGCGGCTGACCGCACCGGTCCGCCGCGCCCTGGAGATCGCCGCCGCGCCCCTCGCCCGGACCGACCTGGTCGCGCGACTCGCGGACGAATTCCCGCAGGCCCCCGACGGCGCGGTGGAGCGGTGCGTCGCCCAGCTCGTCAGGGGCGGCTTTCTGCTGAGCGACCTCGCACCGCCGCCCGACTGCGCCGATCCCCTCGCCCATGTGCGGGCCAGGGTCGACGGGGTCGACCACGATGTGCCGCGCGCCCTGAAGGTGATCGGTACGGCGATGGACGCGCTGGATTCGGCCCCGCGCGGCGCGTGGGGCCCGGCTCTCGCCGCCGTCACCGAGCGCATGCGGGCGGTCCACGACAGCGAGAACGTCGTGCAGATCGACACGGTCCTCGACACCCGCCTCATCCTGCCGACCGCGGTGCGGGACGAGGTGGAGCGGACGGCCACCGCGCTGTGGCGGACCTCGCTGATGCCGCCCGGCAGCCCCTCGCTGCGGGAGTACCACGGCAGGTTCCTCGAACGGTACGGCACCGACCGGCTCATCCCGGTGCTCGAACTCCTCGACCCGGCACGGGGGCTGGGGCTTCCGGAGGCATACACGCGCAGGACCCCACCGGAGCCCGCGACGCACCCCGCGGCCCAGCGACGCGACCGGATCCTCGCCGAGGTGTTCCTCGCCGCCACGCGGCGCGGCGCCGACGGGGCGGGCAGGATCACGGAAGTGGCGCTCGACGGTGAGGCCCTGCGTGCGCTCTCCCTGGCCCCGGCGGACGGCGAGGAGCCCCGACAGCCGCCCGCCTCCCTGGAACTCGGCGCCGAAGTCGTCGCCAAGAGCGTCCAGGATCTGTGGGACGGCCGGTTCCGCCTGGTGCTCGGCACCAACCCGGGGTCCCCGCTGGCCGGTGCGACCTTCAGTCGGTTCGCCTGGGCGCTCGGGAAGGGGGCCGAACGTGTGCGGGATGTCGTACGCGGAGGGCAGCAGCCGGGGCCCGGCCCCGGCGCGGACGGTGCCGCGGGCGCCTCCGGCGATTCCGGCGCCCCCGGTACCGCGCCGGCCGTGCTGCCCCCGCTGCCCGCGGTCGTCGCGTACCGGCCGCGCTCCATCCGCTCCGCGAACGTCGCCCTCGTCCCCCAGTGGCTCGACCACCGGATCCCGCTGGGCGTGGGCCCCGCGGCGACGGAAGGCGTGACCGATCTACGCCTCGAGGGCCTGGCCGTGGGCGCCGACCTCGAAGGCCTCCACCTGGTCGACATCTCCACCGGGCGGCGGGTTCGCCCGGTGTCGTACTCGATGCTCAACCCGCTCAGCGGTCATGTACCGCACGTGGCACGCTTCCTGCTGGAGCTCGGCCAGGAGGGCCAGGAGTGGTGTCCCCCCTGGAACTGGGGCAAATGGTCCGACGCGCCCGCGCAACCGCGCGTGACCTACGGCAGAAGCGTGCTGTCCCCCGCCCGCTGGATCCCCGACCGTGCCCTGACCGAGGCGGCCGGCCGGCCTGATCGGGCCTGGCGGGGACAGGTGGCGCGGTGGCGGCGCCGCTGGGACGTGCCGCGGCACGTGCTGCTTGCCCGCCTGGACAACCGTGTCGCGGTGGACCTCGAGGAGCCGCTGCATCTCCTCGCGTTCCAGGACGAGTTGCGGCGCGGTCCGGGGCTCGCGGTCCTGGAGCAGTTCGGCGGCGCGCACGGGCGGCGCTGGCTGGTGGGGCCGGACGGTGCGCACGCTTGCGAGTTCGTCTTTCCCGTCTTCAGGAAGGGCTCCCGGCAGTCGGAGGCGGCGCGGGCGCGGCCGCTGGCCGCGCAGACGCCGGTTGCGCAGGCGGCGCCCGCATCTGCGTCTGTGCCGGCGAGCCCGCATGGCGTGCGGCCGCCCCAGCTGATCGCCGAGCGGTCGGCGATGGCCCACGTCCCCGGCGGCGAGTGGCTCTACACCAAGGTGTACGTTCCCGAGGAACTTCAACCGCGTCTGCTGGCGGAGCACTTGGGCGCGCTGACCGAGCCCGGTCTGCTGGACGCGGCCGATACCGACTCCTGGTTCTTCCTGCGGTACGCGGACCCCGACCCCCATCTGCGGATCCGCTTCCACGGCAGACCGACAGGCCTGTGGTCCGTGCTCCTGCCGGAACTGCGCCGGTGGACGGAGCGGTTGCGCAAGGCGGGCTTCGCGGGGCGGCTCATCCTGGACACTTACGATCCCGAGATCGAGCGGTACGGCGGGCCGTCCGCCATCGCGCTCGCCGAATGCGCCTTCCACACCGACAGCGCGACCGTCGTCGCTCAACTGGGGGGCACCCGGAACAGGGCCGAGGCCCTGCCCGCCACCATGTCCGCGGCACTGGGCGTCCTCGCCGCGCTCACCGGGCTCGGGTCGGCTGACGAGGCACTGGCGTGGCTCGGTGATCCCGCGCTCCTGGAGCGGCGAACGGAGGTGACACGGGAACAGAAAAGGCTGGTCGCAGGGTTCCTCGACGAGCTGGGGCACCCCGTGGTGCCCCCTGCCTGGGCGCGGGCGGTGCCGTCGCTGGGCGCCCTCTGGGAGGCGCGCGACGTGTCGCTGGCCTCGCTGCGGAAGGCTCTGTCCACCACGGAATCCGGCCGGGACCAGCGCCCCTCGGTGGCGATGAGCCTGGCCCATATGCACTGCAATCGGCTGCTGGGACCACGGCGCGAGGACGAGCTGCTGGCTCACGCCGCGGCCAGGGAAGGCCTCGCCCTCCGCCTCGACAGAACGCGACACGGCCGATGACCTCGCACCGGGCCGGGGCGCGTTCGCTCCGCGCGATCGACGCGGGCGAGGCACGCGCCTCGGACGTCGCCGTCCACCACCGAGAGCCCGCTGCCGTGCCGGCCGCCCTCCAGGCGTCGGTCACGGTCGCGGAGCTGCTCAGGGATCCGGAACGGGTGGCGGAGGCCGCCGTCCGCTCCCTCGCCGACGCCCCCGGCACACTGATGCTCCCGGGCTGGCAGCCCGCCTCCCAGCTCCTCGGCCACGCCGGCATCGCGATGCTGCACGGCCGGCTCGCCGAGGAGGACCCGAAGTGTCCGCCCTCGAACGTACGCAGCGAGAACGCCCCTGTGGTGTGGCGGCTCCAGGCGAGGGCGTCGGCCACGCTCACCCGCGGATCGTCGACGCCGACCAGCGCGGTCACCGGAGTGCGCACCGCGGCGTCGGCGGGCGTGCAGGCGTACGCCTCCAGGGCGCGGTAGTCGCCGCGCAGCGCGGGGAGCACGGAGCGCAGCATCTCGGGGTCCTCCAGGAAGGCGCCGCCCGTGCCGTTCAACTCCCGCAGTTCCGCGCGGAGGCCGGCCTCGTCGAGCGGGTGGAGGCGCTCCGCGCGGGGGATGCCTGGCGCGCGTCTGCCCGAGGCGAAGAGCAGGCAGGGCCCTTCGGCACCGGCGCGTTCGAGGCGGCGTACGGTCTCGAAGGCGACGGTGGCGCCCATGCTGTGCCCCAGGAAGGCGGTCGGCCCCTCGTCGAGCGTCGGGCGCAGCGCGGCCGCGATGTGGTCGGCGAGCTGCCCGATGTCCTCCAACGGCGGTTCCCTGCGCCGGTCCTGGCGCCCCGGATACTGCACGGACAGCACCTCGACGTCCGGTCGCAGCTCCCTGGCGAGCGGGTGGAAGTAGCTCGCCGCGCCGCCGGCGTGCGGAAAGCAGACGAGGCGGACGTCCGCTCCCGGAGCGAGCTTGAAGCGCCTCACCCAGGCCGCGCCGTCCGTTTCCTTCGCCATTGCCGTCACCTTCCTCCGCTGCCGCTCCAGGGAGACAAACGTAGGCGCCGGAAGTGACGTACATCTGATGCACGGCTTAAAAGAACCTAATGAAAAACGGCTCTCTCGATGGTCCCGTAACTCTCATCCCGGGGTAGCCCCCGAAATCTTCGACCAGACCGACTCGGGATCCGTGATGGTCATCCACGCCTCCCCTGAAAGGGACGAAGTCAACCTGGTTTTCGAAGCGGTCGATCTCTGTCCGGCGCGCGCTTTGTCCGTCAGTGATGACTGATGCCCGGGACCGTTATTCGATGGCGCCCATTGCCACCACGACCGCGGTGCAGGAGAAGAATCCCTGATGCTTTCGCCGAATACCTCGGGCACCACTGAACCGACCTATCCCACCACCCGCGGCTGCCCCTTCGCGGAGCCCTCGGGCTATGCGGATCTGCGGGCCGACGGGCCGGTCTCGAAGGTCACGCTCTACAACGGGCGTCCGGCGTGGATCGTGACGGGCTACGACGCGGCACGTGACGTCCTGGTCCGCCACGAGGACTTCTCGTCCGTCCGGGACGACCCTCGATTCCCCGCGACCGCGCCCCGCTTCGAGGCGGCCAAGAAGATCCGCAACTTTCTCGGCATGGATCCGCCGGAACACACCGCTCAACGCCGCACCTTGACGGGCAGTTTCACGGTCGAGCGCATCGCGGCGCAGCGCCCGCGGATCCAGAAGATCGTCGACGGCCTGCTCGACACGATCCTCGCCGACGGCGACACCGCCGATCTCGTCCCCCAGTTCGCGCTGCCGGTGCCCTCGATGACGATCTGTCATCTGATGGGTGTGCCGTACGGTGATCACGCCTTCTTCGAGCACCAGTCGCGGCGGATCGTCCAAGGCGAGTCGAGCCTGGAGGACAGCGCGGACGCTTTCGCCAAGGTCCGCGACTATCTGGCGAAGCTCATCGAGACCAAGCGCCGCGCCCCGGGTGACGGGCTCCTCGACGAGCTGATCGCCGACTACGTCGAGACCGGCGAGCTCGACCCCAAGGACCTGTCCGAGATCGCGCTGCTGCTCCTGGTCGCCGGGCACGAGACGACCGCCAACGCCATCGCGCTCGGCGTGCTCGCTGTGCTCGAACACCCCGATGTACGGGCCGGTTTGGCTGCTGATCCGGGGATGATCTCCGGCGTGGTGGAGGAGTTGCTGCGCCTCCTGTCGATCGCCGACGGCCTGTCGCGCTTCGCCACCCGCGACACCGAGATCGCCGGACAGCCGGTCGCGGCCGGCGACGGCGTGCTCGTCGCCGTCGCCGCGAGCAACCGCGACCGTGCGGTCTTCGGTGACCCCGACGCCTTCGACCCGCACCGCTCGGCCCGGCGCCATGTCGCCTTCGGCTACGGCATCCACCAGTGTCTGGGCCAGAACCTGGCGCGCACCGAGATGGAGATCGCCCTGACGTCGATCTTCGCCCGGATCCCCACGCTGCGCCTCGCGGTACCGCGCGACGAACTGCGGCTCAAGCATCCGGCCGGGCTGCACGGTGTCGTCGCCCTGCCCGTGACCTGGTGAGGAGAGAACATGTCTGAGACGACGGAGGAGAACCACGCCACGGACGGCTTGCTCGCCTCGATGGCCAAGGTGTTCCTCGACGGCGTCGGCGACCTGGGCGCTCCGGCCGCCGCCCCCGGACAGCCCGGCAGCGAGGCGCTCGGGGACCTGGACGCCAGGGGCTGGGCAGACCTCGACCACCTCACCGAGCGGGTGCGCGGCGGGCACGGCCTGCTCTCCCCGCAGCCGCGCCTCGGCCAGGTCCGCTACTACCACGACCAGATCTACGACGCGTCCGGCACTCTGATCGGCACAGTCGCCGGACGCCTGGAGATCGTGCACCGGCGCCCCGCGGACGGCCACATGTTCGCGGTGCGCACCGAGGACGTCCGGCTGCTCGGCCACACCCTGCGGTTCACCGGTCTCAACGACATCACCGCCGAGTTCGCGGGCGCCTGGGTCTCCGTACCGGGCGTCGGTCTCACCGGTGAGTACCTCGGCAGGTCCGCCATCCGGGCCATTCACATGACGCCGACGCCCCTGGTCTCCGACGTCCGCATCGTCATGGCCCGCTAGGCGGGGCCAGCCATCACGACCGCACCGCCCCCGCTCTCCCGAAGCCGAGCACCTCCGAGATTTCGAAAGGTCCCCCATGAGCGTCCGAACGTCCCTGCTGCGCTCCGTCGCCGTCACCGCCTCCGTCGCCGCGCTGCTCGGCCTGTCCGCCGCCACCGGCCACACCACGGACGCCTCCGCCACCGCGCACACGGGCAAGCCCGCCGGGAACAAGGAGTCGTGCGTGAGCCGCGTCCTGAGCGAGCCGCAGATCAAGAACCTGCAGAACGTCGACGTCGCCGAGCCGCGTGTCGGCCAGATCGGCATCTACCACGACGAGCTGCGCGACGCGAAGGACACGTACGCGGGCACTCTCATGGGCCGCTACGAGATCCGGAAGACCCGGCCGGGCGGCCCTGTCCTCACGTACTACACCGAGGACCTGTTCCTGCCCGACGGGGTGGTCCACGCCGAGGGCTGGGTCGACTTCAACGATGTCAAGAACACCCGCTGGGTGGGGTACCGGGCGGTCGGTCTCGACGGGGTCTACCAGGGCAAGACCGGCAAGCGGGAGTGGCGCAACACGGGCGTGGAAGGCGCTCCCGCCGACGCGCGCTGGCGGCTGTGCGGGTGAGCTCCGCGCCGGCGGCCGCCCCCGGCGGCCCCTCCCCCGAAAGGACCGGAAGGAACTGAGGATGGACACGCCCGAGATACACCTCCTGTCCGCGGGCTCCGCGCTGCCGGGCCCCGCCGTGGACAACGCCGCACTCGCCCGGCGCTTCAAGATGGAACCACTGTGGGAGCAGTGGGTCGACGCCTTCATCGGAACCCGCAGCCGCCACCTGGCCGTCGACCTGGAGACCGGTGTCATCGGCCATACGCTGGCCGATCTCGGCACGGCGGCCGCCCGCGTCGCGCTGGAGCGTGCCGCGTTGCGCGCCGGGGACATCGACCTGCTGGTGATGGCCACCAGTACGCCCGACGCCCTGATGCCCGCCACCGTCAACGTGGTCGCCGACCGGCTCGGCATCGACCAGGTGCCCAGCTATCAGCTGCAGTCGGGATGTTCGGGTGCGGTGCAGGCCCTCGACCTGGCACGGCAGATCCTGCTGAACGGCCGCCACCGCACCGCGCTGGTCATCGGCGGCGACGTCGTCGCCCCGTTCTACGACGTGAACGCGGACCTGCGGAAGCTGCCGCCGGCCGAACTCGTCAACTTCGTCCTGTTCGGTGACGGCGCCGGCGCGGCGGTGCTCTCCGTGGACCCGGCGCCCGGCTCGGCCGCGCTGCGCTCGGTGTTCACCCGGCTCGTGGGCCTCGGCCGGGCGCCCGGCGCGACGCTGGAGTGGTACGGGCCCGTGGAGCGGCCCGGCAAGGGGCCGGCGGCGGCCGAGGACTACAAGGCCATCGAGGAACTCGTGCCCGTGATGTCCCAGGACGTGCTCCACGAACTCCTCGACGACCTGGGCTGGCGCGGCGAAGACGTCGACTATGTGCTGCCGCCCCAGCTGTCGGGCCGGATGACCACGCAGATCTTCGAGCGTCTCGGGCTCGCCGGGCAGCAGGTCAGCTGCGTGGCCGAGACCGGCAACATCGGCAACGGCGTCGTCTTCTTCCAACTGGAGCGCGCGCTCGGGCGGATCGGCCCCAAAGAGCGCGCCGTCGGCATCTCCATCGAGTCCAGCAAGTGGATCAAGGCGGGCTTCGCCCTGGAAGGGGTCTGACCGATGACCGTCACCACCACGTCCCACGACAGTGCCTCCCACGGCGACGCGTCCCACGGCAGCGCGGCGCCGGACGCCACACCCAAGGAGCGCCTGATGGCGCTGCACCGCGCCGGTGAGCTGACCGAACGCTACCCCGAGGTCCGCGCCCTGGTGACCGAGCTGTCCGGCGCCGACTTCACGCAGGCCGGGCATCTGCTCGCGCGGCTCGACACTGAGCGGGTCACGCAACGCCACCCGCAGACGGCCGTGTTCCGCGTCGCCGTCACCGGGCACGGCACGCTGGTGCCCCTGGTGCCGGCCCTGACCGCGGAGCTGGCACGGCACGGCATGCTGCTCGACGCCACGCTCTCGGACTTCGACTCCTGGGTGTTCGACCTCGGCGACGCGCAGAGCGCCGTGTACGAGGCGAAGCCCGACGCCGTGCTGTGTGTCCTGGACCCGACCGTAGTCCTGGACGAGCTGACGGCGCCCTGGCGGGTCGCGGACGCCGAGCGGGTCCTCGCGGAGAAGCTGGCGCTGCTGCGCAGGCTCGCGGCCACGTTCGACGGAGCGGGACACGGCACGCTCGTCCTCAACACCCTGCCGCTGCCCGTCCGGATCACCGGGCAGCTGCTCGACTATCGCTCGCGTGCGGCGCTCGGCGCGGCCTGGCGGCGCTTCAACGCCGAACTCCTCTGCCTGGGCGACCGGTTCGGCTCGGTCGTCACCCTCGACCTCGATCCGCTGCTCGCCGAGGGCGTCCCGGCGGGCGACGACCGCCTCAGCGTGTACACCAAGGCGCACCTCTCGCCCGCCCTCCTCTCCGCCTACGCCCGCGAGGTGGGGCACCTGGGCCGCGCGCTCACCGGGCGGGCCAAGAAGGTCCTCGCCCTCGACCTGGACGAGACGGTGTGGGGCGGGATCCTCGGCGAGGACGGGCCGCTCGGCATCGAGGTCGCCGACAGCTACCGCGGTGAGGCGTTCCGCGCCTTCCAGAACGTCGTCAAACAGATCGGCTCGCAGGGCGTGCTGGTGGCCGCAATCAGCAAGAACGACGCGGAACCGGTCCTGTCCGTGCTGCGCGACCACCCCCGGATGACGCTGCGCGAGGACGATTTCGTGCGGGTCGCGGCGATGCCAACGGGCCCGCATCCTGGTCGCGCGCGCTCTGATGGGCGATCCGGCGTTGCTCCTGCTCGACGAGCCGTACAACGCGCTCGACCTGCCGTCGCGGGAGGACGTGATCGACCCGATACGGGAACTGGCCTGGAACCGGCCGTCGTTGGTGACCGTGACGGTCACCCACTACCTGGAGGAGCTGCCGAGCAGCACGAGCCATGCGCTGCTGCTGTGCGACGGCCGGGTGCAGGCCAGCGGCACGGTCGACCACGTGCTCACCGGCGCACGCTTGACGGCCTGCTTCGGCCGGCCCGTCGACGTCGAGCGTCGCGGTGGCCGCTGGGCCGCCCGCTCGGCGAGGGCCGTCTAGCCAGAGCCGCCGCCCGGCTCGGAACGTATGTCGCGCCGCCTCCTCGCGATCCGTTCCCCTCTCCCCGCAAGGCCGGGGCGCGGCTTCTCACATGGAGCACGCGGCACGAAGCGTGCTCCATGCCGCATGCTCATGGCTCGGCGGCCAGCCGCTGTTCCGCCCAGATCGTCTTGCCGTCCGCCGCATGGCGGGTCCCCCAGCGTTCGCTGAGCTGGGCGACGAGCAGCAGGCCGCGGCCTCCCTCGTCGTACGTACGAGCCCGGCGCAAGTACGGGGCGGTGCTGCTCGCGTCGGAGACCTCGCACACCAGACCGCCGTCGCGGATGAGGCGCAGGCTGATGGGCGGGCACCCGTAACGGATGGCGTTGGTGACCAGTTCGCTGACCAGCAGTTCGGTGACGAAGGCCGTCTCCTTTAGCCCCCAGAGGCCGAGTCGCTCGGTGACCAGCTTCCGGACCCGCGAGACCTCGACCGGGTCGGGGGCGATGTCCCAGGTGACCACCTGGGAGTCGTCGAGCACGCGAGTCCGGGCGACGAGCAGGGCGATGTCGTCCCCGGGCGGGCCGGCGCGGGAGGCGTCCAGGACGGCGTCGCAGACCTCCTCCAGCGATTCGGCCGGTTCGGCCAGCGCGCGTCGGAGCGGGGCGAACCCGGTATCCGGGTCCGCGCCCTGGACAAGGCCCTTGGTGTAGAGGGCGAGAACGCTGCCCGGGGGCAGGTCGAGTACCGCCGCCTCGAACGGCAGACCGCCCTGGCCGAGGGGAGGCCCGGACGGCAGTTCGGGGAAGGAGAGGAAGCCGTCGGGGCGGAGCACGGCGGGTCCGGGGTGCCCGGCACGGGCCATCGCGCAGGTGCGGGCGATCGGATCGTAGACGGCGTAGAGGCAGGTGGCTCCCACCTCGCCGGCCCCTGGCCCCTCGGACTGCGCCTGGCGTCCCGTTTCCCCAGGCGGTTCGCGCTCCACCCGCACCACGAGGTCGTCGAGGTGCGTGAGGAGTTCGTCGGGCGGGAGGTCCAGGCCGGCCAGGGTGCGCACCGCGGTGCGCAGTCGCCCCATGGCGGCGGAGGCGTGCACGCCGTGGCCGACGACATCGCCCACGACCAGGGCGACCCGTGCGCCGGGCAGCGGGATCACGTCGTACCAGTCGCCGCTCACCCCGCCCTCGGCGCTGCCCGGCAGGTACCGGAAGGCGACGTCCACGGCCGCCTGCGGGGGCGTGTGCCGGGGCAGCAGGCTGTGCTGGAGACTGAGGGCGGTGTTGCGCTGGAGCGTGTACTGGCGTGCGTTGTCGATGGCCAGGGCCGCCCGGGCGGCGAGTTCGCCGGCCAGGTACAGGTCGTCCATGTCGAACGGCTCGGGGGTGCGGTGCCGCATGAAGATCACCAGACCGAGGGTGGTGCCCCGGGCGAGCAGCGGTGCGACGAGGTAGGAGTGGATCCCGTGAGCCCGGGCGCGCTCGGCGCGGGCCGGTTCCCGGGCCAGCCACCGCGCCATGTCCGGGTCCTTGATCCGGTGCCGCAGGGCGCGCCCGGTGCGCAGGGCCAGCTCCATGGGCGAGTCCTCGGCGATGAAGTCCGCCTCCCCCGTGGAGATCGCCGACTCCGGGTGGCCCGTGAGGACCGACTGCTGGGCGATCCGGTAGTACGTCGCGGTGGCGCCGCTGCCCACCGGTTCCGGAGGGAGACCGCGCAGCACGGAGTCGAGCAGGTCGACACCCACGTAGTCGGCGAACCGCTCGGTGGCCACGTCGGCCAGTTCCTGGGCGGTCCGGATGAGGTCCAGGGTGGTGCCCACGCCCTCCCCGGCGGCGCTCATCAGGGCCAGTCTGCGCCGGGCGAGATCCTGTTCGGTGATGTCGAGGGCCGCGATGGACGTGCCGCGTACCCGGCCGTCGGCGTCTCTGAGCGGGTAGACGAAGTTGGAGTAGACGCGCCTTCGGCCGACCTCCGGGACACGGTCGGAGATCCGTACCCTGACGGCTTCCCCGGTGCGCAGCACCTCGGCCGTAAGTTGTTCCAGGCGACGGTAGGGCGGGGCGGAGCCGACCTCGCCGAGTCGGTGGCCGACGGCGTCCTCCGCCCGGACGGCCATGGCCCGGCACGCCTCGTCGTTGGCGGCCACCATGTGGTTGTCCTGGTCGAACACACCAAGGGCTAGCGGTAGTTGGTCGAGGGCCCAGCCCATGAGCTTCGCGCTCCGGCCCGTGGGCCGGTCATCCGCACCCGGGGCGGCGAGCAGCAGCACCCACGTCGTCCCGCCGGCCGCGCCCCGCAGGGGTGTGGCGTGTACGTCGGCCTCCACGCGCCGCCCGTCGCGGTGCCGCAGGGCAGCGCGCCCCTGCCACTCGTGCCCGCCGGTCGCGAGGGCCCGGCTCAGCGAGTCCGGCGCGGGCCCATCGAAGATGTCGCGCCATCGGTGCCCGACGATCCCTTCCGATCGGTGGCCGAGGAGGGACTCGGCGCCCTGGGTCCAGGCAGTCACCGCGCCTCGCGCGTCGAGGCACACCATGGCCGGGGACCACGCATCTGCCCCGTCGGTGCCGCCCGTACCGTCCGTCCGTGTCATGACCGAACCTGCCGTCCCGCGCCGCGACCAGCCCCCGGTCTCCTCATCCAGGGTGGACCCGCCCGGGCGGCGGCTCAACCCGCGCCGCGGATCCATCCGTCCAGGGGAGCCTCCTCGCACAGCCGGACCACGGGCTCACCGCTGACGATGCGGGCATCGCGGCCGGTGGCCGTGGCGGTCGGCCCGGCCAGCCGGACCCGGGCCCCTGGGCGCACCGCGTACGGCGGGCCGTCGACCCGGCAGCGCACGACGAACCCTTCCGCCATGCGTACGGGCCACACAGTTCCCTGTGTCGTGGGGCCGTAACGGCGGGGTGCCACGACGCCCAGGCCCTCGCTGCGCGCCGCCACCAGGTCGGGGGACCAGCAGGCCGGGCAGAGGAGCCGCCGGAAGGTCGTGGTGCGGCACCAGGAACAGATCTGGAAGAAGAGTCCCCCCGCGCTCGTCTCGTCCTTGGCGGACCGCTCCGGCCGCGACACGGATTCCCTTTCGGCTACTCGCGCGTAAAACACGATGCTCACTCCCTTCGGATCATCGAGATCCGCCGAATGCGGACGCGAAGAAGGTGAGCAACATACGACACTCGGCTCCCCGCCGAAAGAGCGGAGTTCCCCCAGTTGGAGAGGGTATTCGCCCATCGGCCACCCCGATGAGATCAAAGCCGGGCCACCGAATCGTCGTGCCACCCACCCCCGCCGAGAGACGCGACGACGCCTCGCGCATTCCGGAGTCGCACATTTCCCTGCCCTCTGCCCGCTCCGCCGGAAAATCCGCTTCGCGGCCCAGAATCATCATGGTGAGCAACGCCGGATCGGCCATCGAATGGTTCGATTCTTCATCTACAAATTGTTCTTTCCGGCGCCCGACCCGCTGGTCGGAGCCCTGCTCGCTTTCATGACGTTCGCCATCGGTTTCGTGGCGCGTCCGCTGCGCGGAATGGCCTTCGGATATGACGCCATCGGCGTCGCCGGGTCACCGCTGCTCATCGTGCTGCGCCTGCTCCCGGGCATCGCAGTCGGCGGTCACTGGGGCGGGGCCGTGCTGATCGCCACCGAGAACGCCCCGCGGGGGCGGCGGGGGCTGTACGGCAGCTTCGCCCGGCCGGGAGTGCCGGCCGGGCTGATGCTCTCCAGTCCGGCCTTCCTGGTCAACGGCGCCTCGCTCGGCTACCAGCTCGGCGTGATGCTGGGCGGAGCGTTCACGCCGATCGTCGCGACCTGGCTGTACGCGAGGTAAGGATCGTACGTGCCGGTGGCCGGCTTCCTGGCCGTCGCGGCGGCGGTCTCCTGCGTGTGCGTGCTGGTACTCAGCGAGACCGATCGGCGGGAGGAGGCGGAGCCGGAGGCCGTAGCCGACGACTCCGGCGCCGCCGGCCAAGAGCCGTCCCTGACGGCGAACTGACCTCCCCGGTCGCCTTCCTCTGCGAAGCACCGAGAGCGGTCTCCGTCCCCTCGACGGAGGCCGCTCATCATGCGGCGGGGACGATGGTCTCGACGGCGCCGCGCACGTGGGGACGGCACGCCAAGCGCCGAGGCGGTCGAGGTGTTGCTCGACAGCGGCGTCCGGCGCGGCAGCGACGTGGTCAAGGCGCTCGCCCTGGGCGCGAAGGCCGTGATGATAGACCGGGCGTATCTGTGGGGGCTCGCCGCGAACGGGCAGGCCGGCGTCGAGAACGTCCCCGACATCCTGCGCTCCGGCATGGGCCGCGGCCGCTCAGCTGGGTGTGGGCCGGATACTCCGAGAAGCGGCGTTGCGCACGTGGTGGCCGGTGGCCCTGCCGCTGCCGGCGACCGGCTGCCCCGGTCGTGCCGCCCTCGGCCTTGCCGTGCTCTCCCGGCTCCGCGGCCGCCCCGCGACATCGACCCCCTGCCGTGGGGCACGGCTGACCTCGCGGACGACCTGGCGTACGGGGCGGGCGTGTGGTGGGGCGCCCTCAGGGACCGTACCGCTCGTCCACTGCTCCCCCACCTCACCGACCAGCAGGTCAACGACATGCTCGGCAACGCCGTCCCCCTGCTGGACTTCGTAAGAGGTCCGGCCGGGGACGACTTCACCCTCCAGGCCACCTGGGTGGCGGTCGGCACGGAGGTGTCGTACGACGGCGTGGCTCTGATGCCGTGTCGCGGCGCCGTTCCCTTCCGGATCGTCAAGACCTGCTCGTTCGCCCCGGCCGGCACCATCCTGCGCGCTACCCAGGCCGTCACCCCGGACGGTGGCCCGCGGTTCCTGTTCAACCGCGGCTTGCGACACCTGTGGATGGACGCCCCGCCCCTGGGGCCACATGGTCCAGGGTGCCTGCGAATCGACCTGCCGGGGTGGAGGAGGCGTCCCGTGACGGTTGCGCCAATCCGAGGTCCATGAGATGCGCACGGTAGGGATCGTCACCGATATCGCTCGTGGCCACGAGGATGCTGCCGGGCTTCACTTCCCCGCGTACGAGATGGGGCTCGTGTGCGGCGTCGCGCGCCGACGCCACCTGCGCGGCGATGCGCACGGCACCCGTCACCGGCAGCGGACCGTCCCGGTCCAGGAGCATCCCCAAGACCGGCCCGGGAACACAACGCATGGCGGTCGGCCGACCGGCTCCGAGTTTGACACACAGCTCGCGGAAGGCCCCTGTGCCGCGGGCCAGCTGTCGGGCCACCAGGGGCCCTCCAAGCCGGGCCAGGCACCTGCACCGAGACCCCACCACGGCAGTCACCACGTCAGCAAGCTGGGACGCCTCCGTGCACGATGCTGACCGTTTGCTGACCTGAGCCCTGGCGGCAGCGCTCTGACCTGCCCAGACGTCCAGATGCTAGATCTTGGACTTGAACAGAGTACGCAGCACTTTGGACTCCTGACAGACGGCTCCCTGCCTGCTTTGTGCAGGTCAAGGGCGTCGTTGACTGTACACGGGCACGCGTCGGAGCCGATGGCTCAATCCCTCGGACGGTGTCGTGGCGGGACCGCCGGTGCCGCGCCCAGTGTCGACTCCAGCAGGCCGCTCACCTGGTTGGGCAGTTCGTCGAATCCGGCAGAGGATTGAGAGGGGTCATGCGAGCCATGCGGACTCCTTGTGACGTAGACGTGGGGAGACGTCCGAGTGGCCCGCGACAGCCGGCGTGCCCGTGGTGCCGGGTACGGCCGAGTGCCCCAGGTGCCGGTGCACGAAGTGGATGGCCATCGCGCCCTCACCGGCCGCGGAGGCCACCCGCTTCACCGAGCCGCTACGGACGTCCCCCACCGCGAAGACCCCGGGCAGGCTGGTCTCCAGGGTCATGCACGAGCGCCCACGGCCGTGCCACACCTCGGGGGAGGCGCAGGCTTCCTGGGCCTCCGGCCCGGTGAGGACGAAGCCGCGGGAGTCGAGGGCGACGACGCCGGCGAGCCACTCGGTGTGAGGTTCGGCGCCGGTGAAGACGAACAGGCTCCGCACCGCGAGTCGGCGGTGCCCGCCCGTGCGGTTGTCGACCACGTCGAGCTCCTCCAGCACTTCCCGGCCGATGACCTCGGTGACCTCGGTGTGCAGCATGACCTCCACCCGCGGATGGCGCTCGACCTGGTCGACCAGGTAACGCGACATGTTGGCCTCAAGGCTGGCTCCTCGGACAAGCAGGCGCACCTTCGGCGCGTACCCGGCGAGGAACAGCACCGCCTGGCCCGCCGAGTTGCCTCCGCCGACGACGGCCACCGGGTCGGTGCGGCACTGCTGGGCCTCGTAGACGGTCGCCGAGTAGTGCACGCTCGTTCCCTCCAGGCGTTCGATGCCGGGCACCTGGAGCCGGCGGTAGCGGGCACCCATGGCCAGGACGACGGCGCGGGCGGCGATCTCGCTGCCGTCGGCGAACGTCACGACATAGTGGTCGTCGCCCCTGGGACGGAGACCGGTCGCCTCCAGTGGAAGACTGATCCCGGCGCCGAATTTACCGGCCTGGAGCACGGCGCGTTCGGTGAGTTCGGCGCCGGAGATGCCGGATGGGAAGCCGAGCAGGTTCTCGATGCGGGACGACGTGCCGGCCTGACCACCGGTGGCCATCGCCTCCACCACGGTGGTGCTCAGGCCCTCCGAGGCGGCGTACACCGCGGCAGCGAGGCCGGCGGGTCCGGAGCCCACGATGAGGACGTCACCGTGACGGTTTCCGGCGGGTAGTGACGGCAGGCCGATGAGCCGGGCCAGTTCCGCGTTGCTGGGATTGCGCAACAGGGTGGTGTCCCGCCAGATGACGAGCGGTGTGTCCGCCGGGCCGACGCCGAAGCGGCGCAGCAGCTCCTCGGCCTCCTTGTCGGTCTCCAGGTCGATCCAGCGGTGCGGCAGCCGGTTGCGGACGGCGAACTCGCGCAGCCGTCTGGTGTCGGGCGAGTAGCGCGAGCCGATGATGCGGAAGCCGGCGCCCTGTCCGACGAGCAGCGCGCGACGGCACAGACAGGCGCGCAGCACGATGTCCGCGATGGTGGAGTCCTGGGACACCAGGTGGCGCAACCGGTCCAAGGAGACGACGAGGGCCTCCCCCGGCTCCCTGACGACAGCGGTGTAGAAAGCCACTTGCCCGTACAGCAGCCCGAGTTCGCCGATGAAGCGACCGGGACCGTGCACGCGCAGCATGTGCTCCTCGGGAGTGCCGTAGCCCTCGACGACGGCGACGGTACCGCTGAGGACGACGAAGAACGTCTCGCAGCGCTCGCCCTCCCGGATCAGCACGTCGTTCGCAGCCGTGGTCCGGCGTTGCCCGTGCTCCGCCAGAAGTGCCATCTGGTCCTCCGTGAGGCGCGGATACGCGCCGTGGATGTCCGGGGTCTCCCGGAAGGCGGCCCGGTCCGCTTCCTCCGGCAGCCGTTCTTCGCCCGGCAGCGACTGGTCGCCGGACATCAGACGAACGCCTCGTGAACGTAGCACCAGCGCCATTCCTCACCGGGCTGGAACGATTGAACGATCGGATGGGCGACGACAGCTGCGTGCTCGCGCGCGTGCTTGTTCGGCGAGGAGTCGCAGCAGCCGACGTGCCCGCAGGTCAGGCAGAGCCTCAGGTGGACCCACGGGGAGCCGAGCATCAGACACTCCTGACACCCTTCTGGGGTCAGCGGCTGGACCGGCCGGACGAGCGCGAGGTGGGGGTCTGCGTGCAGGGTCATCCGGATCACCCTTTCCGGGCGGTGATCGAGTGTTCCACCCACTGACGCAGGGCGGGGGCGGGCGCCGCCCCCGCCTGCCGGGCGACTGTCTCGCCCCGGTCGAGGATCAGCAGTGTCGGTACGGCCTGGACCTCGAAACGCTGCGACAGTCGCGGGTTCTTGTCGACGTCGACCTTGACGAGTTTGATTCGGCCGGCGAGATCGGTGGCGACCTTCTCCAGTGCGGGGCTGACCATGCGGCAGGGGCCGCACCAGGTGGCCCACAGGTCGACCACGACGGGGACGTCGGCCCGCTCGGCGACCTCGGTGAAGTCGTCGTCGCCCGCGTCCACCATCCACGGTAGGGGCTGCTTGCAGTGGCCGCACTTGGGGCGGCCCTCCGCGGCCACGGGCACCCGGTTGGTGCGCCCGCAGCGGGGACAACCGACGCTCGTCGCCTGCATCGTGCTCATGCCGCCCGCACTCCCTTCACGTCCTCGGGCCGGTCGTATGTGACCACCAGCTCTCCATGTTCGGCGTCGACGCGGACCGTCGCGCCGTCCTGGACGTCACCGCGCAGCAGGGCGCGCCCGACCATCGTCTCGACCTCGTGGGAGATGTAGCGGCGCAGCGGCCGGGCCCCGTACACCGGGTCGTAACCTTGGTGGGCGATCAACTCACGTGCCGCATCCGTGAGTTCGACGGCGATGCGACGCTCGGCGAGCCGGCGGCGCAGCTCGTCGAACTGCAGCTCCACGATCCGCTCGATCTGCCGCTCGCCGAGCGGCTTGAACAGCACGATGTCGTCGACGCGGTTGAGGAACTCCGGGCGGAAGTGCCCGCGCAGCTCGCCCATCACCAGGGCGCGGGCGTCCGGCTTGATCTCACCCTCCGCGGTGGCGCCGTCGAGGAGGTACTCGGAGCCGATGTTCGACGTCATGATGATCACGGTGTTGCGGAAGTCGACGGTGCGGCCCTGGGAGTCGGTGATGCGGCCGTCGTCGAGGACCTGAAGCAGGGTGTTGAAGACATCGGTGTGCGCCTTCTCGATCTCGTCGAACAGCACGACCGAGTACGGCTTGCGGCGTACGGCCTCGGTGAGCTGGCCGCCTTCCTCGTAGCCGACGTATCCGGGTGGTGCGCCCATGAGCCGGCTGACGGTGTGCCGCTCCTGGTACTCACTCATGTCGAGGCGGACCATGTTCTCCTCGGAGTCGAACAGGGCCGCCGCGAGGGTCTTGGCCAGCTCGGTCTTCCCGACGCCGGTGGGGCCGAGGAAGATGAACGAGCCGATGGGGCGGCGCGGGTCGCGGATGCCTGAGCGGGCGCGGATGATGGCGTCGGCGACGAGTTTGACGGCCTCGTCCTGGCCGATGACGCGCTCGCGCAGGATCTCGTCGAGGCGCAGCAGCTTCTCGCGTTCGCCCTCCTGGAGACGGGCGACGGGGATACCGGTCCAGGCGGCGACGATCTCGGCGATCTCCTCCTCGGTGACGACCTCGCGCAGCAGCCGGTTCTGCCCTTGTTTGGCGGCCAGTTGCTCCTCCTCGGCCTTCAGCCGGCGCTCCAGGTCCTGGAGGCGGCCGTAGCGGAGTTCGGCGGCGCGGTTGAGGTCGTAGGCGCGTTCGGCCTCCTCCGCCTCGTGGCGGACCTGCTCCAGTTCCTGGCGTAGCTCCTGCACGCGGCGGATGGCCTGCCGTTCGGCCTCCCACTGGGCGTGTTTGGCGTCTGCCTCGCCGCGCAGGTCGGCCAGTTCCTTGCGCAGTTCCTCCAGGCGGGTCTTGCTGGCGGCGTCGGTCTCCTTGGACAGGGCCGCCTCCTCGATCTCCAGGCGGGTGACGCGGCGGGTGATCTCGTCGAGTTCGGCGGGCATGGAGTCGATCTCGGTACGCAGCCGGGCGCACGCCTCGTCGACGAGGTCGATGGCCTTGTCGGGCAGGAACCGGTCGGTGATGTAGCGGTGGCTGAGGGTGGCCGCGGAGACCAGTGCGGTGTCCTGGATCTTCACGCCGTGGAAGACCTCGAGGCGTTCGCGCAGTCCGCGCAGGATGGAGATGGTGTCCTCCACGCTCGGCTCGTCGACCAGGACCTGCTGGAAGCGGCGTTCGAGGGCGGCGTCCTTCTCGATGTGCTTGCGGTACTCGTCGAGGGTGGTGGCGCCGATCATGTGGAGTTCGCCGCGGGCGAGCATCGGCTTGAGCATGTTGCCCGCGTCCATGGCCCCTTCGGCGGCGCCCGCGCCGACGACGGTGTGGAGTTCGTCGACGAAGAGCAGGATGCGTCCCTGGGCGGCCTTCACCTCGGACAGCACGGCCTTGAGGCGTTCCTCGAACTCGCCGCGGTACTTGGCGCCGGCGACCAGGGAGCCCATGTCGAGAGCGAACACCGTCTTGTCGCGCAGGCCCTCGGGGACGTCGCCGCGAACGATGCGCTGGGCCAGGCCCTCGACGATGGCGGTCTTGCCGACGCCGGGATCGCCGATGAGGACGGGGTTGTTCTTGGTCTTGCGGCTGAGGATCTGGGTGACGCGGCGGATCTCCGCATCACGGCCGATGACCGGGTCCAGCCGCCCGGACCGAGCCTCCAGGACGAGATCGCGGCCGTACTTCTCCAGCGCCTCGTAGGCCACTTCGGGGTTGGCGGAGGTGACGCGCTGGTTGCCGCGGACCCGGGTGAGCGCGCTCAGGAACGAGTCCCGGGTCACGCCGTGCTCCTTGAGCAGACGTCCGGCGGCGGTCGCCGAGCCCTCCTCGGCCAGGACGAGCAGGAGGTGCTCCACGGACACGTACTCGTCCTTGAGGCGTTTGGCCTCCCGCTCGGCGGCGTCGAGCAGGCGGGACAGGCGCTGGGTGACGAAGACCTGGCCGGGTGCCGCGCCGCGACCGGTGACCTTCGGGCGGCGGGAGAGTTCCTCGCGCACGGCCGCGCGCAGTTCCTCCGGCTCGGTGCCGGCCTGTTGCAGCAACCGTTGGATCAGACCGTCCTCCTGATCGAGAAGCGCGAGCAGCAGGTGTTCCCCGTCGACCTCGGTGTGCCCCATGCCGACGGCCGCGCTCTGGGCCTCCTGGAGGGCTTCCTGCGACTTCTGGGTGAGACGGTTCATGTCCATGGGGGTGTTTCACTCCTCGTGCCGCGGCCGCGCAGGGCGGCTTCGAGCAGGCTGATGCGGTCGAGCAGGTCGAGCACCAGACCGATGGATGCGTAATTGAGGCAGAGTCCGGTGCGCAGCCGCTGGATACGCGCGAGAACCGCCGGGGCCGTGGGGTTGAACACCAGTCGCCC
Source organism: Streptomyces sp. NRRL S-31 (assembly GCF_000718775.1). Taxonomy (GTDB): domain Bacteria; phylum Actinomycetota; class Actinomycetes; order Streptomycetales; family Streptomycetaceae; genus Streptomyces. The sequence goes on from NZ_JOCB01000102.1 coordinate 21,828, forward strand.
CGCGGAGTCGCGTTCCGCGTCGACCAGGCCGAGGGCGACGAACCGGCGGATCAGATCGGGGTGGAGGCCCGAGCGAAGGGCCACGGCGGACAGGGAGAGCCTGGGGACGGGCACGAGCGCGTACCGGACAGCCGTCGAGGCGGTGTTGTCGGCGCCCGTTCGTACCGGACGGGCGCCCATGCCGGCCCGGCCGATGCCTCCCGCTCCCGCGGGTCGGTCGTTCATCGCGTCCTCCTGGGATCGAACGAGGAAGTGGCGGCGAGCTCCTCGAACAGTTCGCGCTCCCGGTCGCCGAGGGCGGGAGGCACCATGACGCGAAGTTCGGCGTAGAGGTCGCCGTTCGCGCCCCGCGGGTTCGGCATGCCCTCGCCGCGCAGCCGCAGCCGCCGGCCGCTGGACGAGCCCGCGGGCACCGTGACCTTCGCCGTGCCGCCGCCGGGCGTGGGCACCGGCACGGTCGCGCCCAGGGCCGCCTCCCACGGGGCGACCGGGACCTGGACGTGCACATCACGGCCGTCCAGCCGGAACCGGGGGTGGGGCAGGATACGCACCCGCAGGTACAGGTCGCCCGCGGCCGCGTCACCACTGCCCCGGCCTCCCTCACCCGCCAGCCGGATGCGCTGCCCGTCGGTGACGCCCGGCGGCACGTCGACCTCGTACCGCCGCGGCTGCCCGCCGGGGCCGGCGAGTGTGACGGTGCGACGGCCGCCTCGGTACGCCTCCTCGACGGTGAGCGGCAGTTCGGCCTCCTGGTCCGCTCCGGGGACGCCGCCTCGGGCGGCGCCGGCTCCGAACATGGAGCCGAGCAGGTCCTCGATGTCGATGCCCTCCGCGCCGAAGTCGTCGCCGAAGCCGGTGGTGTAGCGGACGCGAGGACCGCCCGCGCCTGCGGTCCTCCGACCGCGGAAGCCGCCGCCCGCTCCGGCCGCGACCCGTTCGTCGAAGTCCTCGGGGATCTTGCGGAAGTCCTCGCCGAAGCGGTCGTAGCGGGCCCGGCTCCTGGGGTCGGACAAGACGCTGTATGCCTCGTTGAGGTCCTTGAAACTCTCCTCCGCCCCGGGGTCCTTGTTGACGTCCGGGTGGTACCTGCGGGCGAGTTTGCGATATGCCTGCTGGATCTCGTCCTGACTCGCGGTCCGCGACACGCCCAGCACCTCGTAGAAGTCCCGTGCCATGACCGGTCACTCCCGCTTCGCGACCGTCACGGAGGCGGGCCTGAGCTGCCGTTCGCCGTCCCCGTAGCCGGGGCGCAGCACCTCGACGACGGTGCCCGGGGGGGCGTCGGGGTCCTGGACGACACCGACCACCTCGTGCCGGGCCGGGTCGAAGGCGACACCGCTCTCCGCGTGCCGCGGGTAGCCGAGCAGTTCGAGGACGTTCACCGCCTGGTCGCGTACGGCCCGGACACCCTCCACGATCGCCCCCGGATCGGCGCCGGCATGGGTCAGGGCGAGCTCGAGGTTGTCGAGGACGGGCAGGAAGGCGGCCGCCGTGCGGGACCGCTCTGCCGCCCGTTCGCGCTCCAGTTCCCTGGCGTGACGCTTGCGAAGGTTGTCGAGGTCGGCGAGCGCGCGCCGCCAGCGGTCCTCCAGTTCCTTGATCGCGGTCGTGTACTCGTCCTCGGCGGGCGCGGGGCCGGCGGCATCGGGTCCCGGTTCGCCGTTCGCCGCTTCGGGCCGGGACGGGCCCGGTTGGGGCAGATCCCCGCGAGGACCGGGTCCGGCGCCTTCCGGGACCTGTGCGCCCGGATCCGACGCGGCCCGGTCTGGTTCCTGGGGGTGGGTGGGCATGGCGCGCCTCAGCCCTTGTCGAACTCGGCGTCGATGACATCATCGTCACCGTCACTCGTGGGACCGCCGGTGGCGGCGTCCTGGCCGGGACCGCCGCCTGTGGCGGCGCCCTGATGTGCCGCCAGTCCGGCGAGCAACTGCTGGAGCTCGGAGGTCAGAGGCCGCACGCGCTCCACGCCCGCCTCATCCTTGACCGCCGCCCGGGCGTCGGAGACGAGGATCTCGGCGCGTGCCTTCTCGTGCGCGGGCGCTGCGTCGCCCAGTTCGGCGAGGCGCTTCTCGACCTGGTACGCGACGGCGTCGAGTTCGTTGCGTGCGTCGACGGCCTCGCGGAGTGCCTGGTCCTGACCTTGGTTGCGCTCGGCCTCCTGGACCATGCGTTCGACCTCACTGCGGTCCAGGTTGGAGCTCTCGCTGATGGTGATGCCCTGTTCCTTGCCGGTGTCCCGGTCGCGGGCCTTGACGTTGAGGATGCCGTTGGCGTCGATGTCGAAGGTGACCTCGATCTGTGGTTCGCCCCGCGGCGCCGGCCGGATGTCGGTGAGCTGGAACCGGCCCAGCACCCGGTTGTCGGCGGCCCGCTCGCGCTCGCCCTGGAGGACCACCACATCGACGGCCGGCTGGTTGTCCTCGGCGGTGGAGAAGGTCTCGCTGCGGCGCACCGGAATGGTGGTGTTCCGCTCGATGATCTTCGTCATCACTCCGCCGCGTGTCTCCACGCCCAGCGACAAGGGTGTGACGTCGAGCAGCAGGACGTCCTTGACCTCGCCCTTGAGTACCCCGGCCTGGATCGCGGCGCCCAGGGCCACGACCTCGTCGGGGTTGACGCTCATGTTGGGCTCCTTGCCGCCGGTCAGCCGGCGGACCAGCGTCTGGACGGCGGGAATGCGGGTGGAGCCGCCGACGAGGATGACCTCGTCGATGTCGCTCTCGCCGACCTTCGCGTCGGCCATCGCCTGCTGCACCGGTCCCAGACAACGCTCCACCAGGTCGCCGGTGATCTGCTCGAAGGTGGACCGCATGATCGAGTCGGTGAGGTGCTTGGGGCCCGAGGCGTCGGCCGTGATGAACGGCAGGCTGACCTGCGTCTGCGTCACCGAACTGAGCTCGGTCTTGGCCTTCTCCGCCGCCTCGAACAGTCGTTGCAGCGCCTGCGGGTCCTTGCGCAGGTCGATGCCGTTCTCCTTCTGGAAGTCGTCCGCGAGGTAGTCCACCAGACGCCGGTCGAAGTCGTCGCCGCCCAGGTGGCTGTCACCGGCCGTGGAGCGCACCTCCACCACGCCGTCGCCGACGTCGAGGATGCTCACGTCGAAGGTGCCGCCGCCCAGGTCGAAGACGAGGACGGTCTCGTGCTCCTTCTTGTCCATGCCGTACGCGAGGGCGGCCGCCGTCGGCTCATTGATGATCCGCAGCACCTCCAGTCCGGCGATCCGTCCGGCGTCTTTGGTGGCGGTGCGCTGGGCATCGTTGAAGTAGGCGGGAACCGTGATGACCGCCTCCGTGACCCGCTCCCCCAGCTGCTTGGACGCGTCGTCGGCCAGTTTGCGCAGCACCTGTGCGCTGATCTCCTCAGGCGCGTACAGTTTCCCGCGCACCTTGAAGCGGGCCGCCCCGCCGTCGCCCTCGACGACGTCGTACGCCACCGCCCTGGCCTCGTCGGAGATCTCGTCGAAGTGCCGGCCGATGAACCGCTTGGCCGAGTAGATGGTGCCCTTGGGGTTGAGGATCGCCTGGCGCCGGGCCAGCTGGCCCACCAGACGTTCCCCGGTGTCGGTGAAGGCCACCACGGACGGTGTCGTGCGATTGCCCTCGCTGTTGGGCACGACGGACGGCTCGCCGCCCTCCCACACGGCGATCACCGAGTTGGTGGTGCCCAGGTCGATGCCCACTGCCTTGGCCATGAGGAACTCCTCCCGGTGCAGCGCCTGCGTCGACTCTCCGGATCACGTTCGTTCGGACAGAGGTGGGACTCCGCCGGTTTCCCACCGGTGCGCACGGAGGGTCTCGAGCACTCCCCAGGGTGACGAAACGGGTGGCTCCACGCCTGCGCCTGGCGAGTCAGGAATGCGCGGGTCCGGTCGCCCCACGAGTACGAGAGAAAGAACCCACGCGTCTCGGGTAGCCGGCCCGGGACCGGGTACGCGAAAGCCGCTCACCTCCGCAGGACGGAGTGATCCCATGGTCGGCAGTCGGGCGTACAGCCTGTACCGCTGCTCCGACCGGAAGGGCAGCCTTCCGCGGGTCGGCGCCCGGCGGCACCCCACGGCCGCGCCCAGGCGGCCCCGCCTGCCCGCTCGCACCCCGGCCGCCCATGCCCTCCACGAACTGATCGCGCTCTCCCACGCCCAGTTCGACGCTCCGGACGAAGGCGAGATCCTGCGCCTGGCCATGGATCACATAGTCGCCGCGGGGCCGTACAGCGCCGAGGCCGGATACCTCAAGGTGGACGGCGACCTGGTCCCCAGCCCGTGGAACGGGCGAACGCATGCCTCGGCCGTGGGCCGGAGGGTGCGGGAGCTGGCCGGGCAGGACGGCAAGGTGACCGTGGCCGGCAGGCCCTGGGGCCGGGCCCTGGGGCTACGCGGACCCGGGGTACTCCACGGCTACCTCGTGGTCACGTCCCGCTCACGGCCCACCAAGACCGAGCGGTCCCTGCTCGCCATGCTCGTCCGGCACACCGCTGCCGCACTGTCTGTCGCCTTCGCGCACCGCCGCCAAGGCGAGGACGCGCTGGAGCTGCACCGGCTGAGGGAGGAACGCACAGCCCTCCAGCGGAAGCTGATCTCTGTGGTGGCCGAGCTGAGCTACGAGCGAGCCGTTCACGCTCTGATGGCCGACGTCGCTGCCTCGGGTGGCGGCGAGGAAGCCGTCACCCGCGCACTGCACGGGCTGACAGGACTTCCCGCGCTGGTCGAGGACCGCTTCGGTCGGCTGAGGTCCTGGACCGGCCCCAGCCGCCCCGTCCCCTACCCCGAACCGAACCCCGTGCGCCAGGACGACATGCTGCACGCCGTCGCCCGCCAGGCCGGTCCGGTGCGGATAAGGGACCGGCTGATCACTTTGATCCGACCGCACGGCGAGATCCTGGGCGTGCTGGCCCTGGTCGATGCCCGGGAGGAGGCCGACGAGCACACCGTGCTCGCGCTGGAACACGCCGCCGCGTCGCTCGCGCTGGAAATGTCGCACCTGCGCGATCTGGCCGAAGTGGAGCTGAGGCTGCACCGCGAGCTGGTCGACGACCTCCTGGCGGGGACGGACGAGGCGAGCGCCTACGCCCGGTCCGAGGCAGTCGGACACGACCTGCACCGCAGCCACTACGTCGTCGTGGTGCAGTGGTCGAACCGGACCGCCGACGATTCCTTCGCACAGACCGTGGGGCGGGCGGCCTTTGCCGTGGGCATGCGCTCGCTGCTGACCCGACGCTCCGACCACGTCGTCCTGGTCACCGACGACCGGCCGCACGCCCGCGCGCTGTACGAAGCGCTCGCCCGGGCGACCGGATCAAGGTCCGGGACGATCGGGGTGAGCGCCCCATCCGACTCCCTGAACGACATCCCCCACCACTACCAGGAGGCGCGGCGCGCCCTGGAGGTGCGCCGCCACTCCCACGAGCGCTACGGCACGACGTTCTTCGACGAGCTCGGCCTCTACCGCATCCTGGGACCCGGCAACGATTACCGGGAATTGGAGACGTTCGTCCACGAGTGGCTCGGGCAGCTCATCGACTACGACTCCCGGCACCACGCGACCATGGTGGAGACCCTGTCCCGGTACTTCGACTGTGGCGGCAACTACGACGAGACCGCCGACTCCCTCGCCATCCACCGCAGCACGCTGCGCTATCGGCTCCAGCGCATCCGCGACATCAGCGGCCACGACCTCGCGAACGTCGAGGACCGGCTGAACCTCCAGGTGGCGACCCGAGTGTGGAAGATCGTGCTGGGCGGACCCGGCTGATGCCTCACTGGAACTTCCGCGCGAGCGGTGTCAGCGGCAGTCAAGGCGGGCAGCCCGCCGTGCGGACCGCGCTGCTCGGCTTCGCGGCGGTCCTCTCCCGCGGCGGCGCCGTGTCAGTGGTCGCCGCGTTGTCTGGGAGGCGCGGACCTGGGCACCCGGTCCGGGTGCGCGTGACGCGGATCCGCGGCGGACGGGAGGCCCGAGATGTCTGCGGAATCGGCCGGAACGATCACGCTCCCCTCCGGTGAGGAGATCGCGGCGCTCGGGCAGGGCACCTGGTACCTGGGCGAGGCCCCGGCCCGGCGTGAACAGGAGATCGCCGCACTGCGACTGGGCGTGGATGTGGGCATGACCATCGTCGACACGGCGGAGATGTACGGCGACGGCGCAGCCGAGGAACTGGTCGGGGAGGCCCTCCGTGGACGCCGGGAGGAGGTCTTCCTCGTCAGCAAGGTGCTGCCCGGCCACGCCGACCGGAAGGGCACCGTCGCCGCCTGCGAGGGCAGCCTGCGGAGGCTCCGTACGGAACGGCTGGACCTGTACCTGCTGCACTGGCGGGGCCGGTGGCCACTCGAGGAGACCCTCGCGGGATTCACCGACCTGATGGAGGCGGGGAAGATCCGGCACTGGGGCGTGAGCAATCTGGACGTGGCTGACCTGGCCGAGCTGGCCACCCTCCCCGGTGGCGCCGCCACGGCCGTCGACCAGGTGCTGTACAACCTTTCCCGGCGCGGCATCGAGTGGGATCTGCTCCCCTGGTGCCGCGAGGCCGGGGTGACGGTCATGGCCTACTCCCCGATCGAGCAGGGGCGGCTGCTGAAGGGCGACGCCTTGGGTGCCGTGGCCCGGGCCCTCGGAGCCACGCCGGCCCAGGTCGCACTCGCCTGGGTGCTGGAACGGGGGGTGGCCGCGATCCCGCGTTCCGGATCACACGACCACGTTCGGGAGAACCACGGCGCGCTGGACCTCCGCCTTCCCACCGAGGCGCTCGACGCCCTAGACGAGGCGTTCCCGCCGCCCAACGGGCCCACGCCCCTGGAGATGCTCTGAAGAGGTCGTCAGGGTGGCCCCCCGCGCGACGCCTCTCCTCTCGTACGAGGCGTCGCAACGCCGTGCAGCCGCCTGTGGACGGGCGGCCGTACGGCCGGCCGAGGGATGCCTGCGCACTTCATGCTGCTCTGCCAGGGGAAGAGGGGGCGCCCTTTTTCGGCCTGGAGTGCGGAGGCGCTCCGTAGGGGGCTCTGCGAATCTCGACCGGGTAACAGCCGATAGCGGCGCGGGCGGGAGCGAACGGCGCCGTCCGTTCCCGGTGAGGAGGCGAGAGGCATGACCGTGATGGGTGTGTCGAAGTTCGAGAGGTTCTTCCGCGCCGCCGCAAGCCTCGACGTGGACAGGAACGACCTGAAGCGGTACGGCGATTTCGTCGACGCCAAGCTCTACGACCTCCTGGTCGCCGGCCAGGTCGGCCAAGGCCAACGGCAGGGACACCGTCGAACCGTGGGATCTACCGATCACCAAGGGCCTCCAGGAGAGCATCCATCGGTTCCGGCGGCTCGACGAGGAGGTCGAGCTGAAGCCGATCCTGGAACAGCTCGCCGCACACCCTCCCCTCGACAGGGCACCCACCCAGGAGGCCGAAGAGCGCTACCCCGAGATCATCGGCGGTCTCAGCGTCGCTCTCGCCGAGACGTTCGAAATCATGTATCCGGATGTCAAGAACCCGCAGACCAGTCACTGGGAGGGCGTTACAGCGGTGTTCGACCGGCTGCTGTAGCGGTCGCGCCCCGGTGCGTGGCGCCGCCTCGTCTCAGGCCGGGAAGGTCGAGCCGCCCCGGATCATCTCCCACGAACTCATACTCAACAAGGCAGCGGACGGATACACGGACACCAGTATTCCGGCGCCCGCGACGACGGCTGGACGAAGGTCGTCCTCACTCGGACGGCAGCTTTTGCCGACCGCGCGCAGCCATGCACTCGGGGCACCTTCGGGCCCCGCCGGGTGTTCCAACCGCTCGCGTCCCAAGAACCGGCGACTCGTGAAGGGAGCCGTACCATGACACAGGAACTCCGGGGGATGCGGGTGGGAATTCTGGCCACCGACGGCGTCGAGCGCGTGGAACTCGACCAGCCGCGCGGCGCGTTGCAGGGCGCAGGGGCGAAGACCGAGATCGTCTCGCTCCACCACGGCGAGATCCAGGCCCGCCAGTTCGACCTCAACGCCGCCGGAACCTTCCCGGTGGACCGCCTGGTCGCCGACGCCTCCGTCGACGACTACCACGCCCTGCTCCTGCCCGGCGGCACCATGAACCCTGACCAACTGCGCATGGACCGCGACGCGGTGCAGTTCGTCAAGGACTTCATGGCCAGCGGGAAGCCGGTCGCATCGATCTGCCACGGCCCGTGGACCCTGGCGGAAGCCGACGCCGTGCGCGGCCGCCGCCTGACGTCCTGGCCCAGCATCCGCACCGACCTTCGCAACGCCGGCGCGGAGGTCATCGCCGACCAGGAGGTGGTCGTCGACGGGCAGTTGGTCACCAGTCGCGGCCCGGCCGACCTGCCCGCCTTCTGCGCCGCCGTCGTGGAGCAGTTCGCCCGGGCGCATCACCCCATGCCCGGCTGACCCGGCGGCCCGGTCGCAGGCGGTGGGAGCAGGCGGTGCACGGTGGACGTGGGCCCGCTCCCCACCACCACGGACCGGTCAGCCTGGGCGGTCGCCTCCGTACGGCTGCCGTCCGTATATCGTGCAGCGGTCGTATGCCGGATGAGGTGACCGCCCTTCGGACCCACTCTCGGTC
>NZ_JOCB01000103.1 GCF_000718775.1 Streptomyces sp. NRRL S-31
CGCCGCGCCCCGGCACAGCGCTCCGGCCGCGCCCGCCGCCGCGTCCCGCCCGGCCGTCGCGTCCGAGCCCCCGCCCGTCGCTCCCGAGGACGACATCCCCGAGGACGACGACCCGGATTTGGACGAGTCGGCCCTCTCCGGCCACGAGCTGATCGTGCGGGAGCTGGGGGCGACCGTCGTGGAGGAACTGTCCAACGAGTGACGGGTTCGGAGGAAAGCACGACAATCCCGGGCCCCGGCCTTCGGCAACCTTGCCATTAGGCTGACCCCGTGAAGGTCCTCGTCATCGGCAGCGGCGCCCGCGAACACGCCCTGTGCCGCTCCCTGTCCCTCGATCCCGACGTCACCGCGCTGTACTGCGCCCCCGGCAACGCCGGCATCGCGGAGGTCGCCGAGCTGCACCCCGTCGACGCGCTCGACGGCGCCGCGGTGACCGAGCTGGCCAACCGCCTCGGTGCCGGGCTGGTCGTCGTCGGCCCGGAGGCCCCGCTGGTCGCCGGTGTGGCCGACGCCGTCCGCGCCGCCGGCATCCCGGTGTTCGGCCCGTCCGGCGAGGCCGCGCGGCTGGAGGGGTCCAAGGCCTTCGCCAAGGACGTCATGGCGGCGGCCGGGGTGCCGACCGCCCGCTCCTACGTCTGCACCACCCCCGAGGAGGTCGCCCGGGCCCTCGACGCCTTCGGCGCCCCCTACGTGGTCAAGGACGACGGCCTCGCCGCCGGCAAGGGCGTCGTCGTCACCTCGGACCTGGAGGCGGCCAAGGAGCACGCGGCGGCCTGCGAGCGGGTCGTCATCGAGGAGTTCCTGGACGGCCCCGAGGTCTCCCTGTTCGCCGTCACCGACGGCGAGACCGTCGTCCCGCTCCAGCCCGCCCAGGACTTCAAGCGCGCGCTCGACGGCGACGAGGGCCCGAACACCGGCGGCATGGGGGCGTACTCGCCGCTGCCGTGGGCCGACCCGAAGCTGGTCGACGAGGTGCTCGGGACCGTGCTCCAGCCGACGGTGGACGAGATGCGCCGCCGGGGCACGCCCTTCTCCGGGCTGCTCTACGCCGGTCTCGCGATCACCTCGCGCGGGGTGCGGGTCATCGAGTTCAACGCCCGCTTCGGCGACCCGGAGACCCAGGTCGTGCTGGCCCGGCTGGTGACCCCGCTGGCCGGTGTCCTGCTGGCCGCCGCCACCGGGAACCTCGCCGACCTGCCGCCGCTGCGCTGGAGCGAGGAGGCGGCCGTCACCGTCGTCGTCGCCTCCCACAACTACCCGGGCAGCCCGCGCACCGGCGACCCGATCACCGGCCTGGACGCGGTGGCCGCCGAGGACGCCCCGCACGCGTACGTGCTGCACGCCGGCACCCGGCGGGACGGCGACGCCGTGGTCAGCGCGGGCGGCCGGGTGCTGTCCGTCACGGCCACCGGCAAGGACCTGACCGAGGCGCGCGAGCGGGCGTACCGGGCGGTGGACCGGATCGGTCTGGACGGTTCGCAGCACCGCACCGACATCGCGGCCGAGGCGGCCGCGGCGGCTGTGCCGACACAGCCGTAGCGCGGCGTAGCGCGGCGTGGCGCGGTGCGGCGCCGCAGGTCGGCGCGGTGGCCGCGGAACCCTCGCACCCCATCGGGCCCCGGATGAGAATCCGGGGCCTGATCTTTGCTTTCCGTCACCCAGCTCTGACCAAAGCCATTCCATCGAGTGAGCGATCGCCTTTCCGGCTGACGGGGGCGCGGGCCCCAACTAGGGTGCCGCGCAAGCGTTCCGGCACTTGGCCCACCGGCATTGCGATGTCACGGGCGGGTGCCACAGTGGGGGAGTGAGCAACACCAGGGCAGCACGCGATCGGCAGGCAGGGGGCGAGGTCGGCACGTGAGTGGAATCGGTGTGGAGGCGGGCGCACAGGCGGCGCGCTCCCGGGCCCTCGCCGTGCTGCGGGTCCGGGGCCGGGCGCTGGCCGTGGCCCTGCTGCCCGCGGGCGCCGCGGTGATCCTGCTGACCGGCGCCACCACCGGCCATCTCGTCGGCCGGGACTGGGACGCCGCCCGCTGGGCGGTGGGCGTGCTCGCGGTGCTGGTGCTGCTGGCCGCGGCCGGCGTCGCCGCGGTGGTGGCCCGGGCCCGGCCCGCCACGACCCCCACCGTGCCGGTCCCGGAGGAGTCCGCCCCGGACCTGTACCGGATGGTGCGCGACCTCGCCGACCGCCTGGACGTGCCGGTGCCGTCGGCCATAGCGCTCACCCCGGACTGCGACAGCTGGCTGGAGGACCGGGCGCACTGCGCCCACGGCCCGCCGCGGCCGGCACCGGACGAGGCGGCGGGCCCGGGCCGCCGCAGGCCCCCCGTCGCACCGGTCCTCGTCATCGGCTCCCCGTTCCTGTGGTGGATGCGCGTCGGCGAGCTGCGCGCGGTCCTCGCCCCGGTCATCGCGGGGACGGGCCCCTCGGCGCACCCGGACATAGCCGCCGCCCGCCGTTTCGTGCGCGGGCTGGACGCGGCCGTCGCCGTCGCCTCGGCGCCGGGCCGCTGCCCGCTGACCCGCGGGCTGTGCGCGGCCCTCGGCTGGGTGGCCCGGCTGCTGCTGCGCGGCTGCCGGGAGCACGCCACCCTGATGGAACGCGGGGTCGCGGTGGCGGCGGCCGAGCGCGCCCAGGCCGTCGACTACGGCCTGCGGATCGTCGCCCAGGAGCAGGTGGGGCTGGCGTACGCCGGCTGGGACCGGCTGCTGACCAGGGTCGCGCTGCCCGCCTGGCGCATGGGCCGCTGGCCGTCCCGGCTGGACGCCGGCGTGGTCGCGGCGCTCACCGAGCTCTCCCGCCGCGACCGGCTCGCCGAGGGCTTCACCTCGCGGCTGGGCGAGCGGCCTGCCTGCGATCTGCTGGAGGAGCCCGGCGCGGTGGACGAGGCGACCTCGCTGCTCGCCGCCCACCTCTTCCACGGCGGTCCCGCGGAACCGCGCCCCGACTGGGCGCCGGTGGACTGGCAGGCGTATCCGGAGGAGGTCGTGGACCGCACCTGGCGCTCCGACGCGGCCCGTCTGCACCGCGTCCTGGACTCCCTGGGCGTCCGCCCCTCCCGCGCCCCCGGAGCCCCCGACCCCGACGGTCCCACCCTCTCCCGGCTCCTGGACCACCTCACCGAGCGGCCCCGGAACGGCCCGCGAGCCGACCGCGGGAACCCGCCGCGGCAGCCGTCCGGCCCGCCGGACACCGAGCCCGGCACTGAGCCCGGCACCGAGCCCGGTACCGATGCCGACACGGAACCCGGCACCGAACGCAGTGCCGCGCTGGCCGCCGGCCTCAGCGCGGAGCTGGCCCGCGAGGAAGCCCGCGCCCAGAGCGCCCGGCAGTCCCCGTCCGCCGCGCAGGGCACCGCCGGCCGGCCCGACGGCCCGATACGGGGCACCTCCTGCGACTGCGTGCCGCCGCCCTTCCCGCCGCAGCCCCACCGCACCGCCCGCGAACTGCTCGCCGACCACGTCACGGCGATGGTGTGCTGCGCGGCCGTCGACACCGCCGGCGCGGTGCCCGCCCTGGACTGGCTGGACGGCCCGTCCCTGCTGCTGGGCGGAGAGCGGGCCGCCGACCTGACGCCCAGGGTCCTCAGCCTGATCGAGGAGGGGGACCCGGGCCCGCTGCGCGACTGGCTGGCCGCCTCCGGCATACGGCCCGAGAAGCCCGTACGTCTCGTCTGACGCCGCCGGGGCCCCGTCCGGCACCGCGCTAACGGAAAGACCTTTTCCACTTCAGGTCAATTCGCAACGAATAGTGACCAGACCCGTGCGTCATGTGATGTGCTGGACCGACCACGCCGTTGGCAAACCCACGCGACATACGACAGCACGGCCGGGCACACGGCGCGCAGCGCGTCCATCGCGCACCGCAGGCCACATCCAGAACAGCGAGCACCACCGAGCCGGCACGGGGGGATGAGGGAGGGGAGCGGCCATGGTCTCGGACCACATTCGCCGCTGGGAGTCCGGAGCACTCGCGCACGCCGTCACGGACCCCTTCGGTCAGGGCCCGGTGCCCTGGCTGCGCGGCAGCGAGACCTATTTCGACGACACCGGTCACGTCGTGCCGTGGTACGTCGACCCGGCCCCGCCGCGGCTCTCCGCCGACGGGAAGCGGTGCGTCCCGGCGCCCCGCGCGTCCGGCTCGGAGCCGCGCTCGGCCGACGACGTGCACCGCCAGATCAAGGGCTTCACCTCCACCGGCGCGGTCACGCCCGGGGAGGCGATCGACTTCCACATCACGGTCGACCCGCCGCAGGAGTTCGGCGTCGACATCTACCGCATCGGCCACTACGGCGGCGACGGCGCCGCGAAGATCACCACCAGCCCCCGGCTCTCCGGCATCGTCCAGCCCCCGCCGCTGACCGCCGACCGCACGGTCTCCTGCCACCACTGGTGGCTGTCCTGGCGCCTCCAGGTGCCCGCCTACTGGAGCATCGGCGCCTACGTGGCCGTCCTCACCACCGCCGACGGCTACCGCTCCCACGTGCCCTTCACGGTCCGCGACGACCACCCCGCCGACCTGCTCCTGCTGCTGCCCGACATCACCTGGCAGGCGTACAACCTCTACCCGGAGGACGGCCACACCGGCGCCAGCCTGTACCACGCCTGGGACGAGAAGGGCCGGCTGCTCGGCGAGGCGGACGCGGCCACCACGGTCTCCTTCGACCGGCCCTACGCCGGCGCGGGCCTGCCCCTGCACGTCGGCCACGCCTACGACTTCATCCGCTGGGCCGAGCGCTACGGCTACGACCTCGCCTACGCCGACGCCCGCGACCTGCACGCCGGCCGGGTGGACCCCACCCGCTACCGGGGCCTGGTCTTCCCCGGCCACGACGAGTACTGGTCGGTGCCGATGCGGCGGGCCGTCGAGGACGCCCGCGACCGCGGCACCTCGCTGGTCTTCCTCTCCGCCAACACCATGTACTGGCAGGTGGAGCTGGGCCCGTCCCCGTCCGGCGTCCCGGACCGGCTGCTGACCTGCCGCAAGCGCAGGGGCCCGGGCCGGCCGGTGCTCTGGCGGGAGGTCGACCGGCCCGAGCAGCAGCTGGTCGGCATCCAGTACGCGGGCCGGGTGCCCGAGCCGCACCCGCTGATCGTCCGCAACGGCGGCCACTGGCTGTGGGAGGCGACCGGCGCGCACGAGGGCGACGAGATCGACGGCCTGGTCGCCGGCGAGGCGGACCGCTACTTCCCGCGCACCCCGCTGCCCGAGCACGACGAGCGCATCCTGCTCGCCCACTCCCCCTACACCGACAACGACGGCGTCCTGCGCCACCAGGAGACGTCCCTCTACCGCGCCCCCTCCGGCGCCTGGGTGTTCGCCTCCGGCACCTTCGCCTGGTCCCCGTCCCTGGACCGGCCCGGCCATGTGGACCCCCGCATCCAGCGCGCCACGGCGAACCTGCTCGACCGCATCTGCAAACGCGACTGACCACCCTGACCGCACCCCGACCGCCCGCATACGGGAGAATCGAGGCACTTGGACAGAACCACGGGGAGGAACCGTGTCCGGATTCGTAGAAAAGCCCGAGCCGATCGAGGTTCCGGGCCTGGTGCACCTGCACACCGGAAAGGTGCGCGAGCTGTACCAGAACGAGGCGGGCGACCTCGTGATGGTCGCCAGCGACCGCATGTCCGCCTACGACTGGGTGCTGCCCACGGAGATCCCCGACAAGGGCCGGGTGCTCACCCAGCTCTCCCTGTGGTGGTTCGACCAGCTGCGCGACCTCGCCCCGAACCACGTCATCGGCACCGAGGTGCCCGAGGGCGCCCCGGCCGACTGGGCGGGCCGCACCCTGGTCTGCAAGTCGCTGAGGATGGTCCCGGTGGAGTGCGTGGCCCGCGGCTATCTCACCGGCTCGGGCCTGGCCGAGTACGAAGAGTCCCGTACGGTCTGCGGTCTCGCCCTGCCCGAGGGCCTCGTCGACGGCTCCGAGCTGCCCGCCCCGATCTTCACCCCGGCCACCAAGGCCGCCGTCGGCGAGCACGACGAGAACGTCTCCTACGAGGAGGTGGCCCGCCAGGTCGGCGCGGAGACCGCCGCCCAGCTGCGCCAGGCCACGCTCGCGGTGTACTCCCGCGCCCGGGACATCGCCCGGGACCGGGGGATCATCCTGGCCGACACCAAGTTCGAGTTCGGCTTCGACGGCGACTCCCTCGTCCTCGCCGACGAGGTCCTCACCCCGGACTCGTCCCGCTTCTGGCCGGCCGACCAGTGGCAGCCGGGCCGCGCCCAGCCGTCGTACGACAAGCAGTTCGTGCGCGACTGGCTGACCTCGCCGGAGTCCGGCTGGGACCGCAGGAGCGAGCAGCCGCCGCCGGCACTGCCGGAGCGGGTCGTGGCGGCGACCCGGCAGAAGTACGTGGAAGCCTACGAACGGCTCACAGGAGCCAGCTGGAGCTAGGGGGTTTCGTTTGGATCAGCCCGGGTCCGCGACGCCCGGCACGGCACTCCCCCAGCCTTCGGCCGGGGGGACCCCCGCGCCGCGTTGTCGGACCACCCGAGTACGCCCAGTACGCGGGTGATCCTCCGCCTTGCGATGCACCGCACCGGACGCCGCGGCCTGATCCGACCTGATCCCGCGTTGCGCCGTGGCGCGAGAGCAACTATACCCAACCTCGGTCGCGTGCGAGACGCACTGCCGCATGACGGTTCTCGGCACCCGGTTCGGTGGCGGCCGAGGAGAGGTGGTTCCGCACGGTCCCCGGCGACAGCGCGGCCCGCTCGGCGATCTCCGTGACCGGTGTGCCGCCGACGGCCGGCTCCGGCATCTCGGCCTCCCGCGCGGTCGGCGGGGAGTCCCCGGCGGAGATCGCGTCGGCGGCCAACTCCGGGTCGGTATATGGCTTTCCGGCGTGCACGGTACGGATGATCCCGGCGAGCCGCCGGGCGTTGAGGGTCTTCGGGACGAACCCGCGCACACCGGCCGCGAGCGCCCGCTTCAGATGCCCGGCCGCCCGTGCCCGGTGACGATCAGCACCCGGCAGCCGGGCGGTTCCGCCCGCAGGGATGTGGTGACTGTCACACCGTCGGCGTCCGGCGGCCGGTCCAGGGCCGGCCGCACGCTGAGCGGCAGGGCGAGCGGCGCGACGAGCGCGGTGAACACGACCCCGCGGTCGTGGCCGAGGAGGGCGGGTTCGGCGCGGGCCGGCGCGCGCAGCCGCCGCAGCGAGGCGGCCGGGGGGTGAGGGCCGGGCGAAGATCTCCGCGCGGGCCACGGAGAAGGTGATTCCGCGTACGGCCTCGAACCCGCCCCCGCAGACACGCCTGAGGCCGGTGGCCTCGATCACGTCTCGTGTCCGGCTGTGTCCATGACCCCGGCGTCCCGGCGTCCCGGCGGCGCGGTCCCGCGGGCAGTGCGCGATGTCATCGTCCGGCATGACAAATGTCTGGGCCGGTCCCGGAAAACGAGAAGGCCCCGGTCCAGTGGACCGGGGCCTTCTCCCCGAGCGGACGACGAGGCTCGAACTCGCGACCTCAACCTTGGCAAGGTTGCGCTCTACCAACTGAGCTACGTCCGCACTGCTCCCGATCGGCTCCCACCGATCGGTGCGAGCACCAGCCTACCCGATCCACAGGAGTGGTCGTGCCGGCGGTGCAGAGCGGGTGACAGGAATCGCACACTGCGCCTTCCTCCTGGAAGGAGGATGTTCTGCTACTGAACTACACCCGCATGGCCTTCGGGATTCGGCCTGTCGGCCTCGCCCCTCGGCGTGTCCCAGACATTAGCTGATCAGCGGGGGGGTAGCGCAAGTCGGCTCCGCCCCGCGCCCCGTATGCCCCAAGTGCGCGGTCCTCAGGGCCTGCTGACGGACCCTGAGGACTCGGTTCTCCCGGGGCTCACTGCGCGGCGCTGAACGCCTCGTAGACCTTCTTCGGGATGCGTCCGCGGGCCGGGACGTCCATCTTGTTGGCCTGGGCCCAGGCGCGGACGGCCGCCGGGTCGGGGGCGACCTCCGTCTGCCGGAACGCCTTGCCGGACCGCGACCGCTTGCGGCCGGCCTCGACGTAGGGCGCGAGCGCTTCGCGCAGTTTCCCGGCGTTGGTTTCGTTCAGGTCGATCTCGTACGACTTGCCGTCGAGTCCGAAGGCGATCGTTTCCGCCGCTTCCGAGCCGTCGATGTCGTCAAAGAGAGTGACCACGACCTTTTGCGCCACGAATATTCGGTCCCTTCGTGCGGCACGTCGTTACAGCTCAACGCCGACGACATGCCGAGTATCGGCTATTGCCAATTCATTTGTACAGTGCCCGGCAAAGGAAAGTGAAGCCCGACTAAATCCGTCCGCGTGTCCGGGCGCAATAGGCGGGCCGGACGGACTGTGGAACTTTCCCAGAACTTTTCGCGGGCGTACGGCTTCGACACCCGATCGTGACGCTCCTCACGTACTTTCCTCCAACTCTACTCGCGTAGAAATTTTGTGCGGGTAGTCTGAAGGAACCTGCTCAGCACCACACACCGGGAGTGCCAGTGGCACGCGTCGTAGTCGACGTCATGCTCAAGCCGGAGATCCTCGACCCCCAGGGCCAGGCGGTCCAGCGTGCGCTGCCGCGCCTGGGATTCGAAGGGATCTCGGACGTACGTCAGGGAAAGCGTTTCGAACTGGAAGTTGACGGGCCGGTCGACGAGGCCGCGCTCGCCCGCATCCGCGATCTTGCGGAATCCTTCCTCGCCAACACCGTGATCGAGGACTTCACGGTCCGCGTCGACGAAGTCGCGGAGGCGGCCAAGTGACCGCTCGTATTGGCGTCGTCACTTTCCCGGGCAGCCTGGACGACCGGGACACCCAGCGTGCGATCCGGGTCGCGGGCGCCGAACCGGTCGCCCTGTGGCACAAGGACAAGGACCTCAAGCAGGTCGACGCGGTCGTCCTGTGCGGTGGTTTCTCCTACGGCGACTATCTGCGGGCCGGCGCCATCGCCCGCTTCTCGCCGGTGATGGAGCCCCTGGTCGAGCAGGCGAAGGCCGGCCTGCCGGTGCTCGGCATCTGCAACGGCTTCCAGATCCTCACCGAGGCCCACCTCCTCCCGGGCGCGATGCTCGGCAACGACCACCTCCACTTCATCTGCCGCGACCAGAAGCTGCGGGTGGAGAACGCGGAGACCTCCTGGACCGGCGACTACCGCGCCGGTCAGGAGATCCACATCCCGCTGAAGAACATGGACGGCCGGTACGTCGCCGACGCGTACACGCTCGACGAGCTGGAGGCGGAGGGCCGCGTCGCCTTCCGGTACCTGGACCACAACCCGAACGGCTCGCTGCGGGACATCGCCGGCATCACCAACGAGGCCGGCAACGTCGTCGGCCTGATGCCGCACCCCGAGCACGCCGTCGAGCCGCTGATCGGTACGGGCCGTACCGACGGGCTGCCGTTCTTCACCTCGATCCTCAAGAAGCTGGTCAACGCATGAGCCGGACGCCTCTGGACACGGTCGAGCACGCGGCCGCGACCCCCGACGTCGAGCTGCCCTGGGCCGAACTCGGTCTGAAGAAGGACGAGTACGAGCGGGTGGTGGAGATCCTCGGCCGCCGCCCGACCGGTGCCGAGCTCGCCATGTACTCGGTCATGTGGTCCGAGCACTGCTCGTACAAGTCCTCCAAGGTCCACCTGCGCCAGTTCGGCGAGAAGGCGCCCGAGTCGGACGCGCTGCTCGTCGGCATCGGCGAGAACGCCGGCGTGGTGGACGTCGGCCAGGGCTACGCCGTCACCTTCAAGGTCGAGTCGCACAACCACCCGTCGTACGTCGAGCCCTACCAGGGCGCGGCCACGGGTGTCGGCGGCATCGTCCGCGACATCATCGCGATGGGCGCCCGCCCGGTGGCGGTCGTGGACCCGCTGCGCTTCGGCGCGGCCGACCACCCCGACACCAAGCGCGTGCTGCCGGGCGTGGTCGCGGGCATCGGCGGCTACGGCAACTGCCTGGGCCTGCCCAACATCGGCGGCGAGGTCGTCTTCGACGCCTGCTACCAGGGCAACCCGCTGGTCAACGCCGGTGCCATCGGCGTGATGCGGCACGAGGACATCCACCTCGCGAAGGCCTCCGGCACGGGCAACAAGGTCATCCTGTACGGCGCCCGGACCGGCGGCGACGGCATCGGCGGCGCCTCCATCCTGGCCTCCGAGACCTTCGACGACGCCAAGCCGTCCAAGCGCCCCGCCGTCCAGGTCGGCGACCCCTTCCAGGAGAAGCTGCTCATCGAGTGCACCCTGGAGGCGTTCCGGGAGAAGCTGGTCGTCGGCATCCAGGACCTGGGCGCGGCCGGTCTGTCGTGCGCCACCTCCGAGCTGGCCTCCAACGGCTCCGGCGGTATGCGCGTCACCCTGGACGACGTCCCGCTGCGCGACTCCACGCTCTCGCCGGAGGAGATCCTCATGAGCGAGTCGCAGGAGCGCATGTGCGCGGTCGTGGAGCCGGAGAAGGTCGACCGCTTCCTGGAGATCTGCGAGAAGTGGGACGTCATCGCCACCGTCATCGGTGAGGTCACCGACGGCGACCGGCTGGAGATCTTCTGGCACGGCGGGAAGATCGTGGACGTCGACCCGCGCACGGTGGCGCACGAGGGCCCGGTCTACGAGCGCCCGTACGCCCGCCCCGACTGGCAGGACGCCCTCCAGGCGGACGACGCGGGCAAGCTGCCCCGCCCGGAGACCTCCGGGGAACTGCGCGAGCAGGTCCTGAAGCTGGTGGCCTCGCCGAACCAGGCGTCCAAGAAGTGGATCACGCAGCAGTACGACCACTTCGTGCAGGGCAACACCGTCCTCGCCCAGCCGGAGGACTCCGGCATGATCCGCGTGGACGAGGAGACCGGCCTCGGCGTCGCGATCGCGACGGACGGCAACGGCCGCTACGCCAAGCTCGACCCGTACACGGGCGCGCAGCTGGCGCTGGCCGAGGCGTACCGGAACGTCGCCACGACCGGCGCCAAGCCGCTGGCCGTCTCCGACTGCCTGAACTTCGGCTCGCCCGAGGACCCGGCGGTGATGTGGCAGTTCGCGGAGGCCGTGCGCGGTCTCGCCGACGGCTGCCGGCAACTGGGCACCCCGGTGACCGGCGGCAACGTCTCGCTCTACAACCAGACGGGCGAGGCCGCGATCCACCCGACCCCGGTGGTGGCCGTGCTCGGCGTGATCGACGACGTCGCCCGCCGCACCCCGGTCGCCTTCCAGGAGGAGGGCCAGCTGCTCTACCTCCTCGGCGACACCCGCGAGGAGTTCGGCGGCTCGGCCTGGTCCCAGGTCGTCCACGACCACCTCGGCGGCCTGCCCCCGGCCGTGGACCTGGAGCGGGAGCGCCTGCTGGCCGAGATCCTGATCTCCGCCTCCCGCGACGGCATGATCGACTCCGCGCACGACCTGTCCGACGGCGGTCTGGTCCAGGCCGTGGTGGAGTCCGCGCTGCTCGGCGGCAAGGGCGCGCGGCTGGTCGTGCCCGACGGGCTGGACGCCTTCACCTTCCTGTTCTCCGAGTCGGCCGGGCGGGCCGTCGTGGCGGTGCCGCGCTCGGAGGAGGTCCGGTTCAACGACATGTGCGGTGCGCGCGGCCTGCCGGCCACCCGCATCGGTGTCGTGGACGGCGACGCGGTCGAGGTGCAGGGCGAGTTCACGCTGCCCCTCGCCGAGCTGCGCGAGGCCCACGAGGCGACGATCCCGGCGCTGCTGGCGTAGGCGCGGAGCCGGTACGGCGCGAAGGCCCGCCCGGTGTTCCGGGCGGGCCTTCCGCACGCGGTCACCGGTCACCGCGCCGGCACGCGTCGGCCCGCGCCGGCACGCGTCGGCCCGCGCCGGCACGCGTCGGCCTGCGTCTACCCGCGTCGGCCCGCCCCGGCCTACGTTGGCCCGCCTCGGCCCGCCTCGGCCCGCCTCGGCCCGCCCCGGAGCGGCCACGGGTCCGGCGGGCGCCCCGTGCCCCCGGTCGGCTCGGCGCGGGAAGCAGGGCCGGGGGCGGGCGGCGGCCCGGGAACCCGGGACGCGCCGGACGGCGGCCGCCGCCGCCCGGCGCGCGCGGCGGCGCCGCGACCTGGCCGAAAAGGGCCTGAGGAGGCCCCCGGGCAGGCATAGGCTCGCCGCCATGCCACCGGCCAAGAAGCGTGCCCGCACCTATGACCCCGCCAAGACCCGAGCCGCGGTCCTCGCCCAGCTCGGCAACGTCCGGGAGGCCGTCCGCGGCCTCGGCCCCGAACGGCTCGCCCTGCCCACCCGGCTCGGCGAGTGGACCGTACGGGACCTGATCGCGCACATGGGCATGGCCGTCACCGCCGTGCAGCGCGCCCTGGACCGGCCGGCCCCGCCGAAGCAGGAGGTCCAGGTGGTCCAGTGGACCTTCGGCACCTCCGCGAACTCCGCCGCCATCGCCGACTTCACCCGGCAGGTCGCCGCGGACCACCCCGACCTCGACGCCTACCTCGACGACGTCGACCAGGGCCTGCGCGCCCTCCTCGCCGCGCACCCCGCCGGGCGGCTGCTGGCGACCAACGCCGGGGCCATGCCGCTGGACGACTACCTCGTCACCCGCGCCGTCGAACTCGTCGTCCACACCGACGACCTCAACGCCGCCCTGCCGGAACTCAAGGTTCCCTACGACCGGCAGGCGCTGGCCGCCGTGACCCGGCTGCTCGCCGACGCCCTCGCCGTGAAGGCGCCCGGCGGCTCCACCGAGGTGCGGGTGCCGCCGTACGCCGTCGTGCAGTGCGTGGCCGGGCCCCGGCACACCCGCGGCACCCCGCCCAACGTCGTGGAGACCGACCCGCTGACCTGGATCCGGCTCGCCACCGGCCGCCTGGCCTGGGCGGACGCACTGGCCGACGCACGGGTCAGCGCGAGCGGGGAGCGGGCGGACCTCGGCGGACTGCTGCCGCTGCTGGCATGACGGAACCGGGCCGGGGCCGGGCACGTCGAAACCGTATGAACCGGTACAAGAAGTGTCTTGCCCTGGCCGCGGCCCCGCTGGTGGTGGCCTGCGGCGCCGGGAAGGCGGACAGTGGTGCGATGACCGTTCCCGCACCGGTGACCGGGGTCGAGTGGCGGGTCGACAGCGTCACCGCCGACGGCACCACGCACTCCGCCCCCGCCTCCGCCTCCCCGCGCCTGCGCATCGACGCCGACGGCGGCGCGGCCGGCGACCTCGGCTGCAACCGGTTCAGCGCCCGGGCCACCGTGCACGGCGACCGGATCACCTTCGGCGCGCTGCGCACCACCAAGATGGCCTGCGCTCCCGACCGGATGAGTTTCGAGCGGGTGCTCGCGCGGGCGCTGGACGGCCGGACGCTCACCGGCGTCACCGGCGACGGCACCCTCACGCTCACCAGCGGTCACGGGGAGCGCGTGCACCTCAGCCGTCACGCACCCGAATGATGTGCGACACCTCACTCATCAAGGCCGGGGAATGGCCCGAGAGCGTCCCGCGCACCTGGTCCCACAGTGCACCGGCCACCCCGGAAACCGTGCTGACCTGCGCGAACGCGGAATCCACCAAGATGCTCGGCGGTGTCCGGCCGGTGGAGGCCACGTATCGCCAATTCGGACCAGTGGTCGACCTCGCCTACACTCGGAGGCGTGCCACGTGGTGACGGTCGACTCAATCACGATCTGCTTCCCGGCGAAAAGGGCCCCCAGGACGCTTGCGGCGTCTTCGGCGTCTGGGCTCCGGGTGAAGAGGTCGCAAAGCTCACGTACTTCGGGCTCTACGCCCTCCAGCACCGGGGTCAGGAATCCGCGGGAATCGCGGTCAGCAACGGCTCCCAGATCCTCGTCTTCAAGGACATGGGCCTGGTCTCCCAGGTCTTCGACGAGACTTCGCTCGGTTCGCTCCAGGGTCATATCGCGGTCGGACACGCCCGCTACTCGACCACCGGGGCCTCCGTGTGGGAAAACGCCCAGCCGACGTTCCGTGCCACCGGGCACGGCTCGATCGCGCTCGGCCACAACGGCAACCTGGTGAACACGGCGCAGCTCGCCGAGATGGTCGCCGAGTTGCCCAACGACAACAACAGCCGCTCCACCAGGGTCGCGGCCACCAACGACACCGACCTGCTGACGGCCCTGCTGGCCGCCCAGGTCGACGAGGACGGCAAGCCGCTGACCATCGAGGAGGCCGCCCACGCGGTCCTTCCGAAGGTGCGGGGCGCCTTCTCGCTCGTCTTCATGGACGAGAACACCCTCTACACCGCCCGTGACCCGCAGGGCATCCGCCCGCTGGTCCTCGGCCGGCTGGAGCGCGGCTGGGTGGTCGCCTCCGAGTCCGCGGCACTCGACATCTGCGGCGCGAGCTTCGTGCGGGAGATCGAGCCGGGCGAGTTCGTCGCCATCGACGAGAACGGCCTGCGCAGCACTCGATTCGCGGAAGCGAAGCCCAAGGGCTGTGTCTTCGAGTACGTGTACCTGGCCCGCCCGGACACCGACATCGCCGGCCGGAACGTCTACCTCTCCCGGGTGGAGATGGGCCGCCGGCTGGCCAAGGAGGCCCCGGTCGAGGCCGATCTGGTCATAGCGACCCCGGAATCCGGCACCCCGGCCGCCATCGGCTACGCGGAGGCCTCCGGCATCCCGTTCGGCAGCGGCCTGGTGAAGAACGCCTACGTCGGCCGGACCTTCATCCAGCCCTCGCAGACCATCCGCCAGCTGGGCATCCGGCTGAAGCTGAACCCGCTCAAGGAAGTCATCAAGGGCAAGCGCCTGGTCGTCGTAGACGACTCGATCGTGCGCGGCAACACCCAGCGGGCCCTGGTCCGCATGCTTCGCGAGGCGGGCGCCGCCGAGGTCCACATCCGGATCTCCTCCCCGCCCGTGAAGTGGCCCTGCTTCTTCGGCATCGACTTCGCCACCCGCGCGGAGCTGATCGCCAACGGCATGACCATCGAGGAGATCGGCACCAGCCTCGGCGCCGACTCGCTGGCCTACATCTCCATCGACGGCATGATCGACGCGACCTCGATCGCCAAGCCGAACCTCTGCCGCGCCTGCTTCGACGGCGAATACCCGATGGAGCTGCCGGATCCCGAGCTGCTCGGCAAGCAGCTGCTGGAGACCGAGCTGGCCGCCGGTCCCGCCGCCACGGCCGCGGCCGACGCGATCCGCCGCCCGTAACACCCCGCAGTACGACACGAAAGCTCTCACAGCCATGTCTGAGACAACTGGTGCCAGCTACGCAGCGGCGGGCGTCGACATCGAGGCGGGCGACCGCGCCGTCGAGCTGATGAAGGAGTGGGTGAGGAAGACCCAGCGCCCCGAGGTCCTGGGCGGCCTCGGCGGCTTCGCCGGGCTCTTCGACGCCTCCGCCCTCAAGCGCTACGAGCGCCCGCTGCTGGCCTCCGCCACGGACGGCGTCGGCACGAAGGTCGACATCGCCCGCCGCCTCGGCGTCTACGACACGATCGGCCACGACCTGGTCGCCATGGTCATGGACGACATCGTGGTGTGCGGTGCCGAGCCGCTGTTCATGACCGACTACATCTGCGTCGGCAAGGTGCACCCCGAGCGGGTCGCGGCCATCGTCAAGGGCATCGCGGAGGGCTGTGTGCTGGCCGGCTGCGCCCTGGTGGGCGGCGAGACGGCCGAGCACCCGGGCCTGCTGGGCGCGGACGACTTCGACGTCGCCGGCGCCGGTACGGGCGTGGTGGAGGCCGACCGGCTGCTGGGGGCGGATCGCATCCGCACAGGTGACACCGTGATCGCCATGGCGTCCTCCGGGCTTCACTCGAACGGGTACTCCCTGGTCCGCCACGTCCTGCTGAACACGGCGGGACTGGCCCTGGAGAGCGAGGTCGCCGAACTGGGCCGCACCCTCGGCGAGGAACTGCTGGAGCCGACCAAGATCTACTCGCTGGACTGCCTGGCGCTGACCCGTACCACCGATGTGCACGCCTACAGCCACATCACCGGCGGCGGGCTCGCGGCCAACCTGGCCCGGGTCATCCCGGACGGCCTGCACGCCGTGGTCGACCGCTCCACCTGGACCCCGGGCGCGATCTTCGACCTGGTCGGCAGGACCGGGAACGTCGAACGCCTGGAGCTGGAGAAGACCCTCAACATGGGCGTCGGCATGATGGCGATCGTCCCGGAGGAGTCCACCGAGGTGGCCCTCGCGACCCTGGCCGACCGCGGGGTCGAGGCATGGGTCGCCGGCGAGATCACCGACCGGGGCGACAAGGAGACCGGCGCCGAGCTGGTCGGCACCTACGCGGTCTGACGGCGCCGCGGGCCGGACCCAGGGGTAGCACAGAACCCGGTCGGTGGCAGTGCCACCGACCGGGCTGGTGCTGAGTACTGGGTCAAGCGCCGCGACGGTGCTGTGAGGGGCCCTCGTCCTCGTCTGCGTCGTCGTCCCCGTAGAGATCGGCGTACCGCGAGTAAAGATCGTCCTCGTCGTCCTCATCGTCCTCGAACGGCTCGCCGTTCGGCGGCTGGCTCGAAGTCGATGCGCCCAGTTCACTGGCCAGACGTGACAGGTCAGTCCCACCGCTGTTGTACTTCAGCTGGCGGGCGACCTTTGTCTGCTTGGCCTTGGCCCGGCCGCGCCCCATGGCTCGACCCCCTCGGTGACGGGGCTCGACGGCCCCAGAGTCTGACACGCGTTCATGATCGGAACGGACCCTCCGTGGAGAGGCCGGTCCGTAGGGCTTCCACGGTACCTGAGCCCGCGCCCATACGGTACGTCGCCCGCAGCACGCGCGTCTGCCCATGACCTTCGAGGCGCCCCGTCCTCGCTGGTCAGTGGCGATTTTAACCACTTATCGGGGAACGACCCGCCGGTGGAAGTGAGAGTTCTCTCCAAGTTCCCGCCGACGGGTACCGCTCATGTGTGCGAACGGGCTAGCGCGCGGCGCGTTCCGCGCGGGCGTCGGCCATCCGCTGCTCGGCGATCCGGTCGGCCGCCGCGGCCGGCGGGATGCCGTCTTCCTTCGCACGTGCGAATATGGCCAGCGTGGTGTCGAAGATCCTCGCCGCTTTCGCCTTGCACCGGTCGAAGTCGAACCCGTGCAGTTCGTCGGCCACCTGGATGACCCCGCCGGCGTTCACCACGTAGTCCGGCGCGTAGAGGATCCCGCGGTCGGCGAGGTCCTTCTCCACCCCCGGGTGGGCCAGCTGGTTGTTGGCCGCGCCGCACACCACCGCGGCGGTCAGCACCGGCACGGTGTCGTCGTTCAGCGCGCCGCCGAGGGCGCACGGGGCGTAGACGTCGAGCCCCTCGACCCGGATCAGCGCCTCGGTGTCGGCGACGGCCGTCACCCCGGCGGGGTGCTCCTGGAGGATCCGCCGGACGGCGTCCGCGCGCACGTCCGTGATCACGACCTCGGCGCCCTCGTCGAGCAGGTGCCGCACCAGGTGGTGGCCGACCTTGCCGACACCGGCCACGCCGACCTTGCGGCCGCGCAGCGAGGGGTCGCCCCACAGGTGCTGGGCCGAGGCGCGCATGCCCTGGTAGACGCTGAAGGCGGTGAGCACGGAGGAGTCGCCGGCGCCGCCGTTCTCCGGTGAGCGGCCGGTGGTCCAGCGGCACTCGCGGGCCACGACGTCCATGTCCGCGACGTACGTGCCGACGTCGCACGCGGTGACGTAGCGACCGCCGAGGGAGGCGACCATGCGCCCGTAGGCGAGGAGCAGCTCCTCGGTCTTGTCGCGCTCCGGATCGCCGATGATCACGGCCTTGCCGCCGCCGTGGTCGAGACCGGCCATGGCGTTCTTGTACGACATCCCGCGCGCCAGGTTGAGGGCGTCGGCGACGGCCTCGGCCTCGGTGGCGTACGGGTAGAAGCGCGTGCCGCCGAGGGCGGGGCCCAGGGCGGTGGAGTGGATGGCGATCACGGCCTTGAGGCCGCTGGCGTGATCCTGGCAGAGCACGACCTGCTCATGGCCGCCCTGGTCCGAGTGGAACAGGGTGTGCAGGACATCAGCAGGCGCGCCGGTTACGTCGGTCACTGTGGTGACTCCTGTGTACTAGCGGCGGGTGGGGTGCGGTCCCCGTGCGGGTGGCGGGGAGCCGTGGCATGAGCGTAGAGCCTCGGCCCGTTCACCATCCGCGCAGTGTTCAGGATCACTCTCCCGGGCCCGCCGCGCACGCGTGACCATGGCACGATGCGCAGTGGTTTCGAGCCGGACCGGGTGGGGAGGGAGCAGGCGTGCCGAAGGTGTCCTCCGTGGTCGTCCCCTATGCCGCCTACTTGCGCGTGTACGAGCCGCTGAGCGCCTTCCAGGAGCCGGAGCGCGGTCACTGGGCGCGCTACGCCCGGCGTCCGGACCGCCCCACCTACCAGGACGAACTGCGCCGGTCCCTGGCCGACTTGCTGCCCACCCCGCCGATCGCGGTGCCGGTGCACGAGAGTGGCGACGCCTTCGTGCTGGAGGTCGAGGGCACGGTGTGCGTGTGCCCCTGGCGGACCCGGCTGCGCGGCTGGCAGGCCCTGGACGGGCTGGCGGACGAACTGCCCCCGCCGGTGCTGGACGCGGTGCTGCCGCCGGTGGTGCGCCGCCAGGCGGCCCAGGATTACGAGCGCTGGCTCGCCCGCAACCCCGACGCCCGCCCGTGGATCCGCACGGCGACCTGGCAGGTGCCGCTGAACTGGTTCGTGCTGGTCTCCGACGAGGAGCGGCGGTACGACGAGGGGACCGCCGACGTGCCCCCGGCGCTGCGCTACCGCACGCCGATGGTGCAGGCCCGGCGCCGGGTGGCGCGGGGGCTGCGCGCGCTGCGGGACGCCATCGGGGAGGGGCCGCTGGTCGACGGCCTGGTGGACGTCGGCCGCTGGCTGGAGGAGTTCCATCCGCGTTCGCTGGTGGAACTGGACTACGGCGGGCTGGTGCACGTGCTGCCGGCGGGGGAGCTGGCGGACGACCGCTCGGCGGCGGACGTGGCCGCCGGCATCGAGGCGCTGCGCCGGGGCGACGGCGCGGCCGCGGGGGAGGCGTACGGGCGGCTGGTCGAGCGCTGGCGGGCGGTCCGGAACAGGCGTTCGGCGAACTGAGTGACGTAGGTCACGGTCAAACCGGGGTCGGACGACGTACGTTCTCCTTCGCTTACACCACCTGATGGGGCGTTGGTCTCGATCTGGACTTTTACCCCAAGGGTGATGGACAGCACTTACCCGGCCCTTGCGCCTCTTGCCACCCCTCGTGCCAAAATAGGACAAGGAGTCCGGGGAGGTCTCCGTCCGTCCAACTATGCTCCACTGTGGGCGGATTCTCAGCATTGCACGTTTTGGGGGGTCCGGTGACTCCTGAACGCCACTGTGACTGATCGTCACAGTGGCGTGACTGTCCGCTATGGCATGGTCCATCGGCTTCCGTCGCTGATGAACACCTGGGAGGGCAATTCCATCGGTTTGGCCGACGCGGCTGGACAGATGGTGTAGTTGTAGTGCCGAGGACAAGCCGTTCGTCCTATAACCGACTCGACTCGCGTCCGCCATTTCGGGCAACGCGGGTCAAGGTGCAGAATTTAGAGGAAAGAACCGAGAAGGTTCGGTTCTCCCGAGGAGGCCGCTCATGACCGCTCGCACCCCTGATGCCGAGCCGCTGCTGACCCCCGCCGAGGTCGCCACCATGTTCCGCGTCGACCCCAAGACGGTCACGCGGTGGGCCAAGGCCGGCAAGCTCACGTCCATCCGCACGCTCGGTGGACACCGACGTTACCGCGAGGCCGAGGTCCGCGCCCTGTTGGCGGGCATCCCGCAGCAGCGCAGCGAGGCCTGAACAACTTCATAACCGGACAAGACGGTCGGTCCCCCAATCGGCCGGAGTGTCCGATCCCCTAGCTGTAAGCGACGCGGGGCCTGCCCCAACAGGTCCCTCGCCCAAGCCGAAGAGAACGTCGTAGGCAAGCGCCACAGGGTGCGTCGTGGATCGCGCTGGACTCCGCAGAGTCCAGCGCGATCTTTTTTGTGCGCAGGTCGGGGGCGGGGGCGGCGCCGGTGAGCGTCCTTGTCGGAGTCTGGGGATGCCTGTCGGAACGGCTGTGCGCGGCCCGTGGGAGCGGTGCAATTGCACATATTAAATTGACCCGTTGTATGACGCTGGTAAGTACCGCTGTTCCGAGAACCCATGCGGTGACTCCCGTCACACGATCGGGCGCTTGCTGCTCGCGCTCGGCATGCGTTAAAGGGGGCCGGCCGTGCCAGCTGCCCATGCCTGTAAGGGTGTTGGGCCGCCGGCTCCGGCGGGAGGTCATGCCCGCCGGGGACTCTCCTCGGTGACGGCCTCCTGTCCGGCCTCCCGGCCGCGCGGACCCGCGTCCATCGCCAGCCGCAGCAGACGGTGGCAGACGGGGCAGTGGCGCGTGAAGTGCCGGTAGGAGGAGGCGGCCGACAGATGGGCCCTCAGGAGCGCCCGCGTCTCGTGCCTGACCGACGCCGCCATACGCCACCTCCGGGAGCCGCACAGGGGGAACGAGCCCTGCTCCCTGGGTACCGAGGGAATGTGACGCCGTCAAGGCCGGGGACGGCCGCGCGGAACGCCGTCAGGACGGCGGCCGGGGCACCGGCGAGGGCCGTTGGCGTCGCCGGCCTCCCCAAACGCCGGAAGGGCCCCCTTCCGGGGGCCCTTCCATATGCGGTCCTGACGGGATTTGAACCCGCGGCCTCCACCTTGACAGGGTGGCGAGCACTCCAAACTGCTCCACAGGACCTCGATCGCGGCGCTTGCTGCTGCGTTGCGCTGCGAGAAGGACTGTACAGGAGGGTGAGGGCCCTGGTCGAACTCACCCTCCGTACCCGTCCGGCTACGGCGCGGCCGCGTCGATCGCCTTCACGATCCGCTTGTCGGAGACCGGGTACGCGGTGCCCAGCGCGTGGGCGAAATAGCTGACCCGCAGCTCCTCCAGCATCCACCGGATCTCCAGCACCGGGGCCGGGACCGGGCGGCCCTGGGGAAGCTGCTCCAGGAGCCAGGCGTACTCGTCCTGCATCTCGTGGACCTTCTCCATGCGCGTGGTGTCGCGCTGGACGTTCGCCGGCATCTGCTGGAGCCTGCGGTCGGCGGCCACCAGATAGCGCATCAGGTCGGGCAGCCGGCGTATGCCCGCCCAGGTGACGAAACCGGGCTTCACGAGGGCGTCCAGCTGCTTGCGGACGTCCGTGAGGTTCGCGAGCAGCGCGGGACTGGCCACGGCCTTCAGACGGCGCTCACAGGCCTGCCAGGCGGCGAGCACCTGCTGCACCTGGGCGACCGTGCGGACCGTGGTGTCCACGATCTCCGCGCGCACCTTGTCGTACAGCTTCCGGTACGACTCCTCGTCCCACGCCGGGCCGCCGAAGTCGCCGATGAGCTTGTCCGCCGCGGCCATCGCGCAGTCGTCGAACAGCGCCTGGACGGAGCCGTGCGGATTGGCGGACAGCGCCAGCTTCTGGGCGTTCGTCAGCTTCTCGGACGCGAACTTCGCCGGGTTCACCGGGATGTTGCGCAGGATCAGCCGGCGGGTGCCCTTCCACATGGCCTCGGCCTGCTCCGCCTCGGTGTCGAAGAGCCGCACGGAGACCGTGTCGCCGTCGTCCACCAGCGCCGGGTACGCCTTGACCGGCTGCCCGGCCCGGCGGGTCTCGAAGACCCGGGTGAGCGCGCCGATCGTCCAGTCCGTCAGGCCGCGCCGCTCCAGCGACTCGCCGCCCTCGCGGGAGGCGGTCGCCGCCGCGGCCTGGGACAGGGCCTTGCGGGCCTTCGGCTTCAGACGCAGCTTCAGCGCCTGGAGGTCCTTGTCCTCGTCCAGTTTCCGGCGCCGCTCGTCGACGATCCGGAAGGTGATCTTGAGGTGCTCGGGGACCCTCGACCAGTCGAAGTCGTCGGCCTCGAAGGGCACGCCGACCATCCGCTTCAGTTCGCGGGCCATCGTCACGTCCAGCGGCTCCCGGAGGGGCACCGCCTTCTCCAGGAACGCCTTCGCGTAGTTCGGCGCCGGTACGTAGTTGCGGCGGATCGGCTTGGGCAGGGAACGGATCAGCTCCGTCACCACTTCCTCGCGCAGGCCCGGGATCTGCCAGTCGAAGCCCTCGTCCGTGACCTGGTTGAGCACCTGGAGCGGGATGTGCACCGTCACGCCGTCGGCGTCCGCACCCGGTTCGAACTGGTAGGTCACCTTGAACTTGAGGTTCCCCTGGCGCCAGGTGTCCGGGTAGTCGGCCTTGGTCACCGCCTCCGCCGACTCCCGGATGAGCATCTCCCGCTCGAAGTCCAGGTGGTCCGGCTGCTCCTGCCGCTTGCGCTTCCACCAGGAGTCGAAGTGGGCCCCGGACACGACGTGTTCGGGCACCCGCTGGTCGTAGAAGTCGAAGAGCGTGTCGTCGTCCACGACGATGTCCCGGCGCCGGGCGCGGTGCTCCAGCTCCTCGACCTCGCTGAGGAGCCTGCGGTTGTCGGCGAAGAACTTGTGGTGGGTGCGCCAGTCGCCCTCCACGAGCGCGTTGCGGATGAACAGTTCGCGGGAGACCTCGGGGTCGATCCGGCCGTAGTTCACCTTCCGCTGGGCGACGATCGGTACGCCGTACAGCGTGACCTTCTCGTACGCCATCACGGCCGCCTGGTCCTTCTCCCAGTGCGGTTCGCTGTAGGTGCGCTTGAGGAGGTGCCCGGCGAGCGGTTCGACCCACTCGGGCTCGATCCTGGCGTTGACCCGGGCCCAGAGCCGGCTGGTCTCCACCAGCTCGGCGGACATCACGAACCTCGGCTGCTTGCGGAACAGCGCCGAACCCGGGAACAGGGCGAACTTGGCGTTGCGCGCGCCCAGGTACTCGTTCTTGTTGCCGTCCTTCACGTCCTTCATGCCGACGTGGGAGAGGAGGCCGGCGAGGAGGGAGACATGGACGCGGTCGGCCGGGGCGTCCTCCTCGTTGAGGTGGATGCCCATCTGCTTGGCGACCGTGCGCAGCTGGGTGTAGATGTCCTGCCACTCGCGGATGCGCAGGAAGTTCAGGTACTCCTGCTTGCACATCCGACGGAAGGACGACGAGCCCCGTTCCCGCTGCTGTTCGCGGATGTAACGCCACAGGTTCAGATAGGCGAGGAAGTCGCTGGTCTCCTCCTTGAACCGGGCGTGCTGCTGGTCGGCCTGGGCCTGCTTGTCGGCCGGGCGCTCGCGCGGGTCCTGGATGGACAGCGCGGCAGCGATGACCATGACCTCGCGGACGCAACCGTTGCGGGCGGCCTCCAGGACCATCCGGGCCAGCCGCGGGTCGACCGGCAGCTGGGCCAGCTTGCGGCCGGTGTCCGTGAGCCGCTTGCGGGGGTCCTGCTGGGCCGGGTCCAGCGCGCCCAGCTCCTGGAGCAGCTGTACGCCGTCGCGGATGTTGCGGTGGTCCGGCGGGTCGATGAAGGGGAACTTCTCGATGTCGCCGAGGCCGGCCGCGGTCATCTGGAGGATGACGGAGGCGAGGTTGGTCCGCAGGATCTCCGCGTCCGTGAACTCCGGACGGGCGACGAAGTCGTCCTCGGAGTACAGGCGGACGCAGATGCCGTCGGACGTACGGCCGCAGCGGCCCTTGCGCTGGTTGGCGCTGGCCTGGGAGACCGGCTCGATGGGCAGCCGCTGGACCTTGGTGCGGTGGCTGTAGCGGCTGATCCGGGCGAAGCCGGGGTCGATGACGTACTTGATGCCCGGCACGGTGAGCGAGGTCTCGGCGACGTTGGTCGCCAGCACGATCCGGCGTCCGGAGTGCGGCTGGAAGACCCGGTGCTGCTCGGCGTGGGACAGCCGGGCGTAGAGCGGGAGCACCTCCGTGAACCGGTACTTCTTCTTCTCCAGCGCGTCCGCCGTGTCCCGGATCTCCCGCTCGCCGGAGAGGAAGACGAGGATGTCGCCGGGACCCTCGCCCATCAGCTCCTCGACGGCGTCGGTGATGGCGGTGATCTGGTCGCGGTCGGCGTCCTCCGACTCCTCCTCCAGCAGGGGCCGGTACCGGACCTCCACCGGGTAGGTGCGTCCGCTGACCTCGATGATCGGGGCGTCGCCGAAGTGCCGGGAGAAACGCTCCGGGTCGATGGTCGCGGAGGTGATCACGACCTTCAGGTCCGGGCGCCTGGGCAGCAGCTGGGCCAGGTAGCCCAGCAGGAAGTCGATGTTGAGGGACCGCTCGTGGGCCTCGTCGATGATGATCGTGTCGTAGGCGCGCAGCTCGCGGTCGGTCTGGATCTCGGCGAGCAGGATGCCGTCCGTCATCAGCTTCACGAAGGTGGCGTCCGGGTTCACCTGGTCGGTGAAGCGGACCTTCCAGCCGACGGCCTCGCCGAGCGGGGTGCTCAGCTCCTCCGCGACACGCTCGGCGACCGTCCGGGCGGCGATCCTGCGCGGCTGGGTGTGCCCGATCATGCCGCGCACGCCCCGGCCCAGCTCCATACAGATCTTGGGGATCTGCGTGGTCTTGCCGGACCCGGTCTCACCGGCCACGATGACGACCTGGTGAGCGCGGATGGCGTCCGCGATCTCGTCCTTCTTCTGGCTGACCGGCAGCTGCTCGGGGTAGGTGACGGCCGGCACGCGGGAGCGCCGCTCGGCCATCCGGTCCGCGGCGCGGTCGATCTCGGTCTCGATCTCGGCCAGGACGGAGGAGCGCGCCTCCGGCTTGCGGATCTTGCGCGCGCCCTCCAGCCGCCGGCCGAGCCGGTGCGCGTCGCGCAGGGACAGCTCGGTCAGGCGGGGGGCGAGGGTGCCGAGTGCGGGGGCGGGATGCGTAGACATACGCGATCCAGGATCTCACCTCGGCGGAAAATCACGCGAACGATTTGACTCGGGGCGAGATGTCACCACATGACCTAGCGTGGTCGATATGCCTGATGCGCCCCATGGAGAGCACGGCCGCCCCCCGACCCGCGCGGAACGCTGGGCGGCGTTCCGGGCGTCGCCCTTCCTGCCCGCCACGGTCCTGCTGTTCATCCTGGCCGCCGCGGCCGGCCTCTTCGCCGGTTCCTACACGTACGCCATGGCCAACCCGACCCCGCACAGCATCCCCGCGGCGGTCACCGGCGACCCTGGAGGGCCGGCCGCCCGGCGGTTCATCGACGGCATGGAGGGGGCGTTGGGCGCCTCCCTGAAGCTCCACCCGTACGGCAGCCGGCGGGACGCGGTGCGGGCGGTGGACGAACAGCGGGTGTTCGCGGTGATCGAGGCGCCCGCCGGCGGCCGGGCGATCGCCCTGGACGTGTCCGGGGCGTCCGGGGCCACGGTCGCCCAGGTGCTCAGCGAGGCGGCGCTGCGGGTCGGCGGCGCCACCGGCACCCCCGTGGTGGTCCACGACCTCAAGCCGCTCCAGAAGGGCGACCCGCGGGGCCTGGCGATCTTCTACATCACCCTGGCCGCGGTGATCATCGGCTTCATCGGGGCCATCCAGCTCAGCGTGCACGCGAAGGCGCTGAACCCGCTGGAGCGCATCGTCTACACCGTCGCCTACGCCGTGCTCGGCGGGTTCACGATCGCCGCGGTGGTGGACTGGTGGATGGGGGTGCTGAGGCTGCCCTTCCTGGAGTCCTGGGGAATCCTCGCCCTGACGATGTTCACGTCCGGCATGGTGTTCACGATGTTCAACACCCTGTTCGGACGGTGGGCCATGCTGCCGACCTGGGGCCTGATGGTGCTGCTGGGCAACCCGTCGTCCGGCGGTGCCGTCTCCTGGCCGCTGCTGCCGTCGCCGCTCGGCACGATCGGGCGCTGGCTGCCCAACGGGGCCTCGGTGAACGCCCAGCACACGGCGGTGTACTTCCGGGGCCACCAGCACGCGCTGCCGTTCCTGGTGCTGGTGGCCTGGGCCGTCGTCTCCTGCGCGGTGTTCCTCGTCTGGCGGCACCGGCATCCGGGCGGCCGGCCCACCGGCCCGGCACACGCCGCCTAGGCGCTCGGCCCGGGCGCACCCGGCTCAGGGCTGGGCGGGCGGAGCCGGCTCGGGGTGTCTGCGGGCCGTGCCGTCCCCGAGGGCGATCGACCGCGCCGTGTTGGAAACGGCCTTGATGCCCAGATAGGCGGTGGTCATCCCGGTGACGGCGGTGAACGCGGCGGTGAGGACCCCGACGATCACTGCCTTGTCCCCGTCGAGCCGCCACACGCCGAAGGCGGCGACCGCCGTGATCGCGAGATTGCTGGTGACCACCGCGAGCAGGCCGTACCGCGCCCGGGTCTTCTCCAGCTCGGTGCCCCGGACGGCTCCGGTCTCGTCCCTGCCCATGTCTCCCCCGTCCCCGCGCGCCACGCGCGACCGGGCCGAAGGTAGCGCCGACCGGTCGCGGTGCCAAGGCGTCGCCGTACATCGCCGCACTTCGCCGCGGGGAACGTGAAGAGCCCCTCTCCGTTGGTGTCGGAGAGGGGCTCATGCCCTGGTCAGGGCTGCGGTGGCTGGGGCCGGGGTCGAACCGGCGACCTTCCGCTTTTCAGGCCGTGTCCTAATGAGTGAGGGACTCGCCGCGTAGGGTGTCGGTGCTGTCGGTGGGACGCGGTTGTGCGCCGGTGTTGGCGTACGGGTTGGCGTACGCCAACGATCCCGACGCCGCTTGCGGTGGGGCCCTTCGACAACGTGCCCGGTGAGGCACTCTCGGAGATTGCGAGATTGGCCCCTACAGCCGACTCACCAGGGCCGCTCTTGCCAGAGTCTCCATACTGGTCACCACGCCGATTGCCCCGGCGGTGGTCAGGGACTCGGCCTTGCCCGGCTTGTTCGCGTA
Source organism: Streptomyces sp. NRRL S-31 (assembly GCF_000718775.1). GTDB lineage: Bacteria > Actinomycetota > Actinomycetes > Streptomycetales > Streptomycetaceae > Streptomyces. Next base: position 26,624 of record NZ_JOCB01000103.1, read on the forward strand.
GCCGATTGCGTTCATCCCTGCGGCGTGGGCCGCCTCAACATCCCGAACCGCATCACCGACGAAGATGCACTCCCCGGGTTTCGCGTCGGCTGCCCGCATCGCGTCGGCCAGCAGCCGGGGAGACGGCTTCATGGAGGCAGGCTGACCGTGTACACGGCCGAAACTGCCTGAGACGTAGTCATCCAGGCCGTGATCGGTGAGGTACCGGGTGATGGCCGCTGTGGCGTTGTTGCTGACCATCCACACGCGGCGCCCGCTCGTCCTGCATGACTCCATGAATGCCGCTCCGCCAGCCGTCGGTCGAGCCCGCAGAACCGCCTCCACTTCCAGAGCGGACAAGCGGTCGTCCGCCGCGGGAGCAAGGTCTGGCCGTTCGTCTCCGATCCGCCGGAGCAAGGCGAGCGGATCTGTCTCGCCGGCCCACACGTCCGAACGCTCGGGCATCTGACTCAGCAGCTCCCGTGCCACCTCTGGCGCAGGGAAGCCATCAAACACCGAGCAGACCGGGCCGTCGAAGTCGAGCAGGACGTGACGCACAGGGGCGAGGATGGACGCCAGAGACCGCACGGTTGCGTTCATGCGTCACGCTCGAACGCGATGGTGCTCCAGACGCTTTCGAACCACGTCGTGGCCTGCGTGACGTACTGCGAACCCATGGACTCTCCGTCCGGCCCCGCCGCGTGGTGGAAGAGCGTGGTGTCCTTGCCCGTGACGTCGTAGAACGTACGGGCCTCACCTTCGACCGCGAGAGTTCGTTCACGCAGCGGATAGAAGCCGAAGAACACGTCACGGCGGTTGATGATGTAGAGCTTGAACAGGGACGTCGCCCGGTAGACCTTGACGTCGACCGTCGCGGTCTCGACCAAGCCCATCTCGGCCAGCACCTCGACGGAGTGCTGAATGCCGGCCGCGTTGGTCAGCGCGATGTTCCGGGCGCGGTCACGCAGCACCGGGTCATCCTTGAGGCCGTCGACCAGCGTCGGCACAGCCATAGGTGCTGACGTGTCCGGCAGCAGCAGTCGGACCGCGATGGACTGTGGGCGCAGACGACCCGCGCGGATACGGTCCAGCGGCTCCTGCATCGCGCTGTGCAGGGTCTCGCTGGAGAACCCGGCAAAGTCCACAGATACCTGGGAGTCCGCGAAGGCCATCTCCAGGTGCGGGCGCAGTCCGACCGGCCGTTCCGTGCGCTCACGCACGAAGGAGCCCGACCCCTTCCGGGTCACGATCAACCCCTCGTCCCGGAGCATGTCCAGGGCCTTAGTCACCGTGCCGCGAGCGACTCCGAAGCGCTTGGACAGCTCCGGGCCCGACGGGAGCTGGGTTCCAGGCTCGAACTTCTTGGTGAGGATTTCGGCCCGCAGAATGCCGCTGACCTGCAAGTACGGCGGGCGTTCGTCGTTTGGGTCAAGGCTCATACCGACATGTTACCCACCTGCCCATCCTGAGCGGCCTTGTCATCCTGCTTGACCTGTCTAAGCAGGTTGGCTACGTTGAGCATGTCGCACCGAGGAAACGAGGGGCGGCGCCGGGAGGGCCTTCTTTGGGCTGCCTTCTGGGTCTGTCGGTTCGGGATAGCTCGTGCAAGTGGGGCCCTGAGCTGGTCGTTCCTTGACAACTGCATAGGTGGGCCCCGTCTCCCCGAGTCGAAAAGACGGACCGCGCGGCTAGATCGCGCATCGACCACTTCCGCAGCCAGTCCGCTGCGGCCGGTTGCCTCCGCTGCTCGTCTCGAACGAGCAGTGCCGAGGGGAGCCGGAACACCCCTTCACCTCTCTGGAGTCCCTATGGCTGCTGTCGAGATCGTCTCGTTCGGCTACCTGCACGACGCGCCCCCGGCGGCGCACCTCACCATCGACCTGCGTCACCACTTCCGGGACCCGCACGTATCGCCCGAGCTGCGGTACATGACCGCCGAGGACGAGCCGGTCCGCGCCGCCGTGCTGGGCACGCCCGGCATCACGGACCTGGTCGAGGCCACCGCCGCCGCGATCGACGCGTTCGCGTCCGGCCCGAGTGCCGGGACGGTGACCGTCGCCGACGGATGCGCGGGCGGTCGGCACCGGGCCCCGACCTTCGCCGGCGCGCTCGCCGAGCGGCTGACGGCCGCCGGGCACCGCGTGAGCGTCCACCACCGCGACCTGGGCAAGGACGTCGTCCAGCGCTGAAGGGCTGCCCGATCCGCCCGTCCCGCACGGGCGGTGAGGGGAACCGTTCAGCGTTCCACAACCCCGACGTCACACAGGGAGACACCGTCATGGCGTGGTTCAAGAAGGCTTCCGACGCGGACCTGGTGCAGAGCATGGAACTGGCCTCCGCCGCCGCCAAGGAAGCGCACAACAGCGGCGACAAGAAGCGGGAGGCCGCGTTCCACGAGGACCTCAACGGAATGATCGAAGAGTCCGAGCGTCGCGGCTTCCCCCGCTGGGGCCGCTGAACACCGAGACCGCTGGTTCCGCAGTGCTCAGCGCTGCGGCTGGCTGCCTCTCCCGCCCGTACGGGCCGCTTGGCGCGGTGCCGGACGGGCGGGAGCGCGGGGAGCCGGTGCCGCCCGCAGGGCGGCCGGGTCCGCCCACTCACCAAGCCCAGGGGGTTCGGATGTTCGGCAAGAAGAACCAGCAGTCGACCGACCTGACCAGCCCGGAGAACGTCGCCAAGGGCCAGAAGATCTACGACCGCATCGAGCGCGGCCAGTGCAAGCACCCCACGGCGGAGCTGCACGCGACGTTCGGCACGAAGCCCAAGAAGAGCTGACCACACCCGACCACTCACAGAACGGCACGCGGCTCCCGGGAGGCCACCCGGGAGCCGCTGTTCGGGCCGTTCCACCTGACTAGGGAGACCACGACCCAATGCATCACATCGTCACAGTTCAGGACGCTGTTACCGCGTTCGCCGACTTCATGGAGCCGACCGGCGCCGAGCTGGACGCGATCGAGCAGGAGATGCCGCTGATCCTGGCGGAAGTCGACCTGCTCGACGCGCAGATCATCACCCTGGACCGCACCCCGACCGAGCTGGACGCCCGCCGGCTGCGCCGCTCCCGCCGCCGGGTGCTGGCGGAGCGGGCCGCGCTCGCCAACCGCACCGCCACGGCGCCGGCGGGGGGTGCGGCATGAGCGCCGCTCTCGGACGGGATCTGACGGCCGCGCACGCTGAGGTGAAGGCGGAGATCGCGCGGACCGACGGCAAGACCTCCCTCCTGCTGGCCTTCGTCGGCGCCGTCCTGGCCGGGGCCTGGACCGTGGGCCACGACCTGGAGCTTGCCTGGCCCGCCCGGATCGCGGGCGGCGCCGGGCTGGCGCTGCTGCTGGTGGCGGCCGGTCTGCTGCTGCGGTCGGTCCGCCCCTCCCTGGGCGGCCGGCACGGCTTCCCGCTGTGGGCGACCCTGACCGCCGAGGAGATCACCGAGACCGTGTCGCGGGACCTGGCCGCCGACGTCGCCGGCCTGTCCCGGCTGGCGGTCGGCAAGTTCACCACCCTGCGCCGCGCGGTCGACCTCACCCTGGCCGGCGGCGCCCTGCTCGTCCTCGCCGCCGTGCTCGCGATCGGGGGTGCGGCATGAGCGAGCCGATCGTACGTATCGACTCCTTGCCCGCGCCCGTCGCGGAGCTGCTGCGGGCGGTGCGTGACTCGCTGGACCTTCCCTTGCCGGGGCTGACCGACGCCGACGAACGCGCCTACCACGTGCTCCTGCACTACAGGGCGAGCCACGCACGGATCGTCCTGGAAGGTGTCCTGTCCGACCGCCACGACCTGGGCCCCGCCGCCGCCCGCCTGACCGAGTGGACGGCCGGCGAGCCGGTCACCTACACCCCTTGGATCGATGGCAGGGGTGCGGTGTGAAGGCCAAGACCGTACTGCCCGCCGTCGCGATGACGGCGGTGTCCATGGTGCTCACCCTCGCCGTGGTGATGATGTGGCTGGGCGCGGCGGTGCCGTGGCCCGTCGCCCTGGTCGTCGGGTTGGGGATCGACGGCGGATGGCTGGCCACCCTCGCCTATGAGCGCCGGCTGGCGGCGCAGGGCGACCACTCCCGTGCGGTGACGGGGGTGGGCTGGTGCTTCGGCGCGGTCGCCTCCGGTGTCCTCGTCGTCCACGCGCTCACCACCGGCGACTCCGGAGCGTGGCTGGCCGTGTCCTGGCTCCCGGTCGCCGCAAAGGGGCTGTGGCTGGTGCACGGTCTGTGGGAGCGCACCGCGCTGACCCCGGCCGCGCTGGAGTCGATCCGCAGCATCCAGCAGCGGGCCCGGGACGAAGCCGCACTCAAGCGCGCCCGGCTGCGGGCGGAAGCCGGAACGGAACAGACTCGGCTCACAGCGGTCACGGTGGCCGGTGCCCGTGTCGCCCGGGTGCGGGCATCGACCGCGAACAAGCTGTCCAAGGCGTGGTCGGAGCTGGAGGGCGCCCACCAGGGCAAGGACACCGCCCGCGCGCTGGCGGACACCGCCGACGGGTGGGCCCTGCCCGCCTGGTCCACCCCACCCGCCCCGATCGAGAACACCGGGACGGATGCGGATGAATCGACCGAGAACAGTCGAGAACGGTCTATGGCTGACCTGCGGGAATCGACCCCGGTCACGGTCACTGTTTCCCGGCTGGTGGTGCCCGATCCTGTGCCGCTGGATCTGGGCAAGCAGACGATCCTGGGCAAGCCGATCGAGTCGATCCGACCGGCCGTTCCGGTCGTGCGGCCGGTGCCGATCGAGGCGGCTCCCGCCCGGTCGTCGGCGGCTGAGTCGACCCGGGCCCGCCGGGTGACCGGCCGGGTCCCTCAGGTGGCGAAGACGCCCCGGACCCGCCGCACCCCGAAGCAGTTGATGACGGAGGCCCGGAAGACGACCGCAGGTTGGGCGGATGCGCAGATCACGGCGGAGGGTATCCGGCGTGAGCTGCGGACGTCGCCGGCGAACGCGCGCATGCTGCGTGACGCCCTGCTCGCCGAGCGGGCCGAGCGGGCCGCGTGATGGCCGCCCTGCCCGTGTTCCGGTGGCGGCTCGCCCCGGACGGCTACGCCACCCGCCGTCAGCTCCGTGCGCGGGGTCTGCGGCCGGGTGGCCAGCCGGTCGTGGCACAGCTCGAACGCCCGCGCCGCCGGCGCGGGCCGCTGGTCGCCTACCTGTACCGCGTCGACCTGGCCAAGCCCGTCCGCCCCATGACCCCCGCCCGGCGGGCGGCTCTGGACCGGGCCAACCGTGCCCGCCGTCTGTGCCCGCAGTGCCGGCGGGACGCGGGCTACGTCATCCCCGCCGCGCTCGGCACCTGCGTGCCCTGCGCCTTCCCCGAAGGAGCCACCGATGGAGTCGCTGCCTGACGTGCCCCGGGTCGTCCAGCTCCCGGACGGCACCTACGCCTACACCAACCACCTGCCCGCCCCGCCCCAGCAGTCCAGCGGGCCGCAGATCATCCATCAGCACGTGCATCAGGCGCCGCCGGACCGCACGGTGCAGCGCATCGCGCTCGGTTCCGGGGTCGGTGCCGGTGCGGTCGCGGCGGGGGTGTACTTCGGGCCGCTGCTGGTCGGTGTGCTCACCGCGATGGCCGCGAACCTTGCCCTGCTCGCGCTGATCGCGGCTGTCTGCGCGTGGGGCGTCGTCACGGTCGTCCGTTCGGTGGGCGGTGAGGACGGCAAGCGCGCCGCCGAGACCGTGCGCCGCGCCCGCGGCCGTCGCTGACGGTTGCCTGCGGCCCCGGGCACCTCGTGTCCCGGGGCTGTGGGGAGCCGGACAGCCCGGCCCGGATCGGAGACCCCGTGAGCAGCAACGAGCCTCGCCTCACCGTCGGCGAAAGGGCCGAACTCGCCTGGCTGGTCGCCCGGATGGCCAAGCGCGGTCTGGCCGACGACCGCCAGTTCGGCGGCCGGGTCGACCAGAGCGACCTTCAGCGCAAGTTCGACCGGGTCATTGAGCGGGCCCGCAAGCGCGAGGAGCGCGACCGCGACAGCAGGTAGCAACGCCCCGGGGGCGGTCGTCCCGGCCAAGGAAACAGGCCGCCCCCGGGCCACCCACCACCCATCTGAGTAGCAGGGAGTACCCAGCATGACGGAGACCACGGCGGGCCCGCACCTGCGGCCCGTACCCGACCCCTCCACCGACCCCGACGACGCCCCGGCGGCGCCGGTCGCGGTCGACAACCCGGCGTTGCCGGACCCGAAGGTGCGTGTGGAGAAGCGCAAGCCGGTTCTTGCCGGATGGCTCACCAACCGGCGCGACTTCCTCGCCACCGCCCGCCACACCGGCGCGAACGTCGGCTACGCCGCTCTCTACCACGGGGTGCGCGTGCCGGTGTATGCCGGACGCCTCGCCCTCATGGCACCGAGGGGCGCGTGCCGGTTCGTGGCGACGACGAACCGGTGGGTGTGGGACCGCGAGGCCGCGCCCCTGCGGGCGTTCGCGGTGCGCACCGAGGACGTTGAGGAGTACATGCGCCTGGCCCGGCTCCGCTCCGGCCGTATCCGGCTGCGCGGCCTGGTCACGCTGGTCGCGGCCGTGTTCGGTCTCGGATTTGCCCTGTACCTGTACGTTCTGGCCCCCGCCTACCTGTACGCGTTCGCCGCCGGCGGCGTGCTGCTGCTCGGCATGGGCGGTCAGCAGCCGGACGCCCCTGTGGTCGGGCCGGCGGTGCTGAAGACGGAGGTGCAAAAGCTCACCGGCTCCATCGTCCTGCGCGGGCTGGACTCCATCGGGAACGCGAAGGTGACGGCCGCGATCAAGAAGGGCGGTGATATGAACGGGCTGCGGTTCGTCTCGGAGATCGTCCGCGACGGGCCCGGCTACCGTGCCGACCTCGACCTTCCCTACGGTGTCACCCCCGAGGACATCATGGAGGCCCGTAAGCCCCTTGCCTCCGGTCTGCGCCGCAAGACCGGCTGCGTGTGGCCGGCCCCCGACCCCGAGCAGCACGAAGGCAGGCTGGTGCTGTGGGTGGGTGACAAGCCGATGAACGAGACCACCAAACCGGCCTGGCCGCTGGCCAAGGCGGGCACGGTGGACCTGTTCCGGCCGGTGGTGTTCGGCAACGACCAGCGCATGCGGGACGTGGCCGTCACCCTCATGTTCGCCTCCGTCGTGGTCGGCTCCATCCCCCGCATGGGCAAGACGTTCCTGATGCGGCTGTTCCTGCTGATCGCCGCTCTGGACCCGCGCGCCGAAGTCCACGCGTTCGACTTCAAGGGGACCGGCGACTTCGGTGCCCTGGAACCCGTCTGCCACCGCTACCGCGCCGGTGAGGAAGACGAGGACATCGAATACGTCGTGCAGTCGCTGCGGGAGCTGAAGGAGGAGCTGCGGCGCCGGGCGAAGGTCATCAAGTCGCTGCCCCGCTCGCGCTGCCCGGAGTCCAAGGTCACCCCCGAGCTGGCCAGTGACAAGAGTCTGGGGCTGCACCCGATCGTGGCCGGGTTCGACGAGTGCCAGGTGCCGTTCGAGCACGAGGAGTACGGCAAGGAGATCGAGGCCATCTGCACCGACCTGACCAAGCGCGGCCCCGCTCTCGGGATCGTCGCCATGTTCGGCACCCAGCGCCCCGACGCCAAGTCCCTGCCCACCGGCATCAGCGCCAACGCCGTCCTGCGGTTCTGCCTGAAGGTCATGGGCCAGCCCGCCAACGACATGGTGCTGGGTACGTCCATGTACAAGTCCGGCTACCGGGCCACGATGTTCTCCCGCTCCGACCGGGGCATCTGCTGGATGGCCGGCGAGGGCGACGACCCCCGCATCGTCGCTTCCGCGTTCGTGGACGCGGTCGCCGCCGAACGCATCGTCGCCCGCGCCCGCAAGGCCCGCGAGGACTACGGCAACATCACCGGCCACGCCCTCGGCAAGGGCCCCGAAGCCACCGGCAGCGGCTCCGACATCCTCGCCGACGTCCTCGACGTCATCGCCGACGACGAGAAGGCCGTGTGGTGCGAGCGCATCGCCGCCCGCCTGACCGCCGCCCACCCCGACACCTACGCCGGTTGGGCCGGCGAGAACGTCACCGCCGCCCTCAAGCCCTGGGGCATCAAGCCGGGCCAGGTGTGGGGCACCACCGATGACGGCGAGGGCGCCAACCGGCGCGGCATCAAGCGCGCCGACATCACCGCCGCGATCACACGGCGTAACGCCGATCGGGTCGCCGCCTAGCCCGAGCAGCGCTGCTAGACCTAGCACCCCCGCCCGCTAGGTCTAGCAGCCCCACTAGCGCTCTAAATGGCCGCTGACCAGCTCACTAGCGTCTAGCGGCCCACCTGCGAAAACACCCCGGAACCGCCCCGAGAAGGGAAGTGAGCCCCCGTGGCGCTCGCTAGCCTCGCCGCCCTACTGCTCGCCTCCGGTTACGCAGTGTTGTGCGCGGTCCGGCCGTTCGCCCCGTGCCGCAAGTGCACCGGCACCGGTGTCCGGCTCGCCCGCCGCGACAAGGTCAAGCTGTGCCGCCGCTGCCACGGGCAGCGCTACCGGCTCCGCATGGGCCGCCGCCTGCTCAACACCGGCCGCGACATCCACCACGCCGGCACCCGCCGCCCCCACCGCTACGACACCGACGAGGAGATCACCCCATGGCAGTGACCACCCCGACCGACCCCCAGTAGCAGCGCCAAGGGCGGCCCCCGTCTCGGCAAAGTCCGGGGCCGCCCTTGGCATCCAGCACTGTCAAAGAGAACTGGAGACCTCCAGCATGACCCAACCCACTCTCATCCGGCGAGTGCCCGGCCGCAGGCCGCGGCTGCTGGATCTGTTCTGCTGCCAGGGCGGCGCGGCCAAGGGTTACGCCGATGCCGGGTTCGATGTGACCGGCGTCGACAAGGACCCGCAGCCCCGCTACCCGTTCCGGTTCGTGCAGGCCGACGCCATCGCCTACGTGCTGGAGCACGGGGCGGAGTTCGACTTCATCCACGGCTCACCCCCCTGCCAGCACGACAGCGACTGCCAGCGCATCCAGGGCCGCGAGCACCCCGACCTGATCGCCCCCACCCGCACCGCCCTGGAGACCACGGGGCGGCCGTGGGTGCTGGAGAACGTCGGCGGGGCCGTCCCGAAGCTGCGCGGCCCGGTGATGCTGTGCGGGCAGATGTTCCGCCTGGCCAACTACCGGCACCGGTTCTTCGAGCCCGGCGGCGGCTTCCGCCTCGGCCAGCCCGGCCACCCCGCCCACACCGTTCCGCAGGCCAAGATGGGCCGCCCCGTCCCGCCCGGCCACTACGGGCAGTTCGTCGGGAACTTCTCCGGCGTCCCCCTCGCCCGTGAGGTGCTGGGGGTGCCGTGGATGAACCGCGACGGCATCCGCGAGTGCATCCCGCCCGCCTACGCCGAGCACATCGGCCGCGCCGCCCTCCGCCCCGGCACGAAGCGGCCCGCCCTCCATGGGGAAGCATCCTGCCCCGGCACCGGCCCGTGCGCGGCCGGGCACCTGAAGTGGGAGCAGCGGGCCACCACCGACCCCGACCGCATCCGCGCCACCTGGACCCACGCCCCGTACAACGTCGGCGTCGCGTGCGGCCCGTCCGGGCTCGTCGTGGTCGACCTGGACGTACCCAAAGACAACAGCAGTTCGGACGCGCCTGACGGCGCGGCAACCTTCGGAGCGCTCTGCGAGCGCGCCGGGCACGCCGTCCCCGCCACCTACCGGACCCGGACCGCGAGCGGGGGAACCCACCTGTACTTCACCGCCCCGCCCGGCCCGCGTCTGACCAACACGGCAGGCACGATCGGGGAGTTGGTGGACACCCGGGCGTGGGGCGGGTACGTCGTCGCCGCCGGCAGCACCACCCCCGCCGGACGGTACGAGGCGCTGAGCGGCCCTGAGACAGCCGTACTCCCCGCGTGGCTGCAAGCCGTCCTGCGACCCGCCCCCGCGCGCTCTGTGGCCCCGCTGCGGGTTCCTGCGGTGGACGGCAGCCGTGCGGCACTGGCCGCGCTGCACGCCGAGTGCGGCGCCGTGGCCGCCGCACCGGACGGCGCGCGGAACGTGACGCTGAACCGCAGCGCGTTCAAGGTGGGGCGGTTCGTCGCGTGGGGCGACCTCCCCCGGCAGGTGGCGGAGGACGCCTTCCAAGGGGCAGGCGAAGCGGCGGGACTCACCGCCGCCGAGTGCCGCGCCACGATCCGCAGCGCCCTGGACAGCTCCCTGCGCACCGCCCGGCCCCGGGAGGCGGCATGACCACCCCCCGCCGCCCCCGCTTGGAAGGCCAACCCGTCTCGCCCACCAACCGGGCCGCCGCCCGACCGGCCGCGCCCCTGACGGCCGTGGGCGAGCCGGAAGGCGCCGCCCGTAAGGGCGTCCCCTCTGTTGTTCGTCCTGACCCGGGCGCGGGCGACGGCCGGTACCCGGTCGCGTGGCTGGTGATCAGCTCGCCCCGGTACGGCCACATGCCCACCGCCGCCTCACAGTGCCAGTGCGGCTGGAACCGCAGCGCCATCGGCCACGCCCAGGTACGCGCCCTGATCGAAGCCCACACCGCCCACCGCACCACCTGCCCGCTCAGGAACCCCCAGGAAGGGAGGGCCGCCGCATGACCGCACCCGCCACCATCGACGGGGCCGCGCTGCTCGACGAGGTGGAAGCCTTCCACCGCCGGTTCAACGTCTTCCCGCACGAGGCCGCCTACGTCGCCGTCGCGATGTGGGACGCCCACGCTCATCTGCTGGACTGCTTCGACTCCACCCCGCGGCTGGCGTTCCTCTCCCCGGAGCCAGGGTCGGGTAAGTCCCGCGCGCTGGAGATCGTGGAGACCCTCGTCCCGCAGTCGATGACGGCCGTGAACGCCTCCGCCGCCGCCCTGTTCCGGGCCGTGTCCGGGGCGAACGGCCGGCCGACGATCCTGTTCGATGAAATCGACACCATTTTCGGCCCCAAGGCAGGGGACAACGAGGAACTACGCGGGTTCCTCAACGCCGGCCACCGCCGCTCCGGGGTCACCTACCGGTGCATCGGCGACGGCGGCAACCAGACCGTGCAGGCGTTCCCGTCGTACTGCGCGGTCGCGGTCGCCGGACTCGGCAACCTGCCCGACACGATCATGACCCGCTCCGTCATCATCCGGATGCGCCGCCGCGCGAGGAACGAGAAGGTGGAACCCTTCCGTGCCCGCATCCATGAGGCCGAGGGGCACAAGCTCCGCGACCGTCTGGCGCAGTGGGCCGAACAAGCCCGCGCACGCGTGGTGGACGCCTGGCCGCAGATGCCGGACGGCGTCACCGACCGGCCGGCCGATGTGTGGGAACCCCTACTCGCCGTCGCCGACGCCGCCGGCGGGGACTGGCCCGACCGGGCCCGCGCCGCATGCGTGGCCCTGGTCAAAGCCAGCCAGCACACCGACAAGCACAGTCTAGGGATTCGGTTGCTGACTGATCTGCGAGACCACGTCCTCATCGGCATCGACCGGCTGCCCACCATCTCCATCCTTGACCGGCTCAATGCCCTGGATGACGCTCCGTGGGCCGACCTGGACGGGAAGCCGCTCGACAACCGGCGTCTCTCCCGCATGCTCGGCGAGTACATGACGGCCGACAACGAGCCAGTCCGCTCCCGCAACATCCGCACCACCGGCGGGGTCCTCAAGGGCTTCCACGCTGCCGACCTGGTCGACGCATGGTCCCGCTACTGCCCGCCCCCTCTCCAGGGCTCCGCTACATCCGCTACGCCGCTACAGCCCAGCTCAGAGCCCGTGGATCTGTAGCGGCACCGAAGCGTGTAGCGGCTACGCCCGATACGTCGTAGCGCGTGCGTAGCCGCTACAAACCGCCCCTCCGCTACAAAAAACCCCCGCTGACCTGCGATGTAGCGCTGTAGCGGATGTAGCGGACTTCTCAGGAGGGGGTCAATGGCCCCGCCCCTCATGGAGGCAGTAGTGAATCCCGCCCTGCCCACCACCCACCAAGCCTTGACCGTGCCGGAAGTCATGTCGGCACTGCGTCTGAGCCGCTTCAAGGTCTACGACCTCATCCGCTCCAAGCAGCTCCCGAGCTTCACCATCGGCCGGTCCCGCCGGATTCCCGCCGATGCGCTTCACACCTTCATGCAGGAACAACTAGGGGAGGCCGCCTGATGGCCAAGCGTGCCAACGGCGAAGGAAGCATCACTATCCGTAAGGACGGCACCTACCACGGTCGCGTGTACGTGACCACGACCAGCGGCATCCGCAAGCGCGTCTCGGTCTACGGCAAGACCCGTGACGAGGTGCGGCACAAGATCACCGAACTTCAGGCGCAGGAGAACCAGGGCATCCCCGTCCCTGACACGAACATGAACCTGGAGGACTACCTGACCTACTGGCTGGCGACCGTAGTCAAGGTCCACCGTCGCCCCAAGACCTACCAGGGTTACGAGAGCGTGGCGCGGGTGCACCTCGTGCCCGGACTCGGCCGGAAGAAGATCCGCACGCTGCGTGCCGCTGAGGTGCGGACGTGGCTGGCCCGGGTGGCATCCGAGTGCCAGTGCTGCAAGAACGGTTGGGACAAGGAGCGTCCCGAGCCGCAGTGCTGCGCGGCCGGCGAGTGCTGCAAGACGCTGCTGTCCCGCCGGATGGTGCAGTCCATCCACGCAGTCCTCCGCAACGCCCTACAGAACGCCGTTCGGGAGGAACTGATCGTGCGGAACGTCGCCCAGCTCGTACAGGTCCCCACGCCCTCGTACGACACCGGGAAGGGGCTCAGCGTCGCCAATGCTCGGCTACTCCTCCGGGAGTCGGCAAACGACCGGCTGCACGCCCTGTATGTGCTCGCCCTGGTCCTCGGGATGCGTCGGGGCGAGTTGCTGGGGCTGCGCTGGGACGCGGTCGACCTGGATCGGGAAACGCTCATCGTGGAACGCGCCCTTCAGCGGGTTGCCGGGGAACTCCGACTGGTCAAGCCCAAGACGCTCGCCTCAGTCCGCACGGTCCCGCTCCCGCCGGCCGTGGTGAAGGTGCTCACCGATCACCGTGAGCGGCAGGCGCAGGAGCGGGCCGCAGCCGGGACGGAGTGGAAGGAACACGGGCTGATCTTCACCTCCCGTATCGGGACGCCGCTGGAGCCGGACAACCTGCGGCGCAGTTGGTACCCGCTCCGTGCGCGGCTGGGTCTGGAGATCAGGTTTCATGATCTGCGTCACTCCGCCGTCTCTCTCCTGCTTGACCTGGGGGTGCCGCCGCACATCGTCCGGCAGATCGTCGGTCACAGTGATATCGGGGTGACCATGAAGGTCTACGCTCACGCGTCGCTGGACGAGCAGCGGAAGGCGCTGCGGAAGCTGGGGGACACCCTCACCTGAGAATCGTTGGCGTACCGGTTGGCGTAGACGGCACGAAAGAGCCCCTCTCCGTTGATCCCGGAGAGGGGCTCATGCCCTGGTCAGGGCTGCGGTGGCTGGGGCCGGGGTCGAACCGGCGACCTTCCGCTTTTCAGGCGGACGCTCGTACCAACTGAGCTACCCAGCCACGGTGTTTCACGTGAAACACCAGCGGTCCTGACGGGATTTGAACCCGCGGCCTCCACCTTGACAGGGTGGCGAGCACTCCAAACTGCTCCACAGGACCAAGCGTGTGTGCAACAGTGTCGCACACGGTATTGCGTGCCCCCAACGGGATTCGAACCCGTGCTACCGCCTTGAAAGGGCGGCGTCCTAGGCCGCTAGACGATGAGGGCTATCGGCCCGCCTGGGCGCTTCTCAGCGCGTCGGGGACGTGAGAAGCATATGGGATGGCAGGGGGTATCGCCAAAACGGTTTACGGCGCGGTCGTCGCGGTCCGCGGCGAGGGGGTGGGGGGGGAGGGGGAGGGCGCCCGTGTGCCCCCGGTGGCGCCGGGCTGGTTCTCGTCCGCCAGGTGACGGCTGACCTCGGCCGTCGTGAGGCCCAGGCCCCCCAGCTGGATCGCGTCCCAGGCCTGGAGCCTGCGGCTGTCCCGGTCGAAGTAGAGGATCGACGCCTCGATCGGGGCGGGGTGCTTGTGCTCCACGGCACGCAGTCCGCTGCCCCCGGTGGAACCCTCCATCCGCAGCCGGGTGCCGTACGGCAGGGTCTGCGTGTCCTCGTGGTGCAGATGCCCGCACAGCACCAGCGGCACCGCGCCGTCCGTCTCCCGGGCGGCGGACGGCTCGTGGGCGACCGCCACGTCCACCGGGGTGCCGGCCGCCCGCTGGTCGCGCAGGGCGCCGGCCAGCCGGATTCCCGCCAGCTTCTCGGACGCCTCGCCGCCGGGCACCACCGAGCGGTCGGGGGTGAACTGCGGATCGCCCGTGCCGGCGAACCGCAGGCCCGCCACCGTCTCGGCCCGGCCGTCGTCCAGCACGTGCACGTTCCTCATGCGCTCCAGGTAGCGCTGGGTGGTCCGCGAGTCGTGGTTGCCGCGCACCCAGACGTACGGCACGCCCAGATCCCGGACCGGGTCCAGGAAGCCGTTCTCCGCCGCCGTGCCGTGGTCCATCGTGTCGCCGGAGTCGACGACCACGTTCACCTGGTACTGCTCCACCAGTGAGCCGATGATCTTCCAGCTCGCCGGGTTCAGATGGATGTCCGACACGTGCAGGACCCGGATGGTGGAGGGGTCCGGCTGGTAGACCGGCAGGGTGGACGTGACGTCGTAGAGCTTCGTCACGTTCGTCACCAGGCGTGCCAACTCCTTCTGGTACACGTCGAACTCCGTGACGATGCTGCGGGCGTTGCCGACCACCGAGGGCGCCGAGCCGAGCAGTCCGGAGAACCTCGGCTCCAGGACCGACTTCGGGTTCCACGTGGCGTACGCCGACACGCCCGAGGCGGCCAGCAGGGCCAGCGCCAGCCCGCCGGCGGCCAGGGCCCGGCGCGGGCGGCGGTAGACGGCGAGACCGAGGGCGGTGGCCCCCGAGACCACGGCGACACAGGAGCGCACGGCCAGGTCCAGCGTGCCGTGCTCGACGTCCCGGACGATCTCGTCCTGGAGCCCCGAGATCCGCTCCGGATGGTCGACCAGGGCCTGGGAGCGCGGCGGGTCCAGCTGGTCGACGTTCACGTCCAGCCGGACCGGTGCCACATGGCTGTCCAGCGTGAGCGCGCCCAGCGGGGACACGTTGACCTTCGTGCCGCCGGTGAGGGAGGGGCGCAGCGCCATCGTCGTGTCCATCGGGCCGACCGGGACCCGGACGCTGCCGACGACCAGCAGACCCAGCCAGGCGCCGGCGAGGACGACCGCGGTGAGACCGAGGGCCCGCGCCCAGGGCCGGGGGCGGGCGGCGAGTCCGGGACGGGCGGGCGGACGGGAGCGTTTCGGGCTCCGGTACGGCGGCTTGCGCAGGTCGGCGGCGGGGACGCGGGCCATTGGTCCCATATGCCCACGTCACGGGGTGGATATGCGACGCGCTTCCCGGACAATGGCCGTGTGCTGGAGATGACGCGCGAGGAGTTCGAGGAACTGGTCGCCGAGGCGCTCGACCGGATCCCGCCGGAGCTGACACGGCTGATGGACAACGTCGCGGTGTTCGTCGAGGACGAACCGCCCGCCGACGACCCCGAGCTGCTCGGGCTCTACGAGGGGACACCGCTGACCGACCGGGGGGAGTGGTACGCGGGCGTCCTGCCGGACCGGATCACCGTCTACCGCGGACCGACGCTGAGGATGTGCGAGAACCGGGAGGACGTGGTCGCGGAGACCGAGGTGACGGTGGTGCACGAGATCGCCCACCACTTCGGGATCGACGACGCGCGGCTGCACTCGCTGGGCTACGGCTGAGCGGGGAGCGCCCGGGGAGGCGGCCGGGCGGACGCGAGGCCGTGTCGCTGTGCGGCTGGTACGGCTGTGCGCGCGTACGGACGTGCGCCTGAGCGGATGTGCGGCCGAGTGGCCGCGCGGACACCCGGCCGCGCGGACGTGCGGCTGAGCTGCGGCGGGGCGGGGCCGGTGGGTTCGCGGGGCCGGGGGTCGCCGCGCGGGGCGCGTGTCCTCTTGCGGGCGGCGGGAGTTGGGCAGGTTGACTCCTTTTCCCTGCCCCGGAGGTGGCCGCCGTGCGCCCCATGTACGTACCCGCCCGTCTCGTCGTCGCGGTACTGGCCGTCTCCACCGCCGCCGGCTGCGTGAACGTGGGCGACGACGCCGGCCGCGCCCGCCCCTCCCACTCGGCGGAACGGCTCGGCGGTCAGGCGCCCGACGGCGGGCCGGCGGAGGGCTCCGGCGGCCTCTGGGGGGACGGCGCGGCCGGGGACGGCGAACACGGCCGCGGGGGCAAGAGGAAGCCGGGGGAGTCCGCCCCGGCGTCCGCCACCCCGTCGGGCACGGGCAGCGCGTCGGGGGCCCCGGCGGAGCCGGGAGAGCCGGGGGAGCCGGCGGACCCGGGCGGGACCGTCGCGCCCGGTGATCCCGAGCCGACCGAGCCGCCGCCCACGCCCCCGGCCAGCTCCGCCC
>NZ_JOCB01000104.1 GCF_000718775.1 Streptomyces sp. NRRL S-31
TCCTCCTGCGCGGCCGGTGGCAGGACGAGCTGGACGACATCCTCCCGGACGACCTCGAGTTCGCATGGGACCACGCATCCCCCTCAGCCGGTGAGCAGCCGGGAACAAGCAGCGGGGCCGGACAGGATGATCCGACCCTGTCCGGCCCCCCTGTCGTCGGATCAGCCGAAGCCGAGCGTCTCCTGCGCGAGGCCGGCTGGGGGCGGGGTAAGAACTCCCGAACCTGAGACAGCATCACCCGCCATGGGGTGCAGCCTTGCGACAGCGATCCGCCCGTGAATCTCTCGCCCCATGACAGCGTTCACCTCGCCCAGAAACGCCCCTGCCCAGTGCCAAAGCACCAACCCCTTGTCCAGCGCGACCGACTCTCACCGCCACCGACACCAACCCGAGGGAGCACAGGTGGAGCGGGACAGGCTTGTCCAGGAGCAGCTGGACGCGCGGGCCGATTCCTTGTCCTCCGCGTCGGGGCGGTCGACCTTGATCACGATGGAGGCGTCGTTCTTGATGGCCCTGGATTCACGCATGAGGCCGTCGTTGAGCTGAGTGGAGAGGTTCTTCAGTCCCCCTGGAGTCGCCGTCTGACCGGCGAACGTACGAGCCCCGCGATCCGGTCATCCTCGGCAGAGGCCACCGCTCCTCGTGTGGTCCTCATCCCGCCAGGGAATCCAACATGTACGCGCCCGTGCTAGGTGTGCTCTTGCACATAGCCAACGATGCACAGCATGCGGATCAAGGACTCGCGGGGGAGAGAGAAATGCTGATCGAACAGGGTTTCTACACACGGGATGTCCTCGCACCTGACAGGTTCTCCTATTGGCGCGAGCACATCTCCCAAACCTACGTGCCTATGGACGTCGACGGTGACCGCACAGCGGACACCACAGTGTCGCAGCGCATCCTGGCACTGGGAGCCGTGCAGTTGTGGACGATGGAACACTCACCGATGACGCTGCGGCGAACGCAGAAGCTGATCCAGCGGTCCGACCCCGAGCTCTACCACTTCTCGCTCAACCTACGAGGAACGATGGGGCTCACTGTCTCCGGTCACGAGACCGAATACGAACCGTACGACCTGGTTCTTCACAACACCTCACAACCCCACCACATTCGAGCGACCACCAGCCACGGCGAGGACACCGTTCTGGGGACAGGGCTGTTCATCCCCCGGATACTGCTACCACTGCCGGAGAACGCGATCAACTCACTGATCACGCAGCGATTATCGGGACGCGAAGGTATCGGGGCGCTGCTCGCCCAGTTCCTCACCCAGGCGACCCGAGACTCCGGCTCCTACCGGCCCGAAGACGGACCCCGTCTGGGGAAGGTGGCGATAGACCTGCTGTCTGCACTGTTCACCCACGCGCTCGACACTGGCAAGTCGCTCCCGCCAGAAAGCCACCAGCAGGTCCTGGTTTTACGCATCCGTGCCTTCATCCAAGCCCACCTGCATGATCCACAGCTGACCCCGCGCACCATCGCCGCGGCACACCACATCTCCCCCAGCTACCTGCACCGCCTCTTCGCGGACGAGGAGGAGACGGTCGCGGCCTGGACCCGCACCCAGCGCCTGGAACGCGCCCGCCGCGACCTCGCGGAGCCCGGCCTGCGCACTCTCCCCATCCACGCCATCGCTGCCCGCTGGGGCTTCCCCCGAGCCGCCGACTTCACCCGCGCCTTCCGCACCGCATACGGCATGCCACCCAGGGAGTACCGCAACCACGCAACGCTTCAGTCCGAGTAGACGCATCTCCAGCCGATCCAGGGCTCGTCTTTTCCCGCCGCCCGTGGCCGGGCGCCCGGCTGTGCGCCGCACGCCCGCTCCACGCCGCGGTCCCGGTCACGGTTCGGGCTTCCACACTCACCCGGTATCACAACCTGCTCGGGGAGTGCAGTACCTACGGGGGCGTTGAGGCTGCCAGTTCGACACACCTTGAGAGGGTGCTGTTCCACCGCCGCTGGTCTGCCCCAGTGAAGGCAACCCACTTCACCATTTCGAGCCGGCTTGTCCATTGCATGTCCACTGCTGGGCGCGGGCTCCGTTGCGCTTCGAGGAGTTCTCGATCTCCAAGCACTTGCCGCTGCGGGCATTGATGATGTACAAGTCGCCGGTGTCACTCTTGCCGACTCGCCATTTCGAGCCGGCTTGTCCATTGCATGCCCACTGCTGGGCGCGAGCTCCGTCACGCTTCGAGGAGTTCTCGATCTCCAAGCACTTGCCGCTGTGGGCATTGACGAAATACACGTCCACGCGACTTACGGATTTTAGGTGCCATTTCGAGCCGGCTTGTCCATTGCATGTCCACTGCTGGGCGCGGGCTCCGTTGCGCTTCGAGGAGTTCTCGATCTCCAAGCACTTCCTGCTGTGGGCATTGACGATCATGTACGTAGCGGCGTTGGCTGCGAGAGGTGCGTTATGCGCAGCCGCGGCGGTCGCGTTACCCGCGCCCACCATTGTGCAGCCGAGGGCAAACGCTGACACACCACCCAGGAGTGAATTGCGTAACGCGAACATTCTTGGTCCTTTCTGGTCGACCGCACCAAAGTGCAGCCGATGCCGACATCGTGTACGTGACAGGAGACAGCCCCACAGGTGGCAGCATCGACAGTCCATCCATGTGCAGCCACCCCCAGAATGCCGGGCGGCTCCCGGGAGTGTCGTTAGCGGTGAGTCCACGGTTTCCTAGCCGTGCGTCTACTCGATGCTTGTCAGTAGCTGGACACCATCGAATGCCAGAGGTCGAGCTGGTCGAGCCTCTCAGTCCTCTATCGGCGTGCCGGTGGCGTGCAGGTGCAGGACCTCGTGGCCAGCACCCGCGTCGTCGACATAAACGCGCTCGGCGCCCGCGCCGGTCACCGCCACGGCGCTGGACAAGCCGGTGGGGCAGTGGCTGGCCAACTGCCGCAAGACCGGCGGACTCGGCAAGGACCCGAAGCGGGCGGCCCGGCGCGCGGCGCAGCTCGTCGCGATCGATCCCGACTGGCAGCCCGGCCGGCCCGTCGACTGGCAGCACGCCTACGCCGCCGTCACCCGGCTGGTCGATCTCGGCACCGATCTGGCCGACGTCGTCCCCGGTGTCACGGCCGGCGGAACGGGCCTCGGGCGGTGGCTGGCACGGCAGCACGACCACGTCGTCTGGCAGGGGCTGGCCGCCGGGCAGCGTGAGCGGCTGGCCGCGCTCGGCGTCACCCCCCTGCCCCCACGGCAGAACACCCCCGCCAGGGCGCCCAGGAACGGCTCAGGCGGCTTCGAACGCGGGTGCGCCGCCTCGCCCAGTACACCGCCCGCACGGGCACCACAGGGCCCGTCAGCCGTTCCCACGTCGAGACCGCCACCATCGACGGCCAGGAACACGCGGTGAAGCTGGGGGTGTTCCTGGCGAACAGCAAAACCCGGCGCGCCAGACTCACCACCGACCAACTCCAGCAACTCGCCGCCCTCGGACTCGACTGGGCCAAAACCACACAGACACAGACGGAGACGGAAACGGCGGAGACCGTGCCGCCGGCCTTCTGCTCGGGCACGGCCTGGTCGTGCTGCTGATGCTCGGGCCCGGCCTGCTTGACGTCGGCAGCGCCACCTGCAGCATCCGAGGTCGACCCGCCCAGCCCGGTGGAGTGGTGGCGACCGCGGACTGACGCCCCGCCGGGACCGCGGTCGCCTGGTTCGACCACGCCTGAGCGCCGACCCGGTCTGCGGTCATTCCGCGTGTCGACGTGACTCCTTCAGCTCGCGGGAGACCTCCCAGGCGTCCGCGACGGAACCGACGTGACCCAGCTTGTCGGGGTTGAGCACCAGGCGGATCGTCTGGATCTGCCCGTCGAGCACATCGAGCCCCAGAGTGTGCAGGACCTTGCCGTCCCGGTCGCGGAAGATCGCACCGGGCCGACCGTTGATCGCGTGGGGCTCGGTGGTGACGTCGATGCGGGCCATCGCCGGGAAGACAGCGGCCAGCAGCCGGGCCACCTTCTCGGCGCCGATGATCGCCCTGGCCAGCTGAGGGGCCTTGCCACCGGCGTCGCCGACCATGGAGACGTCGGCGGCGAGCAGCTGCTGCAGGCCGTCGACGTCCCCCTCGCGCAGCGCGTCGAAGAACCGGCCCGCGAGCTCCTCGCGCTCCTTGCGGTCGGCTTCGAAGCGCGGCCGGCCCGCGCTCATGTGCCGGCGGGCCCGCACCGCGAGCTGGCGGCACGCGTCCTCCGATCGCCCGACCGCCGAGGCGGCCTCGGGGAAGCCGAAGTCGAACACCTCGCGCAGCACGAAGACCGCGCGCTCCAGCGGACTGAGCCGCTCCAGCAGCAACAGAGCCGCCGTCGACACCGAATCGGCCAGCTCGGCCGAGCGCGCCGGGTCCTCGTAGGGATCGGCGAGCAGCGGCTCCGGGAACCACGGCCCGACGTACTCCTCCCGCCGGACGCGCGCCGAGCGCAGCACGTCGATCGAGATCCGGGTGACCACGGCCGACAGGAAGGACTTGGTCGACCTTGGCTGCGTCGGGTCGGCCTCGAAGCGCAGCCAGGTCTCCTGAACCGCGTCCTCGGCCTCACTGACGCTGCCCAGAATCCGGTAGGCGATCGAGAACAACAGCGGTCGCAGTTCTGCGAACTCCTCGACCCTGCCCACAACCTGACCCCTTTCCGTCCGTCCGATGATCATTCGGCCCGCCGGCCGGTCAGCGTACGTCCCGCTGGCCGGTCGGCTACGGATATCCGCGACTTCGCAGTTGCTTCCGTGCTTCAGTGCCACTTCCCGGGCTGGTAGTCGCCCCCGGGCTGCCGGGTGATGATGTTCATCCGGTTCGCCAGGTTCATGAAGCCGACCAGCAGCACCAGGGCGGCAAGCTGCTGCTGGTCATAGTGCTTGGCGGCGTTCGCCCACACCTCGTCGCTGACGCCGTGGGCCGCGTCCGCGAGCCGGGTTCCCTCCTCGGCCAGCTCCAGCGCGGCCCGCTCGGCGTCGGTGAAGACCGTGGCTTCCGGCCACGCCGCGACCAGACCCAGCCGCACAGGATCCTCGCCGACGGCGAGGGCCTCCTTGGTGTGCATGTCGAGGCAGGCGGCACAGCCGTTGATCTGGCTTACCCGCACCGACACGAGCTCCTGCGTGGTGATCGGCAGCGTCGTGTCCCTGAGCGCCTTGCCCGCCGACATCAGGTACTTGAGAGCATTGCCGGTGCTCGGCTCGGCCACGAAGTCCAGTCGCGCGTCCATGGTGTGTTCCTCCGTGCTCATGAGTGGCTACACACCCGAGACGAGGCAGCTCGCCGCCCTGTGACATGGCATAAATGTGACCTGCATCACTAGCATGACCGGGTCTTTTCGCGGCGGACGCCACTCAAACCAGTGACGCGCGGAGGATGGGGCTAGGCGCAATACCGGTGACTTTGGTGGTTTCTGGTCGTTGGGTGGGTTGTGCCAAGGCCGGGTCAGGTGAAGTCGTCGGGGGTTGGTCGGTTCTCGGATCGGATCGCGTTGGGGGTGCTGACGCGGGTGTTTCCGCCGGAGTTGGTCGACGAGGTAGTCGCTGAGTGCGGCAGGGTCGAGCAGCGGACGCGGCTGCTGCCGGCACGGGTGGTGGTCTACTTCGTGCTGGCGATGTGTCTGTTCTTCGGGCAGGGCTATGAGGAGGTGGCCCGGCTGCTGGTCCAGGGGCTGGAGCGTGAGGGCCGGTGGGGGAGTGCCTGGCGGGTGCCCACGACGGCGGCGATCGGGCGGGCCCGGTTGCGGCTGGGGCCGGAGCCGTTGCGTGCCCTGTTCGGCCGGGTTTGTCGGCCGGTCGCGGTCGCGCACACGCAGGGCGCCTGGTACCGGCGATGGCGGCTGGTCGCGGTGGACGGCACGGTCTTCGATGTCCCGGATACCGCGGCGAACGCCCAGTTCTTCGGGCGTCCCGGGACCAGTCGTGGGCAGGGCCGTAGTGCGTATCCGCAGGCGAGGGTGGCGGCCCTGGTCGAGTGCGGCACCCATGCCGTGTTCGCGGCCGAGGTCGGCCCCTTGCCGCTCCACGAGACCGCTCTGGCCGAGCGGCTGTTCCCCGCACTGACGAAAGGCATGCTCGTCCTGGCCGACCGGGGCTTTTGCGGATTCGACCTGTGGCGGGCCGCGAAAGCGGGCGGAGCGGACCTGCTGTGGCGGGTCCGCTCCACCGCGGTACTCCCGGTGCTTGAAGCCCTCGACGACGGCTCCTACCTGTCGGAGATCGTTGCCGCGCGGGATCACTACCGGCGCGCGGACCCCGAGCGGGTGCGGGTGATCGAGTACACCCTCGGTCCATCCGGTGATGACGGCACCGTCTACCGGCTGATCACCACCCTCCTCGACCCCGGGCAGGCACCGGCCGGGGAGCTTGCCGCCCTCTACGCCCAGCGGTGGGAGATCGAGAACACCCTGGACGAGATCAAGAACCATCAGGGCGTCCCGGGAATGGTGCTGCGTTCCCAGCACCCATCGGGTGTCGAACAGGAGATCTTCGCGTTCCTGCTGGTCCACCACGCGCTGCGGGACCTGATGCACCAAGCCGCGCCCGATGCCGGGCACGATCCGGACCGGCTCTCCTTCACCCGCACCCTGCGCGTCGTCCGCCGCCACGTCACCGGGCAGGCGGCGCTTTCCCCCTCCCGACTGGCCCGGTCCATCACCCAGAGCCTGCGTGAGATCACCGAACGACTCCTGCCCGCACGACAGTTGCGCGCCAACCCACGCGTGATCAAACGCAAGATGTCCCACTGGGCCCTCAAACGAGCCGAGCACTACAGTCCACCAGGGCCACACGCCCCAGCGGTCCGGCTGGTCAGGCCGACCAGAGCTACCCCGACCACCCGGAAAACAACCTAAATCACCGGCATTGGGCCTAGGTCGCGTCGCGCATCGCCCGGGATTCCACGAATCCCCAGCTCAGCCCCACGATTCGGACGGCCCGGCACGCCGACTACTTCCCTGGGCGGCTGTCCGGCGAAGCACCGGCCCGGTTCCGCCGGCTCCTGGCGCTCCCGCTCGAGGACCGGGTACGACGCACCCGTCCGTTCTCAGGCGCTATCGGGGACGGGCGGCGGCGCGAGGCCGAGTTGCACCGCCGCCAGAGCGACCGCATCACCCACGCTCAGCCCCTCACCGCCATACCGGCCGGCTGCCGCCCGCAACGCCTCCGCGCGCACAGCCAAGCGCTCGGCGAGCGCGGCCTCCAGGAACGGTCAGCCCGCGGCAGCCACGCCGCCGCACCGGATAGTCGTCCATTCCCGCACCGTAGAGCCACACACGCCACCGTGAACGGCGCCCCGTTCGGCGGCGGCCGCGGCTTCGGCGTCTGGGCCATACACGGTGCCCGGCACGGCGTCGGCGAGCAGCTGGTCGATGCGCTCCCATTCCGCGAGCAGCGCCGGGCCGCAGAACCCAGGGCCGCCGCTTTCTCAGACGACCTGGCATCCCAGCAGGTCAACGGCTCGTCAGCTGGAGGCCCGCCGCGTGAGCGGCTGATGCGACGGGCCCGGCCATCACAGGTGACCAAGAAGCAGTTCGACGATCACCTCCCACAGAGCCTTGACGCTCAGTGCGACAGCGACGCGCTCCGCCATTTCGGACCACATGCTGGCCTGCTGGGTCTTCTTTTTGTTCTTGCGACCCATACCCATCTCTCACTCCTCTAAAGGAGCCCTACCGAGGTTAGAGCTCGGCGCCCGCCGGGCACCGGACCCACCACCGCCGAGACGTCCCGCACCCAGGACACCGACCCGCCGGCGCCGCACGCCCAGCTCGCCGCCGAACGCCTCCCAACCGACCCGGCCGCCACCGGTCCGGTGCGACGCCCGGCCGCCGAGCGCCGCACCCTCGGGGCCGGCCCCATCGTCCCCGGACAGTGACCGCGCGGCCGCGGCCCCGCCACAGCGAGACCCCGGGCCCCCAGGGCCCGGGGTCTCTACGTCAGCCGCGTGGCGGCGGGCTGCCACGGGCCGTAACGGGCCGGCAGGTGAGGCACCCACGGATGCGGAATGATCAAGATGAGTACGTACTTTCCGTCCCGTTCCGCCCATCGGGCTGTCCCGGACAGCGCTCCTACCAGGCCGGACAACTCCAGCTTGTCCCGGACACCTCTCCGCCCCTTCCGTGCACTGCGGTGTACTGGCAGAGTCCGGAGCACCCGGCCGACCAGGTGGAAAACAGATCCACCACCGGGTAGCGAGGAAGCAGAGGAATGATCATGTACTTATCTCGCGCCCTGGCCACCGCGGCCCTCGCCGCTGGCCTGACCTTCACCACTCTCACCACCACTGCCTCGGCAGCGCCCTCCGCGCCTCAGGAAGCACTTGCACGCTGCGGCTTCTACGGCGACGACGTGCCAGCACCCGCCACCATGCACTACAAGGCGGGCAGCTGGTTCCGCGGAGGGCCATACGCAGAGTGCGATGGGTACAAGACACCAAGCCAGGGTTGGGCAGCCGCCACCTGCTACTTCATCAACGACTACGGCTCGAAGTGGTACTACGCCTCCGATTGGAGGTCCTGGGTGTACAGCGGCAATGTGACCTTTCCCATCGACGGCGAGCCTGCGCCCACAAACAGGTGCTGAGCTTGGCCTTTATGATCTGAGTGGGTTTCGTTCGGCGATGGTTCCCAACGTTTGTCTCTGGCGCCCCGCCGGGGCGCCAGAGAGCGTTGACACTCCATGGCCCGGCGGCCAGGCAGCACACCGATGCTGCTCGTGCAGCGGGCCCGCGCTGCGCGAGCAGCGACGTCGTGCAGCAAACGGGTGTTCGTCTGCTGTACGGCGCCGCTGCCGATCTGATCGGCCAGCCGCCGGTCGGGGTGGTAAAATTCCCCGCATTCCTCGTCGACTTTGAGGCGTTCCACGGCTTCGCGCAGGGCGTCTGCCTGGGAAGGCCGCGGCTGATGCGGGCGGGTGTGGCGGTGGGCGAAGAGGATGCGCTACGGCAGCGGGTACCGGCGTGCGTCCACTGCCGGCCCGACACCGCCCTCGGCACCCACAGCTGACACCGGACAGCGGTGGTCGGCCGGCTGCCGGGGGAACCAGTACTCCCGGCCACGCTGCGGGCGGCGGACGGGGAAGGCATCACGCCATGACCTGGTCGCTGCCGGAGCCGACGCACGGACGCTTCAAGGGGCGCTGCGGGCGCCGACTACTTCCCTGTGACACCCCTGCCGGACACCCCGGGCCGCAGGTCGCACCCTGCAGTCCCGTCCTGGGACGCGCCCCGAGTCCCGTCCCAGGTCGCTTCCCGGGTCCCGTCCCAGGTCGCGTCGCGCATCGCCCGGGACCCCGCGAAACCCCAGCTCAGCACCACGATTCCGGACGGCCCGGCACGCCGACTACCTCCCTGGGCGGCTGTCCGGCGAAGCACCGGCCCGGTTCCGCCGGCTCCTGGCGCTCCCGCTCGGGGACCGGGTGGGCATCCGCCGCCAGGGGCGCCCGCCTGAGGCGAGGCGGTTACGGGTACCGGTTACAGGCTGGTGAGGGCGCCGGTCCGCGCGGCTCAGACCGTTGCGGGGACGGCCTCTTCCGGGCCTGTAACCGGTAACCGGTAACCGCTCGGCGGGCCGTGCAAATGCTGCGCCCCGCCAGCACGCCGACGACGACCAGGAGCACGAGCTGCTGCCCGGCGGGGCCGACGGGAGTTCACCGCCGCGCACGCGCGCGTCACGCGCGCACCTTGGGCCGGGCCGGAACAGGCAGCCGGGGCGGTGAAGACGGCCGCCCGGTGAAACGGCGAGCGGCGGCCCGAACGACGCACCCGTCCATTCTCAGGCGCTATCGGGGACGGGCGGTGGCTCGAGGCCGAGTTGCACCGCCGCCGGAGCGACCGCATCAGCCACGCTCGGCCCTTCACCGCCGCACCGGCCGGCTGCCGCCCGCAACGCCTCCGCGCGCACAGCCAAGCGCTCGGCGAGCGCGGCCTGAGGAACGGTCAGCCTGCGGCAGCCACGCCGCCGCACCGGATAGTCGTCCATTCCCGCACCGTAGAGCCACACACGCCACCGTGAACGGCGCACACACGCCAAGACCTCCCAAGAGGTGACCGGAGACGTGAAGAAGGACGCCTCGCCGCGCGATGATCAGGCGATGACCGATCGCCGCCCGCTGGGCACCGGACCCGCCACCGCCGACGCATCCCGCACCGAGGACACCGACCCGCCGGCGCCGCGCGCCCCGCTCGCCGCCGAACGCCTCCCGACCGACCCGGCCGCCACCGGTCCGGTGCGGCGCCCGGCCGCCGAGCGCCGTGCCCTCGGGGCCGGCCCCGCCGCGCCCGGCCCGCCGACGACTATGACCAGCAGCCGTACCGGCACTCACAGGGCCTGTCCGGTTGATCCTCCGGACTCCCATCGAGTCGGTCACGGACCACCCGAGTCGTCGGGCTCGACCACTCGGAAGCGTTCTGCAACGACAAGAGTGTCGTCATCAATGACCGGGGTGCGTCCCAGGTACTCGCTCAAGCCATCGCTCCGGAAGAACTCTTCGTGCGCTGCCCGCCACTCCGCCACGTCGGAGTAGCCGCGTCCCTCTGCTCGTGCGAAGTCGTCGTCGATCTCTTTCATGGGAACGACGCGCACGTCGACGAGCTCGATCGCGACGGCCGGACGACCTTCGGAATCAAGCACCCAGAATCGCTGTCCGGTCACCGGTACTGCCTCGCCGGCGTGTTCGTAGATCTCCAGGAGACCCGTGAGCGCGGTCTTCTGACCGCTCAGGATCGCCGCCACACCACGGTCACGTTCCGGACCCGGCAAGGCGAGTTCAAGAGTCGGAAGGTCGTCATGTCCCATCGAGCGAGGTTATGAAGCCCGGCCGCGTTGATCAAACCGCCAGTAGGCCCGCCGACCCCGCGCCCGGCGCCTCCCGACCGCCCCGGCCGGCGCAGGTCCAGGTAGCAGCACAGCCGTACGCCGGGCTCGCCCGGGTCCCGCGTCGTGTGCTGCGCAGGCGCCATCGCACAGCGGTCGACGAGCTGCTGCTGGAAGGCGAGGGCGGTCGCGTCATCGGCGGCAGGGCCCCACTCGCGCCCCACCCACCGCCCGGCGCCCGCCCCCGGGCAGCCGAGGACGGTAAAGGTGTTTGGGCTCGAAGACGTTCTGCGGTGCGCTCGGATGGGAGGTGGCCGCACAGGGCAGTACCTGTGCCAGGTCGCGGCGTATCCGGTCGGGCTTCAGGCGCGCAGGCCGTCCTGGGAATCCGGCGGACGATCCAGGGGTGGTGGTGTTCCGCCAGGGCGCGGAGCAGCTGGCGCTGCCGGGCCGGGAGGTCGGCGTAGTCCGGCAGGGGGTCCGGCAGCGGAGTGGGGAACAGTTCGGTGAGGGCTGAGCGTGCGGCGGCCTTCGCGGTCACGTTCGATGCGGGGCCGGCAGGCGGCGAGGGCCTCCTGCGGGGCATTTACGGGGAGAGTGTGCAGGGTCCGTTCGATGTGGCCGTGGAAGTCGCCTTCGTTGCGGACTGCGCAGGACCGGGCGCAGCGGGGCGGCTCAGGCTGACCAGCGGCACAGCACAGCGCGGCTCGGGGCCGGACACGGTGGTGGTGTTGCACCCGGGCGGGACGGGCGGACAGCGACGGCAAGGCAGCAGCACGGACCGGACCAGGACGGCGGCGGTCGACGGCCGAACCGCGCCGACCGGGGACCGTGGCCCGGGACAGCGCAGGCGCGGCCGGCGGCGACACGGGCGGCGCGAGCGCGGCAGCGCGGGGCGGACGGTGTCGGCCCGGACCGGACGAGTGCAACACGCGGCCGGGCGGCTGGCGGGGGACGGGCGGCCACGTTGGGCCGAGCGGCACGGGACGGGCGGGGAACGGACAGTAGCCCGGCTGGCAGCAGCGCCGCCCCCAGCGCGCACGCGCGCTATGACGGGGCCGGGTCGGCAACTGGCGACTGCGGACCGCGCGGATCGCGTGCAGTGCGCACGCGCGGACGGCGAGTTGCACGGTGACGGCCGGTTCGGGGACGAGCCGGGCAGGCGGGGCGTGGGCACGGCGACCGGAGTGGCCAACGGCAGGCAGCGGCAGAGCCCTGGGGCGGCGATACGGCGGCGCGGCGGGGCGGCACGGCGACGCGGGCCAGGACCGAGACGGAGTAACGGAGCTGGGCGCGGCGCCGCGCCGAGCGAGACGGCACGGTGGTCGGAGCCGGCGCCGCGCGGGACGACGAAGGAACCGGGACGACGAAGGAACCGGGACGACGGGGCGGCGGCCGGACGACGTGGAACACGGCGCCCGGGACAAGGCTCGGCGGCCCGGCTCGTTGAAAGCCGGGACGGGCCGAGGGCGGATGCACGAGGCGGGCGCAGCAGCACGGGGAGCGCGGAACCCGGGCCCGGCGGCCGGACGTGGGCGGGCCGGAGCAGCGGTGGATGCAGGTGAGGCGGCGGCCGGGGACCGGGCAGCGAGCTGGAGCAGCAGCACCGCAGCGGCGATCCGGCCGACGCAGCAGCCGGTGCGCCGTGACGGCTTCGCCGGATGGGCGCCGCCGTTCTTCCTCGCCGCCTCCCGGGCGACGGCGCTGGGCTCGGGCGGCTTCGATCGGGCCGGCCCGTCGTACGAGGCGATGTCCGGCTCGTGGAACGCGTGGTGGCTCAATTCCCGCATTGCAGCCGTCTGTCTCAGCGATGGCCGGCTGGATGACTCCCCGGGCCTAGCCGCGCGCGGGAGGGTGGCTGGAGCGGACGTCATACTGGACGCCGCCGCCGACGTGCCGCACCTCTTCCAGTCGTTCGCCGGCGTCCTGGACGAGGCGGGCGACGCACTGGGCCGCGTGGCTCTCTTCCTCGGCCAGCGTATGCACGCCGCAGGCGCGGCCCACACGTCAGTGAAGTAGGTCCAGCCCCGGCGCGCACCCGGGCCGGTGCCGCCCGGGGCGCGAGGACGGTGGACGGCGAACGCGCCGGTGCACGTCGCACCGAGTCCGGCCGTCCCACTGTCAGACCCCTGTGATGCACTGTTTTCGATCAGGAGAACAATCACCGGGGGAGGCCGTGATGGGGTCGTACGACGCACCGGACGAGGAGGTCCACAGGGCGGCGGTCGCCGCGGTCGACCTGTTGCGTCGCCTGGCTGCCGAAGAGAGCCAGGGCGACCCGCCGCTGCCCGCCGATGCCGACGTCGTGCGCTTTCTGGGGCGTACTCCCGCCCACCGGTACCCCCGGTCTGTCGGCCGTCCTGAGTGGCTGGCCGAGGCCTGGCTCCGCTGCGGCCTGCCGGCGGACGCCCAGGTGCTCCGCCCGCATCCTCCGGCCGACGGCGGCGAGGCACTTGAGTCGTTGCGTGACGACGTGGCGGCCGGCCCGCTCGCCGCTGATCGCCGCTGGGCCAACGTCCGCAGGCTGTCGGCCGCCTATGAGGCCGGGACGCTCGCGGTGAAGGACGTCGTTGAGACGTACCCTGCGCGCTGGACGATGCCGATCGGCGCGCAATTCGAGCGCAGCCGGGCGCGCCGTGCCTTCGAACTCGAGGTGCGCAGACACCTCACGGCCTCGCTGGGGACCGATCCGGCCTCCTGGCGCAAGCTGCTCACCACCGTCGACGCCCTGTGCCGGCCCGGTGGAGCGGGCCCGGACGCCCTGCTCGGCTGGCCCGCGTTGGTGCGGCGCTGCGCGGACACTGTGGCGGTCGCGCCCGCCCGCCTGCTGCCCGAGCAGCAGCTGACGGGAGAGAAGACGGCGGACCAGTTGCTGCGCGCCCAGTGGTGGTGGCCGACGGGCGAGGTGCTCCTGCGGTGCGAGGCCGAGGTTTTGGACGCCCTGATGTCGGAACTACCTGCCGGCACGGGCACGTTGCTGGCGCAGTATGTGCTCGCCCTCCGCCGCGGTACGCCCAGGGCGGTCCTGGAACACCTCCTGCGCAGCCGGGACCGGGAGGCCCTGCTCGTGCTCGCGCGTGGTGCCGACCTGACCCGGGGCACCGCGCTGCGGCTGCTGGCGTGCGGCGATCCGGAGATCCACCTCGCCGTCCTGGACCTCCACTTCCACGTGGGCCCCGAGGAGCGCCGCGCGGTCCTCGCCGACCCGTCGGTGCCGCTCGCGCCGCACGTGGACCGCATCCCGTGGAACGCGCTCCCCGACTGCCTGCACGCCGCCGAGCCGGAACTCGTCGAGGCGGCGTTCGCCAGCAGCCACCGGTCAAAGTTCGGCATGCCCGAGCAGCTCACGGGCTGCCTCAACCTGCTGCGGCACGCGGGTCCGGCCCGGTTGGCGGCACTGCTCGACACCGGGGTCGTGAGCCCGACGGTCACCCGCGTCTGCCGGAAGGCGCTGACCGCCGCCGACCCCCTCACGGCCCTCGGCGCCCGGGTGGACAAGGAGCTGACCACCCAGAAGCTCTCCTCGCGCCTGCGCCATCTCGGTCCGCAGGCCGGAGCGGTCGCCGCCGACCGGTTGATGCAGCTCTTCCCGGACCCGGACTGGGACCACCTGGAGGCGGAGCACGCCCGTGAGCCCTTCCGGTACTGGTCACAGATGGTCAACCGCCCCGGCACACCACCCGGCGTCGTGGCCCGCCACCTCGACGCGGTACGCCGCGACCACCGCAGGCACCGGTCGTACGTGCGGACGTGGATCACGGACGGGGGCACACCGCAGGGCCTGCTGGACTTCAGTACCGACCAGGACACCTGGCAACTCGACGAACTGCTCGCGGAGGGGGTCGTGACGTCCGAGGACCTGCTGCGGCGCGTGGATCGGGGCCCGTGCGTACTGCGCCTCCTCGGTGACGCCCAGTGCCGGCCGGATGCTCTCCCGCAGCTCGGGGAGGCGGTGGAGAAGCTCAGAGCCCTGGTCCGCACCCACCTGCCGGCGACGGACGACGCCGCCTGGCAGCGGCTGTACGGGCGGCTGGCGGGCCGCGACCCACGTCGTCCCGAGCGCGGCGCGATCGAGGAGCTGCTGGCCGCCGCGTGAGGTGGTGTCGGCCGTGGGGCCGGGCCGTTTCGGTGCCGGGTCCGGCGGCCCTCAACCCGGCACGGTGATCCGGCGTGAGCGGCGGCCGAGGCGCTGCCACAAGCGGCGGTCAGAGAGTCGAACGGGAGGAGTCGTCCCGGTGAGGCGCACGCGCGCCACCGCGCCCCATGCGGCATCAAGGGGGCGCGGCTTCTCGGCCCTGATGTCCCCCGCGGGGGACGACGTCCTCGCCGGCCTGTCCGGCCGGGCCTGGCGGGAGATCCAGGGGCGGGCACAGGACGTCGCCGCCTGCGTCAGCACGCGTGTCCAGGAGCGCGGGTCCGTAACAAGCAAGCGGCTCCGCTCGCGTGACCGGCGGGGGCGCGGCGGCCCCGCCAGGGCCTGTGTGGGGCTGTGGTGGGCGGCCTGCCCGCCGGATGTCCGGCTGTCAGGGCTCGTGACGCGGCCGGGGAGGACCGGCTGGTCAGCCGGCCAGAGCCCGCCGATCCCTGCTGTCTTCTCGACCGAGATGCACGCGGGTTGCCGGTGGCGACCCTACTTCAGTCCTTCCTTGACCGTTTACCGGCTTCGAAGTCGGTCAGTGGCTTCGTCGGGGTGTCTGGGAGCGGAAGCTGTGGCCGAGTTCAGGGCCCAGTCCGTAGTAGTGGCGGAAGTTGTAGATCAGGGGGCTCCAGGCGGCTGGGTCGATGTGCTGGGAGCCGGGGACGACGATGCGCGGGTCGGCGTGGACCTTGAGCACATGGGCTTCGATGATGAGGAAAGCCCCGGAAGCGTCGGGTTGGACCCGTGCGGCGCGGGCCTCCAACTGGATGGGGCATTCGGCGGCCCTGGGTGGCCGGACCAGCTCGGAGGGTTCAGGTCGCAGGCTGGCAGCGGCGAACTTGTCCGGCTCGAAGCGGAAGGCGCCGCGCTTGTCCACGGGTATCGGCGTGCGTCCGGTCAGCGGCGCCAGCCGCTCCACCGCCGGCCACTGGGCCGGCGCGGGGAGGTTGACCACGAGATCGGGTCGGCTGAGGAGATTGTGCGCGGTCTGTCCCTCGGGGCCCAAGCCGAGGACGATGACGTGGCCGAGTGCCCAGGCCGAGGACATCGGCGCCAGGTTGAAGGAGCCGTTCTCGTTCTCCGTCGAGAGCAATACGACCGGCGTGCCGAAGTACAGGATGCTCGGCTCGATGGCCACATGGGCGGCCGACGTGCTGTTGGGCGTGGTGCCGGGTGTCGCGGTGTTCATGAGAGCCCACCGTAGAGTGAGGACTCTTCGGCCCTCGCCGAAGGATCGCCGGTGAATGATGGACGACGATGAGAAACCATGACGCGCACGTGGAAGGCCCGGACCTGGCCGCTCTGGCCGGACTCCTGGCGGACGGCACCCGCGCAAGCTTCTGCCTGGCCCTCCTGGACGGTCGTGCATGGACCGCGACCGAGTTGGCGCGTCATGCCGGGGTGGCCGCCTCGACCGCGACCGAACACCTGAACCTCCTAGTCGGCGGAGGGTTGCTCGCCCAGGAACGTCAGGGTCGTCATCGCTACGTCCGCCTCGCCGATCCCGAGACGGCCCAACTGATCGAGACCCTTGCCTCCATGGCGCCCCGACGCGCCACTCCGCCACGCTCACTGCCCGCTGTCAATCGGAGCCGGGCGCTGGCCCGCGCCCGGACGTGTTACGACCACCTTGCGGGCGCCCTCGGGGTCGCCATCACCGAGGCGATGACCGACCGCGGGCTGCTGGACTGGGAGCAGGGGCCGACGCTCACCGGCAACGGGATCGCCTGGCTGGCCGACCTCGGCATCGTGCTGCCACCCGCCACACGGCGTCCGCCCGTCCGATCGTGCCTGGACTGGACCGAACGCCGCCCTCACATGGCCGGTGCCGTCGGTGCAGCCATGTGCCGTCACGCCTTCAGCTCTGGTTGGATCACTCGGATCGGCACCAGCCGCGCCGTCGCTCTCACCGAGACCGGTTGGCGCGCGCTTCGGGACCACCTCGGCCTGTCCGAGGAGACGCACACTCCTGCGAGATGAACACCGACCGAGGGCAAGCGCGTCGGCCGGCCGCCGCAAACTGGCTGATCCAGCACGGCCTCAACACGCCAACCGCGGCGCCGTGCACACCGGCGGCTGCTGGGCGCCGGCCCGGAGCGGCCGGTGCCGCCAGGCCACCCGCGAGGAAGCCCACGACACGCTGCGGCAGCGGGTGCCGACCTGCGTGCACTGCCGGCCCGACACCGCCCTCGGCATCCACAGCTGACACCAGACGGCGTCGGCCGGCTGCCGGGGGAACCAGTTCACCTCGCCGCGCTGCCAGCGACGGGCGGGAAAGGCATCACGGCATGACCTGGTCGCTGCCGGAGCCGATGCTGACCGTGCCCGTAGACAGCCCCGACCTGCCCGCCGGGTGGGCGGCGGAGCCGAAGTGGGACGGCTACCGCGCCCAGCTCGCCGTGTACGGGGACGGGCGGGTGCTGCTGCGCTCGCGCCAGGGCACGGACATGACCGGCTCCTTCCCCGCGATCCGGGCCGCGGCTCTCGCGCAGCTCCCGGCGGACACCGGGCTGGACGGCGAGCCGGTGGTGTGGGAAGCCGGCCGGCTCGCGTTCGAGCGGCTCCAGCAGCGCCTCGCCCACCGCGGAGCCGGTGCAGATGAGGCGGCGCGCCGGTGGCCGGCGCACTACGTGGTGTTCGACCTCGTGCACGCGGGCGGGACCTGACCGGCCGGCCGTATGAGCGGCGGCGCGCGGCGCTGGAGGCGCTGTTCGCGGACCGCGGCCTGTCCGCGCCGCTGACGCTGTGCCCGTCGACCACCGACCCGGTGGAGGCGGGCGGGTGGCTGGAGTGGACGGCGGCTGGGCTGGAGGGGCTGTGCTTCAAGCGCCTGGACGGACCGTACGTCGCAGGCACTCGGCTGTGGCGGAAGTACAAAGTACGGGCCACCACCGAAGCAGTGGTCAGTGCCGTCACCGGCTCCCTCGCGGCGCCCCGAACAGTGCTGCCGGGCCGCTACGACACCGCGAGCCGCCTGCAATACACCGGACGCAGCACCACACTGTCCCAGGCCGCCGGCCGCGCACTGGCCGACGAGCTGACCCCGCCGAAGGGTGCGCATCCGTGGCAGGGATGGACGTTCTCGGCGGGCTGGGGCACGCAGCGCACGCTCGAGGTCGTCCTGGTGGAGCCCGAGGTGGTGACGGAGATAGCCGTCGACGTCGCCCGGAACAGCGCGGGCACATGGAGGCACCCTGTCCGGCCGCACCGCATCCGCCCGGACGTCGACGCGGCGCGGGTACCACTGTCCGGCGAGGACCCTGCCTCACCATGAGCAGAGGGGTGACGCCGGAGCGCGGCGCGCAGGTCGGCGATGTGCTGGTCGCGGGTGTCGGTGGTGGAGCGGGCGGGGTGTCCGTCCGTGGGCTCTCCTTGGCAGGTGATGCGGGCGACGAGGGCGGTGGCGTTGTCCGCGTACGGGTCGGTCGGTTCGTGCGCGCGCCGGATGGCGTTGTCGACCAGACGCTCGGCTGCGGTGTGTGGGTCGCCGGTCAGGTAGCCGCCAAGGTCATGGCCAGCGTCCTCGTGGAGTTCGTAGGCACCGTCGGAGGCGAGCAGCAGCCAGCCCGGCCGGGCCGCGAAGGTACTCGATGGCCGGGTGACCCCAGAGGCGTTCGGTCTCCTCGTCGCTGCGGGCATCCCCGAGGCAGGCGGTGATCAGATTGCGGTCCCCGCCGTCGCACGCCCGGCGGGCGTTGTGGTCCTCGGTCAGCAGGCGCAAGTGGCCGTCGAGGAGGAGGCACGGGCGTCGCCGGATCAGGCGACCGAGAAAAGGCCGCCGGGGACGTGGACGGCAACGACGGCCGCCGCGCAGGGCAGGTCGTGGCCGACGGTGCCGGGCGGGATCGGCGGCGTAGTGGTCATACTCGGCGCGCAGCCCGGCCTCCGCATCCGCGCTCTCGGTGGCGGCATGGGCCAGGCGACGAGCGGCGGTACGGGTCCAGGAGCGGACGGCCGGGGTGTCGCCGACGCCGTCGAGCAGCGCGTACGCGCGGGTGCCGTCCGGCATCGTGCACACGGCGGTCGCGTCGCACTGGAAGGCCCGGTCGCCGGGCCGCTGTGCGGTGGCGTACGACGTCACGGCCAGGTCCTCGTCCACGTCCTCGTGCATGCGGCAAGCCTTCCAGAACGCGGGGTCCGGCCGAAGCGCTTCGCGAGGGCGCCCGTGCCCGGACGGGTGACTCCTTCCTCGCGTACGCGGACGCAGCCCTGGCGGCGTGGGCCCAACTCGCCTATCTGCTGGGTGAATTAACATATTTCATATATTCTGACACGTTCTGTCCGCCGTTTCCGGTGAACGAGCGAGAGGTCATCTCATGCGACGAACCGAGTACGACGCGGGCCGGGCGGCCAAGCGCATGAAGGTGCCCGCAGCAACCTTCCGGTGGGCCCGGCACACCGGCCTCGCCCCCGCCCCCGACGTGTCGTCGTCCCGATGGTCCCGAGCCGCCGTGGAGGCGATGAACGCCGACGCCATCCAGGCCGCCATGCCCGTCCCGCCGATCGGCGGCGGCGCGGTGGCGGACCGGATCGCCGCCGCGCTCGGCACCCCCAACGTGATCGGCGAGAAGGCGAACGTGACGGTGTTCGTGGTGCGCCGGTTCGTCGACCGCGGCCTGCTGGCCGACCTGAGCACGACCCTCGACGGGACGCTGCACCACCCCCGCCAGGTCGACCAGGTCTGCCAGCGCGAGGACCTGGCGGACCTGGTCGCCGCCGACAGCCCGCTCGGACCCGAGCAGGCCGCCGCCCTCCTCCGGGTGCACCGCGTGGACTTCGACCACATGGCGCGGCTCGGCTGGATCCGCTCCCCGCAGTCGATCGAGGTCCGCTTCGGCACCAGCCGGGCCGGGGCCGTCGACGTCGCTCTACACGACTGCCTCCGTCGACGCGGTCGTTCCTGCTCACCCGCGAAGGTCGGCTGGAGGCAGCTGCGCGCCGTGGAGAAGGACCGGCGCTCCCCGCTGGCGTCACTGCGCCCGGAACCGGCGGCGGCATCCGCGTAATGCTTGCCGGAACGGCCCTCGCACCCTGAACGTCGGGTGCGAGGGCCGCCTCCTTTTGTCGCCGTGGTCAGGGCGTGTCGCCGGAGTGATAGAAGCGGCGGCTCACCCCGGGGCCGGGAGAGCGCGGCTCGCCGGGGCGCGGGTCGTACAGGGCACGGCCGCCGGGCCACCGCACGAGCTCGGTGGACAGGGCGACGCCGTCGTCGACTTCCTCGGCCCGCCAGCCGGTGATGTCGAGCAGCAGGCCGTCCAGCGGGCCGCCGACCAGTTCGGCGTAGGTCCGGTACGGGAGCGGGCCGGGGTCGGGATCGTCGTGGTCGGCGCCGTAGACCCGGCGGCGCAGCAGCTGTTCGTCTTCACGGTCCATCCGTTCGGCCTGGCAGCCGCCACGGACAACCGGGCAGAAACAGAGGGGCCTGGCCGGGGTGGAGGCCGGGCCCGCCGTGCTCACCGCGGTGTGGGCGGCACGGTCAGCGCCCGCCGGTCCTCGCCCTGGTCCGCGACCCGCCACACCGGCCGGTCGGCCCCGTCGCGAGTGAGCCGGTGCAGGGGCGTCGTCGCCACGGTCATCCCGGTAGCCACGTTCGGCGGCGCGGTCGTGGAAGGCGGCCACCCTCGTGTCCGAAGCCGCGCGGCGTGGGGCCGGGGCGGACCGGCGGGGAGCTGACGGCCTCCGCCTGGGGCTCCTGATCTGTCCGGTGTTTTGTTCGGCCACGCGAGGTCACCAGCTGGGGACCGTGCGCAGGTGGGCGCGGGCGAAGCGGTTCGCCGGCTCGGTGAGCGGCGCCGCTCCTTCCGTGTCGCCGAGCTCGTCGGCGACGTCCTCGAACGCCGCCGTGGTCGGCCCCTTGTCCGCGGTCTGACGGCGGCCGGTAGCGGCCGTGGTCAAGGGAGAACGCGGCAGTGGTCGGGGCGGTAGCGGAGCTGGACAAGGGGTCACGGTCGGGCCGACCACGCCGAACAAGAGGGCCGCATTTGACCCGTTCAGCCCCAGTTAGTCTGGTTCGATTGGGCAGGGAGAGTTCTCTGTCCACAGGCCAGCCAGCCGAGCATGCGGGAACGACGCCGCGAGTCGCGTGGCGGCCATCGCGAGGAGAGCGTGATGCCGTACCTGATCCCGCCCCGTATACCGCTGACACCCGAGCAGGTGGAGCGGGGCTTCGACTACCCTCCTGGCACTGCAGACGGGCGGCGGCGCCTACGCCGCTGGGCGGGTGGAGGCGACCCCGGAGCTGGCGTTCATCCTGCTGCGGCTCGCCGAGGACACCATCTGGCACGTCACGGCCGTGGACGGGGAGACCGACGGTCCGTGCGCGGACTCCTTCGCCCTGGACGAGGTCGGATGCGTGCTGCTGTCCGCGCTGCGGGACTGGGCACGGGACTCCCCCGCCACGGCGGTGTTGGGCATCGCCCGCAGCATCATCCGGTTCACGGCGAACGTCATCCCGGACCCCGAGCACCCGGAAACCGCCGACACTTTGGAGGCGATGCGCGACGAGCGCCCGGTGCTGGCGCACGCGTTCCACTCCACACCTGACGCCCACCGATGTCCTCGGATCGGTCGGCGGCGCGGGAGTACGGACCCCACCTCAATCCGGTCGAAGGCATCTGGTCCAGATCGGAGATCATTTATGGGAAACCTTACCTGCGTTCTGGCAACTAATTCCGGTCAAGAAGCATGGAATTGGTGTCATGCTTCCATCGCGTCTGTATAAGTGATCCTTGTCAGAGCCTTTCAGGCAAACCTCCTAGGCGAGTAGGGAGATGGCGATGCGATTGAAGCGCGCAGTGGCGGCCGTCGGAGCCGCCGGTGGCCTGTTGCTGGGTGGTGCTGTGGTTACCGCCGGGAGTGCAACAGCGGTTGAGGACACAGCAGTCGATACCTGCGGGACATCCGGGGTAGGGACCAGGACCGGAACGGGGTCTTGTACGGTCTTCCCCAAGGAGTGGCGACTCGGGATTCGGTGCACGAGCGGCGAATACCAGTGGTCCGCCTGGTATTCCTACACTACGACAGCCCGGCTCACCTGCGTCAGTGGCACGGTCACGAATGTTTGGACCGACACCCGGTGAGTTCCTGAAGTCGATCGATAGGGGTGGACGCGAACTTGGCACAGTTTGCGGTCGCCCCTATTGATCACCGCCTTCGCGGTCGGCAGGGGAAGGTTCCTCAGAGGGGATACGGCGAGGGCATGCACGTTCATCGAGAACCGGCCTCGGTGCCGCCGTTGGGCCCCTGCCGCGCCGGGCGAGCGGCACGGGCCGGACGGTGAGTTCCTGGACGTCGCCTTGAGCGCGGTGCGCTCCGAGGAACGCGGGGGTACATGGAGTGCCTGGAGGCGTTCGTGGAACAGCACCGCGCCCGCCTGAAGGAGAGGCCGCGCGCGTACGGGCCAGGCAGTCGGCCCGCCTCGCACGGCCGGTACGCGCTGGTCGGGCAGCGCGAGACGGCGGTCATCCTGGAGCGGATGGAAACTCGGTCGGTCCGGCCAGCACGCTCCCGGGAGAGCGCTCCCGGGAGCGTGTCTGCTTCAGCGGGTTGCGGCCTCGCCGACTTGGCGATGGCTTACAAGGTTGTGAGCGAATGAGTTGGGGCGTGCTGGTCCGGGGGTTCGGCTGGTGGGTGATTCAGCGGGTCGTCGGGGTAGCGGGCACGAGTGCGGTGCTCGCTTTGCGGTGGGTGGCACGTCGAGCGGCGCGGTCGGAGACCAGGCCGGCGATGGCACGGTGGGTGGCCGGGTAGTGCTCGCGACGTCCGAGGAACCGCTGCAAGGGGCGCCACTGCTTGTGCTCGGCGTTGGCGTGCTCGACGCAGATCCGGCATGACGATTGGCGGCGGCGCATCTCACGCCATCCGTACCGCTCGGTCAGCGGCACGTCCTCCAAGTCCTTCGGCTTCTTCGGCGGTGCCGAGATCTGGTCGGGGAACTCGTTGGCCAGGCCCCGGTAGCCTCCGTCGACCTCGGCTCTCACGTCCGGGTGGCGGCGGAGCTGTTCGGCGATGCCCTCGGTGCGCATCGCGGTCTGGTCGTGCGTTCTTCCGGGCCGGTCGGCCCCGGACCACAGGGTGCGGCCCTGGGCGTCGCTGTGGTGGTGGTCTTCATGGTGTTCTGCTTCTTCTTGCCGGAGACGAAGCACAACGGTCTGGCCGGTGGGCCCTGGGACGGCGGACCTGGGTCTCGGTGCCGTCGATCCGGAGCGTGATCCCTTCGGCTGCGGCGTAGGCGAAGACATCGGCCAGCGTGTGCAGGCGAAGCCGCGGCCGGTCGGGGACGGCGAAGCCCCGCGCGGCCGGCAGCGGACGGATTTCGCCGATCGCCCTGGTGATGGTGGACCGTTCCAGGCCGTAGAGCTCAGCCAGGGCGGCGTGCGGGAGTCGGTGACGCAGGTGGACCAGGGTGACCAAACCCGGTCGGTGAAGACGAGGTCGTGCTTCGGCCCGGCGCCAGGCCGCTGTCTGCGGGTGCCGCCGCGCCGCTCGTGCAGTGCGGACTCACAGCGCGGTCCACGGCCCGGCCAGCTCGTCGATCAAACCGCCGAGATGTGCACGGGAGATGCCGGTGAAGGCAGGATGAGACAAGGCCGCTCGGGCCCATTCCTTCGTCATCACACAGGATGAACCCGCGCGGTTCTCTCCGCGGTACGGGCCACTTGGGCGCTATCGCTGGTCGTGGTCCGAGAGCGCCGCTGCGGTGGCGCGGGCGAAGTCTTCCGGGTTGTCCAGCATGATGTTGTGCCCGCAGTCCGGGATGGAGACCACGCTCACCCCGGCTTCAGTGAGCGCATCGGTTCCCGGGAGCGGGCCGTCGGCCTCGGGCAGCAGGTAGGTGCGGGGGATTTTCAGGTCCAGCAGAAGCTCACGCATGGTGGGGACGGTGCCGCGGGTGAGGTGGACCGCGCTGCGATGCAGGGCCTCCCGGCCTGCCAAGCGCATCGTGGACCACCAGTGGGAACCAGCCCGGTCGCGGATCTCTTCCCAGCCGCCCGCCAGGAACTCCTCCTCGGAGTACGCGGCGATGCCGCTGCTGCCCGCGGCGCCCGGTGCGGGCGGGATCGGGTCGAGGTTGGCGTCGACCAGGAGCAGGCGGGACACCAGATAGGGGTGCCGGGCGGCCAGGACGATGGCCACCGAGCCACCCATGCTGTGCGCGATCAGCTCGGCGCCCATGACACCCGCGCTGTCCAGGGCCGCGGCAAGGGCATCGGCGTGGGATTCCAGGGTGTAGTCGAAGTCCGTCGGCCGGTCGCTGATGCCGTGCCCGAGCAAGTCGATCAACAGCGAACGACGTCCGGCGAGCAGAGGATGAACCGCAACTTCCGCGAAGTAGGCCGGCGACGTGGCGCCGAGACCATGGACGTAGACGCGGGACGGCTCCTGTCCCGGCAGCTCAACCCAGCGGATCCGGCCGCCCTCGGGCGTCACGGCGGCACTGCGCACAGTCTGATCCCCTCCACTACAGAACGACAAAGAGACGAGAGTAGCCACCGGGCCTCAGCGCACCATCACCGCCCCCAGCAGTGGACGCGGCGTGGGCACCAAAGCCTCGGGCCTCGACCAAGACACCCCACCCGATTTCGTTCACAACGTCGTTAGCCGCTCGGCCGGGTCGGCCTCTCGCCGTCGGGCGCGGCGGGCCCGGCGGCGGGCAGGTCGGATGCACTCAGTGGCCGGCCTCCCGGCCGCGGTGCGGTCCGGGCTCCTGCGGGCGGTGCGCCTGTTGATCGTCCTCGCGCCCCGGGTGCGACCTCTCGGCAGCGTCGCGGTGAGCGTAGCGGCCCATCGTGGTGCGGGCCCGGCCGGCCGCAGCGATGAAGGCGTCCTCGAGGTGGCGCAGCCGCTCGGTTGTGAGGCCGAGGGCTTCCACTTCCGTGCGCGACTTCCGAAGGGCCCGCAGCGCCGTCAGGTCCAGCGCCTCGCGGCGGCCGGGCTGCTGCTCTTGGTCGTCGTGCTCGGGGTCGGCCGGCTCGGGGTCGGCCGGCTCGGGCGCGAGCAGCTGCTCGGGCATCGCCGCCTGCTGATGGGCGACGACGTCGTACGCCCGGCCTCGCACGGCGGTGGCGGTGGTGGTGCGCAGTTTCTCGCGCACCACCGCGCCGGCGAGCACGGCGCGCTCGTACTGGAGCGGGATGCGGGGAATCTCCCACTGATGTCCAGGCAGTGCGTCGAGATGGCGGCGACCACGATTCCGTCGTCCAGGCCGGGGTCGCGGCGGCGGCCGCGCAGGACGAGGGCGAGGTGGCGACGGGCTTCAGCGAGCAGATGCCGGCGGTGGAAGCGGCCTCGGTCGTTCATCACGAACACCGTCGCGGCGACATCGACGGCCGCCAGGGCGACGTCGACCACAGCGGCGACCCGGGCCCGGATCGCCGCGGCCGCGGCACGGGCGTACTCGAGGAGGGAGGTGATGACGTCGGCGGCGACCTCGGAGGTGAGGATCGCGCTCGCCTTCCACCACGCGCGCAGCTGCGCGAGCGGCCGGGCCGACTGCTTCGACGGGCGGGTCTTGCGAGCGGCGATCCGGTTCAGCTTGGCACGGGCCCGCTCGGAGACCACAGGCAGGAACTTCGGCTCGCCGTCGTCGTCGACGGCGGTGACGTACTCGTGCTCCAGGTCCTCCAGGCAGGCGGCGATCTGGTCGCTGCGCCGGGAGGTCCAGCGGATCAGCTCGTGCGGCACCCCGGCAATCTGCATCACAGGCCGGCGCCGCGGCGTGACGGTGCGAGGCTCGGTCGCCAGCCGCAGCGCCTCGCAGACCTCCGCGGCCACCAACTCGTTGTAGAGCGCGGACGCAGCGTCGGGTTTCTCCAGCAGGGCCGTGCTGTGGACCGAGCCCCACTTCCCGTCCAGGCGCTGCCCCTTCACCGACAGCAGCCGATGGTCATGGAGCAAGGGCCGCCCAGCAGGTCGCGGTCGACGAGGTTTACGAACTCTCCGTGAACGCGATGGCGTGGTCAACGGCCCACTGGCGAAACGTGCGCGGCGCCGTCCCGAGGATGTCGGCCACCGCGGTGGTGATGTACGCGGGCTGTCCGACCGCCGCACTCCACGCGGCGAGCAGCATGTCGACGGCCGATCTGGACACCGTACCCTCCCACAGACTTCGGAACTCGTCTGGTGTTATCTCCTCGAATGCGATCCGGCGTCCCAGGGCGTCACCGATGACGTCCACCTGCGCGGCTTGGGTCAGCGATTCGGGGCCCGTAAGGACGTAGTCGCCTCCGACGTGTCCGCCCTGATAGAGCGTCCGCGCCGCGACGGCTGCGATGTCGCGGTCGTCGACCGGTGCCGACTCGGCAGCGCTGTAAGGCCACTGGACGACTTCCCCGGCCCGGATCGCGGGCGCCCACCAGGCCAGCGAGTTCGACGCGAACATCCCTGGCCGGATGATCGTCGACTCGAGTCCGGTGGCCGCGATGAGCCGCTCGATGCCGGCGTGCAGCACCGCCATGGGATTGGGCTGCTGGAAGAGGGGGTGCGGCGTCTGATGCGGGGAGGAGAGGAAGACGACCCGCCGCACGTGGGCTGCCAGCCGCTCGACGACTGCCTCCACGGTCTGAGGTGGGGCGGTCCAGACGAGGAAGACCGCACCGGCGCCACTCAGCGCCGGATCGAGCGACCCGGGCACGGTGAGGTCACCGGTGAAGACCTCGACCTTCGCCGGCAGCGTCGCCGCTGCCTCAGAGCGACGGGTGAGGGCACGGACCGGCACGCCTGCGTCGAGGAGTTGGTCGATGACGAGGCGGCCGACCCGTCCCGTCGCCCCAGTGACGAGCACGGGAGGAATGTCGATCTGATTCATGCCGCCCATGAAAACGTTACTCGGTTAAAAAAGCAACTCGGTCATGAATGTTACGGTGGTCAGATGAGCGAGTTGA
The DNA here is from genome assembly GCF_000718775.1 of Streptomyces sp. NRRL S-31. Classification (GTDB taxonomy): domain Bacteria; phylum Actinomycetota; class Actinomycetes; order Streptomycetales; family Streptomycetaceae; genus Streptomyces. The sequence continues at coordinate 26,815 of NZ_JOCB01000104.1, forward strand.
CGGGACTGCGGGCCCGCAAGAAGGAGCGGACGCGCGACGCCATCGGAGACGCGGCCGTCTCGCTGTTCCTGGAGCGCGGCTTCGACCGCGTCTCGGTCAACGACATCGCCGCAGCGGCCGAGGTCTCCAAGCCGACTCTCTTCCGGTACTTCCCCACCAAGGAAGACCTGGTGCTGTACCGGTTTGCGGATCACCAGGGCGAGGCAGCACGCGTCGTACGTGACCGTAAGTCCGGCATCAAGCCGGTGACGGCGCTGCACCGGCACTTCCGGGCCGGCCTCGATCGGTACGACCCCATCACCGGCCTCAGCGATCATCCCGAGGTGGTGGCGTTCCATCGGCTGGTATTCACCACACCGAGCCTGGCAGGACGGCTCACGCGGTACCAGCTCGAGGACGAGGAGGCACTGGCGGACGCCCTAGGCGAAGGCATCCGGGCACGCCTGCTAGCCGCCCAGGTACTCGCGGTCCAACGGGTGCTCGCCCGGACCAACTGGCAGAAGATCGCCGACGGTCGCACCGCCCACGACGTCCACCCCGAAGCCGTAGCCGATGCCGACCAGGCATTCAACCAACTGCCGTGACAGGCGACGCTCCCAGTCGAAGAGGACTCTGCGGCCCGGGCCGTCGGTGCAGCCGCCGCTGCGGGGCACGACCGAGAGTGCGTCGCTCCACTCGTGGACGATCACGCCCGGGGGCCCGTCGTCGATGATCCGGCAGAACGGGCAGTCGGGGCGCGGGTGCTTGCTGGGGTACTGGGGGCCGGTTGATATGGCGGTGCGTGACCTGCACCTGGGCGCCGGCCTCCCGCATCCGGCGGCCGATGGCGTCGGCGGGCGGCGCGGTACCGGGGCGGCGGGTCCTGCCAGCGGGCGCCGAAGGAGTCGATGAATACGTCGGGTACGAGGACCTCCAGGCTCGAAGGGGCTCAGACGCCGGAGCGCCGCCCGGCCGGAAGCGGCGGGCAGCGCTCGGTGGCGTCGGCTCCCACTTGGTGGTCTCGGTGATGACCAGGAACTGGTCGGTGGCCAGGTCCATCACGACCTGGGCGTCGGTGGTGCCCTGGGCTCGCTGGGCGGCGGCGTATTCGTCGGCGGACCAGGAGCCGCGGGGGTGGCCGGCGGGGCGCCGTTCGAGGTGCGAGCGCCAGGAGCTCGCGGTTGCGGCGCTGTTGGGCGGGGGTGAGCGGCCGGGCCTTCGCACCGTCGCGGTGCCACAGCGGCGAGGCCGGCGGCTCCGGATAGGCGAGGGCGTGGTCGACGTCGCGGTCGGTGCTGGTCATGAGGTCCTCCAGGTGGAGGTCGGGCGTGGTCGCCCTGGCCCTTGGACTGAGGCTTCGGCGTGAGGCGTGAGGTCGGAGGCGAACGCCCGAGGCGGGCCTCAACGGCATTGGCGGTGATCCAGTCCTCAGCGCATGCCTTGTGCACGGGCTCGCCGGAATGGGAGCGCATGGGCGTGGCCTGGCCGCACAGCGTGCGGGAGGTCCTGCCAGCGGTCGAAGTGCTGGCCGTCGCTCCCGACGGGAAGCTCGCCGGGAGCCGGGATCAGACCCGGCTCGAACGGCGGCTTCTCCTCCGCGCGTCCCCTGCGGGTCACGGCCGGAAGGCGGGCAACTGCTGGAACGCGGGCTCCAGCAGGTCCTCCGTCGGCTTCCAGGGCACGACCTGCCCGCGTGCGGGGATCGGCAAGGCGAGCTCCTGGACGTCCTCGAGCACCAGGTGCCAGGCGCCCGGGTGCGCCCAGGGCGAGCAGGGCGGCGCACCGGCGGGGTCCTGGTGGCAGTCGATGATCCGGGCGATGCCGACCACGGCTCCGGTGACCATCTCGCGGCCGCGGATCGTGCGGGCGATCAGCGGGAGGCGCCGGGCGGTGCCGACGAACCCGTTGTACATACTCGTGATCAGACACAGACCGGTCGTAGAGATTCGCTGCCACCCCTAGAGGATTGCTATTCCAAGGGCCCCTGTCCCCTGAATTGTCGGGCGGTCAGTGACGGTGCGGGTGCGCACCGTCCTGTTAGAGGTCGTTTTCGCCAGGACTGCCCGTGTATCCAGCGATTTCTAGATCGCCGGTTTGTGGTGCTCGTGCCGCTGGAGATGCGGGTTGGTTCTTGCTGT
>NZ_JOCB01000105.1 GCF_000718775.1 Streptomyces sp. NRRL S-31
CATACGAGATCAGCCTCGGTCTCGTGGGCTCGGAGATGTGTATAAGAGACAGCCGTGGAGCCGCCCCCGTCCCCGATCCCGCCGGGACCGGAACCCGTACCGAGCCCTGAGCCGGGTCCCCCGCTGACCTGACCCGCCCCCCGGCCGGCGACCGCCCGTCACGGCCCGCCCGTGCGTGGCGCCCGCCCCATGGGTGTGCCGCACCCCGTAGGGGCGAGAGGAGACGGTGACGGTGCGGGGTCTTCGGCCGGGGAGGCGAGGGCCCGCTCATCGCGCCGGGCGTCCGGGCCGGGGCCGGGCAGTGCCCCTGTGGGCCTGCCCGGCGCGCTACGCGGTCACCTCGCTCCGGTCGCCGCCCCACAGCGTGTGGAACGTGCCCTCGCGGTCCACCCGGCGGTACGTGTGCGCGCCGAAGAAGTCCCGCTGGCCCTGGGTGAGCGCCGCGGGCAGCCGCTCCGCGCGCAGGGCGTCGTAGTACGCCAGCGCCGCCGCGAAGCCCGGCGTCGGCACCCCCTGCCGCACCGCCGCCACCAGCACCTCCCGCCAGTCGTCCTGCGCGGCGGCGATCTCCCGCGCGAACGTCTCGTCCGACAGCAGGCTCGGCAGGTCGGGGCGGGCGTCGTACGCGGCGCGGATGCGGTCCAGGAAGGCCGCGCGGATGATGCAGCCGCCGCGCCAGATGGAGGCGACCGCGCCCAGGTCGATGTCCCAGCCGTACTCCTCGCCGCCCGCGGCGATCTCGTGGAAGCCCTGCGTGTACGACACGATCTTCGACGCGTACAGCGCCTGCTCCACCCGGTCCGCGAAGGCCGCCGCCTCCGACTCGCCCAGCGCCGACGGCTTCGGTCCGGCGAGCCCGCGCGAGGCCTTCCGCAGCGCCGCGTGGCCGGACAGCGACCGGGCGAAGACCGCCTCGGCGATGCCGGACACCGGCACGCCCAGGTCCAGCGCGATCTGCACCGTCCAGCGTCCGGTGCCCTTCTGCTCGGCCTGGTCCACCACCACGTCCACGAACGGCTCGCCACTGGCCGCGTCCACGTGGGACAGCACCTCGGCGGTGATCTCGATCAGGTAGGAGTCCAGCCGGCCGGTGTTCCAGGTGCGGAAGATCTCCGCGATCCGCGCGGGGGAGTACCCGGCGATGTCGCGCAGCAGCTGGTACGCCTCACCGATCAGCTGCATGTCGGCGTACTCGATGCCGTTGTGCACCATCTTGACGAAGTGCCCGGCGCCGTCGGGGCCCACGTGCGTCACGCACGGCGCGCCGTCCTTCGCCTTCGCGGAGATCTTCTCCAGCATCGGGCCCAGCGACTCGTACGACTCCGGCGAGCCGCCCGGCATGATGCTCGGCCCGTGCAGCGCCCCCTCCTCACCGCCGGAGATGCCGGTGCCGACGAAGTGGATGCCCCGCTCGCGCAGCTCCCGCTCCCGGCGCCGGGTGTCCGCGAAGTGGGCGTTGCCACCGTCGATGATCATGTCACCGGGCTCCAGCAGCGGGGCGAACTCCTCGATCACCGCGTCCGTCGGCCCGCCCGCCTTGACCATGATCATCAGGCGGCGGGGGCGCTCCAGGGCCGCCACGAAGTCCTCGGCGGACTCGGTCCCGATGAAGTCGCCCTCCCCGCCGAACTCCTCCAGCAGCGCCTTCGTCCGCGACGCCGTCCGGTTGTGCACGGCGACCGTGTAGCCGTTGCGCGCGAAGTTCCGGGCGAGGTTGCGGCCCATGACCGCGAGGCCCGTGACACCGATCTGCGCTGAATTGCTCATACCGCCTGCTCCCTGGTCGCCTCTGACTACGGTTCCGTCGGTAGGGGCCCCTGCCCATCCTGGCGTGCCGCTACGCCGAGCGCACATCCGAACCGCCACGCATGGGTACGCGGCCGGACCGGCTCCGGCCCCACTCACCGGCCGCTCGGCACGAGCAGCGGCCGTTCCCGGCCAATCGGGGGCCCGAGGAGGCCGATTCACCGTCTTGTCATGGCCAGTTCGGGGCGCTTACTTTTGCCGCTCCTGACGCATGCCGAGGGGATTTCGGACATGGCCGTACGCGGCCGGCACCGCCGGTACCAGCCGAACAGGATCAACCGCGCCTCACTCACCGTCACGGCGGGCGGTGCCGGCCTCGCCATCCCGCTGGTCGCCGCCGGCACCGCGCACGCCGCCGACGCCGCCACCTGGAACAAGGTCGCCGCCTGCGAGTCCGGCGGCGACTGGAGCGTCAACAGCGGCAACGGCTACTACGGCGGCCTCCAGTTCACCCAGTCCACCTGGGCGGCGTACGGCGGCACCCACTACGCGCCGCGCGCCGACCAGGCCACCCGGAACGAGCAGATCGCCGTCGCGGAGAAGGTCCTGGACGGGCAGGGGCCGGGCGCCTGGCCGGCCTGCTCGGGACAGGCCGGGCTGACCCGGGGCGGCGGCGGACCCGGGGCGCACACCGACTCGGCGGCCACGCGTCCGGCGCGCACCGGCACGGCGGAAACCGGCGCCCGGAAGGTCTCCTCCGTCAGGGACGTGCGGCCGCAGACCACCCCGCAGTCCCGCGCGGGCCGGGCCGAGATGTACACGGTGGTGCGCGGCGACACCCTCTCCGGCATCGCCGGGGACCGGCACGTGCCGGGCGGCTGGCGCTCGCTGTACGCGGGCAACCGCACCACGATCGGCGCCGATCCCGACCTGATCATGCCGGGGCAGCGGCTCAGCGTCGACGGCACGCCCACCAGACCCGCGCCGCCCGGACCACCGAAGCGGAAAGCCCCGGCCGAGCACCCCACCACGCACTCCTCCACACACCACGGCCCGGCCCCGGCCCGGCACCCGCTCGTCGCCCCGGTGACCGCGTCGGTCGGCACCGGCTACCAGGTGGCCGGCTCCCACTGGTCGAAGGGCTACCACACCGGCGTCGACTTCCTCGTGCCGACCGGCACTTCCGTGCGGGCGGCGGCGGCCGGCCGGGTGGTGTCCGCGGGCTGGGGCGGGTCGTACGGCTACCAGGTGGTGCTCCGGCACGCCGACGGCCGCTACACCCAGTACGCCCATCTGTCCGCGATCTCCGTACGGGCGGGGCAGGGCGTCACGGCGGGCCAGCGCATCGGCCGCTCCGGCTCCACGGGCAACGTCACGGGCCCGCACCTGCACTTCGAGGTGCGGACCGGGCCCGGCTTCGGCTCGGACATCGACCCGCTCGCCTACCTGCGGGCCGGCGGGGTCAGGATCTGACCCGGGGGCGGGACCGGTCCGGCACCGGCCGGGGGACGTGGAAGCTCGCGGACAGCGGGACGTACGACAGGGGGAGACCCCTGTCGGCCCGTGGTCCGGCACCGTCGCCGTCCGCCCCGGCCCCCGACCGTTCCGCTCCGGGGGCACCGCTCGAACCGGGTGCACCGCTCGAACCGGCGGCACCGATCGAACCGGCGGCACCGGCCGGACCTGCCGAACCGGCCTCCGACCGTTCCGTCCCGGCGCTGCTTCCGTCGGTCGCCCCTCGCTGGCGCGGCATGCCCCCCAGGGGCTCCGCCGCGGCACGCTCCGGCGCCACGGCGGCCGGCACAGCGCGCTCAGCAGTCGGTACACCGTGGCCATCGCCGAGTACACCGTGCCCAGCGCCCGGTGCACCGTCCACAGCGCCCGGCACCCCATGCCCCGACCCGGCCTCGCCCAGGGCCCCGGCCCCGCCCGACGCCCCGGCCTCGCCCAGGGCCCCGACCTCGGCCAAGACCGCGCCCCCGACCGGGGCCGTGGTGGCCGGTGGCGCCGTGCGCTCCAGTCGCTCCGTCGTCAGCATGATCAGGCCGCCCGCCGCGACCACCCCGCAGCCCAGGGCGAGCACGCTGCCCGTGGTGCCGTGGCGGAACGTCTCGCCGAACATCAGGATGCCGACCGCGGCGGCCAGCACCGGATTGACCACCGTCAGCGTGGCCAGCGGCGCGGCGAGGCCGCCACCCTGGTAGGACGCCTGGGACAGCAGGACACCGGCGACCGAGAACAGGGCGATCGCCCCCAGGGAGCACAGCTCGCCCACGCCGAGGCCGTGCGGCCAGTCCACGGCCGCGGTCTTGGTGAACACCGACGACATGCCGAACGCCATGCCGGCGGCGGAGGCGAGCAGCACGCTGCGTACCGCGGGATGCCGGTGAGCGACCATACCGGCGGACATCAGCGCCACCACCACACCGCCGGTGACCAGCGCGACCACCGGCCGCTGCGCCGGGGCGAGGGAGTGCGTGGGGGAGGAGCCGACCAGGGACAGCAGGCCGGCGAGGCCCGCCGTGGCCATGAGGGCGCCGCGCCACGCGATCGCGCCGGCCCGGCGGCCGACGCACAGGGCCGCCATGGGCAGCGCGAAGACGATGGTCAGCGCGCCCAGCGGCTGGACCAGGCTGAGCGGTCCGTAGGCCAGCGCCACGACGTGCAGCACGCCGCCGAGCCCGTTGAGCCCCAGCGCACCCCACCAGCCGGGCCGGCGCAGCGGCACGCAGCCGCTGTCGGGGGAGGACACCGCGACCTGCTCCTGCACGATCGCTCCGCCCGCGTAGGCGAGGGCGGAGACGACCGAGAGGAGCACGGACAACGCCAGGGCGTTCATCGGCGTCTCCCCTGCGGGCGGCGGGCGTCGCGGGCCCGGCCCGGCGTACGGTCGGCTTCCATGGCGAACACTCTGCCGGTCCGCGCCCTTCCCGTCGTCGTACCTGAGCACGCGATGCGTCCTACTGCCGATGGAGTACACCGGTCGGGTGATCATCCCCTGGACGGGTGACGTGGGACGGGCCCCCGCCGGACCGCCCCGGCCGCGTGCCTGATAGCAGTACCTGTCGTGCCCCTCGATCCCGAACTCGCCGCACTGCGCGCCCTCGGCGGCTTCTTCGTCCTGCGCACCCACCCCGACACGGCCGGCGGTGCCGATCCCCGGTCACTGCCCACCCTCGCGGACGGCTACGGCGAAAACGGCTCCGACGGCAGCGGCTCCGACGGCAGCGACGCCGACGGCAGCGGCAGGGGCGGCTGCGGCACGGACGGCTGCGGCAAGGGCGGGGCGGGCTTGCGCCGCGATCCGCTGGCCGCGCGGGTCGCCGTCGTCGGGGACCGGCTGCGCGTCGCCGAGCCGCGGGTCGCCGCCTCCCTCGCCCACCAGGGACTGGCCGCCCGGCTCTGGTCGGTGGCCCTGGGCTGCGCCGTCCTGTACGGCGAGCTGCCCGACCTGGACCCGCGCCTGCTGCGCTGGGACGTCGCCGCCACCGCCCCCGACGACCTGTGGCTCACGGTGCCGCGCCCGCTGCCCGCGAACGCCGCGAACGCCGCGACCGCCGCCGACCCCGGGAGTCCCCGGAACCCGGTCCGGAACTCCGGGAACCCGGCCGACGCCGACACGCTCGCCGACGCCGTGCTGCTCGGCCATCTGGAGCCCCTGACGGCGGCCCTGCGGGCCCGCTACGGTGTCGCGGCGGGCCTGTTGCGGGGCAACGCGGGCTCCGCGCTGGCCGCGACCGCCCGGGAGCTGGGCCGCTGGGCCCGCGCCCGGGGCCGCGCCGACGTGGCCGCCCGCACCCGCGCGCTGACCGCCGGGCTGTTCGCCCACCCGCTGCTGCGCACCACCGGTGTGCGCACCGGCACGGCCTTCCGGCGCCGCAGTTGCTGCCTGTACTACCGGGTGCCCGGGGGCGGGCTCTGCGGCGACTGCTGCCTCACCCGCCCGCCGCGCTCTTCCCCGGGCGCCGCATCTGGGTGACCATGAAGGGAACGAGCCACCGAGTACGGGGGGTTGACGGGTGCGAGTGGGACTGCTGACCCGGGAGTACCCCCCGGACGTCTACGGTGGCGCCGGGGTCCACGTGGAGTTCCTCGCCCGCGAGCTGGCCTCCCTGGTGGAGCTGGAGGTGCACTGCTGGGGCGAGGGCCGCGAGGCCGGCGTCGTGCGCCACCGTCCCTGGTCCGCCCTGGACGGCTCCAACGACACGCTGCGCACCTTCTCCACGGACCTCTCCATCGCCGCCGCCCTCGAGGGCCGCGAACTCGTCCACTCCCACACGTGGTACGCCAATCTGGCCGGCCACTTCGCCAAGCTGCTCCACGGCGTGCCGCACGTGGTCACCGCCCACTCGCTGGAGCCGCTGCGCCCCTGGAAGGCCGAGCAACTCGGCGGCGGGTACGCGCTGTCGAGCTGGGCCGAGCGCACCGCGATCGAGGCCGCCGACGCCGTGATCGCCGTCTCGGGCGCCATGCGGGAGGACGTCCTCGCCTGCTACCCGGCGCTGGACCCGGCCCGCGTCCACGTCGTGCACAACGGCATCGACACCCGCCTCTACCGCCCCGACCACGGCACCGACGCCCTGATCCGGCACGGCGTCGACCCGGCCCGGCCGTACGTCCTGTTCGTCGGCCGCATCACCCGGCAGAAGGGCGTGCCCCCCTTGCTGCGCGCGGTACGGCACATCGACCCCGGCGTGCAGGTCGTGCTGTGCGCGGGTGCGCCCGACACCCCGGCGATCGACCGGGAGTTCCGGCGGCTGTTCGAGGAGCTGAGCCGGGCGCGGGCGGGCGTGTTCTGGATCCCGCAGATGCTGCCGCGCCCGGAGGTGATCCAACTCCTCACCCGGGCCGCGGTGTTCGTCTGTCCCTCGGTGTACGAGCCGCTCGGCATCGTCAACCTGGAGGCGATGGCCTGTGGCACGCCGGTCGTCGCGTCACGGGTCGGCGGCATCCCCGAGGTGGTGGACGAGGGCCGTACCGGGCTGCTGGTCGACGTGGACGACGACTTCGAGTCCGGGCTCGCCCGGGCCCTGGACGCCGTCCTCGGCGATCCGGACGCGGCCCGGCGGATGGGAGAGGCCGGACGGGCGTGCGCCGTGGGGGAGTTCGGCTGGGACGCGGTGGCCCGCCGAACGGCGGGACTGTACGAGGTGGTCCGCCGGCAGGCGTGGTCCGGCTGATCCGGGGCATCCATGGTTCAACCACGGTGAGGGGAGCGGCCATGCGTCGTGGAGGGCCTTCCGTACTGGGGATCGTGCTGGCGGGCGGCGAGGGCAAGCGCCTGATGCCGCTCACCGCCGACCGGGCCAAACCGGCCGTCACCTTCGGCGGCACCTACCGGCTCGTCGACTTCGTCCTGTCCAACCTCGTCAACGCCGACGTGCTGCGCATCTGCGTGCTGACCCAGTACAAGTCGCACTCGCTGGACCGGCACATCACCACCACCTGGCGGATGTCCAGCCTGCTCGGCAACTACGTCACCCCGGTGCCCGCGCAGCAGCGCCTCGGGCCGCGCTGGTACCTGGGCAGCGCCGACGCGATCCTCCAGTCGCTCAACCTGGTCCACGACGAACAGCCGGAGTACGTGGCCGTGTTCGGCGCCGACCACGTCTACCGCATGGACCCGCGGCAGATGCTCGCGCAGCACATCGAGGGCGGCGCGGGGGTGACGGTGGCCGGCATCCGGGTGCCGCGCACCGAGTCGTCGTCGTTCGGGGTGATCACCCCCGGCTCGGACGGCCGTACGGTGGAACGCTTCCTGGAGAAGCCCGCCGACCCTCCCGGCCTGCCGGACGATCCCGGGCGTGTGTTCGCGTCCATGGGCAACTACATCTTCACCACCAAGGCGCTGATCGAGGCGCTGCGACGGGACGCCGAGGACAGCCGGTCGGTGCACGACATGGGCGGCTCGATCCTGCCCCAGCTGACCGCGCGCGGCGAGGCCGGGCTGTACGACTTCCATGACAACCACGTGCCCGGCGAGACCAGCCGCGACCAGGGCTACTGGCGGGACGTCGGCACGCTGGACGCCTACTACGACGCGCACATGGACCTGATCGCCGAGCGCCCCGCGTTCAACCTGTACAACCGCCAGTGGCCCGTCTACACCCACTCCAACCAGCTCTCGCCGGCGCGCTTCAACGCGGGCGGCATCGCGAGCGAGTCCATCATCAGCGCGGGTTGCCTGATCCGCGGGCAGGTCACCCGGTCGGTGCTCTCCCCGGGCGTCCGCGTCGACCCCGGGGCGGTCGTACAGGGTTCGGTCCTGCACGACAACGTCCACATCGGCCGGGGCGCGGTGGTCCGCGGCGCGGTCCTGGACAAGAACGTGGAGGTCCCGCCGGGCGCCACGATCGGCGTGAACCCGGAGCGGGACGCCGAGCTGTACACCGTCTCCAAGGGCGGAGTGATCGCGCTGGGCAAGGGGCAGCGGGTGCCGTAGCACGCGCCGGGACCGGGGCCGGGCCCCCGCCGTGGCATCCGGCGACGGTCCGGACTCCGGGGCCGTGGACGAGCCCCGGCCACCGGAGCGGCGGCCGAGGCTCCTCCCCGGCCCCCGGCCACCGCTCCGACGGCCGGGGCTACTCCACGGCCCCCGGCCACCGCTCCGACGGCCGGGGCTACTCCCCGGCCCCCGGCCACCGCTCCGACGGCCGGCACGACCGTCGGGCGCGACGCGTTTCGCGCGACACCCCCCAGGATGCCCGGGTTTGCGGCCTTCGCCCTTCAGGATGCAGGCAACGACGTCCAACCTGCGGAGGCCATCCGACATGAGAGGGACCCGGCGCACGCGGCTGTGCCTGGCCGGGGTGCTGGCAGCGTCCGCGCTGATCGCCACCCCCGCCGCGCGGGCCGCCGAGCGGACCGACGGCCACCTCACCGACCTGGTCAACCCGTTCATCGGGACCCAGAACGAGGGCAACACCTTCCCCGGCGCGACCGTGCCCTTCGGCATGGTGCAACTCTCCCCGGACACCGGACACAGCACCGGGTACGACTACACGCAGAACCGTATCCGCGGCTTCTCCCTGGTCCACCTCTCGGGTGTCGGCTGCCGCATCGGCGGCGACCTGCCCGTCCTGCCCACCACCGGTGACGTCACCGAGACGGACTACGCCCGGTACGCGGCGGCCTTCTCGCACGACGACGAGGAGGCGAGCCCCGGCTACTACCGCGTCGGCCTCGGCTCCGGCATCCGCGCCGAACTGACCGCGACCGCCCGCACCGGCGTGCAGCGCTACACCTTCCCGGCCACCGGCAAGGCCAACGTCCTGCTGAACGCGGCCCAGTCGCTGCACAAGCCGGTGAGCAGCACGGTGCGCGTCCTGGACGACCGCACCGTGCGCACCGAGATCACCGGCCACGGCTTCTGCCGGGACAGCGGCCCCTACACGGTCCACACGATCACCCGCTTCAACCGGCCCTTCACCGCGTACGGCACCTGGGACGGCCGGACCGTCACCCCGGGCGCCCGCAGCGGCTCCGGCGGCGCCTACGTCCGCTTCGACACCACGAAGGACCGCACGGTCGAGGCCACCACCGCCCTGTCGTACGTCGACGCGGCCGGCGCGGCGGGCAACCTGCGAGCCGAGGGCGGCCGGTCCTTCGACACCGTGCGCCACCGGGCCCGCGAGGAGTGGGAGCGGCGGCTCGGCGGCGTCCGGGTACGGGGCGGCACCCCCACCCTCCGACGTACCTTCTACTCCTCGCTGTACCGGTCGTACCTCGCGCCCAACGTCGGCGGTGACGTGGACGGCCGTTACCTCGGCTGGGACCGGCGCACCCACCGGGCCCGGGGCTTCACCTACTACCAGAACTGGTCGCTCTGGGACACCTACCGCACCCAGGCCCAGCTGCTCGCCCTGCTCGCGCCCCGTGAGGCCCGGGACATGGCCCACTCGGTGGTCGCGATCGACGAGGACGGCGGCTGGCTCCCCAAGTGGGGCTACGGCCCGGTCGAGACGAACATCATGAGCGGCGACCCGGTCACCCCGTTCCTGACCACCGCCTACCAGACGGGCCTGCTGAAGGGCTTCGAGGAGCGGGCCTACCGGGCACTCAGGAAGAACGCCGACGGGGTCCCGCCGGCCGCCAACCCGGGCGTCGGCCGGGAGGCCAACGCCGAGTACATCGGGTACGGCTTCGCGCCCTACGACAAGGACCGGCCGTACGCCAAGGCGGGCGACTCGGACTACCACCACGGCGCCTCGGTCACCCTGGAGTACGCGCTCTCCGACGCGATGCTCGCGCAGATGGCCCGTGGCCTCGGACACCACGAGGACGCGGCCCGCTACGCCGCCCGCTCGCGCCACTACCGCAACGTCTTCGACCCCGCCACCGGCTTCTTCCGCGCCCGGGACGCCTCCGGCGCCTTCACCGGCCCGGCCGACCCGGCCCGTGGCACCGGCTTCCACGAGGGCACGGCCTGGCAGTACCAGTGGCTCGTCCCGCAGGACGTGCCGGGCATGGTCGCGCTGATCGGCGGCACCCGCGCGGCCAACGCCCGCCTGGACTCCTTCTTCGCCTACGACCGGCTCCTCGCCGACCCGGAGGGCACCGCCCGCCAGGTGTGGGTGCACGGTGACCCGTACGCCTACTACAACGCCACCACCTACAACCCGATGAACGAGCCGGACCTCGTCGCGCCCTACACCTACCTCTCCACCGGCCAGCCCTGGAAGACCACGGACGTGGTGCACGCGGCGCTGACCCTGTTCACCGACGGCCCCGCCGGCATGACCGGCAACGACGACCTCGGCACGATGTCCGCCTGGAACGTGCTGTCGTCCATCGGGCTCTTCCCCGTCCAGCCCGGGTACGGCACCTGGGGCCTGACCACCCCGGTCTTCGACCGGGTCGACCTGACCCTGGACCGCCGCCACTGGCCGAGCGGCCGGCTGACGGTGACCGCGCCCGGCACCTCGGCCGCAGACCGCTACGTCCAGGGCGTACGCACCGACGGGAGGCCGCACGGCCGGACCTACCTGACCACCGGCGCGCTGCGCTCCCTGCGCTCCCTCGCGTTCACCGTCGGCCCGCGCCCGTCGCGATGGGGCACGGCACCCGAAGCGGCGCCGCCCGTCCTGAGATGAGGTCCGGCCGTCTCCCGGGTCCCGCCGCGTTCCCAGGCGGCGGGAGACCGACCCGGCCCCGACCGTGCTCGACCGTGATCGCCGCCGGGGATCGACCGCTGATCCACCCGTCGCCGACGTGTGAGGCAAGACCGTGACATCCGACCTGCTCGCCCCCCTCGACCTGGCCTTCTGGAACATGGAGTCCGACCGGCACCCGATGCACCTCGGCGCGCTCGGGGTCTTCGCCGCGCACTCGCCCACGGCCGGGGCGCACGCCGCCGACCTGCTCGCCGCCCGCGCCGCCGCCGTACCCGGCCTGCGCATGCGCATCCGCGACACCTGGCAGCCGCTCGCCTTCGGCGGTGCGACCCGCGAGAGCGACCCGGACTTCGATCCGCTGGACCACGTCCGGCTGCACGCCCCGGCCGGCGACTTCCACGCCGCCGCCGGGCCGCTGATGCAACGCCCGCTGGAGCGCGGCCGGCCGCCCTGGGAGGCGCACGTGCTGCCCGGCGAGGACGGGGCGTCCTTCGCGGTGCTCTTCAAGTTCCACCACGCCCTCGCCGACGGGCTGCGCGCACTGAAGCTCGCCGCCGGCGTCCTGGACCCCGTCGACCTGCCCGAGCGCGCGCCCCGCGCCGTCGAGCCGCCGCCCGGCCTGCTGTCCGATGTGCGCCGGCTGCCCGCCCGGGTCCCCGGGCTGGTCAGGGGCGCGCTGTCGGACGTCGGCCGGGCCCTGGACATCGGCGCCTCGCTGGCCCGCTCCACCCTCGGCATGCGCCCCTGCGCCGCGCTCACCTCGGCGCCCAGCGGCACCCGCCGCACCGCCGGGGTCGTCCTCGACATCGACGACGTGCACCGGGTGCGCAAGAACGCAGGGGGCACCGTGAACGACGTCCTGATCGCCGTGGTGGCCGGGGCCCTGCGCCGCTGGCTCGACGAGCGCGGCGACGGCAGCGAGGGCGTCGCCCCGCGCGCCCTCGTCCCGGTCTCCCGGCGCCGGCCGCGCACCGCGCAGCCGCAGGGCAACCGGCTCTCCGGGTACCTGATACGGCTTCCGGTCGACGAGCCGGACCCGCTCGGGCGGCTGGCCGCGGTGCGTACGGCGATGCTCCGCAACAAGGACGCGGGCGCCGACCGGGGCGCCGGCGCGGTCGCCCTGCTCGCCGACCACGTCCCGGCCCTCGGCCACCGCCTCGGCGGACCGTTGGTCGGGCAGGCGGCGCGGCTCTGGTTCGACATCCTCGTCACCAGCGTGCCGATGCCGGGCTTCGGGCTGCGGCTCGGCGGCCATGAGCTGAGCGAGGTGTATCCGCTGGCGCCGCTCGCGCCCGGGCAGGCGCTGGCGATCGCGATCTCCACGTACCGCGGGCGCGTGCACTACGGGCTGGTCGCCGACGCGCGGGCCGTGCCGGACCTGGACCGGTTCGCGCGCGCGGTGTCGGCCGAGGCGGAGACGCTGCTGTCGGTCTGCGACCGCTGAACGGCCGGCCCCGCCCGGGCGGGAGTCATCCGTCACGTCCGTTACGCCGGTCACGCCGGTTACACCGGTCACGGACGTCCGGCACGTCGTCACTTCCGTCACGTCCGTCACTTCAGCCACCGGAGGCACCGGGGCGCGGGGAGCGGGGCCCGGCCCGGCGGCGTGCACGCGCGGGGGCGGAAGGGCAGCGGTTTGGCTCCCCGGCCCCGCGCTCCGTAAAATCCGCTGTTCGAAAGCGGGCGCGAGTCGGAGCGCCGCGCGGGTGACCAGGGAAGCGGCAGCGCGATGACGGTGACAGAGGACGGCTCGGCGTCCATGGACGAGGTGGTCTACGGACCCGGTATCGACCCCGAGCGGCTGGCCGTCTGCCTCAGCGTGCTGGAGGAACTGGACCAGCTCGACGTCGACCACCCCGACGCGATCCTGGTGCGCCGGGCCACCTCGCACGTCTACCGCGTGGTCAAGCAGCGCCGCCGCCAGGAGCGCCGGGCCGCCAAGACCGCCCACGACCGCACGGTCACCGAGACCACCGCGACCGGCTCGGCCGAGCGCATCGACGACGAGACCGAGGGCATCCTGCCCTCCTCCAAGACCGAGGCCGGCACCATCGCGGGCATCCTGCAGCGCCCGCGCTCCTGCTACGTCTGCAAGCAGCGGTACGTCGAGGTCGACTACTTCTACCACCAGCTGTGCCAGAAGTGCGCCGCCGAGAACCGCGCCAAGCGGGAGGCCCGCGCCGACCTCACCGGCAAGCGCGCCCTGCTCACCGGCGGCCGGGCCAAGATCGGCATGTACATCGCGCTGCGGCTGCTGCGCGACGGCGCGCACACCACCGTCACGACCCGGTTCCCGAAGGACGCCATCCGCCGCTTCAAGGCGATGGAGGACTCGGCGGACTGGCTGCACCGGCTGGAGGTCGTCGGCATCGACCTGCGCGACCCGGCCCAGGCGGTCGCGCTGGCCGACCAGGTCGCCGGGGCCGGCCCGCTGGACATATTGATCAACAACGCCACGCAGACCGTGCGCCGGCTGCCCTCCGCATACGCCGCCCTGGTCGAGGGCGAGAGCGCCCCGCTGCCCGCCGGTGAGCTGCCCGCCCACCACGTCATCGGTGCCTTCAACTCCGGCGCGGTCGACGGTCTGGCCGCGCTGCCCCTCGGCACCAGCGGACTCGACGCGCAGAAGGTCGCCGACCTCGCCCTGGTCGCGGGCAACGCCAGCGTCGCCCGGCACCTCGACGGCACCGCCATCGACGCGGGCGGCCTGCTCCCGGACGTCGTCGAGAGCAACACCTGGGTGCAGACGATCGACCAGATCTCCCCGGTGGAGCTGCTGGAGACCCAGCTCTGCAACTACACCTCGCCGTTCATCCTGATCAGCGCGCTCCGCCCGGCGATGGCACGGGCCGCCGGGAAGGCGGCGAGCGGCCGGGCGTACGTCGTGAACGTCTCCGCCATGGAAGGCGTGTTCAGCCGCGGGTACAAGGGCGCGGGCCACCCGAACACCAATGCCGCCAAGGCCGCGATGAACATGGTGACGCGGACCAGCGCGGAGGAGATGTTCCAGACCGACGGCATCCTCATGACCTCGGTCGACACCGGCTGGATCACCGACGAACGGCCCCACTACGACAAGCTGCGCCTCGCCGAGGCCGGTTTCCACGCCCCGCTGGACCTGGTCGACGGCGCCGCCCGCGTCTACGACCCGATCGTGCGCGGCGAGGCGGGCGAGGACCTGTACGGCGTCTTCCTGAAGGACTACGCGCCCGGCAAGTGGTGAGCCGCGGGCGTCAGTCGACCGCGCCGAGCCGGGTGTGACGGGCCGCCACCAACTCCAGCACGGTGCGCCAGTCCTCCAGCACGCCCGCGTCGAAGCCGGCCGTGCGGCCCTCCTCCTCGGCCTGGCGCAGTCGCAGCACGTCGTCGTCGGCGGCGCCGGCGTCCGCGCGCACCAGCCCGGACACCCGCTCCCCGAGCAGGGGGCGCACCGCCTCTGCCGCGCTCCGCGCCCGGGCCGCCTCGTCGCCCGGCCCCAGTACCGGGCCGATGCCCCGCACCAGCCCCGCCACCTGGAGTTCCTTGTCGGCGGGGCGGGTGCGGCGCAGCAGTGCCGCGGTCCGCAGCGCGTGCTGGCGCCGGCCGGCGTTCAGCAGATCCATCAGCTCCTCGACGCTGCGCAGCTCCATGCGTCAGTCCTTCCGCGAGACAGCCGTTGCCGTGTCAGCAGACCATGGTGAGCTTGCCGCCCGGCCAACAGGGCCTGAACTGCGCCGGGTCGGCCGACCTGCCTCGAAGGGGCGTTCGTCCGTGTGCTCCGACCGGGTGAATCCGGTGTCGCGCGAGTGAACGTCCTGTTTCAAAAAGCCCCACATTAGGGGGTATTGGGGGGTCGTCGGCAGCACAGGGGTTACAGGTTGTTTGCATTCCCTATCGAGCGGATGCCCGCTCATTTGGTTAATCTGGTGTCGGCGGACAACAGTACGGGGTCCCACCCACACCCACCGTCCGTCCTGGGGTGAGCCGGTGCACAACGGCCTGCTCTGACCGAGAAACCGGCGCCACCGCGTCCGAACCAGCCTTCCACCCAGACTCGAGCGGGCATCCGGCGCCGAAGCGCAGACTGTCCGGTATGCCCCGAGGGTGACCCGACACAGAAGGAGTGCGCGGTGACACCGGAGAAGACGAACCGCGAGAAGCGCCCCCAGGAAAGCACGGAGCGCAGGGGCCGCCGGCCCGGAGAACTCGGCAGCCTCGACGTGTGGGCCCGGTCCGCCCCGATCCGCCTGGCGGGGTACGAGGACGACCTGGCCGAGCCCCACATCCTGCCCAGCGTCGACTGACCCCCCGGTCGGTTCCGGCGCGATCACCGCGGCATGGGCGTGACGGGACGCACGCCCATGCCGGTGGGGAACCCGGCGCCGCGGCCGGCCCGCCCCGCCGTACGCCCGGCAGACGCGCCCGCCTTCGTGCGGGCCTTTCGCGCTGCCACCGCCGCTCCGCCACCGCCGCTTCGCCGCCACCGCCGCACCGCCGCTTCTCCGTCGGCGCCGTCCGCCGTCAGGGGCTCGGCTCCCGCTCGCTAAAACGCTTGAGCATCGGGTTTCTAAAGCGCTTTAGTCGACTCCGGAAAGTTCTCCGTCCCCCAGGGCTGACCTGTGCTGACCTCTGCCGGCGATCAACTCATCGCTTTAGCTCGGGCGAATGCATTGACTTGCCCCGAGGGGTCCGGGCAAGGTCTGTCGCGCCATCGGACGTCGCCCCGCCGCGGTACCGACGTCGTCACCTCCGACCAGGTACACCCACCCCCGAGGAGGCGCCCGCTCGTGAACCCCACCAGACGCACCGTCCTGATCGCCGCCGGAGCCGCCGCCCTGACCCCCGCGCTGCCCGCGCTGCCCGCGGTCGCCGCCCCGCGCGCCGCCGCCGCGACCGAGCCGTACGCCTCGTACTGGTACCCGGACTCACTGCCCGCCGGCAGTCCCGGCCCCGGCATCACCTGGCGCGGCCTGAAGAACTGGCGCGCGGCCGACGACCCCGACCTCGCCTTCAACGCCGCCTCCGTGCCGCTCGCCCCCCGGTTCACCCCGGCGCCGGCGAACACCACCGCCCGCTCCGGCCAGGCCCGTGTCCAGGCCCTGGTCTCCTTCGGGCCGACGTCGGCCAACCCCTCCCAGGGCTCGGCCACCGCCGACTTCTACGCACTCACCCACTGGGCCTACATCGACGAGCTGGTGTTCTGGGGCGGCTCGGCCGGCGAGGGCCTGATCCTCGCGCCCAACGCGCCGGTCGTCGACGCCGCCCACCGGCACGGCGTCCCGGTGCTCGGCAACGTCTTCCTGCCCCCGGCGGCCTACGGCGGACAGCTCCAGTGGACCCGGGACCTGGTGCAGAAGGACGCCGCCGGGCACTACCCGCTCGCCGCCCAACTCGTCGCGGTGGCGGCGGCGTACGGCTTCGACGGCTGGTTCCTCAACTTCGAGACGGGCGGCGGGAACACGGCGCTGGGCACGGCCGTGCTCGGCTTCGTCAAGGAGCTGAAGGCGCTGGCGGCGGCCCGGGGACAGCGGGTGACCTGGTACGACGCGCTGACCGTGAACGGCACGGTCAGCTGGCAGGGTGCCCTGAACAGCCAGAACCAGGCGTTCTTCGAGGCCGCTGACGACATGTTCGTGGACTTCCGGTGGAGCGCCGGCACGCTCGCGTCGTCCGGCACGCGGGCCCGACAACTGGGGCGCGACCGCTACGAGCTGTGGGCCGGCGTCGACGTCGAGTCGAACGGGTCCGGCACGTACGTGGACTGGGACGCCATCGTGCCGGCCGGGGCGCCGCACGTCGCCTCCGTCGGCCTCTACCGCCCCGAGTGGACCCGCAACCACCTGCCCGCCGACCGGCGCGCACCCGAGGACTTCCACGCGGCCGACGACCGGTTCTGGACCGGGCGGTCGCTGGACCCGTCGCGGCCCGACGCCGGCGACCCGTGGCGGGCGCCGGCGGTGTCCGTGGCGGACCGGTCGACGGTGACCTCCGTGCCGTTCGCCAGCGTGTTCAACACGGGGCACGGACTGCGCTGGTACGAGGAGGGGGCCGTCACCGCCGGGACGCCCTGGAACCACCTCGGGCTCCAGGACCGGCTGCCGTCGCGGCGGTGGGTGGTCCGCACGGTGGGCCAACGGCCGTCGGTCTCCTTCGACTTCGCCGACGCCTGGCGGGGTGGGAGCAGCGTGCTGGTGGCGGGTGAACCGGATCAACCGGTGGAGCTCGACCTGTACGCCTGCCGGCTGCCGCTCGCTGTGAACACGGTTGTCGACCTGACGTTCCGGAGCGAGTCCGGGGACGTGAACGTCGAACTGGCGGTGGCGACGGCCGAACCGGCCACACCGGGGGCGGCGCCGCCGTACACCTATCGGGCTGTGGACCCGGTTCCCGGCGGAACCTGTGTGAAGTCGGTCAACGGCTGGCGGACCGTGACCGTCCCGCTCACCGGCCTCTCCGGCACCGTCCGCGCCCTCGGCGTCCGGCTCACCGCCGCTCAGGGTCCGGTGCGCTGGCGGCTGGGCGGTCTCGCCGTCCGCCCAGACGGCACCCCGCCGGCTCCGGCCGCGCCCTCGGGGGCCCGCGTCACCGCGGCGAGCGGCGGTGACCTCCGCCTCGCCTGGAACCCCGCCCCCGGCACCGTCCGCCACTACACCCTCCACCGCCTCCTGCCCGACGGCACCCGCCGCTACCTCGGCGCCACCGGCCAGCGGGCCTGGTTCGCCCCCGGTCTGCGGCCCGAACAGGGCGAGACGGCGGCGCGGTTCGAAGTGCGCGCCGTGGGGGAGCTGTACGACGCCTCGGCCCCCGCGACCTTGACCCACCCCTGGTAGTTCCCCCGGCGGTCACCCGCGCGGCCCCGGGGACCCGGACCGCGCGGGGCGAGCGCGGCACCGGGGCAGGCGCGGTACCGGGGCGAGCGCGGTACCGGGGCGGGTCCGCCGGACCGGGCCGGTCGCGGGCGTCACGGGCGAGGCGCTCCCGGCAGCAGACGGAGGGCGGCCCCTACCCGCCCAGTTGCGCCCGCAGCCACTGCTCCACCTCGCCCACATGGGCCGCTGCCGCCGCCCGCGCCGCCTCGGGGTCGCGGGCGGCGAGGGCGCGGTGGATGGCGGCGTGTTCGCGGCGGGTGCGGGCGAAGGCGCCCTCCTCCTGGTAGCCGCGCCAGACCCGGGCACGGAAGGTGCGCGAGGACAGGCCGTCCAGGATGGCGGCCATCGTCCCGTTCCCGGCGGCCGAGGCGATCTCGCGGTGGAAGGCGAGGTCGTGGGCGATGATCTCCTCGGGGTCGTCGGTGGCGTTCATCGCCGCCAGGTGCTTCTCGACCGCGGCGAGCCCGTCGGCGGTGATGCGCGCGGCGGCGAGCGCGGTCGCCGTGGACTCCAGGATCCGGCGCACCTCCAGCAGTTCCACCAGCCGCGGCCCCCGGGAGAGGTCCGCGACCACACCGAAGGTCTCCAGCAGGTCGCCGGCCTCCAGCGCGGTGACGTAGATCCCGGAGCCGTGCCGGGCCTCCAGCACACCGAGGACGGTGAGCGCGCGGATCGCCTCCCGCATCGAGCTGCGCGAGATGCCCAGCCGCGCGGCGAGTTCCCGCTCCGTGGGCAGCCGCTGGCCCGGCTCCAGCCGCCCCTCGGCGATCATCGCCTTGATCTCCTCGATGGCGCGCTGGGTCACCGTGCCCTTCTGCGGGGCCGCCTCGTCCACGCCACTCCTCCAGTCACCGGGTGCGTCGCAGTCTAGCCAGCCAAGTGGTCCGACCACCATGGGGAGAAAGAGCGGATATTCGCCGCACGAGGGTGTCCGCACGGCTCAGTGGTCTGATAAGTATGCGGCGTCTGCTCGAACAACCTCCCTGAGGAGCCGCGAGATGCCCGCCAGCACCGTGAGGAAACGCAGCAGGTCGAAGATCACCGGCGCGGCGGCCCTGGCCGTCGGCGCCTCGCTCGTCCTCGCCGCCTGCGGCAGCACCGGGGACACCGCGGGCGGGCGGGGCGGCGGCACCGGCCGGGTCGGGGTGATCCTGCCGCTGCTGACCTCACCGTTCTGGCAGTCGTACAACGACTACGTGCCCCGGATGGCCACCTCCGAGGGCGTCGAGGTGCTGAAGACGGTCAACTCCAACAGCGACCCCGCGCAGCAGATCACCGACATCGGCAACGAACTCACTCAGGGCGTCGGGGGACTGGTCGTCGCCCCGCTGGACAGCGCAGCCGTCCAGGCGGGCCTGGACCAGGCCGAACGCAAGGGCGTGCCGGTCGTCGCCGTGGACGTGGCACCCGACCGGGGCAAGGTCGCCATGGTGGTGCGCGCCGACAACGCCGCCTACGGCGAGAAGGCCTGCGACTACCTCGGCGAGCATGTGCGCGACGGCAAGGTCGTGCAGGTCATGGGCGACCTGGCCTCGGTCAACGGCCGCGACCGCTCCGAGGCGTTCCGCACCTGCGTGCGCCGGAAGTACCCGCGGCTGAAGGTGCTGGAGATCCCCGCCAAGTGGGAGTCCGACACCGCCGCCGCCAAGCTCGACACCCTCCTCAACGCCAACCCCGACATCAAGGGCATCTACCTCCAGGCGGGCGGTGTCTACCTCGCCCCCACCCTCCAGACCCTGAAGTCCAAGGGCATGCTCAGGAAGGCCGGACACAAGGGCCACATCACGATCGTCTCCAACGACGGCATCCCGCAGGAGTACG
Source organism: Streptomyces sp. NRRL S-31 (assembly GCF_000718775.1). Lineage (GTDB taxonomy): Bacteria > Actinomycetota > Actinomycetes > Streptomycetales > Streptomycetaceae > Streptomyces. The sequence goes on from NZ_JOCB01000105.1 coordinate 19,529, forward strand.
ACGCGATCCGCGAGGGACGGATAGACGCCACCGTCTCCCAGCCGGCCGACGCCTACGCCAAGTACGGCCTCTTCTACATCAAGGCTGCGATGGAGGGCCGGACGTTCGAGCCCGGCCCGACCGACCACCACTCCACCATCGTCCGGCTGCCCAGCGGCATCCTGGAGGACCAGCTGCCCGCCCCCCTGGTCACCGCGGACAACGTCGACGACCCCGAGCTGTGGGGCAACGCCGCCCGATGAACACCCCCCTGGTCGAAGCCACCGGCATCGTCAAGCGGTACGGCCCCACGGTCGCCCTCGCCGACGGCCGGCTCACCGTGCTGCCCGGCGAGTCCCACGCCCTCGTCGGCCGCAACGGCGCCGGCAAGTCCACCCTGGTGCACATCCTCACCGGCCTCCAGGCCCCGGACGCCGGCACCGTCCGCTTCGACGGCGAGCCCGCGCCGCCGCTCGCCGACCGGAACGCCTGGCGCGGCAAGGTCGCCTGCGTCTACCAGAAGCCCACGGTCGTACCGGAGTTGACGGTCGCCGAGAACCTCTTCCTGGGCCGGCAGCCGCTGGACCGCGGGTTCATCAGCTGGCGCAGGCTGCGCGCCGAGGCCGCCGGGCTGCTGGAGACCTGGGGCGTCCGCGTCGACCCCGGGGCCCGCACCGCCGGCCTGACCGTCGAGGACCGCCAACTGGTGGAGATCGCCCGGGCGCTCAGCCTCGGCGCCCGGTTCATCGTCCTGGACGAGCCCACCGCCCGGCTCGACAACCGGGAGATCGAGCGGCTGTTCACCCGGATGCGCGCCCTCCAGGACTCCGGCGTCACCTTCCTGTTCATCTCCCACCACCTCCAGGAGGTGTACGAGGTCTGCCAGACGGTCACCGTGCTGCGCGACGCCCGCTGGATCACCACCGCCCCCGTCGCCGACCTGCCGAGGGCGGCGCTGGTGGAGGCCATGGCCGGGGAGTCCGTCGCCGAACGGGCCGCGCCACGCCGGGAGTCGGACCACGGCGTGCCCGTCCGGCTCGTGGCGCGCGGGCTCCGCTCGGCGGCGTACCGGGACGTCGACCTGACCCTGCGCCGGGGCGAGGTGCTCGGGCTGGCCGGCTCCAGCGGCAGCGGCAAGACCGAGCTGGCCGAGTCCTTCGCCGGACTGCACACCCCGACCGCCGGAACCGCCCACCTGGACGGCGCGGCCCTCCCGTTCGGCGATGTGCGGGCCGCCCTCGGAGCCGGGGTCGGCTGCGTCCCGCGGGACCGGCACGAGCAGGGCCTGGTGGCCGGCCTGACCGTCGGCGACAACGCCACCCTGAGCGTGCTGGACCGGCTCGGCCGCCTCGGCTTCGTCTCCGCCGGCCGACGCCGCCGCCGCGCCGGCGAGCTGATCCGGCGGCTCGACATCCGCACCGAGGGCCCGGACCAGCCCGTCTCCGACCTGTCCGGCGGCAACGCGCAGAAGGTCGTCATGGCCCGCGCCCTCGCCTCAGAACCCCGCCTGCTGGTCCTGATCAACCCCACCGCGGGCGTCGACGTGAAATCCAAGGAGTCGCTGCTGGCCCGCGTGGATAGCGCCCGCGCCGACGGCACCGCCGTCCTCGTCGTCTCCGACGAACTCGACGACCTGCGGCGCTGCGACCGCGTCCTCGTCCTCTTCCACGGCCGTGTCGTCGCCGAGCACCCGGCCGGCTGGCGCGACCACGAGCTGATCGCCTCCATCGAAGGAGTGGACCATGGCTGACACCCGGGCGGCGCCGCTCGCGCCCGCCGAGACCCCCGGCCCCCGCCCGCCGCGGACCGTCCTGCTCCGCCGTGCCCGTGAACTCGCCCTGGTCCCCGCCCTGTTGCTGCTGACCCTGCTGGGCACGCTGGTCAACGACTCGTTCCTGACCGAGCGGAACATCATCTCCATCCTCGGCGCCTCCGCCGCCCTCGCGATGGTCGTGCTCGCCGAGTCCCTGGTGCTGATCACCGGCAAGTTCGACCTCTCCCTGGAATCGGTCGTCGGCATCGCGCCGGCCCTCGGCGCCCTGTTGGTGTTGCCCGCGAGCCAGGCCGGCTGGGGCACCCGGCTGCCCGCCGCCCTGGCCCTGCCCGCGATCCTCCTGGCCGGCGCGGCCGTCGGCGCCCTCAACGGCGTCCTGGTCGTCAAACTCCGGCTCAACGCGTTCATCGTCACCCTCGCGATGCTCATCGTGCTGCGCGGTCTGCTGGTGGGCGCCACCAAGGGCAAGACGCTGTTCGGCATGCCCGACGGCTTCTACGCGGCGGCCACCACCACCTTCCTGCGCGTCCCGCTGTCCGTGTGGCTCGCCGCCGTCGCCTTCGCACTCGCCGGGCTGGTGCTCAGGTACCACCGCGCCGGCCGCGCCCTGTACGCCATCGGCGGCAACGCGGACGCGGCCCGCGCGGCCGGCATCCGCGTCGACCGCGTCACGCTCGGCGTCTACGTGGTCGCGGGCGTGCTGGCCGCCGTCGGCGGACTGCTCCAGACCGGGTACGTCGGCGCCATCAGCGCCAACCAGGGCCAGAACATGATCTTCACGGTGTTCGCGGCGGCGGTGATCGGCGGCATCGGCCTGGACGGCGGCAAGGGCACCATGTCCGGCGCCCTGACCGGCGTGCTGCTGCTGGGCGTCGTACAGAACCTGCTCACCCTCGCCCAGGTGCCGTCCTTCTGGATCCAGGCCATCTACGGCGGCATCATCCTCGTCGCCCTGATGATCGCCCGGGTGACGACGGGCCGCGCCCAGGACTGACCGAGCCGGCAACCGCCCCCCGACGAGAAGGACTTCCGTGTCCCGGACCCCCGCCCGCGTCACCGCGGTCGACACCCACGACATCCGCTTCCCCACCTCGCGCGAGCTGGACGGCTCCGACGCGATGAACCCGGACCCCGACTACTCGGCGGCCTACGTCGTCCTGCGCACGGACGCCGCCGACGCGACCGAGGGACACGGCTTCGCCTTCACCATCGGGCGGGGCAACGACGTCCAGGTCGCCGCGATCGACGCGCTGCGGGACCATGTGCTGGGCCGCGACGTCGACGAACTCTGCGCCGACCCCGGATCGCTCTCCCGGGACCTGATCGCCGACAGCCAACTGCGCTGGCTCGGGCCCGAGAAGGGCGTGATGCACATGGCGATCGGAGCCGTCGTCAACGCCGCCTGGGACCTCGCCGCCCGCCGGGCCGGCAAGCCGCTGTGGCAACTGCTCGCCGACGCCGAACCCGAATGGCTCATCCGGCAGATCGACTTCCGGTACATCACCGACGCGCTCACCCCCGAACAGGCCCTCGCCCTGCTCAGACGCGGCCGGGAAGGCGCCGGGGAACGCCGGGCCCGGCTGCTGGAGCGCGGTTACCCCGCCTACACCACCTCCCCGGGCTGGCTCGGCTACGACGACGACAAGCTCGGCCGGCTCGCCGCCCAGGCCGTCACCGACGGCTTCCGGCAGATCAAGCTGAAGGTCGGCGCCGACCTCGCGGACGACATCCGCCGCTGCCGGGTGGCCCGCGCCGCCGTCGGACCGGACGTACGCCTCGCCGTCGACGCCAACCAGCGCTGGAACGTGGACGAGGCGATCCGCTGGACCCGGGCCCTGGCCGAGTTCGACCCGTACTGGATCGAGGAACCCACCAGCCCCGACGACGTCCTCGGCCACGCCGCGATCCGCCGCGCGGTCGGCCCGGTCAAGGTCGCCACCGGCGAACACGCCCACAACCGGATCGTGTTCAAGCAACTGCTCCAGGCCGGCGCCCTGGACATCGTGCAGATCGACGCCGCCCGCGTCGGCGGCGTCAACGAGAACCTCGCCATCCTGCTGCTCGCCGCCCGCTTCGGCGTGCCCGTCTGCCCGCACGCGGGCGGAGTCGGCCTGTGCGAACTCGTCCAGCACCTGTCGATGTTCGACTACCTGGCCGTCTCCGGCAGCACCGAGGACCGGGTCGTCGAGTACGTCGACCACCTCCACGAGCACTTCGTCACCCCGGCCGTCGTCCGCGACGGCCACTACACGGCACCCACCGCACCCGGCTTCTCCGCGGCCCTGCGCCCGGAGTCCGTCGCGCGCTACACCTACCCCGGCGGCACCTACTGGACCGCCCACCCCGACACCCCGAAGGGACGCGCCGCATGAACGACTTCGCGGGGCTGAGGGCCCTGGTCACCGGCGGCGCGTCCGGCATCGGCCGGGCCACCGCCGACCTCCTCGCCGCCCGCGGCGCCCGGGTCGCCGTCCTCGACCTGGACCCCTCGGCGGTCCCGGCACCCCTCGTCGCGCTGCGCGCCGACGTCGGCGACGACACCGCCGTGCGTACGGCCGTCCGGCACGCCGCCGACGCGCTGGGCGGGCTGGACGTCCTGGTGAACAACGCGGGCATCGGCGCCCAGGGCACCGTCGAGGACAACGACGACGCCGAGTGGCGGCACGTCTTCGACGTCAACGTCCTCGGCATGGTCCGCACCGCCCGCGCCTGCCTCCCGCACCTGCGCCGCTCCGCCCACCCCGCGATCGTCAACACCTGCTCCATCGCGGCCACCGCGGGCCTGCCGCGACGCGCCCTCTACAGCGCCACCAAGGGCGCCGTGTACTCCCTCACCCTCGCCATGGCCGCCGACCACGTCCACGAGGGCATCCGCGTCAACTGCGTCAACCCCGGCACGGCGGACACTCCCTGGATCGGCCGGCTGCTGGACGCGGCCCCCGACCCGGCCGCCGAACGCGCCGCGCTGGAGGCCCGCCAGCCCACCGGCAGGCTGGTCTCCGCCGCCGAGGTCGCGGGCGCCATCGCCTACCTGGCCAGCCCGTTGTCCGGCGCCACCACCGGCACCGCGCTCGCCGTCGACGGCGGCATGCAGGGCCTCAGGCCGCGCCCGGCGGCGGACCGGTGACCGCCCTCGGCCGCGCCGCCGTCCAGGTCACTCCGCTCGGCTTCGGCGCCGCCGCCCTCGGCAACCTCTACACCCCGGTCGGCGACGAACAGGCGCACGCTGCGGTGCGGGCCGCCTGGGAGCGCGGCATCCGCTACTTCGACACCGCGCCCCACTACGGCCTCGGCCTGTCCGAACGGCGCCTCGGCGCGGCCCTGCGGCGCTACGACCGCGCCGACTACACGCTCTCCACCAAGGTCGGCCGCCGCCTGGACCCCGCCGACGGCACCGCCCACCCCACCGGCGACGACCTCGCCCACGGCTTCGCCGTCCCCGCGACCCACCGCCGCGTCTGGGACTTCAGCGCCGACGGCGTCCGCCGCACCCTGGAGGCGAGCCTCGGCCGCCTCGGCCTGGACCGGGTCGACATCGTCTACCTCCACGACCCCGACGACCACGCCGAACAGGCCTTCCGAGAGGGCTACCCGGCACTGGAGCGGCTGCGCTCCGAGGGCGTGGTGGGCGCGATCGGCGCCGGCATGAACCAGGCGCCGATGCTCACCCGCTTCGTCCGCGACACGGACGTGGACGTGGTCCTCTGCGCGGGCCGGTACACCCTGCTCGACCAGGGCGCGGCGACCGAGCTGCTGCCCGAGGCACGGCGACGGGGCGTGCCGGTGGTCGTCGGCGGCCCCTTCAACTCCGGTCTGCTCGCCGACCCGGCGCCCGGGGCGACGTACGACTACACCCGGGCCCCGCGCGAGCTGCTGGACCGCGCCCTGCGCCTGAAGGCGGCGGCCGAGCGGCACGGCACCAGCCTGCGCGCCGCCGCCCTGGCCTTCTGCGCCGCGCACCCGGCGGTGGCGAGCGTCCTCGTCGGTGCGCGCTCGGCGGCCGAGGTCCACGACTGCGCCGAGCGGTTCGCGACGCCGGTACCGGACGCCTTCTGGCGCGAGCTGCGCGCCACCGGCCTGCTGCCCCCCGGCGAGGGGCCGGCACCCGGGCCGGACCCGGGACCGGCCCCGCCCGCCGCACGGGAGCTGCCGTGACCGTCGACGCCCACCACCACCTCTGGGACCTGACCGTCCGCGACCAGGACTGGATCCGCGGGCCCGGCCTGCGGCCACTGCGCCGGAACTTCACCCTCGCCGACCTGGAGCCCCAGGCCCGGGCGGCCGGTGTCGGCCGTACCGTCGTCGTGCAGACCGTCACCGTGCCGGAGGAGACCCCCGAACTCCTCGCCCTCGCCGCCCGGCACGACCTGATCGCCGGGGTCGTCGGCTGGACCGACCTCACCCACCCCGACATCGCCGGTGAACTGGCCCGGCTGCGCGCCCTGCCCGGAGGCACCTTCCTGAAGGGCGTCCGGCACCAGGTGCAGGGCGAACCCGACCCCGAGTGGCTGCTCCGGCCCGACGTGCTGCGCGGACTGGCCGCCGTGGCCGACGCCGGGCTGGTCTACGACCTCGTGGTCCTGCCCCACCAGCTCCCGGCCTGCGCCGGGGCCGCCGCGGTGCTGCCCCGGCTCACCTTCGTCCTGGACCACCTCGGCAAACCGCCGGTCGCCACCGGGGCGCGCGAACCCTGGACGGCGCACCTGCGCTCCCTCGCCGCCCTGCCCAACACCGTCGCCAAGCTCTCCGGACTGGTCACCGAGGCCGGCGCCGGGTGGACGGCCGACGACCTGCGCCCGTACACGGACACCGCCCTGGACGCCTTCGGTCCCGGCCGGCTGATGTTCGGCTCGGACTGGCCGGTGTGCACCCTGGCGGCCGGCTACCCGGACGTGCACGACCTGGCACGGGAGCTGACCGCGGACCTCGCCCCGCCGGAACGCACGGCACTGTTCGAGACCACCGCGACGCGCGTCTACGACCTCTGAACCGTCCCCGTCAGCCGCGTCGGCGGCAGGTACTCCCGCACGAACGTCCGCTCCCAGCACGCCCCGGTCTCCCGCAGCTCCCGCCAGCTCGTGTACCGGTACCGGAACAGCCTGGCCCGGACGTAGCGGGGCGGGGCGTCCGGCGGGAACGGGGAGCGGCGGAGCAGCCGCAGGGTGTCCCGGTCGTTCTCCAGCAGGCGTTCCACCAGAGCGCCGAACCACTCCCCGGCGTAACCGGGCGACAGCGCCGCGAACCACATCAGCCAGTCCAGGCGCAGGTGGTAGGGGGCGAACTGGCGCGGCCAGCGCCGCGGGTCGCCGGGCTTGCCCTTGAACGCGTACTCCCGCCAGTCGGAATCCGCGCGCGGGGTGTCGTCCAGCGTGCCCTCCACCACCACCTCGTAGCGCACCCGGCTGACGCTGCCGAACGCGCCGTAGGTGTTCACCAGGTGCAGCGGGTCGAAGGAGCGGTTCATCACCTGACGGCGGGAGATCATGTTCACCACCGGGTGGTGGCTCAGGAAGACCAGGAGCGCGGCGACCGCCAGCACCAGCACCTCGTACCAGAGCGGCGCCGGCGGCACGGGCGGCGCCGCTGCCGGCAGCCGGAGCGCGGACAGGGCCAGCACGATGGTGATCCAGTTCAGCCAGGAGAAGTTCCCGGAGAGCACCAGCCACAGCTGGGTGGCGATCATCAGGGCGGCGGCGGCCGAGGCGACCGGCTGCGGGGCGAACAGCAGGAAGGGCACGACCAGTTGCGTGACGTGGTTGGCGGCCACCTCCACCCGGTGCAACGGCTTCGGCAGGTGGTGGAAGAACCAGCTCAGCGGGCCCGGCATCGGCTGGGTCTCGTGGTGGTGGTCCAGACAGGTCAGCTTGCGCCAGCAGGGGTCGCCCCGCAGCTTGATCAGTCCGGCGCCGAATTCCACCCGGAACAGGATCCAGCGCAGCAGGAACAGCACCACGACCGGCGGCGCCACCTCGTCGTTGCCGAGGAACGCGGCCAGGAAACCGGTCTCCAGCAGCAGCGACTCCCAGCCGAACGCGTACCACGTCTGGCCCACGTTGACGATCGACAGGTACAGCGCCCACGGCACCAGCCACAGCGCGATCCCGGCCCCCAGCGGCAGCGCGGAGTCCGCCCCGGCCAGCAGGGCCGCCGACACCGAGCAGCCCGTCCAGGCGCAGGCCGCGAAGAAGCGGTCGGAGTAGTGCAGCTGGAACAGGCTCGGGGCACGCCGGAACGGCACCCGGGCCGTGAAACGGGGGACGGGCAGCATCCCGCGCTCGCCCAGCAGGGCCCGGAACTGAAGGGCCGCCGTCAGGAAGGCGACCAGGTACACGGCGGCCAGGGCCCGCTGGAGGACCAGCCGGCTCAGCCAGTCGCCGGGTGCGGTGAACCAGTCCACGGCTGTGCGCGCCCTTCCCTGCGGCTGCGCCGTCCTTCGGTCTCGGCACGGCGTTCCCCGAGTTGCCAGCCAAACCTGTGCGATGCCCACAATAGGGCGTTATCACCCTCAGTGATGTGGAGTGTGCGGTGCGGATACCCACCCGAACCTTCGTCACGGCCTGCGCGCTCTCGGCGGCGCTCCTCGCCGCCGGCTGCGCGGGGTCCGGTGTCAAGCAGGCCCGGGTGGGCGAGCTGGTCCTCCTCCAGACCGCCACCGAGCGGGGCCCCGAGCCCTTCACCGCCTCCACGGCCGTCGACGGCGCCACCGCCACCGCGTCGCCCCGGGCGTCCGCCGAGGTGTCCGCCGGCGAGCTGTCGGCACCGCTGCGCGCGGCACGCACCCTGTCCGGCGCGACCCCCGGCCTCTACCGCGGCAGCCCGCGCGTCGCGGGCTGCGACGTCGAGCGGCACATCGGCTATCTGGCGGTGGACGAGGACCGGGCCGTCGCCTTCGCCCGGGTCGCCGGTGTCGGCCGGCCGGCGCTCCCCGCCTACCTGCGCGGACTGACCCCCGTCGTGCTCCGCGCCGACACCCGCGTCACCAGCCACTCCTACCGGGACCGCGCGGCGCACGACTACCAGGCCGTGCTCCAGGCCGGCACCGCCGTCCTGGTCGACGACCGGGGCGTGCCCCGGGTGCGCTGCGCCTGCGGCAACCCGCTCACCGAACCCGCGCCGACCCGCGGCGGGGCCGGCGCCCGCGGCACCCCCTGGTCCGGCTACCGGCCGGACCGGGTGGTCGTGGTGTCCCCGGCGCCGCGAGCCGTCACCAGCCTCACGATCGTCGACGACGGGACCCGGACCTGGACCGAGCGCAAGGTCGGCCCCGACGTCCGCCGGGACCGGGTCGTGCCGCCGCCGGCCAGTCCCTTCCCGACCGCCCCGCCGGACGAGGGAACCGGGGACACCGCCCGGCCCAGCCCCGGCGGGAGCCGGCCGGCCACCGCCCCGGACGGACCGGGCACACCGGTCTCGCCGGCCGCCGTATCGGACCGGCCGGGGACGCCCGCCTCGCCGGC
>NZ_JOCB01000106.1 GCF_000718775.1 Streptomyces sp. NRRL S-31
GGGCGGGCGACGGCGGAGCCGCCGGGCAGGGCACCGCGACGACCGCCGCCGCACCGGCGATGGCGCCGACGAACCGGCGCCGGCTCCAGCCGCCGCGCTCCCGGTTCCGCCGGGGCGGAAGGAAGCCCTCGCCCGCCGTCCGTGCCTCCGTGTCCATCCCGCACCTTCAGGTCGTCGGTCGCCCCGCTCGTGACAGACACCTTGGACCGAGCCCGTCGCCGAGGGCAAGCCCGGCAACGATCGTTGCGCAAAGCGCAACGCGAGGGCGGCGGGCCGAGGGTTGTGGGGGTGTCCGGGCGTCCTCCTCACCGGGAACGCCCGCCGGCCCCCGCACGGCTGCGCAACAGCCCCTCCTGCACTCCGAGCCGGTCACGCAGCCAGGCCATCCGGGGCAGCTTGGCGCGCTGCTCGCGGGAGACCCGGTCCAGCTCCTCCAGCAGGCGGCGGGTGCGGTGCTCGGTGTCCAGCTCGTCGATGATCCGGGTCGTCTCGGTCAGCACGGCCCCCAGCAGCTGCCAGTTCGCCCAGTCCTTGACGATCTCCTCGCGGAGCAGTTCGGCCAGCCGGTCGCGGGTGCCGGCCGCCGTGTGCAGTTCGGCCGTGAGCCGGGCCTCCGCGGACTCGGCGTTCTCGCTCAGATCGGTGGTCACCAGCACCGCGAAGCTGACCACCGCGTCGGCGATCTCCGACAGCAACCGCTCCACGGTCGCCCCCACCGGCGAGGGGAACAGCTCCCGCGGTCCACGGGCCTTCGCCAGGTCCGTGAACGACCGGGCCAGCACCCGCAGCACCACCGTGCAGATCTCCAGCGTGTCCAGACCGGTGCGCAGCACCACCCGGTGCAGCAGCCCCTCCTTCACCCGCGGATTGAGCCGCAGACTGTCCTCGGCCTGGCGCAGCGCCGCGTCCACCCGCACGATGTCGTGGTCGAGCCGGCGTGCCTCGTGCAGCCGCTCGGCCGCCTGCTGCCAGGGGATCCGGCCCGCGGCCTCCTCGCCCATCCTGAGCATCAGCTGCCGCACCCGCCGGGCCAGGTCCTCGATGGACCGGCCGGCCTTGTCCACCCAGACGGGCGGGGGCAGCAGCAGGTTGCAGGCGGTGCCGACGACCGCGCCGATCAGCGTCTCCACGATCCGTGCCCACGCGGTGAACCCGACCGTGGTGACCCCGAGCACCAGCATGGCGCTGATCGCCACCTCGGCCACGTACTCGTCGACCCGGACCAGGTGTCCCACGGCCAGCGCGGCGACGATGAGCAGGGCCAGGCTCCACCAGGTCAGACCCACCAGCACGCTGAAGGCGATGGCGACCAGCACGCCGGCGACCACCGAGTTCACCCGGCGGATGCCGTTGGTGAGCGTGGCGTAGAAGGTCACCTGGACGACCAGCAGCGCGGTCAGGGGCGCGGTGAGGGGAGCGGGTTCGGGACTCAGCCGGAGCGCGATGACGTAGGCGACCGTCGCGGCCGCGGCCGACCGCAGCGTCTGGACGACCACCGGCTCCCGGCGGCGCTTGAGCAGGCGCGGCAGTTCCGTGGTCCACTTTCGTACGTCGAACATCCTTTGGCCTGTTCCCGTTCCTCGGGTACATCGAACGTGTCCGTTCGCTGACTGTTTACGGCCGTAAGCGTTCGAGTATGGCCAGGTTGCCGAGGGTTCCGCCCGAAGACCCGCGGCCACGCCGGGGGAATGGCGGCCCGATCGCGTGAGCGACATCCGGCCGCCTTCGCGGGGCTGCGCGCCGCTGCGTCCCGCGCCGGGGGCGACGCGGCAAGTCGCCGGGGACCGGGGACGGTCAGGACCGTGCCGCCCCCGGCCGGCCGGCGCTCACGCGTACAGCTTGTCGAGGAACGCGGAGAGATTGGCCCGCGAGCGGGCGATCTGCTCCTCCAGGGTCAGGCTCTCCTCGAACCGCGTCCCGGACTCCGGCACCTTCCGGCCGCGCACGTACAGCGAACACGCCAGGTCCGTGCACATGTACAGGCCGACCGAGTTGCCCTCGCGGCCCGCCGTGCCCGCCTTGCGCGCGGTCATCAGCGACACCCCGCCGCCCGGATGGGTGGTCAGGCACACCGAGCACATGCTGCGGTGCAGGAAGCTCCGCTGCGCGGCGGGGAAGCGCAGGGCGACGCCGGCGAGCCGGCCCTCCCGCTCGGTGACCAGGTAGCTGCGGTCGGGCGCCCCGGGGTCGCGCCAGCCGAGGAAGTCCAGGTCGTCCCACGGGCGTTCGGCGAGATCGCGCGGCACGGCCAGCCGCTTGGACTCGCCCTTGGAGCAGTTGACGAACGAGGTGCGGATGTCCTGCTCGGTGAGTGATCTCATGGGGGAGTCCTTCCGGATTCATCGCCGTGGTCCTGTGGGCGTGAACCTAGGGGGTCTAGGCTGACGGCTAGCATAATTAGCCGGGGGAGGGTGGGCCAATGGATTTCCGGCATGTGCTGCCGCCGCGTGCCCGGCGGACGCTGGACCATGTGACGACGGCCGTGTCCGGCCCGCCCGTCGACCCCGGTCTCCGGGTCACCCTCACCTTCCATCCCGACCACGTCTCCGCCGGGCTGCCGATCCTGGCGGCACTGGCCCGGGACGGCGCCTACCACTCCCGGTTCGTCACCGGCACCGGCACCGGCACCGGCACCGGCAACGGCGGGCTCACCGCGCACCCGGGCGGTGACCGGACCCGCTGGGAGAGCCGGATCTTCGGCGGCGTGTACGACGACGCGGAACCGCCCGAGCGCCCGGTCTGCGGCGCGCCGGACTTCCGCCGTCAGGTGGTCGGCACGGCCCCCCCCGGTTCGGCTCCGCGCACCTCCGGCTGACGGGAGCGGTGCCGGCCCGGTCCACCTTCTGCTACCCGGACAGCGCCGCCGAACCCACCGACTTCGGCGTGGCCGCCGCCATGCCCCTCGTCGCGCTCGCCGCGGCGGACGGGCGGGACGCCCTGGACGACTGCGTCGAGGCCCGCGTGCGCGGCGGCGTACGGCTCGACCGGGACGTCGAGGCGCTCGTGCCGGACGCCTGCCACCGGGGGACGCCCGTGGAGGCGATGGCCCGGCGCCTGCCCGTCCCGCTCGCCTGGCACCCCGGCTACCGGCCCACCGTCACCGACTTGCGCCGGCACGCCGACCACCGGGGTCCGCGCTACGCCGACCTCGGCGCCCGCATAGCCCGACAGGGCGTCATCACCCCGCGCGTCATCGGCGACGCGGCCCGCGGCGGCCGTCACGACCTCCAGGACCTGAAGAAGGTCTGGCACACCCTGGCCCGCTTCGGCGCGCCGGAGGGCGCGGGGACGGCCCGCTCCGGACCGGCGCGTGGCGGGGGTGCGGGCGGAGCGGCCCCGCACGGTGGCCGGCGGTTCGGGGCTGAGGTCCGGACGTCCGGAGGGTCGGGCGTACGGCACCCCGGTGTTCGAGGTGTTTCGTACCCTGAACCGGGAACGCGCCCCGACTTCGACGGGACGGTGGCTCGGTGGTGGCGTGTCGCGCGGAGGGTGTTGGGACGGCTGGCAGCGGTCGCCGGGGGAGGGTGTGGATGGGCGCTGGTGGGCGGGGCCGGCGGGTTGGCGGGGCCCGTGCTCGTGCGGCGGGGCACGTCTGGCGAGCCCGTCTTAGCTCATAGCGTGAACTAAGGCGTGGGGGAATGTCGCGTCCCAGCTGCCTGAAGGGGTATGTTGCAGGTCGGGGACGGTTCGTGAAGGGAGCCCACATGGTGGGGCGCAACGGGCGCACGGTACGCGACCTGAGACGAGGCAACCGCACGGCGGTGCTCCAGCGGCTGTACTTCGACGGCCCGCTCAGCCGGTTCGAGCTGGGCCCGGCCACCGGACTCAGCTCCGGCTCGGTCAGCAACGTGGTCGCCGACCTGATCGCCGACGGCCTGGTCGAGGAGGCCGGCAGCGTCGACTCCGACGGCGGTCGGCCCCGCACGCTGCTGCGGGTCGCCCCGCACAGCGGCCAGATGATCGGCGTGGACGTCGGCGAGACCCGGGTCCGCGTCGAACTGTTCGACCTGGCCATGACCGAACTCGCCCGGGTCGAACGCCCGCTGACTCCGCAGGGCTACGACGTCGGCGTCATCACCGGCCACATCCGCGACGGCATCGCCGAGGTGCTCACCGCCGAACAGGCCGCTCCCGACCGGCTGCTCGGCGTCGGCGTCGGTGTCCCCGGCATCATCGAGCACACCCCGGACCGGGGCGCCGTCGTACACGGGCAGACCATCGGCTGGGACGCCGTCCCGCTGGAGGAACTGCTCCGCTCGGACTCCCCGCTCCCCGAGGGGGTGCCGTACCTCATCGACAACGGTGCCAAGACCCTCGGCCAGGCGGAGATGTGGTTCGGTGCCGGGCGCGGCGCCCACAACGCCGTGGTCGTGCTCTTCGGCTCCGGTGTCGGCGCCTGTCTGGTCACCCCCGAGGTGGAGCACGGGCGGGCCGTGGAGTGGGGTCACCTGACGGTTCGGGTGCGCGGGCGCCGCTGCCGCTGCGGCGCCCCCGGCTGCCTGGAGGCGTACGCCGGCGCCGAGTCGCTGCTCGCCCGGTGGCGCGAGGAGGGCGGCCGGCCGCCCGAGGGCACCGACGAGGAGACCGCGCTCACCGCGATGCTCGCCGCCGCCTACCCGGCCGACGGCGGCACCCCGGACCCGGTGGCGCTGGCGGTCCTGGAGGAGACCGCCGAGTACCTGGGCGCCGGTCTGTCCGACCTGATCAACCTCTTCCAGCCCGAGCGGATCCTGATCGGCGGCTGGGCCGGACTCCAGCTCGGCACGCGCTTCCTGCCCGCCGTCCGGCGGCACGCGGCGACGTACGCGCTGCGCCACCCGGCCGACAAGGTGACCATCGACCTCGGCCGGCTCGGCCCGGACGCGGTCACCGTCGGCGCCGCGATCCTGCCGCTGGCCGACTTCTTCGCCGGCGGCGGCCGGCGCCCCGAACCGGCCGCCGAGGACCGGCTGCCCGCCTGGCGTGCCGCACTGCGGGAACGCACCCCGTTCTGACCCGCACCACCCGGCACCGGGGGATCCGGGGGAGGGGGGCCGCGCCACCGTCGTCGACGCTCGAGGGCCCGCGCGGCAGTCGCGCGGGCCCTAGTGGTGGCCCGGCGATACCTTCTCCGGCTCTCGCCGGGGCACGGGACGGCCGGGGCGCCGTACGCCGACAACCGGCGCGGCGCACCCCGGACCTCGCTGCCCCCTGGCCACTCGTCCCCGGACCCCGCCGGCCCCGGACCATCCGGCCTCGTGCCCGCCGACTCCGGACCAGCCCGCCCCGGCCCCGCCCCCCGGACCCCGCCCAATGCGCCCCCGCCACGCGCCCCTAAGCCGACGGCTCCTCCGGTTCCGGGTGTTCCGGGTGGGGGGTGTGGGTGCCGGGGGCTCCGCGGGGGGCGGTGCCGGCCTCGTCGGGGTCCGGGGCCGTGGGCTCGTCCGGCCGCTCGGTGCCGGACGGGTGTCCCGGGACGACGTCCCACGGGTCCTCGCCCGGACCGGTCTGCTGGTCCGGCATGTCCCGGGGCACCGGTCGTTCCCCGGCGCCCGGTCCGGTTCCACGCTCCGCCATGTCGTCCTCCGCTCGCTCGTGTGCCGGCTCAGCCGACCTTCCGCCCCCGCATGGGTTCCGTCTCCATCCCGCCGCCCTGCCGCAGCCCCTGGAGGAACTCCTGGATCACCTCGGTCGCCGTCCGCCGGGGCTGCCAGCCCAGCTCGGTGCGGGCCCGCCCGCAGTCCATCAGCGGCAGCCGCAGCACTGCGTCGAACAGATGCGGCGAGGCGGGCAGCAGACGCAGCCCCCAGGCCGCGGCGATCGCCGAACGCGCCGCCGTACGCGGCAGCCGCACCGGCCGGGAGCCGAGCAGCCCGGCGAGTACGGAAGCGTCCAGCGGGGGATCGGCGGCCAGGTTGAAGGGGCCCCGGGCGGTGTCCGAGTGCACCGCGAGCCGGTAGGCCTCGGCGGCGTCGTCCGTGTGCAGCGCCTGCATCCTGAGGCCGGGGACGTCCGGGAGGAACGGCAGCAGCTCGGGCCGGGCCAGCGGACCGGGCAGGAACCGCCCGCCGAAGATCCGCCGCTGCTCGCTGGCCGACTGCCACTTGAACAGGAACGCCGGGCGCATCCGCACCACCCGCACCTCGGGGTGATCGCGCTCGAACACGTCCAGGGTGCGCTCCAGATAGGCCTTCTCCCGGCAGTACGCGGCGTCCGGCCAGCCGTGCGTCGGCCAGGACTCGTCCACCGTCCGGTCCTTCGGCCCCGGCGAGTACGCGCCGACGGAGGAGGCGTGCACCAGCACCGGCACCCGGGCCGCGGCGACCGCCTCGAACACCCGGATGCTGCCGAGCACATTGGTCCGCCAGGTCGTGGCCGGATCGTGGGTCGGCTGGAACGCCCAGGCCAGATGGATCACGGCGTCCGCGCCCTCGAACCGCTCGGCCAGGCTCGCCTGCTCCGTGCTCAGGTCGACGGCGTCCCACTCGGTCTTCGGCGGCGCCCATTCCGGCGTCCGCCGGGCCAGGCCCCGTACCGACCTCACATCGGGATCCTCCGACAGCAGACGCACCACGCTGGTCCCGACATTGCCGGTGGCGCCGGTCACGACCACCCTGCTCCCCGCTGAGCTGCTCACCTTCGGCTCCTCTCGTCGGCACGCGGCGGCTGGGACGAGCCGCCGGGTACCCGGGGGGCCGAGCCGCACACGCGGCCGGCCCGCGGGGCGGTGCCGGCGCGCGGGCATGGGGAAGCCCCGGCCGTGACGGGGGAATCACGACCGGGGCGGTCGGGTGGTGGGCGCGGATGGCGGTCGCCTCGCGGCGAAGGGCTCCACAGGGCTTCAGCCGAACGATCTTCCCTGTGGGCGGAAGGTGAGGCCCGGGGACACTGTCCCATCCGCACCCACGGCTGGTTCAACGGACAACCACACCGAAGTGTTCCGGCCATGCGGGTGACCTGCGTCACCCCCCGAACCGGTCACGCCAGCGGGCTCCCGGACAGCCGCGCCAGCAGGTCGGCGGGGTCGGCGTACACCGCCTCCGCCCCGGCCTCCTCCAGGTCCGCGCGGGGAATCCCGCCGCACAGCACCCCCACACAGCGCACCCCCGCCTTGCCGCCCGCCCGCATGTCCCACACGGTGTCCCCGACGAACACCGCCCGGGAGGCCGGGGCGCCGGCCAGCTCCAGGGCGTGCTCCACGGGCTCCGGGGACGGCTTGCCCTCCCGTACGTCCTCCGCGCTCGCCGTGTCCGTGATGGCGTCGTCCGCGTCGATGGCCCGGCGCAGCGCGCCCAGCTCGGCCCCGCTCGCGGACGTGGCGAGGACCACCGTCCAGCCGTCCCCGCGCAACCGCCGCAGCAGTTCCCCGGCGCCCGGCAGCGCGGGGAGCCGGTCGAAGTACTGGCCGTACAGCGCCTTGTGCGCGTCGCTCAGCTCGCCGTCCCGGTCCGGGTCGCGGTCGTCGCCGAGCAGATGGGCGATCAGGTCCGTGGAGCCCAGGCCGACGGCGCGGTGCACGGCGTGCATGGGCACGTCGTGCCCGGCCTGGCGCAGGGCCTCCCACCAGGTGACGACGTGCAGGTGGTTGGTGTCGACGAGGGTTCCGTCGACGTCGAAGACGGCGGCTCGTTCCATGCGGGCGTCCTTTCTGGCTTCGCTGCCGGTCGGGTACCACGCCGGGCGGCTCAGGAACCCGCCGCGCGCGCCGGGACCCGGCCCTCGCGGGTCCAGTCCAGCAGCTCCCCGGCCGACCAGGTGGTCACGACCCGCCCGGGCGGCACCCCGCACTCCTCGGCCCGGGCGCAGCCGAGGATCTGCCAGTCCAGCTGGCCGGGCGCGTGCGCGTCGGTGTCGACCGCGAACAGCACGCCCGCCCCGACCGCCCGGCGCAGCAGCCGACGGGGCGGGTCCAGCCGCTCCGGGCGGCTGTTGATCTCCACGGCCGTCCCCGACTCGGCGCACGCGGCGAACACCTCGTCGGCGTCGAACAGCGACTCCGGCCGCCCCCGGCCCGTCACCAGGCGCCCGGTGCAGTGCCCGAGGACGTCGGCGCGCGGATGGCGCACGGCGGCCACCATCCGGCGGGTCATGGCCCGGGCGTCCATCCGCAGCTTGGAGTGCACCGACACCACGACCACGTCCAGCCGCTCCAGCAGCTCCGGCTCCTGGTCCAGCGAGCCGTCCTCCAGGATGTCGCACTCGATGCCGGTGAGGAGCCGGAACGGTGCCCACCGGGCGTTCAGCCGCGCCACCACGTCCAGCTGTTCGCGCAGCCGCTCGGGCGACAGGCCCCGGGCCACGGTCAGCCGCGGCGAGTGGTCGGTGAGCACGGTCCACTCGTGCCCCAGCTCCGCCGCCGTCCGCCCCATCTCCTCGATCGGACTGCCTCCGTCGGACCAGTCCGAGTGCGTGTGGCAGTCACCGCGGATCAGCGCCCGCAGGCCGGCGCCGGCCACGTCCGCGCCGGGCGGCGCGGCGGCCTCCTCCTCCAGCCCGCGCAGGTATCCGGGCACCTCCCCGGCCAGTGCCTCCCGCACCACCTGCGCGGTCTTCGGCCCGACCCCCTTCAGCGACTCCAGCGTCCCCGCCGCCGCCCGCCCGGCGACCTCGTCCCCGGGCAGCGCTCCGAGGACCCGGGCGGCGGTGCGGAACGCCTTCACCCGGTACGTGGGCGCGAGCGTCCGCTCCAGCAAGAACGCGATCCGCTCCAGGGCGGCGACGGGCTCCATGGAACCAAGATTGCCGCAGCCGTACCGAAGGGGCGCGGGGAACCGCGCGGCTCGCGGGTCCCCCGGGGCCACGGCACACGGGCGGAACCCGGACGCGTGGGACACCGCCGCCCCGCACGGGAGTCGTTCGCCCGCCGCGCACGGAATCCGCACGCCGGACCGCTCGCACGGAATCCGTTTGTCCACTCCGCCCCCGGGTACTGCGGGGAGTCGTCCACGCCGTCCCCCTGAGGAGGCGAGCCATGCCCGCACCAGCCGCTCGGCGAACGGCGCTGATCACCGGCGCGGACAGCGGTATCGGCCGTGCCACCGCCGTACGCCTGGCCGAGGCTGGCCTGGACGTCGGCATCACCTGGCACTCCGACGAGAAGGGTGCCGAGGAGACGGCCGAGGAGGTCCGCGGGCACGGCCGCCGGGCCGCCGTCGCCCGGCTGGACCTGACCCGGCTGCCCGAGGCCGCCGACACCGCCGACGCGCTCTGCGCGGAGCTGGGCCGGATCGACGTCCTGGTCAACAACGCCGGCACGGGCACCATGACCCCCTTCCTCGACCTCGGCCTGGCGCAGGTGCGCGAGGTCCTGGACGTCGACCTCGTCGGTCCCTTCCTGCTCGGGCAGCGGGCCGCGCGCCGCATGATCCGCCAGGGCGACGGCGGCAGGATCGTCAACGTCACCTCGGTGCACGAGCACCAGCCCCGGGTCGGCGCGGCCCCGTACTGCGCGGCCAAGGGCGGGCTCGGCCTGCTCACCCAGGTGATGGCCCTGGAGCTGGCCGAGTACGGCATCACCGTGAACGCGGTCGCGCCGGGCGAGATCGCCACCCCGATGACCGGTCAGGAGGACACCGACGTGCGGGCCGAGCGCCGCCCCGGCGTGCCGCTCGGCCGTCCCGGCGACGCCCGCGAGGTCGCCGCGGTCATCGCCTTCCTGGCGAGCCCGGACGCCTCGTACGTCACCGGCGCCTCCTGGAGCGTCGACGGCGGCATGCTGCGCATGGGCCCGCAGGCCGGCTCCCATCTGACCAGCGACGACTGGCGCAGTCCGTGAGGCACCGGTGAGGCTGCGCACCAGCTCCCGCGACCGGCCCGGACTCCGGCGCGTCCGCCACGGCCGGGGCTTTCGCTACACCGACGTCACCGGCGAGCCCCTCACCGACCCCGACCAGCTCGCCCGCGTCCGTGCGCTCACCATCCCGCCCGCCTGGCGCGACGTGTGGATCTGCCCCTGGCCCAACGGCCACCTCCAGGCGGTCGGCACCGACGCGGCCGGGCGCCGCCAGTACCTGTACCACGCGCAGTTCCGGGCCGAGCAGGACAAGGCCAAGCACGAGCACGTACGGCAGGTCGCGCGGACCCTGCCCGATGTGCGCGCCCAGGTCGCCGCCGACCTGGCCGGGCGCGGACTGGGCCGGGCCCGGGTCACCGCCTGCGCGGTGCGCCTGCTCGACCTCGGGTTCTTCCGCGTCGGCAGCGACCGGCACACCCGCGCCAGCGAGACCTACGGCCTGACGACCATGCTCCGCGAGCACGTCAGCTGCGGACACGGCGAGATCACCTTCGACTACCCGGCCAAGGGCGGCACCGAACTGGTCCGCGCGCTCGTCGACGAGCAGGCCCACGCGGTGGCCCGCGCCCTGCTGCGCCGCCCGCACGGCGGCGACCGCTTCCTCGCCTTCCGCGAGGACGGCGCCTGGCACGACCTGCACGGCGACGACCTCAACGAGGCCCTGCGCCGGCTGTCCGGCACCGATGTCACCGCCAAGGACTTCCGCACCTGGCACGCCACCGTGCTGGCCGCCGTGGCGGTCGCCGTGGCCGCCCGCGGCGCCCGCGCCACCGAGGCCGCCCGGCGCCGGCAGACGGCCCGTGCCGTCCGCGAGGTCAGCCACTACCTGGGCAACACACCAGCGGTGTGCCGCGCCTCGTACATCGACCCGACGGTCTTCGAGCTGTTCGAGCGGGACGTGACCATCGCCCCCGCGCTCACCCGGCTGGGCGAGCACGGGGACTTCGGACGTCCGGCCACCCAAGGGGCCGTCGAGGCCGCGGTGCTCGCACTCCTGGACGGCTCCGGTGGATGACCCGCCGGAGCGGGTCGCGTTCTACCCTCGATTGCATGACCGAACAAGCAGCTCCCTACATCTCCCACCCGCGGATCATGGTCCTCGGCGTGTGCTCGGGCAGCCGCGGCGAGCCGCCCTTCCGGATCATGGAGATCGACGGCGAGGTGGTCGGCAAGGCCCGGACCGTCACGGACGTGCTGGAGACGGCCGCCTCCTACGGCATCACCATCCACGACCTCGACGACCCGGACGTGGTCCGCTTCGTCGGCGGGGACAAGTACACCTGGACACCGCGCTGAGGCGACGGCTCAGCCGACCGTCCACTTCTGGTTGGCGCCGCCCGTGCAGGTCCAGAGCTGGAGCCGGGTCCCGTTGGCCGAGCTGTTGCCCGTGACGTCGAGGCACTTGTCCGCCTGAGGGTTGACGATGTCGTGCGCCGCGGTGAGGGTCCACTTCTGGCCGGGGCCGCCGGTGCAGTCCCACAGCTGGACGGTCGTGCCGTCCGCCGTGCCGCCGCCGGTCACGTCCAGGCACTTGCCGAGCGCCCGCAGCGTGCCGTCCGAGCCGGCGGTCCAGGTCTGCGCCCCGGTGCCGTTGCAGTCGTAGAGCTGGACCGGGGTGCCGTTCGCGGTGTTCGCGCCGGCCACGTCCACGCACTTGCCCGCGAGGCCGCGGATCGGCGCCCCGGCGGCACCGCCGCCGGTCGTCACCGACACCGAGTCGACCACCAGTTGCTGCGGGAACTGCGTGGAGCCGTCCGGGTCGCCGGGCCAGTAGCCGCCGACCGCGAGGTTGAGGATCAGGAAGAACGGCTTGTTGAACACCCAGGTCTTCCCGCCGAGGTCGGCCGGGGTGCGACGCTGGTACACGTTGCCGTCCACCGACCAGGTGATCGAGTCGGGCGCCCAGTCGACGGCGAAGGTGTGGAAGGCGTCCGCGAACGCCTGTCCGTTCGGCAGGGTGTAGCCCGCGCCGATGCCGCCCGAGCCGGAGTAGCCGGGCCCGTGGATGGTGCCGTGCACGGCCGAGGGCTCGAAGCCGACGTTCTCCATCACGTCGATCTCACCCGAGTCCGGCCAGTTCACCGGGGTGCCGAGCATCCAGAACGCCGGCCACATGCCCTGCCCGCGCGGGATCTTCATCCGCGCCTCGACATGGCCGTACTGGGCGTTGAACTTCCCGGCGGTGTTCAGCCGGGCCGAGGTGTACTGGCAGCTGCCGTACCAGCACTGGTATCCGGCCGGGTTCTCCTTGCGGGCCGTGATCACCAGATGGCCCTGGCCGTCCAGTGCCGCGTTCCTGGTGCCCGAGGTGTAGTACTGCCGCTCGTGGTTGTTGACGTTGTCGCCGGTCTCCAGCGTCCACTTCGAACCGTCGACCGCCGAGCCCGCGGGCCCGTCGAAGGTGTCGGAGAAGGTGGCGGCGGCCACGGTCGCGGGAGCGGCGGCGGTGGTGGTCCCGGCCCGCGCCGGACCGACGGCGGCCGAGCCGATCAGCGCGGCGGACAGGGCGGCGAGGAGGCATCTGCGCAGCAGGCGTGGGGAGGCCATGGCTCTCCTGACTTCTCGTGTGGGGACGAGCGATGCCTCTTGATTTAAGGAGTGAGATAAGAGGGCGTCAATACTCTGGTACAGACCTGGTGCCGAACTCCGGGGCGGCCCCGGCGCCGGCGGTCACCCGGCCGACGGCTCCGCCACCCGCCGGTGCACCCCGCGCCCGAGCCGCCGCCCCAGCAGCAGCCAACCCAGCAGCGCCCCGGCCGTGTTGAGGATGACGTCGTCGATGTCGAAGGCCCGGCCGGTCACCAGCGCGCCCTGCGCCAGCTCCACCATCAGCATCACCAGCGCCGTCAGGGCCAGCACCGGCAGCATCCGCCGGGCGCGCGGGGCGAGCACCGGTACCAGCACCCCGAACGGCACCCCGAGCAGCACGTTCCCGCCGAGCTGCTTGACCGTGTCCGCCGGCCGCCCCTGCACCAGGTAGGCGTGCAGGGAGCGGCCGGGGTGCAGATTGCTGTGCGTCAGCGGCACCGAGGCGGGCGACGGCTGGAGCGTGAGACGGGCCAGGACCACGGCGAACGCCACCATGCACCCGAAGGCGACCAGCATCGCCAGCAGCCGGACGGGGAGCGGGAGCGCGTGCGGCGCGGGCGACGGGCCGGTGCGCTTCGCACGCTTCGGGGAGGGGCGGAGGGCCGCGGGCAGCCGCGGACCGGAACGGGCCGGCGCCGTCTGATCCCGCTTGCCGGGGATGCGCAGGGCCGCGGTCAGACGCGGGGCGGTGCGGGCCATTTCCGTCCTCCTCAACTTCGCCGGGTCGTAGGGCGGTTACCCGGCATCGGGGCCGGGATGCCGACCTGCCGGCCTGGCGGGCGGCCGCCGGCGATCTCCGTTCACGCCTCCGGGGCACACCGGGCGCGGCCCCGCGTGCCGCCGCTCCCGCCCGGGTCCGGCGGTGCTTGGATGCCTCCAGCGGCATGCGGGACATATCGCCGCGTACTCGTGCACAACGGACCGAGGAGGTAGCCGGATGACCCGTCGTACGGCCCCCCGTACGGTCCTGCTCACCGCCGCTGAACTCCTCGCCTGGTGGGTGGCGCTGGCGCTGCTGTGGCTGGTGCTGATCAGCACGGTCGACACCCTGGAACGGATCGTCGGCGCGAGTTGCGCCGCCGCGGGCGCGCTGCTGGCCCGGGCCGGCCGGCGGGCGGTGACCTGGCGTTGAACGGCTGGATCCTCGCGGCCACCGTCGTACTGGGCGGGGGAGGGGCCGCCGCGCTGTGGGGCGTGACCACCGGACCGCCGGCCCGCCGGGTGATCGCCCAGAACCTGACCACCTCCGCCGTCTGCCCGGCCCTGCTGCTCCTCGCCCAGGGCTACGGCCGCCCGGCCTACGTGGACCTCGCCCTGCTGCTCGCCCTGCTCGGCCCCGTCGGCACGCTCGTCTTCGCCCGCCTGCTCTCCGACGACCTGGCCGGGGAGCCGGCGAGCGCCTGGGGGCTGACCTGGTCGGCGGCGGCGCTGGGCGCGGCGGTCGTCGTCGCGCTGTGCGCGGCCGTCGGACCGGGCCGGGCGATGGTGAAGCTGCTGGTGACCGGTGCCCTGCTGATCGGCGGCAACCTGATCGCCTCCCGGGCCCTGACGGGCGGGTTCCAGGGGGTGCGGGGTGGCTGACGGGCCGCGCGGAGGTGCGCCGTGTCCGACGCGGTGACCCTCGTCGCCCTGCTGCTCGTGGCCGTCGCCGCCACCGGCGCCGTGCTGCAGCGCGACCCCGCCCGCCAGGCGCTGGCGCTCTCCGTCCTCGGCACCCTGCTGGCCGCGCTGTTCACCGTGGACCAGGCCCCGGACGTCGGTCTGTCCCAGCTGGCCGTCGGATCCGTCCTCACCCCCCTGCTGATCATGCTGTGCGTGCGCAAGGTCCGGCGCCGCGGCCGGACGAGGGACGGCACCCGGTGAACCGGCTGCGGCTGTGGCTGCTGGCCGTCGGCGGCGCCGGCCTGGCCGCCCTGCTCGTCGCCGCCTGCCCCGACCTGCCGGAGTTCGGCGGCCGGCGGCACCCGTACGGCGACCGGGCCGTCCGCGCCGCCCTCGCCCGGCACACCGCCAACACCATCGCCTCCGTCAACTTCGACCAGCGCGCCTACGACACCCTCGGCGAGACGAGCATCCTGTTCGCCGCCGTCCTCGGCTGTGTGGTGCTGCTGCGCCAGGCCCAGGGCGAGCACCGGGCCCCGCCCGAACCCGCCGAGGTGGCCCGCCCGGTCCGCCGCTACGCCCTGCTCGTGCTCCCGGTCGCCCTGGTCACCGGCCTGTACGTGATCGCCCACGGCCAGCTCAGCCCCGGCGGCGGCTTCCAGGGCGGGGTCGTCGCCGCGACCGCCCTGCACCTGCTCTACCTCGGCGCCGACTACGGCGCCCTGGAACGCGCCCGCCCGCTCGGCGTCTACGAGACCGCCGACGCCCTCGCCGTCTCGGCCTACCTGGTGCTGGGCCTGGCCGGTGTCCTCGCCGGCACCGCGTTCCTCGCCAACACGCTGCTGCCGTACGGCACCTTCAACACGCTGTCCTCCGGCGGCACCGTCCCGCTGCTGAACGCGGCCGTCGGGATGGAGGTGGCGAGCGCGGTCGTCGTCCTGCTCGCCCACTTCCTGGACCAGGCCGTCGAGATCGAGGAGGAGCCGGGGAGTTGAGCGCGCCGTGACGCACGTGTTCCCGTACCTGGTCGCCGTCTACCTGTTCCTGACGGGCTGCTACGGCCTCGCCACCAGCCGGAACCTCATCCACGCCGTCGGCTGCCTGGCCGTGTGCCAGTCCGCCACCTACGTCCTGCTGCTGGCGGTCGGCTACCGGGCCGGCGCCACCGCGCCCGTCTTCTCCGACCTGCGGCCCGGCTCCCGTCCGGTCGTCGACCCGGTGGTGCAGGCGCTCACCCTCACCGACATCGTCGTCGGCGCCACCGTCACCGCGCTGCTGCTGGCCCTCGTCCTCCAGATCGCCAAACGGCACGGCACGGTCGACCCCGACGAACTGCGGGAGCTGCGCGGCTGATGCACCACCTGATCCCGCTGCTCGTCGCCGTCCCGCTGCTCGGCGCCGCCCTGCTGGTGGCCACCGGCCGCCGGCTGCCCCGGATCGCCGCGGAGATCACCGGCTTCGTGTGCTGCGGCGGCACGGCCGCCCTCGCGCTCGTACTGCTGCCCGAGTCGTCCCCGCCCATGGTCGAGTGGGTCGGCGGCTGGCTGCCCGCCGGCGGCGAGAGCGTCGGCATCCTCGTCGTCGGGGACGGCCCGGCGCTCGGCATGGCCGCCGTGATCTCGCTGCTGACCCTGGCGGCCCTCGTCTACTCCTGGCGCTACTTCGACGAGCCCCCGGCCGGTCACACCGGTGTGTTCACCGCGCTGATGCTGCTCTTCCAGGGCGCCATGTGCGGGTTCGCCGTCGCCGGCGACCTGTTCAACGCGTTCGTGTTCTTCGAGCTGATGAGCGTGGTGGCGTATGCCCTCACCGGCTACCGGATCGACGAGGCGAAGGCCGTCCAGGGCGCCCTGACCTTCGGTATCGTCAACTCCCTCGGCGCGTACGCCCTGCTGACGGGCATCGCCCTGCTGTACGCCCGGACCGGCGAGCTGGCCATGGCGAAGATCGGGCGCGGCCTCGACGCGGCGGCCGGGAGCGGCGGGCCGGACGCGCTGGTCCTCGCCTCCTTCGTCCTGGTGCTCACCGGGCTGCTGGTGAAGGCGGCGGCCGTGCCCTTCCACTTCTGGCTCCCGGACGCGCACGCCGTCGCCCCCACCCCGGTGTGCATGCTCCTGTCCGGCGTGATGGTCGAAC
This sequence comes from Streptomyces sp. NRRL S-31, assembly GCF_000718775.1. GTDB lineage: Bacteria > Actinomycetota > Actinomycetes > Streptomycetales > Streptomycetaceae > Streptomyces. The sequence goes on from NZ_JOCB01000106.1 coordinate 16,100, forward strand.
TCGGCGCGTACGGCGTCTGGCGCGTGTACGGCACCGTCTTCGCCGGCCCCGGCGGCATCCCCGCCGCCGACCTGACCCGGGCCCTGGTGACGCTCGGCGTCCTCACCGCCGCCATCGGCGCCGTCATGTGCTGGTACCAGCGGCACATCAAGCGGCTCCTTGCCTACTCCACCGTCTCCCACACCGGTCTGTTCCTCGTCGGGCTCGGCATCCTCACCCCCGAGGGCGACGACGGGGTCGCCCTGTACATCCTCGGCCACGCCGGGGTGAAGGCCGCCCTGTTCGCCTGCGCGGGCGTCCTCCTCGACCGGTTCGGCAGCGTCGACGAGCACGCGCTGCACGGCCGGGGACGCCCGCTGCGCGCCACCGCGGTGCTCTTCGCCGTCGGCGCCCTGGGCCTCGCCGGGCTCCCGCCGTTCGGTACGGCGCTCGGCAAGGCCGTCACCGAGGAGGCGGTCGGCGGCCCGCTCACCGTGCTGTACGTGGCCGCCTCCGCGATCACCGCCGGCGCCGTCCTGCGGGTCACCGCCCGGGTGTTCTTCGGTCTCGGGGGGATCGGGCCCCGCCCCGGGGACGCGGAGTACGAGACCAGCGGCACCGACGAGGAACCGGAGACCTCCGGCCTGCTGAGCCGGATCCCGGACACCATGACGACCGTGCCCGCCGTGCTGCTCGCCGCCGCCCTCGCCGTCGGCGCGGTCCCCGGCTTCGGCGCCGTGGTGGCCCGCTCCGTCAACGAGGCCGGCTCGGGCGGCGCCCGTGTCTTCGTGCACTGGACCGCGCACGGCGCGCTGCTGGGCGTGGCCTCCACCGCGCTGGCCGTGGTGCTCGCCGGCCTCGCCGTCACCCGCCCGGGCTGGGGTGCCGCCCCCGGCTGGGCCGCGCCCCTGCGGCGGTTGCAGTCCGGGCACGTCGGCGACTACGTGGCGTGGCTGCTGGTGGGCGCGACGGTGCTGGGGGCGCTGGCCCTGCCCGGTGTGCTGGGCTCCTGATCAGCCCGTCGTGCCCTCCCGCGCACCGCCCGTCGTACCGTACGAGACGCGCACCTCCCGGAAGCCGAGCGAGCGCAGCAGGCCCTGGAGCATCCCGGTGGTGTTGCGCTCCGCCCGGGCGGTCAGCCCGCTGCCGCGCGCCGCGTCACCGATGTGGCGGACGGCGAGCTTCTGCACGGCCTGCTCGCTGTTGGGGTTGTCCGAGAACAGGTCGCCGAGCCGGTCCAGCAGGCCGCGTCGCTTGGACACGGCGTAGGAGTGGTCGGGGTCCAGGGCCGGCCGGCCCAGCCGCGCGTGCGGCAGGCGCAGGGTGGCGGACGTACGGTCCTCGTCGACCGTGACGTCCTTCTCGCCGACCTGTCCGAGGTCGACGTAGGCGTCCACGGTGCCCGCGCCGACGTACAGGGTGCGGGTGCCGCGGAGGGCGTCGGGCAGGAACTTCGCGTCCTTCTCCAGGTCCACCACGACCTGGAAGTTGCCGGACGCGGCGTCGTAACGGCTCATGTCCTGGACGGACTTCAGCAGCGTGGGTCCGGAGCGGTCGTTCGTCTCGGTGCCGAACAGGTCCTTGATGCCCGGGAGTACGGCCAGCCGGATGCCGGCGAACAGTAGGGCGAGCACCACTACGAGAGCCGCCAGGGCCTTGGCCCAGCCCGGCAGGCGTCCGATGGGAGTCGTCATCGCGACGGTCCTCCTTCCTGCTCACCGGATGCCCGCCAACCGCGCCCGCAGACCGGTGCGCCGGCCGATTCGCCTCCGGTCTCACAGCGAGCCGGACGCGGCCTCCGAGCGGGCCAGGGCCGCCTCCAGGTCGGGCTGCGGGGGCAGCAGCCGGGTCAGGCCGGTGGTCCTGAGGATCCGCAGGGTCAGCGGGTGCGTGCAGACGAGGTCCAGCCGGCCGCCGCGTTCCAGTACCCGGGCGCGGGCCCGGTACAGCAGCCGCAGCCCCGAGCAGTCGAAGAACTCCACCGGCCGCAGGTCGATCACGGCCCGGAGCCCGGCCCGGCCGGTGACCCGGTCGAGGGAGGGGCCCATCTCCGTGGCCGCGAGGATGTCGATCTCGCCCCGGAGCTCCAGCACGGTGTGCCCGCGGTACGCGTACATGCCCAGCTGCCGGGTGAGAGGTACGGGTTCCCGTCGCACCTCGGCCCCACCTCCCACCCGTGCGCCGACGTCGCTTCCCGACCGTCAAGTTACCCCCGATAGAAGGAATTTGAGCATGTTCGATTGACATATGTCTTCGGGTTTGACGCGTGTCGTCGCGCTGACCTCTCAGTCCACCGGCGGCACCAGCCAGCTTGCCCGTCGTCCACCCCGGGCGGGGCGCGGCGCCGTACCCCCGACGGCGGTGATCCGGGTCCCGGTGACGGCCATGGCGGTGGCGGTACGGCCCCGCGGGGCGCGGACGGGGCCCGGTGGGGAGCGGTCCGGACGCCACCGCTTCCGCGCCGCCACCCGGACACACCCGGGGCGACTCGTGCGCGGACCCGCGGGCCATGGCCACACTGAACCGAACGATCACTCAGAGGAGGCCGCACGCCATGACCCCGCCCCCCGCCCGGTCCGCCGAGCAGCGCAAGAAGGACACCCTCCACCGGCTGGAGAACGACGTCGACGCATGGGTCGCCACCGCCGGCCCCGACGGCGGAGCCCCGTACCTCGTGCCGCTGTCGTTCGTGTGGGACGGCACCTCGCTGCTGATCGCCACCCCGGCCGACAGCCCCACCGGCCGCAACCTCGTGGCCACCGGCAGGACCCGGCTCGGCATCGGGCCCACCCGCGACGTCGTCCTGGTGGAGGGCGCCGTCCGGGCGGTGACGCCCGAGGACCTGGCCGAGGAGGACGCCGAGGTCTTCGCCGGCAAGACCGGCTTCGACCCGCGCCGACTCACCACCCCCTACCTGTACTTCTTCATCCTGCCCGAGCGCGTCCAGACCTGGCGCGAGGCGGACGAGCCGCGCGGGCGCGAGCTGATGCGCGACGGGCGGTGGCTGGTCGCCGACTGAATCCGACACCCGGGGATATCCGCTGGGGGAGAGGACACATCCGGGGAGGACCCATGGCACTGGTGAAAGCGGGCGTGATGGTGCTGGACTGCGCCGAGCCCGAGAAACTCGCCGAGTTCTACCGTGAGTTGCTGGAGGGGGAGCGGACCGGCGCGTCCGCGAACCTGGTGGAGATCCGGGGCGCCGACGGCGTCCGGCTGGCCTTCCGGCGCGATGTCAACGCGACCCCGCCCAGCTGGCCGCGCCCGGAGAACTCCCTCCAGGTGCATCTCGACTTCCTGGTCGGCGACCTGGACGAGGCCGAGCGGCGCGTGGTGGGCCTCGGCGGCCGGCCGATCGAGACCAGGGACGCGGCGGGCCCCTACGAGGAACGCGGCTACGCCGACCCCGCCGGCCACTCCTTCACGCTCCGCCTGCTGCCCCCGACGGCACCGAAGCAGGGCTGACGGCGGGCACCGGCCGGCGCGGGCCGCACGCCCGCACCGGCCGGACGCGCCGGAGAAAGAGGCCCGAGCCCGGAGAACCAGGCCGGAACGGGGCCGGGGCCGGGGCGGAAACGGGTCCGCGCCGGCGCCGGGGACGGCCGTCCGCCCGTGCCGGCGCGGGGCCGGGCGGACGGACGGGGCGGGTGGGTCAGTCGCGGCCGTCCTTGTCGGTGGCCGGCCACACGCCCGTCGACCGGGCGATGGCCTTCGCACCGGTACGGTCCACGGCACTGCGCACCACCGCGAAGATGGCGCCCTGCACCGCCGCGGCGAGCAGGATCTCGCCCCAGCCGCGGTCCGGGTCGAGGGCGTCCGGCGCGTCGTCCTCGTGCCGGATCACCTTCCACGCCTTGCGGAAGGCCATACCGGCCAGCGCGCCACCAGCCCAGCTGAGCACGAATCCGACCGGCTGGTAGGCGAGGGGGAGCTTCTTCTTCTTGTTCTTGGCCATGTGTGTCTACTTCCTCGTCAGACGACCCTCATGCGGGCTGTCCCCGCGAAGGCACTCGTTCGCCCGGCGGCACCGGACCCGGCGGCGTGCCGTCACCGAACGGGCGGCCGCCCAGCTCCTCGCGGTGGTGGGGACCCAGCCAGCCCGAGAGGTCCGGGCCGAGCGGCACGATGCCGGTCGGGTTGATCCCGGTGTGCACCTGGTAGTAGTGCCGTTTGATGTGGTCGAAGTCGACCGTGTCGCCGAAGCCCGGCGTCTGGAACAGGTCCCGGGCGTACGCCCACAGCACCGGGTGCTCCGTCAGCTTCCAGCGGTTGCACTTGAAGTGGCCGTGGTAGACGGCGTCGAACCGGACCAGGGTGGTGAACAGCCGGATATCCGCTTCCGTGAGGGTGTCACCGACCAGATACCGCTGTCCGGACAGCCGTTCACCGAGCAGTTCCAGCCGTCGGAAGACGCTCGCGCACGCCTCCTCGTACTCCCGCTGGTGCGTGGCGAACCCGGCCCGGTACACGCCGTTGTTGACGTCCTCGTACACCCCGGCCATCACCTCGTCGATCTCGTCGCGCCGGCCGGCCGGGTACAACTCCGGTGCGCCCGGGCGGTGCAGGGCCGTCCATTCGGTGGCCAGGTCCAGAGTGATGCGCTGGTAGTCGTTGGTGACCAGCCGGCCGCTGGGGACGTCCACGATCGCGGGCACGCTCACCCCGCCCGGGTAGCCGGTCTCCCGCCTGTCGTACGCCTCGGCCAGGAACCGGATGCCGAGCACCGGGTCCCGGCCGTCCGGGTCCAGGGTGAACCGCCAGCTGCGGTCGTCCTGCACGGGGTCGGCGACCGCCATCGACAGCGCGTCCTCAAGGCCCAGCAGCCGGCGGGAGATCACCGCCCGGCTCGCCCACGGACAGGCACGCGAGACCACCAGCCGGTAGCGCCCCGCCCGCACCGGCCAGCCGTCCCGGCCGTCGGCGGTGATCCGGTCGCCGAAGTGGCTCCTGGACCGTTTGAAGCTCCGGTGTCCGTAGGCGCTGTTGCCGTCGCCGCCCATGTCTCCTCCTCCTCGTCGGCCGGTGCCCTCTCGCCCCTGCGTTCCCCCTTTCGGGCGTTCCGCACGGTGTGAGCGGCCCGGTCGGGGGCAGTCGGCCAAAGGTGAGCGGGACATCCTCGGAACGGGAGACGGCCGCGCGTACGGCCGAGAAGAGTGCGACACGACCGGCACAGGGGGCGGTTCCACGGACGCCACCGGCACCCGCCGGTGACGGCGGGACACCGGACCCGCGTGCCGGAACCGGCGGTCGCACCGGACACACGACCGGACACACGACCAGCGGCGACACCGGCGGCGGCACCGGCCGCGACGCCGACCGTGACACCGGCGGTCATACCGAACACGGGTCCGGCGGCGGTGCGGACCGGCACACCAGGATCACCGTCCTGGTCGCGCTGGCCGCCAACCTGGTGATCGCCGTCGCCAAGGCGGTCGGCGGCGTCCTCGCCGGCTCGCCCGCGCTGCTGTCGGAGGCCGCGCACTCGGTGGCCGACAGTCTCAACGAGGTCTTCCTGCTGGCCGCCCTGCGCCGCAGCCGCCGTCCGGCCGATGCCCGGCACCCGTTCGGCTACGGCAAGGAGCGCTTCTTCTGGTCCTTGCTGGCCGCCGTGGGCATCTTCGTCATGGGTGGCTGCTTCTCCTTCTTCCAGGGCGTCGAAGCGCTGCGCAACGGCGCGGAGGAGAAGTTCAGCGGCTATGTGGCCGGCCTCGTCGTGCTGGGCGTGGCCCTGGTCGCCGAGGCCGGCTCGCTGCTGCGGGCCCTGCACCAGGTGCGCCGGCAGGGCGGCGGACTCGCCGGGCTGCGCGACCCCGCGCTGCGTACGGTGGTCGCCGAGGACGGCACCGCGGTGCTCGGCGTGACCCTCGCGCTGATCGGCATGGCCCTGCACATGGCGACCGGACAGGTGGTGTGGGAGGCGTCCGCCTCGCTGGCCATCGGCGTGCTGCTGGTCTACGTCGCCTACCGGCTCGGCCGCGACGCCCGCGACCAGCTCATCGGGGAGGCCGCCGACCCGGAGATGAGCGGCAGGATCCGGTCGCTGCTGCGGGCCCAGCCCGAGATCGACAGCGTGGAGGCGCTGTTCACCATGAAGATGGGCCTCGACTCCACCCTGGTCGCGGCCCGGATCGACTTGGCGCCGGGCCTGGACAGCGAACGCGTGGAGGAGGTGGCCGTACGCATCAAGCGGTCCCTCGGCCGGACCTTCCCCGAAGCCGACCAGATCTTCCTCGACGTCACCGACCGGCCCGCCGGCGAGGCACGGGAGAGCCCCGCCGCGACGGGGGAACGCGGCGGGGCCTGACGCAGGAGTGCCCGCCCCGGAGCCGGTTCACACGCCCCCGAAACAGATTTTTCTGAAATGGGCCGGTGCCCGGCCGGAATCGGCTCCCGCCGGGCGGGCGCCCGGCGGGTCCGTTCCGCGGGGCCGGGTCAGCTCGCGTCGAGGGGTTCCAGCACGAAGACCGGGATCTCCCGGGACGTCTTCTGCTGGTACTCGGCGTACGGCGGGTACGCCGCCACCGCCCGCTCCCACCACTCGGCCTTCTCCGCCCCGGTGACCTCGCGGGCCCGCATGTCCCGCTTCTCGGGGCCGTCCTGGAGCTCGACGTGCGGGTCGGACTGCACGTTGAAGTACCAGACAGGGTGCTTGGGCGCGCCGCCGAGGGAGGCGACCGCCGCGTACCGGCCCTCGTGCTCCACCCGCATCAACGGCGTCTTGCGGATCTTCCCGCTCTTCGCACCCCGGGTGGTCAGCACGATCACCGGCAGCCCGGTGTCGCGCAGTGTCGTCCCCTGGGTCCCTCCGGAGCCCTCGTACAGCTCGACCTGCTCGCGCACCCACTGGGTCGGGCTGGGCTCGTACTCGCCCTCAAGAGGCATTGCGTGGTGTCCCTTCGTCGTCGCTTCGTCGTAGGTCCGGCGTGTGCCGCCATCGTCAACACCGGCGGCCCCGCGATCCATCCGTACCGCGTGCGGGGCAGGGTGATTCGCGTCCCGATCGCTGCCCACCCGGACCGGGCACCACCCCTGAGCCGCTTTCGAGCCATCGCCGCGTCACCCCGGAGCCGCTTCCCGGCCGTGCCGTCCGGTCGTGCGGCATCATGTGTACGAGGACGGTCCCGCCGTGGTCCGCGCCTGTGCTCCCGACGGGGCGGGGCCCGAGGGCGGCGGGACGGCGGCCGGTTCCCGTCCCTCGGACCCGTGGTGCTTCGGACAGATCACCCGGGTCACCGAAGTGGCCGAACTTCACGTCGACCCATAGATGCCTGGGGCATCTAATGAAGATCGGCACGACGCACTTCCTTCGTCTGCGAGGTCTTTCCATGACGGAACTGACGGACACCACCGGCCCGGCCACCCCGGCCGAACCCGTCGCCTTCCCCCAGGACCGCACCTGCCCCTACCACCCGCCGACCGGATACGAACCGCTGCGCGACGGGCGACCCCTGTCCCGCGCCACCCTCTACGACGGCCGCGAGGTCTGGATGGTCACCGCACAGGCCACCGCCCGCGCCCTGCTCGCCGACCCCCGCCTGTCCACCGACCGCCGCCGCGACGGCTTCCCCGTCCCCACGGCCCGCTTCGAGACCGCCCGCTACCGCAGGGTGGCGCTGCTGGGGATGGACGACCCCGAGCACCACCGCCAGCGCCGGATGCTGATCCCGTCGTTCACCGTGAAGCGCGCGGCGGCCCTGCGCCCCTGGATCCAGCAGATCGTGGACGAGCTGCTGGACGCGATGATCGCGCGGGGGCCGTCCGCCGACCTGGTCTCCGCCTTCGCGCTGCCCGTGCCGTCGATGGTGATCTGCGGTCTGCTCGGCGTGCCCTACGCCGACCACGAGTTCTTCGAGGAGCAGTCCCGTCGGCTGCTGCGCGGCCCGGGCGGCGCCGACACGCTGGACGCCCGCGACCAGCTGGAGAAGTACCTCGGCGGCTTGATCGACGCCAAGGCCGAGCAGGCCGAGCCGGGCGACGGCATCCTCGACGACCTCGTCCACCAGCGGCTGCGCACCGGCGAGCTGGACCGGGACGACCTGGTGTCGTTCGCCGTCATCCTGCTGGTCGCCGGGCACGAGACGACCGCCAACATGATCTCCCTGGGCACCTACACCCTGCTCCAGCACCCCGAACGCCTCGCCGAGCTGCGGGCCGACCCGGCGCTGCTGCCCGCCGCGGTGGAGGAGCTGATGCGGATGCTGTCCATCGCGGACGGGCTCCAACGAGTGGCGCTGGAGGACATCGAGGTGGCCGGCACCACGATCCGGGCCGGCGACGGGGTGCTCTTCGCCACCTCGGTGATCAACCGGGACACGTCCGTGTTCGACGACCCGGACGACCTGGACTTCCACCGCACCGACCGCCACCACGTGGCCTTCGGCTTCGGCATCCACCAGTGCCTGGGACAGAACCTGGCCCGCGCGGAACTGGAGATCGCCCTCGGCAGCCTGTTCACCCGACTGCCGGGGCTGCGCCTTGCCGCCCCGGCGCAGGACATCCCCTTCAAGCCCGGCGACACGATCCAGGGGATGCTGGAACTCCCCGTGACCTGGTAAGAGGCTTGTGCCCATGGACATCGACATCGACATCGACCAGGACGTCTGCATCGGCGCCGGGCAGTGCGCGCTGGCCGCACCGGGCGTCTTCACCCAGGACGACGACGGCTACAGCACCCTGCTTCCCGGTGGCGAGCACGGCGTGAACGATCCGATGGCCCGGGAGGCGGCCCGCGCCTGCCCGGTCGGCGCGATCACCGTGCGCGAGCGCACCGGCTGACGTCCGGCTGACACCCCGGCGGTACGGCGGTCGTGCACCGTCTCGCCGTACCGCCGCCGTACCGCGTGGTCCTACCCGACCTTGCGGACGTACGCCGCACTGCCCGGCGTGGACACGTCCCGGTCCCGGCGGACGATGCTCAGCCGGTCGCCCCAGCGGGCGCGGGCCGCCTCGAGGCCGTGGTCGGTGTACTCGATGTCGACCACCCGGTCGTCGAACGCCTTCGCGTACACCCCGCACTCGTCGTACTGCCCGCACTCCTCCGCCACCGCGAAGTCCAGTCCGGCCCGTTCGCGCCGCCCTGCCAGTTCCGCGGTGTTCTTCTGCGCGACGGCCAGGTGCCGGGCGTGCGCGTGCGCGGAGAGCAGGGCCATGAAGGCAGTGGCGTCGTTCGCGGTGAGCAGCCGGTGGGAGCGGGTGTAGCTGTCGTAGTTGTCGGGCTCGACGGCGTCGAAGCCCTTGTCCGCGCAGTCGTCGATCCAGCCGTTGACCCGCCGCGCCACCCGTTCCCGCTTGGCCGGCGTGCGCAGGTCCAGCAGCGGCTCGTTCCAGTCCTCGTCGATGACGGTCCGGCCGCGCGCGTCGCGCAGCAGCAGGTCGGCCGGCCAGGAGGAGCGCTCGGCGGGCTGCGCCTGGAAGGCGTTGACGTAGCAGATGTTGTACAGGCCCGGCGCCGGGACGTCGGACCGGTCGCGGCTGACGATCCGCACCCCGGCGGGCGGGGGATAGCCGCCGCCGATCTGGTAGTCGAAACCGGCGCCGCGCGGGGGCAGCCGCACCGCGGCGGGCTTCCCGGCACCGCCCTCGTCCCGGTCCCCGGAAGCGCAGCCGGCCAGGGCCGGCACCGCGATCGTCAGCACCGCCGCCAAGGCGCCCAGGGCCGCGCGCGACCCCGAGGCGCGGAGAACACCCGTGGGGGGCAAGTCCGCTCCATCCTGCCCACGCCGGGCGGCGCGGCACGTGCCAGGATCAAATCGCCCGCGCGTTCCGGTCGTCAAGTCGGCTCCGGGCCACGTCGTAGGGTCGGTCACGACCATCGCCTCGCAGGCAGGAGCAGCAACGATGCAGTACGTGAAGCTCGGTTCCACCGGTCTGGACGTCTCCCGGATCTGTCTGGGATGCATGACCTACGGGCTCCCGGACCGCGGCACGCACGAGTGGACGCTGGACGAGGAGGCGTCCCGCCCGCTGATCCGGCAGGCGCTGGAGGCGGGCATCAACTTCTTCGACACCGCGAACGTCTACTCCGACGGCACCAGCGAGGAGATCGTCGGCAAGGCGCTGCGGGACTTCGCGGACCGTGACGAGATCGTGCTGGCCACGAAGGTGCACGGCCGGATGCGACCGGGCCCCAACGGCGCCGGCCTGTCCCGCAAGGCCATCATGACCGAGATCGACCACAGCCTGCGCCGTCTCGGCACCGACTACGTCGACCTCTACCAGATCCACCGCTACGACCACGCCACTCCCATCGAGGAGACGATGGAGGCGCTGCACGACCTGGTCAAGGCGGGCAAGGTGCGGTACATCGGGGCGAGTTCGATGTACGCGTGGGAGTTCTCCAAGGCGCAGTACACCGCCGAGCGCAACGGCTGGACGAAGTTCGTGTCCATGCAGAACCACTACAACCTGCTCTACCGCGAGGAGGAGCGGGAGATGCTGCCGCTCTGCGCGGACCAGGGCGTCGGCGTGCTGCCGTGGAGCCCGCTCGCCCGCGGCCGGCTCACCCGCGACTGGGGCACGGTCACCGGCCGCAGCGCCACCGACGCCTTCGGCGGCCGGCTGTACCTGGAGAGCGACCGGGCGATCGTCGAGACCGTCACCCGGATCGCGGCCGACCGGGGCGTGCCGCGCGCCCGGGTGGCCCTCGCCTGGCTGCTGCACCGGGACACGGTGGCCGCCCCGATCGTCGGCGCGGCCCGGCCGCAGCACATCGAGGACGCGGTGGCCGCGGTCGGACTGGAGCTGAGCGAGCGGGAGATCGAGGAACTGGAGCGGCCCTACACGGCGCGCGCCGTCAGCGGCCACTGACCGATTCCCGCCTTCGACAACACGTCAATAAGCCACCCTCGACGAAAGGTCGATAAAGAAAAGCGCGAGGCAATTCGCGAGAACCGCAGAATCTCTTGTTCGGGTGTGTTCGGCTGTGCGAAAGTGTGCGCTGCCGGGCCTCGGGTAGACGTCCGAGCTGCCTCACGACCATGCCATACCAACTGGTATGGGCTAATTCCCTGAGGTACGTCTGGAGGAATGCGGCCGTGACCGAGGCGGGTTTGTCGGACGAGCAGCTGAGCGCCGAACTGAGGAAATGGACGGGTGCGTCGCCCGCGCCGCACCCCGTCGGTGAACTCCTCGACCGGCACTGGGCGGCGGCTTTCGCCTATGCCCGCCTGTGCACCGACGGGCCGCGCGCCGCCGGCCTGCTGACCACCGCCGCCTTCACCCGGCTGTTCGGCGCCGCCCTGCGGCAGGAGGGCCCGAGCGCGGCCTGGCGGCCCCACGTCCTGGTCGCCGTCCGCCGGATCGCGGCCGCGTGGGACGCCGACGGCCGCCGCGGACTCCTCCACCCCGCCCTGCGCGGCAGCGGCACGGGGGAGTCCGCCGCGGCCCGGCTGCCGCCACCGTCCGGTAGGCGGCTGCTGTCCCGCGCCTTCCGGCGGCTGCCCGAACCCGCCCGCGCCGTGCTGTGGCACACCGAGGTCGATTCCGAACCCCTGGCCGTGTCCGCCGTGCTGCTCGGCCTGGACGAGGAGGACACCGGAGTCGCACTGCGCCGGGCCCGGGCACGGCTGCGCGAGGAATGCCTCCAGGCCCACCGCGAACTCGCGCCCGACGACGAGTGCCGGCGCTATCCGCGGATGCTCGACGCAACCTTCCGGCGCGGCCGCACCGGGCTCGATCCGGATCTGCGGCAGCACCTGTCCGGCTGCGCCCACTGCGACCGGACCGCCGAGCAACTGGCCCGGTTCAACGACGGACTGGGCCTCGCCCTCGCCCAGGCGGTGCTCGGCTGGGGCGCCCGTGGCTATGTGGCGGCCCGGGCGGCCGGCGCCGACGAGCCCGCCGTGCCGCCCCCGGCCGCCACCCTCGTCGTCCCGCCCGGCGGGCGGTCCGTCCCGGCCCGGGCCGGCGTCACC
>NZ_JOCB01000107.1 GCF_000718775.1 Streptomyces sp. NRRL S-31
CTCCCTCCACCGAGCCCGCCCCGCACCGGGCCGCCTGGGCCCTCCGGACCGCCCGGACCGCGTGGGCGGCCCCGCGCCCATCCGTCCGGCCCGTCCGGTCCGGGCCGCCCCGGCGCCGGAAGACGGCCCTGCTCGCCTGCGCCGCTTCGCTCTGCCTCCTCGCCGCCGCTGCCCCGGCCGAGCCCCTCGGCGTCGGCGACCGGCTCTACCCGTACCTCGGCAACCCGGGCTACGACGTCGCCTCGTACGACCTGTCCCTCAGCTATCCCGGCGCCAACGACAAGCCGCTGGAGGCCGTGACCACCATCGACGCCCGGACCACCGCCGGTCTGGAGCGGGTCAACCTGGACTTCGCCCACGGCACGGTGCGCTCGGTCGAGGTCGACGGCCGCCCCGCCGGCTTCACCCGCGCCGGCGAGGACCTCGTCGTCACCCCGCGGCGCCGACTGGCCAAGGGCCGCTGGACCCGGATCACCGTCCGGCACACCAGCGACCCGGTCTACGGCGAGGACCAGCAGGGCGGCTGGGTGCGCACCTCGGACGGCCTCGCCATGGCCAACCAGGCCGACGCCGCCCACCTGGTGTTCCCGTGCAACGACCACCCGTCCGACAAGGCGATGTTCACCTTCCGGATCACCGCGCCGAACGACTACACCGCCGTTGCCAACGGCCTGCCCGTCTCGGCCGGCCGCACCGGCGCCACCACCACCTGGACCTACCGCACCCGGCACCCCATGGCCACCGAACTCGCCCAGGTGTCCATCGGCCGCTCCGCCGTCGTGCGCCGGGAGGGACCGCACGGGCTGCCCCTGCGCGACGTCGTGCCCGCCGCGGACCGCGACGCCCTCGAACCGTGGCTCGCCAAGACGCCCGACCAGATCGCCTGGCTGGAGGGCAAGATCGGCCGGTACCCCTTCGAGACCTACGGCGTGCTCATGGCACAGGCGTCCACGGGCTTCGAACTGGAGACGCAGACCCTCTCGCTCTTCGAGAAACACCTGTTCACCGAGCCCGCCTACCCGAAGTGGTACATCGAGTCGGTCATGGTGCACGAGCTGTCCCACCAGTGGTTCGGCGACAGCGTCACCCCGCGGAGCTGGTCCGACGTCTGGCTGAACGAGGGGCACGCCACCTGGTACGAGACGCTGTACGCCGAGGAGACCGCGAAGCGCCCCATGGAGGAGCGGATGAAGGCCGCCTACGGCGCCTCCGACCGCTGGCGCGAGTCCGGCGGCCCGCCCGCCCGGCCCGAGCCGCCCGCCCCCGGCCAGAAGATCGGCATCTTCCGGCCCAACATCTACGACGGCGCCGCCCTCGTCCTCTACGCCCTGCGGCAGGAGATCGGCCGGCCGGCCTTCGAACGGCTGGAGCGGATCTGGGTCCGGGGACACCGCGACACCACCGCCACCACCGCCGACTTCGTCCGGCTGGCCTCGGCCGTCGCCGGCCGGGACCTGAGCGACTTCCTGCGGCCCTGGCTGTACGGCGAGAAGACCCCGCCGATGCCCGGTCACCCGGACTGGAAGCCGACGGCCCGGGACGAGGCGGCCGGGCCCCGCGTCCGGCGATAAACCGGTGACGAGACGTGCCGTACCGTGCGACCATCTACAGGTCGGCGCACGCACGGCATACGGGAATCTCCCGGGGTACTCGTGCGTTGGACGAGGTGCGGTGGAGTGACCGCCGCACGGACGCCGCAACGGCAATCCCATCGACGTAAGGATCCAATGACCTCCTCTTCTTCCCCTTCCCAGGACACCAAGCGATTCGCGCACGCCTATCCCGAGGGTCTTCGGGCCGATGCCCTGATGGAAGAGGACGTCGCCTGGAGCCACGAGATCGACGGCGAGCGGGACGGCGAGCAGTTCGACCGCTCCGAGCGGGCGGCGCTGCGCCGCGTCGTGGGCCTGTCCACCGAGCTGGAGGACGTCACCGAGGTCGAGTACCGCCAGCTCCGCCTGGAGCGGGTCGTGCTCGTCGGCGTGTGGACCACCGGCACCGCGCAGGACGCCGACAACTCCCTCGCGGAGCTGGCCGCCCTCGCGGAGACCGCGGGCGCGCTCGTGCTCGACGGCGTCATCCAGCGCCGCGACAAGCCCGACGCGGCCACCTACATCGGCTCCGGCAAGGCCGCCGAGCTGCGGGACATCGTCCTCGAAACGGGCGCGGACACCGTCATCTGCGACGGTGAGCTGAGCCCCGGCCAGCTGATCCAGCTGGAAGACGTCGTCAAGGTCAAGGTCATCGACCGTACGGCCCTGATCCTGGACATCTTCGCCCAGCACGCCAAGTCCCGCGAGGGCAAGGCGCAGGTCGCGCTCGCGCAGATGCAGTACATGCTGCCGCGGCTGCGCGGCTGGGGTCAGTCGCTGTCCCGGCAGATGGGTGGCGGTCGCGGCGGCCTCGCCACGCGTGGTCCCGGTGAGACCAAGATCGAGACGGACCGGCGCCGGATCCGCGAGAAGATGGCGAAGATGCGCCGGGAGATCGCGGACATGAAGACCGGCCGCGAGATCAAGCGGCAGGAGCGCCGGCGCAACAAGGTGCCGTCCGTGGCCATCGCGGGCTACACCAACGCCGGAAAGTCCTCCCTGCTCAACCGCCTCACGGGCGCCGGCGTCCTGGTCGAGAACGCCCTGTTCGCGACCCTGGACCCGACCGTCCGCCGGGCCGAGACCCCGAGCGGCCGGCTGTACACGCTGGCCGACACCGTCGGTTTCGTCCGGCACCTGCCGCACCACCTGGTCGAGGCGTTCCGCTCCACCATGGAGGAGGTCGGCGACTCCGACCTCATCCTGCACGTGGTGGACGGCTCGCACCCGAACCCGGAGGAGCAGCTCGCCGCGGTGCGCGAGGTGATCCGGGACGTCGGCGCCACCGACGTGCCCGAGATCGTCGTGATCAACAAGGCGGACGCGGCCGACCCGCTGGTCCTCCAGCGGCTGCTCCGGGTCGAGAAGCGCGCGCTCGCCGTCTCGGCCCGCACCGGCCGGGGCATCGACGCACTGCTCGCCCTGATCGACGACGAGCTGCCCCGCCCCTCGGTCGAGATCGAGGCGCTGGTGCCGTACACCCACGGCAAGCTCGTCGCCCGCGCCCACACCGAGGGCGAGGTGATCTCCGAGGAGCACACCGCGGAGGGCACCCTGCTCAAGGTGCGGGTGCACGAGGAACTGGCGGCGGACCTGGCGCCCTACGCGCCGGTCTCCGCGGCCTGACCCACGGCGGCACGGAGGCCCGCCACCCCACCCGGGGTGGCGGGCCTCCGTCGTACGCCATGGGTCAGGAACACCGGGACGCGCCCACCGGGTCCGTCCCGCACACGGCCCCCGTCCCGCCGACGGGCTCGGTTCCGGTCATCGCGCCCGTTCTTCCGGTCATCGCCCGG
Source organism: Streptomyces sp. NRRL S-31 (assembly GCF_000718775.1). Lineage (GTDB taxonomy): Bacteria > Actinomycetota > Actinomycetes > Streptomycetales > Streptomycetaceae > Streptomyces. The sequence goes on from NZ_JOCB01000107.1 coordinate 3,389, forward strand.
CGAACTGCTCGCTCACCGACTCGTACAGGCTCTTGGCCACCTCGCCCAGCCGGGGACCGGCCAGCCAGCCCGCGTTCACCGGGCCGATGGACGTGTTGGACACCAGAGCCGGCTTGCCGTCGGCGCCCGTCTCCACCCAGCCGCCGCCGGAGGAGCCACCGGTCATCGTGCAGCCGATCCGGTACATCGTCGGGTCGGACTGCTCGATGGAGAGCCGCCCCGGCTTGTCCTGGCACTGGTACAGCAACTGGCCGTCGTACGGCGCCGCCGCCGGGTAGCCGGACGCCTTGATGCTGTTCACCTGCGCCACGGCCGGCGCGTCGAAGTCGACCGGCAGCGCCCCGCCGACCGTCTCCTCCAGCGACTTCCCGGCGCTGCCCTGCTCCGGCGTCACATGGATGACCGCGAAGTCGTACGAGGCGCCGTCGCCCCCCGTCTGACCGCCCTCGCTGATCCACTGCTGCGAGGTCTTCGCCGCGTCGGCCCACCACACGCCGTACGGGGCGAGTTCGGACCGGCCGGCGTTCTCCAGCTGGGCCGAGGACTTGGCCTGGTTGTTGTACGACGGTACGAAGGCGAGGTTGCGGTACCAGCCGCCCTTCTTGCCGGCGTGCACACAGTGACCGGCCGTCCAGACCAGATTGGACTTGCCCGGGTGTGCCGGGTCCTGCACGACCGTCGCCGAGCAGACCATGGTGCCCTCGGGCGCGTCGAAGAGCAGTTTGCCCGACGTGGCCGCGTTGGCGTGGTACGGCGCCGTGACCGCCTGCGCCTTCACCGGCTGCGGCGTCGGGTCCGTCACGCCCTGGTCACCGGAGATGTCGTTGTCGTCGACGCCCTGGTCCGGGTCCTCGGCGTCCCGCATCCGGTCCGGGTCCCACAGCCCCTTGATGATCGGGTTGATGAAGTCGTTGGCCTCGCGCAGCCAGTCGTCCTTGTTCCAGTTCTTCCAGGCGCCGTCCTGCCACTTGTCGACGTCGATCCCGTGCTCCCTGAGCCTGCGCTTGAGGTCGTCCGGGATCTTGATCTTTCCGTCGCCGGTGCCCGCCGCGGTGGCGTTCGGCTTGCCGTCGGCGTTGTCGTCACCGGCGCTGTCGCAGGCGGTGGCGGTCAGCGCCAGCGCCGAGACGAGGGCGACCGCCGTCAGCGAGGTCGAGGTGCGGCGACCGCCCCTTCCTCGCCGAACGGTGAACGACGGCCGTATGGATCGCATGTTCTTGAAACTCCCTGCTGTGGAAGGAACTCGACGCTTCGGCCCCGGCACCGGCGGCGAACTCATGGAAGGTGCACGCCGGTCCCGCGACGTTCCGCGAACGGCACCACACACTATGCGGTCGCCGTGGGGGAGTTCCGCCGGGAGGGCAACGGTTCCGTCACAGGCTGCCTGAACAGGGCCTGCCCGTCGTCGGGCCGTTCCGCTGCCGTGCCGTCGCGCCGGCTGGCTGACGAGTCGACGAGCCGACTAGTCGACGGACCGTCGAGCTGGCGAACCGTCGGACTGGCGAGCCGTCGGGCTGGCGAGACGTCGAGCCGTCGCGCCAAGGTTCTCGGGACGACCCCGTAACCGCCCGAACGGTCCGCGGTTGTAGCCGGTGGGGACCGCCGTCCGTGTCCGGTCCGGTCCCGACGACCGACTCGCCCTTTTGATCAGCCGGGAGGACAGCGCGCCGTGGCCGTTACGGAGTCGATGACTAAAGGCGCACCCGGAGCAGCGCGGGCCGTGCACGAGGGAATTCTCAGACGTCAGTCGGCGCGGGAGTCGTCGGCGCGCACCTACGCCCGCGCGCTGCCGATCGTGCCCGTGCGGGCGCGGGGGCTCACCATCGAGGGCGCCGACGGCCGCCGTTACCTGGACTGCCTCTCCGGTGCCGGCACCCTCGCCCTCGGCCACAACCACCCCGTCGTGCTGGAAGCCATCCGCAAGGTCCTGGACTCCGGCGCCCCCCTCTCCGTCCTCGACCTCGCCACCCCCGTCAAGGACGCCTTCGTCACCGAGCTGTTCCGCACCCTCCCGCCCGGCCTCGCGGACCGCGCCCGCGTCCAGTTCTGCGGACCGGCCGGCACCGACGCCGTCGAGGCCGCGCTCACACTGGTCCGGGCGGCGACCGGCCGGTCCGGCGTCCTCGCCTTCACCGGCGCCTACCACGGCATGACCGCTGGTGCCCTGGCCGCCTCCGGCGGTGCCCACGACGTACGGGTCACCCGGCTGCCCTATCCGCAGGACTACCGCTGCCCGTTCGGCCTCGGCGGGCCGGCCGGTGCCGAACTCGGCGCCCGCTGGACCGAGTCCCTCCTCGACGACCCCAAGTCGGGTGTACCCCTGCCCGCCGGGATGATCCTGGAACCCGTCCAGGGCGAGGGCGGGGTGATCCCCGCGCCGGACGACTGGCTGCGCCGTATGCGGCGGCTCACCGCGGACCGTTCCATCCCGCTGATCGCCGACGAGATCCAGACCGGAGTCGGCCGCACGGGCGCCTTCTGGGCCGTCGACCACAGCGGCACAACCCCCGACGTCATGGTCCTGTCCAAGGCCATCGGCGGAAGCCTCCCGCTGGCCGTCCTCGTCTACCGCGACGACCTCGACACCTGGCGGCCCGGCGCCCACGCCGGCACCTTCCGCGGCAACCAGCTCGCCATGGCGGCCGGCACCGCCACCCTCGCCTACGTCCGGGAGAACGCCCTCGCCGAACGAGCCGCCGCCCTCGGCTCCCGCATGCTGGCCCAACTGGCGGACCTGCGGCGCGAGTACACCTGTGTAGGAGACGTCCGGGGACGCGGACTGATGATCGGGATCGAGCTGGTGGACCCGGAGGCCGACCGAACGACTCCCGACGCGCCGACCGTCGTGGAGAACCGTCCCGGCCCCGGCCCCGGCCTCGGTCCCGACCCGGGCGACGGCGGTGTGGTGCCGACCGGGACGGCGTCCGCCCGTGCTCCGCACCCGGCCGCGCCCGAACTCGCCACCGCGGTACGGCGCGAGTGCCTCGAGCGCGGACTGATCGTCGAACTCGGCGGCCGGCACACGTCCGTGGTCCGGCTGCTCCCGCCGCTGACGATCAGCGACGAGCAGGCGACGGCGGTGGTCGACCGCCTGACCGACGCGGTGGCGGCGGTGGCCCGCCGGTACCGCACCCACGGCCCGCACCGGCAAGGACACCCGGGCCCTGCCCGGCACCCCGGCTGAACCCCGTACCCGTCCGACCCGGCCCCCGACACCCGGCCCCGACACCCGGCACCGCCCTCGGGTCGGCACCCCAGCCCCGCCGCTCACCACCTCCCGTCGGCCGGACAGTCGGACAGCCGGATGGCCGGACGGTCGGACAGCCACCTCGAACGGCGGGCCCAGCCCGTGCCCCCCACCGCCACCCCCCCCAGGAGCCGTCATGAACGCCACCCCCGCCCCCGACGGCCGCTCCGGTGCCTCCGACGACCAGGGAGACTCCGGCCCCCCGCCCCCGGCCGTACCGCTCACCGACGCGGTTCCCCAGCAGAAGAAGCGGGAGGTGGACCCCACCCGGTGGACAGCGCCCGGCGCCGACCCGCTGGAGGATCCCGATCCCCACGCGGCCGCCCAGGCCGCCGCCGTGGAGAACCTGCTGCGGTGCTGGGTCCGGGAGACCGGCCTCGCCGCGCCCACCACCACGAGCCTCCGCGTCCCGCTGCCCGCCAGCGGCACCGCCCTGATCGCACCGGTCCGGTACTGGTCCCCCACGGGCTGGCACCGCTTCGGCCCCCCGCGCCTGGCCTACGCCTCCGACACCGCGCCACCCGTCGACGCCGTCACCCTCGCGGCCCTGCTGACCAGGGAGTCCCCCGGCACACCGGACGCCACCGCACCCTCCGCGCCCACCGTCCCCGCCGCGCACCCGGCGTCCACCGCTCGGCCGCTGCCTCCGGGCCCCCGCGCCGGCACCCACCCCGCCCACCACGCCCCGGCCCAGGGCTCCGGCACCGGCCCCGCCCAGGGCACCGGCACCGATAGCGGCCGGGCAGACCACGGTGACCTCGTCGCGCGGGTGGCCGACTCCGTACGGCGGACCGCGGACTTCATCCGGCACCGGCGTGCACACCCCGCCGACCCGCCCGACCTCTTCCTCGCCGCCGAGCAGGCCCTCCTCCTCGGGCACCCGCTGCACCCGGCCCCGAAGAGCCGGGAGGGCCTGACCGAGGGGGAAGCCGACCGGTACTCACCGGAGTCGCACGGCTCCTTCGTCCTGCACTGGCTCGCCGTCGCGCCCTCCGTCCTCGCGACCGACTCCGCCTGGACCGAGCGCGGCCGTCCCGTTCCCGCCGGCCACCTCGTACGCGGCCTCTCCGGCACCTGCCTCCCGCTGCCCGACGGGCACACCGCCCTGCCGCTGCACCCCTGGCAGGCGCGCGAGGTGCGGCACCGCCCCGCCGTCGCCGCGCTGTTCGACTCCGGGCTGCTCCGCGACCTCGGCCCCCTCGGCGCCCCCTGGCACCCCACCTCCTCCGTACGCACCGTCCACCGGTCCGGCGCCCCCGCGATGCTGAAGCTCTCACTGGCCCTGCGCATCACCAACTCCCGACGGGAGAACCTGCGCAAGGAACTCCACCGCGGCGTCGAGGTGCACCGGCTGCTGCGCACCGGCCTCGCCGAACGGTGGCGGACGGCGCACCCCGGTTTCGACATCGTGCGCGACCCGGCCTGGCTCGCCGTCGACGACCAGGACGGCCTGTCCGTACCGGGGCTGGACGTGGTGATCCGGCACAACCCGTTCACCCCGGCCGACGACGTCGGCTGCGTCGCCGGACTGGTGTCCCCCCGCCCCCTCGCCGTACCACCGTCCGGACCCCCGTACGGGCACGCCGCCCCGCCGATGCGGTCGCGTCTGTCCCGGCTCCTCGCACGGCTCGCGGCCCGCACCGGCCGGCCCGCGGGCGCCGTGGCGGCGGAGTGGTTCCTGCGCTACCTGGAGCACGTCGTCCGGCCCGTCCTCTGGCTGGACGGCGAAGCCGGCATCGCCCTCGAAGCCCACCAGCAGAACACGCTGGTGCTGCTGGACGGCGACGGCTGGCCCGCGGGCGGCCGCTACCGCGACAACCAGGGCTACTACTTCCGCGCCTCCCGCCGCGCCGAACTGGACGCCCGGCTGCCCGGCATCGGCGCCCGCAGCGACACCTTCGTCCCGGACGAGACCGCCGACGAACGCCTCGTCTACTACCTCGCCGTCAACAACGTGTTCGGCCTGATCGGCGCCTTCGGCTCGCAGCGCCTCGCCGACGAGCGCCTGCTCCTCGCGGCCTTCCGCCGTTTCCTGACCACCCTGGCCTCGGGGCCGGTCCCGTCGCGCAGCGCGCTGCCCGGCCGGCTCCTGGACTCACCCGTGCTGCGCTGCAAGGCCAACCTGCTGACCCGGCTGCACGGCCTGGACGAACTCGTCGGCCCGGTCGACACCCAGTCCGTCTACGTCACCCTCGCCAACCCCCTGCATGCCTGAGCGGCATTCCCCGCGCGCCATCCGGCATCCCCCACGCTCGGCATCCCCCGCGCGTCAACCGGCGGGACCGCGCTCGCCGCCCGGTGGAGACCGTGCCCGCCGCCCGCCGAACCGTCTTCCCGCACCCGAGGGAAGCACGGCCCACCCCCCGTCTCCCCGTCTTCCCGTCTTCCGAGAGGAGAGCACCGTGCCCGCCACCGACGTGACCACCGGATACGGCCCCGGCCCCGCCCGCCCGCACCGCGTCGGCCCCAGCACGGCCACCGCGGGTCCCCGCACCCCTCCGCCCGGCCCGTGCACCCGCGAGGACGACGACCCCGGCAGCGAGGACACACCGCACCCGCGACCGCCCGCCGAGTTCGGCGAGCCGCACGCCGCAGGACCGGCCGGCCTCCTCGGCCACCCCGCGACCTGGGGCGCGGTGACGACGCCCGTCGGCTCCTTCCGGCTGGAGCCCGTGCGCCTCGACCACGACCTGCCGCTCGTGCACCGCTGGATGAACGACCCCGCCGTCGCCGACTTCTGGGAACTCGCCGGGCCCCGGGACCGCACGGAGGACCACCTGCGGTCCCAACTCCCCGGTGACGGACGCTCCGTGCCGTGCCTCGGCGTCCTCGACGGCACCCCGATCGGCTACTGGGAGATCTACCGGGCGGACCTGGACCCGCTGGCCCGCCACTATCCCGCCCGTCCGCACGACACCGGGATCCACCTCCTCGTCGGCGCCGCCGCCGACCGGGGGCGGGGGCTGGGCTCCGCCCTCCTGCGAGCCGTGGCCGACCTGATCCTCGACAGGCGTCCCGCCTGTGAACGGGTGGTGGCGGAACCCGATCTCCGCAACACCCCCTCCGTCGCCGCCTTCCTGAGGGCGGGTTTCCGGTTCGCCGCGGAGATCGAGGTGCCCGGCAAGCGGGCCGCCCTCATGATCCGGGACCGGGCCCTGCGCGACGTGCTGTAGCCGGACACCCGGCGGCCGGCCCGTCAGCCCCCTCGCACCCCGAGCCCACCACACCCAGGAGCCCCGGCCGTGATCACACCCCCCTTCCCCGCTGGAAGACCACGATTGTCAGTGCGGGGCCGTAGGGTGGTCGGGCTATGACGAAGCCCTCCCTCTCCGAACTCCTGCATGCCGCCGTCTCCGCCGTCGGCGGCACGGAGCGCCCCGGCCAGGTCACCATGGCCGAAGCGGTCGCCGAGGCGATCGACGGCGGAACCCACCTGCTGGTCCAGGCCGGCACCGGCACCGGTAAGTCGCTGGGCTACCTGGTGCCCGCGCTCGCGCACGGGGAGAGGGTGATCGTCGCGACGGCCACGCTCGCCCTGCAGCGCCAGCTCGTGGAGCGGGACCTGCCGCGCACGGTGGACGCCCTCCACCCGCTGCTGCGCCGGCGCCCGGAGTTCGCGATGCTCAAGGGCCGCTCGAACTACCTGTGCCTGCACCGCCTGCACGAGGGCATGCCGCAGGACGAGGAGGAGGGGCTGTTCGACCAGTTCGAGGCCGCCGCCCCCACCAGCAAGCTGGGGCAGGACCTGCTGCGACTGCGGGACTGGTCGGACGAGACGGAGAACGGCGACCGGGACGATCTCACCCCTGGCGTCTCGGACCGCGCCTGGGCCCAGGTGTCGGTGTCCTCACGGGAGTGCCTGGGCGCGTCGAAGTGCGCGTACGGCGCCGAGTGCTTCGCCGAGATGGCCCGCGAGCAGGCCAAGCTGGCCGAGGTGGTGGTCACGAACCACGCCCTGCTGGCCATCGACGCCATCGAAGGCGCCCCGGTGCTGCCACAGCACGAGGTGCTGATCGTGGACGAGGCGCACGAACTCGTCTCCCGCGTCACCGGCGTCGCCACCGGCGAACTCACCCCCGGCCAGGTCAACCGGGCCGTGCGCCGTGCGGCCAAACTGGTGAACGAGAAGGCCGCCGATCAGCTCCAGACCGCCGCCGAGGGCTTCGAACGGCTCATGGAGCTGGCCCTGCCGGGCCGTCTGGAGGAGATCCCGGAGGACCTCGGCTACGCGCTGATGGCGCTGCGGGACGCCGCCCGTACGGTGATCTCCGCGATCGGCGCGACACGCGACAAGTCGGTGCAGGACGAGGACGCCGTCCGCAAGCAGGCGCTGGCCTCGGTGGAGACGGTGCACGACGTGGCGGAGCGGGTCCTGAACGGCTCGGAATGGGACGTCGTCTGGTACGAGCGGCACGACCGCTTCGGCGCCTCCCTCCGGATCGCCCCCATGTCGGTCTCCGGGCTGCTCCGGGAGAAGCTGTTCGCCGACCGGTCCGTCGTCCTCACCTCGGCGACGCTCAAACTGGGCGGCGACTTCAACGGCGTCGGCGCCTCGCTGGGCCTCGGCCCGGAGGGCGCCCAAGGCGAGGACCTGCCGCAGTGGAAGGGCGTGGACGTCGGCTCGCCCTTCGACTACCGCAGGCAGGGCATCCTCTACGTCGCCCGGCATCTGGCGCGTCCCGCGCGCGACGGCGACCGGGCCGACATGCTCGACGAGCTGACCGAACTGATCCAGGCGGCCGGCGGGCGCACCCTCGGCCTGTTCTCGTCCATGCGGGCCGCCCAGCTCGCCGCGGAGGAGCTGCGCTCCCGCATCCCGGAGTTCCCCATCCTGCTCCAGGGCGAGGAGACGCTCGGCGAACTGATCAAGAACTTCGCCGCCGACCCGAAGACGTGCCTCTTCGGCACGCTGTCGCTGTGGCAGGGCGTCGACGTCCCGGGCCCCAGCTGTCAGCTGGTCGTCATGGACAAGATCCCGTTCCCGCGTCCCGACGACCCGTTGATGAGCGCGCGCCAGAAGGCGGTGGAGGAAGCCGGCGGCAACGGCTTCATGGCGGTGGCCGCCACCCACGCCGCCCTGCTCATGGCGCAGGGCGCGGGCCGTCTCGTCAGGGCGTCCGGGGACCGCGGTGTGGTCGCCGTGCTGGACCAGCGGCTGGCCACCGCGCGCTACGGCGGCTACCTCAAGGCGTCGCTTCCGGACTTCTGGTACACCACGGACCGCGACCAGGTCCGCAGGTCGCTCGCGGCGATCGACGCGAAGGCGAAGGAGACGGAGGGGGAGTGACCGCGAGGGGTGGCCGGCACCGGCCACCCCTCGTCAGGGAACCACCCGCGGCCCTCTCGGGCACGAGCAGGGCCCCGGAACCGGCGCAGGGGTCCCGGGGCCCGGTCAGGGAGCGAGCCGGCCAGGCTCGCCGCCGCAGCCGTCACACGCGCCGCAGCACGGCGACGACCTTGCCGAGAATGGTCGCGTCGTCACCGGGGATGGGCTCGTAGGCCGCGTTGTGGGGGAGCAGCCATACGTGGCCGTCCTCGCGCTTGAAGCGCTTGACCGTGGCTTCGCCGTCGAGCATGGCGGCCACGATGTCGCCGTTCTCGGCGACCGGCTGGCGGCGCACGGTGACCCAGTCGCCGTCGCAGATCGCGGCCTCGATCATGGAGTCGCCGACGACCTTCAGGACGAAGAGTTCACCGTCGCCGACGAGCTGGCGGGGGAGCGGGAAGACGTCCTCGACGGACTCCTCCGCGAGGATGGGGCCACCGGCGGCGATGCGGCCGACCAGGGGGACGTACGACGCGGCCGGCTTGCCGGCGGTGTCCGTGGGCTGCACGGTGACCGCCTGGTCCGATCCACGGACCTCGTAGGCGCGCGGGCGGTGCGGGTCGCGGCGCAGGAAGCCCTTGCGTTCCAGCGCCATCAGCTGGTGCGCGACGGAGGACGTGCTGGAGAGGCCGACGGCCTGGCCGATCTCCCGCATCGACGGCGGGTAACCCCGCCGCTGCACGGAGTCCCGGATGACCTCGATCACCCGGCGCTGGCGGTCGGTGAGTCCCGAGCTGTCCGCCCGGATGCCTGGCGGTCGGCCCGGCAGGGAGCGCTTGTGTCCCTCGGGATTCGTGGCTTCGTTCATCGCGTGTACCGGCTCGACTCGGCCCTGGGAGCGGTCCTGGGCGGTGATGGTGGCACTGTCTGCGGTGGTGGTCACGTCGGCCCCTCTCGATGGTCTCCCTGCTGCACAACGGTAGTTGCTTTCGAAAGGTTGCGCCAAACACACGTTCGAGTGAAAAAGTGCGTTTCACCTGACGTGATCATGTGTCCGGGTGTATGGCTCACGCGACGCATGGCGGACAAAAGGGTCCATGGTTGTACTCTTCACCGCCGGGATCGCTCACCTCTTGGGCTGGGCCCCAGTCTGCCATCCGGAATCCCTTGGTCCGGGGTCCGGGGCACTTTCTGCGCGGGAGTGGCACGTCTCCTCCCTGCCGCGCCCACCGTATCCCCGCGACCGCCGCGGTGGCGCGGCCCGGCGCCCGCGTGTCCCCGCCGGTCGTCCGGTGACCGCCCGGTGACCGCCTCCGGCCGTCCTCCCGGCCGCTTCGGGCGCCGGCCCGCCGCGACACGCGTCTCTGCCTCGGCAAATGAGCCAATCCCCACATGTAGTGGTTGGATGGCTACAGCAGCCCACAAGTTGTGGTCCCCCCGGTCGGAGACGGCTCATCGATCGCCTATGCTTAGGGCTGCTTCGCGAGGCCCATGGGTCCAGCGAGGCTCATGAGTCTGCTGTGAGGAGGGTTGGAGAACATGCACTGCCCCTTCTGCCGGCACCCCGACAGTCGCGTGGTCGACAGTCGTACGACCGACGACGGCACGGCCATCCGCAGGCGCCGCCAGTGTCCTGACTGCTCCCGTCGTTTCACGACCGTGGAGACGTGCTCGCTGATGGTGGTGAAGCGGTCCGGAGTCACCGAGCCGTTCAGCCGTACCAAGGTCATCAACGGCGTGCGCAAGGCGTGCCAGGGGCGGCCTGTCACCGAGGACGCGCTCGCCCAGCTCGGGCAGCGGGTCGAAGAGGCGGTGCGCGCGACCGGAAGCGCCGAGCTGACCACTCACGACGTGGGGCTCGCGATACTCGGTCCGTTGCAGGAGCTCGACCTCGTCGCCTTCCTGCGGTTCGCCTCCGTCTACCGGGCGTTCGACTCGCTTGAGGACTTCGAGGCCGTCATCGCGGAACTGAGGGAGGCGACTCGGGGCCCCGTCGAGGACGACGCGGACGCCGGGAACGCGGAGAGCGCCGGGAACGCGGAGACGGGGAGCCGGGAAGACGACGGCGGGCCCGGCGGGACCACTCACGTCCCCGAGCCCGCCCACGCCGCCGACTGACCGGCCGGCCGGAGACCGGGAGGAGATCCGGTTCCCGGCCGTGAGGCGGCGAACAAAGACCTGTCGCGGGCGGCGGCTGAGGGTGCCCGCGACGTATGACAGAAACACATGCCCTAGGGAACAATGGGGCATTTCAGGGCGTTTTTGCCCGTACAGGGAGGCGGCATGACAGAGACGGCGAGCGGTCCGGCACGAGGTTCCCGAGCCAAGGGCACCAAGGCCACCAAGGGACTGCGTATCGAGCGCATCCACACCACCCCCGGTGTGCACCCGTACGACGAGGTGTCGTGGGAGCGCCGTGACGTCGTCATGACCAACTGGCGCGACGGCTCGGTCAACTTCGAGCAGCGTGGCGTCGAGTTCCCCGACTTCTGGTCGGTGAACGCGGTCAACATCGTCACCAGCAAGTACTTCCGTGGTGCCGTGGGCACCCCGCAGCGCGAGACCAGCCTCAGGCAGCTGATCGACCGCATCGTGAAGACGTACCGGAAGGCCGGTGAGGACTACAAGTACTTCGCCTCGCCCGCTGACGCGGAGATCTTCGAGCACGAGCTGGCGTACGCCCTCCTGCACCAGATCTTCAGCTTCAACAGCCCCGTCTGGTTCAACGTCGGCACCAAGCAGCCCCAGCAGGTCTCGGCCTGCTTCATCCTGTCCGTCGACGACTCCATGGAGTCGATCCTCGACTGGTACAAGGAAGAGGGCATGATCTTCAAGGGCGGCTCCGGCGCCGGCCTGAACCTCTCCCGCATCCGCTCCTCCAAGGAGCTGCTGTCCTCCGGCGGCAACGCCTCCGGCCCCGTCTCCTTCATGCGCGGCGCCGACGCCTCCGCCGGCACCATCAAGTCCGGTGGCGCCACCCGCCGCGCCGCCAAGATGGTCGTGCTCGACGTCGACCACCCCGACATCGAGGACTTCATCGAGACCAAGGTCAAGGAAGAGGAGAAGATCCGCGTCCTGCGCGACGCGGGCTTCGACATGGATCTGGGCGGCGACGACATCACGTCCGTCCAGTACCAGAACGCCAACAACTCGGTCCGCGTGAACGACGAGTTCATGACGGCGGTCGAGAGCGGCGACAAGTTCGGCCTGCGCGCCCGTATGACCGGTGAGGTCATCGAGGAGGTCGACGCCAAGGCCCTCTTCCGCAAGATCGCCGAGGCCGCCTGGGCCTGTGCCGACCCGGGCATCCAGTACGACGACACCATCAACAACTGGCACACCTGCCCCGAGTCCGGCCGGATCACCGCGTCGAACCCGTGCAGCGAGTACATGCACCTGGACAACACGTCCTGCAACCTGGCCTCGCTGAACCTGATGAAGTTCCTGAAGGACGACGGCAAGGGCCACCAGTCCTTCGAGACGGAGCGCTTCCAGAAGGTCGTCGAGCTGGTCATCACCGCGATGGACATCTCGATCTGCTTCGCGGACTTCCCGACCCAGAAGATCGGCGAGAACACGCGCGCGTTCCGCCAGCTCGGCATCGGCTACGCCAACCTCGGCGCCCTGCTGATGGCCACCGGCCACGCCTACGACTCCGACGGCGGCCGCGCCCTGGCCGGCGCCATCACCTCCCTGATGACGGGCACGGCCTACCGCCGCTCCGCCGAACTGGCCGCGGTCGTCGGCACGTACGACGGCTACGCCCGCAACGCCGACGCCCACAAGCGCGTCATGGCCCAGCACGCCGACGCCAACGGCAAGGCCGTCCGTATGGACGACCTGGACTCCCCGGTGTGGGCCGCCGCCACGGAGGCATGGCAGGACGTGCTGCGCGTCGGCGAGCAGAACGGTTTCCGTAACGCCCAGGCGTCCGTCCTCGCCCCGACCGGCACCATCGGTCTGGCGATGTCCTGCGACACCACCGGTGTCGAGCCCGACCTCGCGCTGGTGAAGTTCAAGAAGCTGGTCGGCGGCGGCTCGATGCAGATCGTCAACGGCACCGTCCCGCAGGCCCTGCGCCGCCTGGGCTACCAGGAGGAGCAGATCGAGGCGATCGTCGCCCACATCGCCGAGCACGGCAACGTGGTCGACGCCCCCGGTCTCAAGCCCGAGCACTACGAGGTGTTCGACTGCGCCATGGGCGAGCGCGCCATCTCCCCGATGGGCCACGTCCGCATGATGGCCGCGATCCAGCCGTGGATCTCCGGCGCCATCTCCAAGACGGTCAACATGCCGGAGACGGCGACCGTCGAGGAGGTCGAGGAGATCTACTTCGAGGCGTGGAAGCTGGGCGTCAAGGCGCTCGCGATCTACCGCGACAACTGCAAGGTCGGCCAGCCGCTCTCCGCCAAGAAGAAGGAGGACGAGAAGGCCGAGATCACCCAGAAGACCGAGGAGACGATCCGTACCGCGGTCGAGAAGGTCGTCGAGTACCGCCCGGTCCGCAAGCGCCTCCCGAAGGGTCGTCCCGGCATCACCACCTCCTTCACGGTCGGCGGCGCCGAGGGCTACATGACGGCCAACTCCTACCCGGACGACGGTCTCGGCGAGGTCTTCCTGAAGATGTCCAAGCAGGGCTCGACCCTCGCCGGCATGATGGACGCCTTCTCCATCGCCGTCTCCGTCGGCCTCCAGTACGGCGTGCCCCTGGAGACCTACGTCTCGAAGTTCACCAACATGCGCTTCGAGCCGGCCGGTATGACGGACGACCCGGACGTGCGGATGGCGCAGTCGATCGTCGACTACATCTTCCGCCGCCTGGCGCTGGACTTCCTGCCCTTCGAGACCCGCTCCGCGCTCGGCATCCACTCCGCCGAGGAGCGCCAGCGCCACCTGGAGACCGGTTCCTACGAGCCGGCCGACGACGAGGTCGACGTCGAGGGCCTGGCCCAGTCGGCCCCGCGCGCCCAGGAGCTGAAGGCGGTCGCCACGCCGAAGGCCGAGTCCGAGACGGCCAAGCCCGCCCCGAAGCAGGCCCACACCAGCGCCGAGCTGGTGGAGATGCAGCTGGGCATCCAGGCCGACGCCCCGCTCTGCTTCTCCTGCGGTACGAAGATGCAGCGGGCCGGCTCCTGCTACATCTGCGAGGGCTGCGGCTCGACCAGCGGTTGCAGCTGACGATGAGTGCCGGGCGGGTGTGAAGCACCCGTCCAGGGCGGTGGACCCGGTCACCCGGGTCCACCGCCCTTCGGCGTCCGCGGGGCCGGCCCGTCCGGTCCGGCGTACCGGCCCCGTCCGGTCCGGCGCACCGGCCCCCTGGCTCCGCGGCGGTCACGTCCTCCGGTGCACGCGGTTCACGGCCGGAAGGACCGGGTCCGCCGTCCACCCGCGGGCGAGGCGCGTTCGCCGGACCGGAGGGGGTGTCAGGGCCGGTTCACCCGGCCCAGGACCTGGGTGAAGGTCGCCGGGTCCTCCTCGAATCCATGCACACCGGGACGGAACGTCCAGTCACCGGAGTCGTCCCGGACGAACTCGGCGATCGCGGCGGCCGTCGCCCCGGGCACCGAGCCGAAGTCGTCCTCGGCGAGCACGGTGTAGCCCTCCCGGATGCGCAGGGCGGGGTTCAGCACATCGGTGAACGTCCTGCGCTCGGACCGCTGCTGGATGACGACACCCACCACCACGCGCGCGTAGCGGCCGTCGAGACGGTCCAGTTCGAGCGTCATGACCTCGTCCCAGCCGAACCCCTTGCCGTCCGTGCTGTCACGGTTGAGGGAGATCGTGCCGTCCGGCGAGCGGCTGTCGAAGTGGACCAGATAGGCCGGAGTGCCGTACGCGTCACCGGACACGAAGGTCCCGGCGACGACGTCGAGATCGGTCGGCGGCCGGCCGGCGGGACTGGGGTCCCACTTGAGCGCGACCTCGACCTTGCGGATTCCCTTGCTGAAGCCGGTCACCGGGCTTCCCCTTCCCCCTGCGGTTCGTGCGACCCCAACTCCCGTGCGGCTGGAGTACCTTGTCCATCGTGCCATGCGCACGGGGGCGTAGGCGCGGGCGATCGCCACCGGAGCGTGACCGGCGCCACGCCCGCTGGCCTTACGATGGCGCGGTGCTGGTCAAGTGGATGCGCTGCACCGTGGTGGACCGCCGGGGCTTCGAGCGGGGGCAGCGGAAATGGGCGGGGCTGCCGGGGGAGCCGGGTTTTCGGGGACAGGGCGGGGGCTGGAGCCGGCAGCGGCCGGGCGTCGCGCACCTCTTCGCCTTCTGGGAGAGCCGCGCCTTCTACGACTCCTTCATGGCCCGCTCCCATGACCGGCTGGCCGCCGCCCAGTCCGGCACCTTCAAGGACGCCCAGGTCAAGCTGTTCGAGTACCGCTTCGACGTGAAGACGGGGTTCGAGCCGCGCTTCACCGACGCCGATCTGGTCCGGGTGGCCCTGTGCCGGATCCACGAGGAGCGCGTCGAGCACTTCACGCTCATGCAGGAGAAGGTCTGGAACCCCGCGATGGCCGGCTCGCCGGGCATGATCCGCGGCATGCTCGGCGAGGCGCCCGAGCAGGAGTTCCTGATCCTCTCCATGTGGCGGTCGGCGGCCGAGCACGGCAAGTACCGCACGGAGCGTGTGGAACGCCTCGCACTGCGTGCCCAGACCGAGGCGGACGTCGCGGCGCTCTCCGGTGACATCGTGGACCTCGAGCCGTCCTGGACGGTCTGAGGCACCACCGGCCGGACGGCCGGACCCGAACCACCGCGGAGCGCGCACGGCGCCCGGAAACGGCTCCGGAAGTGGATTTCGTGTGACCTACGCCGTATGGAGCGCGTACGGGTGCTCGGCACTCCGCCGTTCGATCTAGGGTTTCGGCATGGCACGACCACGGCGCATCGTCCTTGTCCGGCACGGCGAGTCAACGGGCAACGTCGACGACTCCGTGTACGAGCGCGAGCCCGACCACGCCCTCGCGCTGACCGAGCGCGGCCTGCGGCAGGCCGAGGAGACCGGCAAGCGGCTCCGGGAGCTCTTCGGCCGGGAGCAGGTCAGCGTGTACGTCTCCCCGTACCGCCGCACCCACGAGACGCTCCGCGCCTTCCACCTCGATCCCGGGCTCATACGGGTCCGCGAGGAGCCCCGGCTGCGCGAGCAGGACTGGGGCAACTGGCAGGACCGCGACGACGTCCGCCTCCAGAAGGCGTACCGCGACGCGTACGGCCACTTCTTCTTCCGCTTCCCGCAGGGCGAGTCCGGAGCCGACGTGTACGACCGGGTGGGCGGCTTCCTGGAGAGCCTGTTCCGCAGCTTCGAGGCCCCCGACCACCCCCCGAACGTCCTCCTGGTGACCCATGGACTCGCGATGCGGCTGTTCTGCATGCGCTGGTTCCACTGGACGGTCGCGGAATTCGAATCCCTGTCCAACCCCGGGAACGCCGAGATGCGGATGCTCGTCCTGGGAGAGGACGACCGGTACACACTCGACCGGCCCTTCGACCGCTGGCGGGATCCCGTTCCCTACTGGATGGCCGGGTAGACGGCCCGACGACGGTGCCGCACGGGGCGTGGCGCGGCGACGGCCCGGGCGCGAGTGTGCGGGCGTGCCCCACGCGAACGGGTCCGACGGGGCCGTCTCCCTGGTGTCGGCCCGGTCGGCGACGAATTAGAGTGGCAGGGCGATGACCGCTGACTCCTCTTCTCCCGGGCGCCTGGAGCGCGCCGTGGCGAGCCTGCGCGGGCTGGCCGTGGGGGACGCGCTGGGCTCCCAGTTCTTCGTCCCCGCCAACCATCCCCTGCTCAAGCGACGTGAGCTGCCCGCGGGCCCCTGGCAGTGGACGGACGACACCGAGATGGCGTGCTCCGTGGTCGCCGTCCTCGCCGTCCACCACCGCGTCGACCAGGACGCGCTCGCCCGCTCCTTCGCCGAGCACCACGACTTCGACCGGGGCTACGGGCCCGCGGTGAACCGGTTGCTGCGCCTGGTCCGGGAGGGCGCGGACTGGCGTGAGCTGGCGGCCGGTCTCTTCAACGGACAGGGGTCCTGGGGCAACGGCGCGGCCATGCGGATCGCGCCCCTGGGCGCGTGGTACGCGGACGACCCCGAGCAGGCGACCCACCAGGCGGAGATCTCGGCCTACACCACGCACCAGCACCGGGAGGCCGTGGTCGGCGCCATGGCGGTGGCCGCCGCGGCGGCCCTGGCCGGCTCGCCGGACGGGCCGCCCGCCCCCGGGGCGCTCCTCGACGGCGTCATCGCCCTCGTGCCGAAGAGCGCGGTCGGCCAGGGCCTCCGCCGCGCCCGGGACATGCTCGACTACGGCGACGCGGCCACCGTCGCGGCCGTCCTGGGCTGCGGGCGCCGGACGAGCGCCCATGACACCGTCCCCTTCGCCCTGTGGTCCGCCGCGCGGGCCCTCGGCGACTACCCGACGGCGTTCTGGACCACCGCCCAGGTCGGCGGGGACATCGACACCACCTGCGCGATCGTGGGCGGTGTGCTCTGCGCGGGCGGGGCGGAGCCGCCCGCGGAGTGGGACCGGCATACCGAGGCCCTGCCGGACTGGGTGCCCGCCGGCGCCTGACGGCACGCTGTCATACCGCCGTCGGCCCTCCGAGGAGGGTCTGGTCGCCCTGTGCCGGCAGGTGCGGCGGATCATGTACTCGCGGCCCGGTGTCGCCCTGCGTTCCGTGATTCACGAATGCGATCACATGCGGGCGGAGTGCTTCGAGGGGGTGGTCATCGGGAGCGCGCTCGAGCCGACGGCCGAGCTGCTTCGCGAGGCCGTCACCCCTGGAATGGAGCGTGGGGAGGTCCGCGCGGACGCGGCCGACGGATACGTCTTCGATGCCGTCCCGGCGATGATGACGTATCGGTCGAAGATGTGCATAAGCGAATAGAATGACCAGGGTCTCAAGGAGGTGACCGACCGGCCGATGCTCCCGCTGCTGCGCCCGTACGGAGCCTGAGGCCTAGGCCCTGTCGTCAAACTCCCGCCTGCCTTGCGACGCCATGCACGCGCTCTCGCCGCACCGGGCCCCGACCCAAGTACGTCCAGTACGAGGGGCGGGGCCCGGCACGCCGAGAGCACGCACCTGACGCCGCGAGGCCCGCCCTCCGGGCGGACGGCGGGAGTTTGACGACAGGACCTAGCGGCGGCGCCCGTGACGCCGGTCGGGAGACCGGGGTGTCGCGCGGCGATCCCGGCGGCGTACGCTAAGGGCGCCATGCCGTACGAACCACCTACTCATACCGTCGAGCGCTCCCTGCGCGCCACGACCGGAGCGAAGGTCATTGCCGGTGTCGACGAGGTGGGACGCGGAGCCTGGGCCGGTCCCGTCACGGTCTGCGCGGCGATCACCGGACTCCGCCGCCCGCCCGAGGGACTGACCGACTCCAAGCTGCTGACGGTCAGGCGGCGCACGGAACTCGCCGAGACCCTCCGGTCATGGGTGACGGCCTACGCGCTGGGGCATGCTTCCCCCGAGGAGATCGACGACCGGGGGATGACGGCCGCGCTGCGGCTCGCCGCGGTCCGCGCCCTGGACGCGCTGCCGGTCCGCCCCGACGCCGTGATCCTCGACGGGAAGCACGACTACCTCGGTGCCCCCTGGCGGGTACGCACGGTGATCAAGGGCGATCGGTCGTGTGTGGCTGTCGCGGCGGCATCGGTGATCGCCAAGGTTCAGCGCGACAAAATGATGGCCGAACTGGGCACCGACCATGCAGACTTCGGATTCGCGGACAATGCCGGGTATCCGTCGCCCGTGCACAAGGCCGCACTGGAGGAGCGGGGGCCCACCCCGCACCACCGTTTGTCGTGGGCGTATCTTGATGCGTTGCCCCAGTGGCGGCACCTCAAGAAGGTCCGCAGCTGGGCGGAAGGAAGCGTTCCGAAAATCGAGGGCCAGCTCGGCTTCGATTTCTGACGGTTCCGATCGCACTGATGTGCCACCCGGTCATCCGCGCCGCACCAATGTTTGATAAATATCAGCTCATGCCTCTCATTCCCGAGGAGCCTCAGATTCACGAGAGTGCCCAGGGTCCCCGCGCCACTCCGGCCAGTGGCCGTACCGCGCCGACCCCTCGCCCCGTACCCGGCCCCCGTCCCGCGGCTCCGTCCCGCCCCGGTCGTCCCGGCCCTGTGCGGCCCACGCCGCCGGTGCAGCGCACGCCGCGTGAGGTGGCTCCGGTCCAGCCCGGCCCCTCCGGCCCGGCTGCTCCCGCCGCCGTGGCGGGTCCGCAGATCCAGTTGATCCCGGCCTCGGCCGAGGGTGCGCTCGACGCCGCCGAGGAGGCGGTGGACTTGCTGCTGGACGCGGGCCGTGCCCCCGGCGACGTCCTTGTGTTCACTACGGGTGCCCAGCATCCGTGGGCCGAACACGAACTCTCCTTCGGTGAAGCGTCCTACTGGGCGCAGCACGATGCCGGTGACGACGTCTTCTACGCGGATGCCGGCGCCGCCTCGCGTGCCGCGTCCCGACCGGTGGTCGTCGTGGCCGTCAACGGAGGTCCCGCCTCCGTCGCTGCCACCGCCCTTCCGCTGGCCCACGCCCGTGCCGACTCGCTGCTGATCGTCTGCGGCGACCCGCAGCAGATCAACTCGGTGCTGGGCGCCGGCGTCTGAGTCGCGTCCGGCACCTCGGGAGACCGTGGTGCCGAGGGTGCCGTTTCGGCGGGATCCGCACGGTGCGGCTTTCGGCATGCCCGGACGACCGGCCGTGGCCGTGGCGTCGGCGGGTCCGCCCTTTGGGGGCAGCCCCGTCGGCGTGGTGGGAGTCCGTGGCGGACAGCTGATCCGCCGTGTCACAGCGGTGCGTACCGGTCCGGACAGCGCGCCGGGCCGGTGCGGCCCCGGACGCCCGGTCGGCCGCCGCCGGGGCGCCCGGGAGCGGTCCCGCGGGTCCGCCGGTCGTGGTGCGTGAGCCCGCCGATGCCGCCGGGTGCCGTGCGCGGTGCGCGTCGGTCCGGTCCTCACACACCGTCCCGCGGTGTCGTATCCGTTCTCCCGGCCGGAGGCACGAGCCGGTACACCGCCCGCGCCGTGCTGATCAGCGAGCCGCTGCCCGGCGCAGCACCTCCGAGACCGGGCCGCCGGTGCGCGGCGCGAGCGGCGGGGCCTCCGACGTGGCGAAGGGCTCCGGGACCGAGTGGGCGTTCGGCCGACGTCCGCCGCGGCCCTCGCCGAGCACCTGCCAGCCGTCGTGCGTCAGCGTGATGTACGCGCCGCAGCGCAGCCCGTGCAAGGTGCAGGCATCGCGCAGCCCCCACATCCAGGCGCCGTCCTCCTCGGTCCAACGCGCGTCGCCCTCACGGCAGTAGAGCAGAACGGCCGTGCGTACGGGGGTGCGGCGGCGCAGATCGTGCGGGATCACCCGGCGCAGCTGGGCCAGCAGGGCGTTGCGGAACAGCCAGCCGTCGGCCGGGGCCGTGCGGCGCGTGAACGAGGCGCTCGCCCGGAGCCGTTCGTCCGGGTCGAGAACCGCCACGATCGCGGTGAGCGGCTTCGGGTGGTGACGGGAGTGCAGTCCGCTGACGACCTCACGGGGGTTGCGCAGCAGGGGGATTCCGGCGGCGGCCCATTCCGCGGGCTCCAGCAGGCGACTGGCGGAGGCGGCGGACGCGGACGTCGACAACGGGGCCGCCGAGGACGATGCGAATCCGAAGGTCACATTCCTCCCTTCGGCTACGCGCCCAGACTGCGGGCGAGGTCGGATTCGGGGAGCGCGCACCGCAGCGGAACCCAGCCGGAGCGGGGACGAGCCGTGCGGGTAGCGGACTTCAATTCTTCCTGTCGAACTTGGATGCGGCAACGAGCAATTGGGACCACCGACTGTTATCTGGTGGTGCGTGGCTTATATCCCTACCCAAAGCTCCGCCCATGACGCCTGCGGCGGCGGCCCGGCGTCCGGCGGGCCGCCGCAAACGCGTGCGCGGACATCCCGCCGGACGGCGCGGACCAGCGAGGACGCCTGGCTCAGCCCTGGACGGCGAGGACGAGTGGCAGCACACCCCGCGCTCCGGATCCGCGGAGCAGACGTGCCGCGACCGCCAGGGTCCAGCCCGTCTCCGTGAAGTCGTCGACCAGCAGCACCGGACCGGCGGCCTCGGTGAGCGCCGACGCCAGGGCGGGCGGCACCGTCAACGCGCCGTCGAGTGCCTTCAGCCGCTGCGCGCTGTTGCTGCGTGGCGACCGGGGCGCCTCACCGGCGTACTCCACCGAACCGAGCAACGGGAGCCTGCCGATCTCGGCGATCCGTGCGCCCAGGGAGTGGATCAGCCGGGGCCGGCTGCGGGAGGCCACGGTGACCACGCCCACCGGCCGGGCGGGGGCGTCGGACGCGCCGGAGGCCCAGCCCCCGGGACCGCGGGCCCAGTCGGCCAGCACGTCCACCACGGCTCGTGCCACGTCGTCCGGCACCGCGGCGTCCGACGCCTGGGGCGCGAGCAGCGGACGCAGCCGGTTGCCCCAGCCGATGTCCGACAGCCGCCCCAGGGCCCGCCCCGGCGAGGCCTGCTCCCCGGCCGGGATGCGTCCCTTGAGATCGATGCCGATGGCCGGGAGCCCGGTCGGCCACATGCGCCGGGGCTCCACCTCCACCCCGGCCCGGCCCAGGTCGCTCCGGGCGGCGTCCAGGGCCGCCGTGGACAGGCCGGAGGTGAAGCGCGGCTCCGCGCAGTTGTCGCAGCGGCCACAGGGCTTGGCGCCCTCGTCGTCCAGCTGGCGCTGGAGGAACTCCATCCGGCACTCGGTCGTCGTCGCGTACTCGCGCATCGCCTGCTGTTCGGCCGCACGCTGCCGCGCCACCCACGCGTAGCGCTCGGCGTCGTACGACCACGGCCGGCCGGTGGCGGTCCAGCCGCCCTTGACCCGGTGCACGGCTCCGTCCACGTCGAGGACCTTCAGCATGGTCTCCAGGCGTGAGCGGCGCAGCTCGACCAGCGGTTCCAGGGCGGGCAGCGACAGGGGGCGGTCCGCCCGGCCGAGGACGTCGAGGGTGCGCCGGACCAGGTCCTCCGAGGGGAAGGCGAGCGAGGCGAAGTACTCCCAGATGGCCTCGTCCTCCTTGCCCGGCAGCAGCAGCACCTCGGCGTGGTCGACGCCACGGCCGGCCCTGCCGACCTGCTGGTAGTAGGAGATGGGGGAGGAGGGCGAGCCGAGGTGGACGACGAAGCCGAGGTCCGGCTTGTCGAAGCCCATGCCGAGCGCGGAGGTGGCGACCAGGGCCTTGACGCGGTTGGCGATCAGGTCGTCCTCGGCCTGCTGCCGGTCGGCGTTCTCCGTCTTGCCGGTGTACGAGGCGACGGCGTGCCCGCGCTGCCGCAGGAAGGCGGTCACCTCCTCGGCGGCGGCGACGGTGAGGGTGTAGACGATGCCGGAGCCCGGCAGGTCGTCGAGATGGTCGGCGAGCCAGGCCATCCGGTGCGCGGCGTCCGGCAGTCGCAGCACGCCGAGGCTCAGACTCTCCCGGTCCAGCGGCCCGCGCAGCACCAGCGCGTCGGAGGTGCCGCCCGTGCCGAGCTGCTCGGCGACGTCCGCGGTGACGCGCGCGTTGGCCGTGGCCGTCGTGGCCAGCACGGGGACGCCGGGCGGGAGGTCGCCGAGCATGGTGCGCAGCCGCCGGTAGTCGGGGCGGAAGTCGTGCCCCCAGTCGGAGATGCAGTGGGCCTCGTCCACGACCAGCAGGCCGGTGGCCGCGGACAGCTTGGGCAGCACCTGGTCACGGAAGTCGGGGTTGTTCAGCCGCTCCGGCGAGACGAGCAGGACGTCCACGTCGCCCGCCGCGATCTCGGCCTCGACGGTCTCCCACTCCTCGGTGTTGGCGGAGTTGATGGTCCGGGCGTGGATACCGGCCCGGCCCGCGGCCTCCACCTGGTTGCGCATGAGCGCGAGCAGCGGGGAGACGATCACCGTCGGTCCGCTGCCTCTGGCCCTAAGCAGCGAGGTCGCCACGAAGTACACCGCGGACTTGCCCCAGCCCGTGCGCTGTACGACCAGGGCCCGGCGCCGGTCGGCGACCAGCGCCTCGATCGCCCGCCACTGGTCCTCGCGCAGCCGGGCCGCGCCCGTGGCATCCCCGACGAGCCGGGCGAGGACGGTGTCGGCCTCGGCCCGGAGATCCGCGTTGCTCGTGTGCTCCATGGGTTCCATACAACAGGACGGGACCGACAATCGGCCGGGCCCGGGCCAGGGCTGTGGACAACGCCGACGTCCTTGTCGTGTCCCTGCTCCGACTTATCCACAGGCCCAACCGGAATCTCGCGATCCGCGAGATCGTCGGCGCATGACGAATCACAGCGACACCGCCGGACCCTCCGAGAACAACGGCCTCTCCGGGCAGGACCCGGCGACGGCACCGGCCGACCACGCCACCCAGGTCACTCTGCGCACCCCGGCCGAGCTGGCCGACGCCCTGCCCTACCTGCTGGGCTACCGCCCCGAGGACAGCATGGTGCTGGTCGCCCTGCACGACCGCGGAGGCCGCGGCAGGTTCGGCGGCCGCGCCCGGCTCGGCATCCCCGCGAACGAGGAGGACTGGGAGGCCGCCGCCCGGCAGCTGGCCCGCGGGCTGGTGACCGGCAGCGAGCGGCGCGGCACCCGGCCCGAGGGCATGGTGGCCTACGTCTGCCAGGAACCGGGCCCCGGGGAGTCGGGCCGGGATGTCAAACGGCGGCTGGAGAGGCTGGCCCACCTGATGCGGATCGAGTGCGGCAGCCTCGACGTACCGGTGATCGAAGCCCTCTGCGTCTCGGACGGGCGCTTCTGGTCGTACTGCTGCCCGGTCAAGGGCTGCTGCCCCGAGGACGGCTCGCCGATGGGCCTCCCCGGCACCTCGGTGCTCGCCGCGGCGGCCACCTACGCCGGCATCCAGGTGCGCGGCACGCTCAGGGAACTGCACGCCAGGCTGCGGCCCTGGGAGACCACGGCGGCGCTGGAGCAGGAGATCGCCCTCGACGCGGCGGGCATGAGCCTGGTGCCCCGCATCCTGGACGAGGCGACCCGCCAGGGCGTGGCCGAGGAGACCCTCGGTCTCGCCGAGCTGATCATCCACCGTTTCGCCGCGGCGGCACCGGTCTCCGGCACCCACCCGGCGGACGTACGCGACGACGGCCTGCTCACGGCGGACGAGGCGGCGACCCTGATCCTCGGGCTCCAGGACCGCACGACCCGTGACCGGGCCGCCGCCTGGATGGAGGGGGACACGGCAGGCCCGGCACTCCGGCTCTGGCGCGCCCTGGCCCGCCGCTGCGTCGGACCCTACGGCGAGCACGCCGCCGCACCGCTCACCCTGGCGGGCTGGGTCGCCTGGTCCACAGGTGACGAACTGGAGGCGCGCGAGGCGTTGGCCATGGCATTGGGCGCGGATCCCGACTACTTGTTCGCGCGCCTGCTCCACCAGGCGTGCAACGAAGGACTCGACCCCGAGGCGGTCCGCCGCTGCCTGCGCGTGCAGAGCACGCGGGCCGCCCCGGCGCGGACCACGGACCCGACGGCCCCGGCCGCGCGGCACACCTCCGCCGAGCCCGCGCGGGCTCCGGCGGACGAGCGGCGGTCCGGCAC
>NZ_JOCB01000108.1 GCF_000718775.1 Streptomyces sp. NRRL S-31
CGCCGAACTCCGCACCCACCTCCAGCGACAGCTGCCCGACTACATGGTCCCGAGCAGCTACGTCACCCTCGACCGGCTCCCCCTCACACCCAACGGCAAGGTCGACACCAAGGCCCTCCCCGCACCCGACCACCACCGACCCCAACTCGAGACCGTCTACACCGCACCCCGGAACTCCACGGAGCAGGCCGTCGCCGCCGTGTGGTCCGACGTCCTCGGCGTCGACACCGTCGGCATCCACGACAACTTCTTCGAACTGGGCGGACAGTCGATCAGCTCGGTGCGGGTGGTCTCCCGGCTGCGGGAAGCCGGTCTGGTCGTCGCGCTCCAGCAGATCGTGCGCCATCCGACGGTGGCCCAGCTGGCGGCAGCGCTGGACGTGCCGCAGCCGGCGTCGGCTGGGCTGGTGGTGCTCCTGTCGTCCGTGGCGGACCCGGAGCTGCCCGTACTGTTCTGCGTCCACCCGGGCGGCGGCAGCACCCACCCGTACCGGGCGCTCGCCCGGCGTCTGGCGGGCACGTTCACCGTGTACGGCGTCCAGGCGCCGGGGCTGGACGCGGGTGAGGCACCGCTCGTCGGGATCGAGTCGATCGCGGACCGGTACTGGCGGGAGATCCGCCGGGTACAGCCGGAGGGCCCGTGCACGATCCTCGGCTGGTCGACCGGCGCGGTGATCGCGCACGCGATGGGTGTGCACGCTCCGGACGAGGTGGCCGGTCTGTTCCTGCTGGAGCCGGCGGTGACCGCCGACGACCAGCGGGACCGCTTCCAGCGGCACGCCGAGGTGTACCGCCGGGTGAACGCGCTGTGGCGCCGCGGGCAGGACCAGCGAGGCACCGAACGGGCGGCTACGGAGCGGGAGTTGCGCCGTCTGGCACCGGAGATGAACCTCGACGAGGACCTGGTCACGCTCGACGAGTGGCTGCCCTACGCGGTGCTGGAGGCCGAGGTGCGCTCGCTCGCCGCCTACCGGCCCGGTCGCTCGTCGGCCAGGGCGACGCTGTTCGTCAGCGACACGGTGCGCGACGGCAGCGGCGACGAGGTGCCGGAGGCCCGGTACATCGCCCACTGGCGCGGGCTGTACCCGGCGGGTCTGGCCCAGCGGGCGATGCCGGGGCGTCACATGGAGATGGTCAGGGGCGACGAGCAGCTGGACGTCGTGGTCTCCGCGGTGCGGGAGGCCGTACCGGCCCGCACCGCCGACCGGGAACGGGAGCTGCTGTCGGCCTGACCCGGGAGCGTCACCGGAGCCGAAGGAACGGGATGAGGGGCCCGCCACATGTGGCGGGCCCCTCATCCCGTTCCTTCGGCTCGCCCGTCGTCCGTGAGCGGCGGTAACCGCCGCCGCCGCGATCACGGCCGTCGTCGTGGGAGTCGGTCGTGGGAGTCGGTCGTGGGACTTGGTCGTAGGTGTGCGTCGTGGGTGTGTCGTGAGAGTTCGACGTGGGAGGGCGCTACCCTGGTCGGCCCCCAAGGGGGCTCCTCCCCGCCCGTGCCGTCGGCCGGTGGCGGCGCGGCCTTCGGGGCCTGCGGGGCACACCGTCTCCGCGCCCTGGCCGGCGCCTGGCTCCCCCTCCTCCCTCCGCCCTCCCCCCCGTTACCTTTTTCGTGGCTCCGCAATGGGGCCCCGGCCTTCGGGTCCGGCATGACTTCCCCCCTTGTTGTTCATGATCCGGGGGGTGTCACCGGGTCCGGAGGCATCGACGGACCGCTGATGAGGGGCTTGAGCGCCGGCTTCACCCGAGCCGGAAGAGCTCTCCGTAACGTGGATGTGGCAGCTCGGTGCCAAGGCAAGGCCGGACGAAAGCGTGACCGGAGGGGCCTGCACGTGATCGACACCGGCGACATCGACGTCTTCCTCGGTCTGAACGTCGGCAAGGGCGAACACCACGCCACCGTCGTCACCCCGGCCGGAAAGAAGGCGTTCGACAAGCGCCTGCCCAACACCGAGCCCAAGCTCCGCGAGCTGTTCGCGAAACTCCAGGCCAAGCACGGAACGGTGCTGGTCGTGGTCGATCAGCCGGCCTCGATCGGCGCCCTGCCGCTGGCCGTTGCGAGGAACATGGGCTGCCCGGTCGCCTACCTGCCGGGGCTGACGATGCGGCGGATCGCCGATCTCTATCCGGGCGAGGCGAAGACCGATGCGAGAGACGCATTCATCATCGCGGATGCGGCCCGGGCGATGCCGCACACGCTGCGGGCGATCGATGGCGAGGACGAGACGATCGCCGAGCTGGAGATGATCGTCGGGTTCGACGACGACTTGGCCGGCGAGGCCACCCGCGTCGCCAACCGGCTGCACGGCCTGCTGACCCAGATCCATCCGTCTCTGGAACGGGTCCTGGGACCGCGGTTGCAGCACCCTGCCGTCCTGGCCTTGCTGGAGCGGTTCGGCTCCCCGGCACAGATGCGCAAGGCGGGCCGTCGGCGACTGGTCACGCTGCTGCTGCGGCCGAAGGCGCCGAGGATGGCCGAGCGGCTGGTCGAGGAGATCTTCGCCGCGCTGGACGAGCAGACCGTCACCGTTCCGGGGACCGAAGCGGCCGCGTTGATCGTTCCGAGCCTGGCCGTCTCGCTCGCCGCCGTGCTCGATCAGCGCAAGCTGCTGGCCGGGCGGATCGAGGAACTGCTGGAGGACCACCCTCTTTCGAAGGTCCTGACGTCCATGCCGGGCATCGGCGTCAGGACCGGAGCCCGCATCCTGATCGAGGTCGGCGACGGCAGCACCTTCCCGACCGCCGGCCACCTCGCCGCCTACGCAGGACTCGCACCCGCGACCCGCGGTTCCGGGTCGTCGATCCGCGGTGAACAGCCCTCCAGGAGAGGAAACAAGCGCTCAAACGGGCCTTCTTCCTCTCCGCGTTCGCCGCTCTGGGGGACCCGGCATCGCGGGCCTACTACGACAAGAAGATCACCCAGGGCAAGCACCACACCCAGGCCCTGCTCTGCCTCGCCCGCCGCAGGGCCGACGTCCTGTTCGCGATGCTCCGCGACGGAACCTCGGGCCTCGGCTTCGACTTCGTCTTCTGCGCGCCGCCGTTCTGGCGGGCCTGCGCCATCGTGGCCCGCAGCGACCCGGGGCAGGTCAACGTCGGACGTCTCGCCGCCGCTCATGCCTGCCCCCACGGAAGGTATCCGAGGTTCAGGTACCCGAGGCCGGCCACCCGCCGCACCTGGTCCACCAGTTGCCCGGTGAACAGTCGCCGGGCCGACGTCTCGCCGTGTCAGTCGATGTGGTCGAACACCACCTGCGGGTCCTTCATCGCGCGCACCCGCCATTCTCCTCGCGGGGTCGACCCCTTGACACTGCGGCGTCTTCTTGGCCCTTTTGGCCCTCGGTCATAGTCGGCGCCATGGACTATGACGTAGTCGTGGCCGGAGGCGGCCCGGTCGGACTGATGCTGGCCTGCGAACTCCGGCTCGGAGGCGCGCGGGTGGCCGTCCTGGAGCGCCTCACCGAAGTGGACCCGACGATCAAGGGCGGGGCGATCACCACGCCCAGCGCACTCGACCTCACCGACGACCAGGAGCTCCGGGTCGTCGCCGCGGGGTACGCCGGCCGCGTCGACACCCTGACGGCCGGCTGCCCGTCCCGCCCGGAACTGGCGGCGGTGCTCCTCCGTCCGGACGGCTTCACGGCCTGGGCGGCCGACGCGGGGGCACAGGCGCCGATGCCGACGGTCGGGCTGGCGGAAGCGCTGGAGGGGTGGTTCGGAATGCCGGAGGGCGCGGTGATGCCGGACCGGTGTCCAGCCGGATCCCGTTGTCGCAGCGTCGGTCCGAGCAGGACGGCCGCTGCACCACGCCCCGTCGGATCAGCCACCCGAACGGGGCGGTGACCATCGCCTCGCCGCCGGTCTCCTGAAGGCGGTCGGTGAGCCGGTCGGCCAGCAGCCGTGGCGCACCACCGGGCAGCGCCAGCAGGCCCTCCAGGCGGGCCAGCTCCGTCCTTGCCGCCGCCTTCACCCTGGTCCTGCTGCTACCCGGACAGCCGCTCCCACAGGCCGCGGGGCGGTCGTCCTGGCTGTGATCGCCGACCTGCATGGCCGCTCGTGGCGGGCGATGGAGTGCCGCTCGTGCCGCGTGGCCGCCACACCCGGCGCGAAGGTCGTCTCCACTACCCGAGTCGCCTCCGACCCGGGGGCCGGCTCCGTAGGCCTCTGCCGAGCAGCCGCCGACCCGCTCCGCACCGCCGCCACCTGCTTGGACCTCGCCCAGTTCGCTGCGCGGGTCGTCGGCGTGGGCGACCCCCAGCTGGTTGGAGCCGCTTGCCCAGCGCGGAAGTTCGGGTGCGGCCGCGGCGAGGATGGTGTCGAACCGAGGAAGGTCGCTACCGCCGGCGGCCGGGGCGACTATGCCGCGCTCGGTCATCATCATGCCGATCACTGCGCTGAGACCGAGCGGCTCGCGCCCGTCGCACCGTACGACCGTGCCGGTGCGCGCTTCGGCTTCGCCGTACGGGCGTCGCCGTCCCACAGCGGCCTCGCGCGGCGATCGACCCGGGTCAACGCCCCTGATGCCGACGCGCATCGAAGCGGAGCAGTACCGCGTACGGGCTGCCCGTGCGACCGGCCTGCGGAACCTGCCCTTGCACGACACCGCGCAAAACAGGGTTTGGCTGGAGATCGTCCAGATTGCACTTGATCTGCTGGCATGTGGATGCCCATGCTCACTCTGACCGGTGAAATCCGCAGGTGGGAGCCTCGCCGCCTCCAGCTCCGCCTCCTCTCCGCCGCCGCCCAGATCGTCACCACCGCCCGCTGCAGCACCTGAAGTTTGCACGTCACTGGCCCTGAACGGACGTGATCACAAGCGCCCCGGCACGGCTCGAAGCCCTCCCGGACCCTGGCTGACCAGCACGTTCCCATCCCTGCAGCACCACCCCGCCGGACCCGTGGAAACCGGCGCCCACCCGAGGCGACAGCCGGGCCATCAGCGTGCCCACCACCGACCTGACTGCCATACCGGTTGAAAGGTGGGTCAGAGGGTGGCGAGGGAGACGATGCGCTCGGCCAGGTCGGCGTACGTCCAGCCGGCGCCGGATGCCGCGAGCGGGAGCAAGCTCGTAACGGTTAGGCCCGGGCGGGCGTTGACCTCCAGGTACATGGGTTCACCCGCGGCGTCACAGCGGAAGTCGGTGCGCGAGTAGGTGTGCGCGCCGAAGCCCAGGGCCTTGTGCGCGCACTCAGGTCCGCAGACTCCCGCCGGTGACCGGAGCGCTGCCGGCACATCCTGGGGCCGCCAGGCGCCGGACGGCCTGGGGGGAGCCGGAGGCGGTGGCCAGGTCGTATACCCATGAGGCGATCGTGGTGGCTTCGTCGATCTCGTTGGCGTCGTTCCACGGCCGGTGTCCAGGCCGAGGTCGACGTCTTGAGGACGGGCCTGGTGGACGACATCGGTGAGGGTCATGCCGACCGAGCATCTCGCTGATCCACTTTCCCTCAGTCCGGGGCCGGCGGGAAGGAACATCGGTCAGGATGGATGCGTGATGAGCCAAGGTGAACGGGAACTGTGGTTGCGCGTATCAGGGCCGACAGACCAACTGCTGTCCCTGACGGACTGGTTACGGCATGAGGACGGACTACGGGGCAGGGTACGGCCCTTCCAGCCACCGCCGGTCCCGGGCCAGATGGGTGGGGCGCTGGATGCGCTCGCGGTGGCCGTCGGGTCCGGAGGTATGGGCGCGGTACTCGCCAACTGCCTGTCCACCTGGATCAGCCAGCGACGCTCTGATGTGCGGATCACCGTGAGCACGCGAGATGGCCGCACCGTAGAGGTGGACGGCAAGGGCGTAGATCCGCAGGCACTTACGCGGGATATCGAGCGCCTGCTCAACAACGATGAGGCGGAGGGAGGTCCCCAGTGACGCGGTTACCGGACCCGGACCGCTCGCGCGCCATTCTCATCGGCACCGGCACCCACGCCGACGGATCCGAGTTGCCTAACCTGCCCGCTATCAGCGCCAACCTCGCAGATCTGCGGCAGGTGCTCACCGATCCGGCCACCGGCTCCCTGTCGCAGGAGCACTGCATCGTGGCGCGCGATCCCGCCACCGCAGGGGAGGTTGGCAGCCTCCTGACCCGCGCCGCTCAGGAAGCGACTGACCTGCTGTTCGTGTACTACGGCGGGCACGGGCTGGTGGACGACCGGGGCAGGCTTCACCTCGCGCTGCCCCGCACCGACGCCGCGCGCATCCGGTGGACCGCGCTGCCGTTCGAAACCTTGCGCGAGGAACTGCTCGACAGCCCGGCGGCGATCCGAGTGCTGGTGCTCGACTGCTGTTTCTCTGGGCGTGCCATCGAGGCGATGACCAGCGGGCACAGCACGGTCGCCGGTCAGATCGACATCGCCGGCACTTACACACTCGCCTCCACCTCCGCGAACGCCGTCGCCTACGCGCCTCAGGGCACGAGGTACACGGCATTCACCGGCGCCTTGCTCACGGCTCTGCGAGGGCCGGTGGCACTGAACCTGGACGACCTCTTCGACGAGGTACGACGCGATCTCGCACTACGCGATCTGCCGCGACCCCAGCGCCGGGTGGTCAACAACGCCGGCAAGCTCATCCTGGCGCGCCCTCCCGATCCGGATGCGCCCCGCCTTGCCTTTGCCAGCGACCCGCCTCCCACCGCGTGGACGGATCCTGACGCCTCTGCCCCGTTGAAACCCCGCCGTCCGAAGGTGAAGATCCACATTCCGATCTGGGTGTGGCCGCTGTTCATCGCCGCGGCGGCCGGACTGGGCGGGTGGTACTGGCTGCACACGCAGACACACTGGAGCAAGGGTGATCTCAGAGACGCGGTGCATCAGGTAGCCGCGGATCTGAACAAAGAGTCACAGTATGGCGACACCTCCCTCGAGAGCTACATCGCACAGGACATCGACCAATCGGGCAAGGGACCACCACACGGGTTCACTCCCTCGGTGGAACACGTATCACATCCGGACACCGACGGCGGAGGCGCTGGTGACTACGAAGTCACCAGCGACGACAACGCCTTCTGCATGCACGTGACCACATTCGTCGAGAAGGGGGCAGCCCACGGCATCCTTGATGGAGTCACCTTTTACGCCACAGTCACGGACGGTACCTGTTCCACCGCCAAACCTCCGAGAACCCGCAATGGTTCGAGTCCGTCATCAACACCCTCAAAGACCAGGTAGCCGGATCATTCTCCGGGCCTCGGCCCAACGGTCGCCGGTGAGTACGGCTTCGACGGTGGTGTGCGCCGCCGATATCGCCGCACCCAGACCGGGCGGGCCGCCGACGCGGCCCGTCGGTGGGGGTCTCGCCCGCCCGTCCGGCCCCTGCCGGTGCCGCGGGCTACGGCTCCGTGAGTTCCTTCAGCCGGGCGGCGTAGAGGGACAGGATCCGCTCGGTCTCGGCAGGACCAGGAGCTGGCCGCCGTCATCGGCCGGCTGCGCACGCTGACCGCAACCGGCGACTTCGCCTACTTCACCGACATCGCCCACTTCATGGCCGCCCTGCCCCTGCCGGAGCCCTCGACCACCTGTTGGACCACGAGCGAGGACACCGTCCGCTCCGCATGGCGCGGCCTGGTCCAGGCCCGGCAGGAACACCTGCTCGGCGAAAACTGACCCCGAACGCGCGGCGGCCCAGACCAGAGGTATCCGGCCGGGCCGCCCCATACACGGGCTGGCTCTGTTCATGAGAACGGACGGCAGATGTTCACCGCGTCGGGAGGCCCTTCCACGCGGCGCTGTTCGAATGCCACAAGGTCTGGGAGGGGCTGGGCAGCGGAAGCTTCCGGGTCGGCTCACGGCTACGGCCTCAGGCTGCGGCCCGCTGCCGGTATCGGGCGAGGGAATGCGGCATGTGGCAGGAGAGGCAGGGCTAGAGTCCAGGACGGTTGTCAGATCTTCCCAGGGGGTGGGAGATGGCGGTGGGCCGACTGCGTGGTGCTCTTCTGGGGGCGCTTGGTGCGGTGGCGGTGGCGGATGCCACGCTCCTGTCCTTGGCCGGGAACGCAGCGACCGGGGACGAGAAGTGGCCCGGTGTGCTGGACTTGCTGCGGACCAGGGCGTGGTGGGCGGTGGGCGTGTTAACGCTGGCCGCGGTCGTCGTCGGGTGGCTGGTCGCACGTGCCGAGCGGATCCCGGTGGTGGAGGGCGACCCCCCTCCGCCCCCGGCGCCTGCGGTGGAGGGGTGGCTGGTGCAACGTGACGAGCTGCGGCAGGCTGTCGACGCGGTGCTCGCGCCGGGCGGTACGACGGTGGGGCTGACGACGTCGCTGCACGGCGCGGGTGGCTTCGGCAAGACCCGGCTGGCTCGGATGGTGTGTGCCGACCGCACCGTCCGGCGTCGTTTCCGGGGCCGTGTCTACCTGGTGACCGTCGGCCGGGACCTGCGCTCCACCGCCGAGATCGCGGCTAAGGTCGGTGAGGTCACCCGGCTCATCACGGGCGACACGACCACCTTCACCGACCCGGACCTGGCCGGCGACCACCTCGGCCGCCTCCTGGAGCAGCGTCCCCGCACACTGCTGTTCCTGGACGACGTGTGGGAACGCGAGCAGTTGGACCCATTCCTGCGGGGAGCGCCCCGGTGCGTGAGGCTGGTCACCACCCGGCGCCCGCACCTCCTGGACGGCAGACCGGGCAGCCGGCTCGTCGCGGTGGACGCGATGACGGAGCGCGAAGCGCGGGCAGTCCTGCTGCAGGATCTTGACACCTCGCTGCTGCCGGTCGGCACGGTGACCGCGCTGCTGGCACACACCGGGCGTTGGCCGCTGCTGCTGCGTCTGGTCAACCGCCTGATCGTGGCCGAGACACAACTGGGGACAGACACCGCCGACGCGGCGCGCGATGCCGTGCGACGGCTTCGGCAGGCGGGCCCCGCGATGGCGGATGCCTCGGGAATGGACGCTGCCGTACCTGGTCAACGTGAACGGGCGGTGGAGGCCACCGTCGAGGCCGCGGTCGGTCTTCTTCCGCCCGGCGGACCAGACCGGCTCAGGGAACTCGGAGTCTTCGCGGAGGACGACCCCGTTCCTGTGGCCTTGGTGCGCCGGTTCTGGCAGTCCTGCGCCGGTCTCACCGGTGAGCGGGCCAACAGCCTGCTCAAGGAACTCTCCGGCCTGTCCCTGATCACAGTCGACCCGACGGCCGGCGGACGGATCACGCTCCATGACGTCCTCCGCGACTACCTGCGGCAAGCCCTCGGCTCCAGTGGCCTGGCCAGGGCCAACGCCCACCTGGTAGACGCGATCACTGGAAGCCTCCCGTCGGCGACGCCTCTTGCCGTGAGCGCGCCGAACCCCCGGCACGCGTGGTGGGACACCACCGACGGCTATGTGCTGGACCACGCCGTCGCACACCTCCTCGCCGCCGGCCGTAGTGCCGACGCCGAAGCGCTCGCCGGCGACCTGCGCTGGATCGACCGCCGCCTGCGACAGCGCGGCCCCAACGCCCCCATCGAGGATCTCCTGCAGGCCGGAAGCCCTGATGCCGCCGAACGCGCCGCTGACCTGCGCCGTGCCGCTCACCTCCTCCAGCCCACGCAGCCCGGCCACTCTCTCACTGCCGTCCTTCACAGCCGCTTGGCCGGCATTCCCCGCTGGACCGGCCAAGTCGCCGCTCACGCCCGGCAGGGCGTCGGTCCCGGGCTCAGCAATCTCTGGCCGCTGCCTGACCAGGCACAGCCCTCGATTCTTCGCACTCTGACCGGTCACACCGGCCCGGTGGCGGCGGTGGCGATCTCCCCTGACGGCACCTGGCTCGCCACCGGCGGTCACGACGGGTCGGTGCGGATCTGGGACCCGGCCACCGGCACAGAGACCACCACCCTCACCGGCCACACCGGCCCGGTGGCCGCGGTGGCGATCTCCCCTGACGGCACCTGGCTCGCCACCACCAGCTACGACGGGTCGATGTGGATCTGGGACCCGGCTACCCGCACCGGAATCACCGCCCTCACCGGCCACGTCCCGCTGCGCTCGGTGGTGATCTCCCCCGACGGCACCTGGTTCGCCACCACCAGCTACAACGGGCCGGTGCGGATCTGGGACCTGACCACCGGCGCCCGGACCACCACCCTCACCGGCCACACCGGCCCGGTGGCAGCGGTGGCGGTCTCCCCCGACGGCACCTGGCTCGCCACCACCGGCTACGACGGGCTAGTGCACGTCTGGGACTTGGCCACCGGCACCGGAACCACCACCCTCACCGGCCGCGTCGGCCGGGCGGAGGCGATGGCGGTCTCCCCCGACGGCACCTGGCTCGCCACCACCGGCTACGACGGGCTGGTGCACATCTGGGACCCGGCCATCCACACCCAGTCCGCCACCCTCACCAGCCACACCCGCCACGCCGGCTCCGTGGAGGCGGTGGCGGTTTCCCCGGACGGCACCTGGCTCGCCACCGCCGGCGACGACCAGACGGTACGGATCTGGGACCCGGCTACCGGCACCGAAACCACCACCCTCACCGGCGTCATCGGCCGGGTGGCCGCGGTGGCGGTCTCTCCTGACGGCACCTGGCTCGCCACCGCAGGAGAGGACGGGCTGGTGCGGATCTGGGATCCGGCCACCGGCACTCAGACCACCCTCCTCACCGGCGTCATCGGCCGGGTGGCCGCGGTGGCGGTCTCTCCTGACGGCACCTGGCTCGCCACCGCCGGTGACGACGGGCTGGTGCGGATCTGGGATCCGGCCACCGGCACCCAGACCACCCTCCTCACTGGCCACACCAGTTGGGTGGCCGCGGTCGCGATCTCTCCTGACGGCACCTGGCTCGCTACCGGCGGCGCGGACGGGGCGGTGCGGATATGGGACCCGGCCGCGGGCACCGAGACCACTACCCTCACCGGCCTCACCCCGCTGCGCACCATGGCGATCTCCCCGGACGGCACCTGGCTCGCCACCGCCGGAGAGGACGGGCTGGTGCGGATCTGGGATCCGGCTACCGGCACCCAGACCACCGCCCTCACCGGCCACACCGGACCGGTGCGCTCGGTGGCCATCTCTCCCGACGGCACCTGGCTCACCACCACCGGTGACGACAGATCGGTTCGAATCTGGAGCACGGGCACCTGGGAACCTGCGGCGATCATGCGCACCGACCATCCACTGCGCTGCTGCCAGTGGCTGCCTTCCGGTGCCAGCCTCGTCGTCGGCGGCCGAGGCGGCATGTACCACTTCCGCTTCGACCCTGGCACTCCGTCACCGTGATCTTGTCCGCCTGCCGCGCACGACGGCACCGCGAGCCGTGCGTAAGGGCCCAGGCCGCGAGGCCCGCGGGGAGTCAGCTCGCGTCGGCGCTCCGGCCCACCAACTGGGTGAGCAGCTCGACGATCTGCGCTGCGCGCCTGATTGCGGTCGGTCTTCTAGGACAGCCCGCGGACGGCATCGGCGAGCCCGTCCACCTTCTCACCGAGGTTGCCGACCTTCTGGTCCAGGTTGCCGGCCTGGAGACGCACGGCGGCCAGGTCGCTGTCTACGATCCCGAATTCCCGATCGGTACGCTCCGAGACTTCCGTGAAACGGCGCGCCCGGGCACGCAATGTGACGCGCGGCAGCGACACGTCTACTGCCTCGACGCCGCCCGGTTCACGACCAGCATCCCTCCGGGAGCCCTCAAGCCGAAACCGGACGCTCGCCGTCGAGTACGGCACGACCCTTGCTCCACCCGGGTGGTGACGAGGGGCAGCTTCCAGCCCCGCTCCTTCGCGCCGGGACGGCCGGAGGAGATGAGATACCACCTGCCGGTGACGGAACCTCTGCCGACGGCTCGGGGCCGTTCGAGGAGTTCGTCAACGCCTGCCGTGTGCGCGTACGGCGCGAAGGCCGGTTCGAGGTCGCGCACCATCGTCACGCACCGGGGGGCGTCGATCCGGCTGGCCAGGTCGAGGGAGCGGATGGCGGTCTCCGCGGCGATGTCGGGTTCGCCGTCGCGGAGGTAGGTCTCGGCCTGGTAGGTCAGGAACACGGATTTGGTCTTGGAGCGGGTGGCAGGCAGCAGGGCGATGCCCTCGTCCATGAGCCGGTGGGCCTGACTGCGCTGACCGAGATCGGCGAGGCAACGGCCGCCGTCCGAGGCCAGGTCGGCGTGTGACATCCACGAGCACCAGGCGGGGGCGGGATCGTACGACACGGTGTCCAGCGCCTTCTCCGCGGCGGTGAGAACCCGGCGGCACCGGCCGTCCTCGTTGAGGAGGGCGAGGGCGCGGGCCTGGCGCAGGTGGAGGAGGGACCGCGCGGCGGGGTGCTGGGTGCGGGGGATGGCGTGTTCGAGGATGTCGGCGGCGGTGCGGGCGTCCTTGAGCCACAGCAGTTGGTTACGCGAGGTCGGAGAGGATGCCCGCGCCAAGGTCGCGCTGGTGAGCGGTGTGGGCGTTGTGGAGGGCTGCGTGCCAGAAGCGGCCGGCGGAGGCGTGGCGGCGTTCGTCGAAGTGCTGCCAGGCGATGGCCTGCGAGAGGGAGGCGGCCAGGGTGTGCAGCCGCTGTCCGGCGGCGGGGGTGTAGCGGGACTCGCTGATGAAGTCGGTGACGGTGGTCAGGTGGGCGTCGAGGAGGTGGCGGGTGCGGCGCCTGCGTTCGGTGGCGAGACGGATCAGCTCCGCTCCGGTTGCCTCCAGCCAGTCGAGCATCTCGGCGTCGACTTCGCCGGGCGCGGCGAGGTGCGCGAGCCGGCTGGGCTCGGTGACGGCCCACTGGTGGTTCAGGACGGTGTTCAGCCTGCGGTGCTCCTCGGAGATCTCGGCGGGCTGTTCGTTGCTCTCAGCGGTGAGTGCAGCGTCGGCTCGCAGTCCGTAGATGCCGTCTGGGACAAGCGGAGGCAGCGGCGATCCGGAGGCGCGGGCCTGGGCGACGGCGAGGCGCCAGGACTGCGGCTGTACGGGGCCGTCGCGATCCATGAAACACGTGGCTGGACCCCGGGGTACTGGGCGTCCGGCAGGACCTGATGCTGAGTGACGAGCTGCCAACCGAAGGCACGGATGTCGGAAACGGAGCCACCCCGGTTCTCCACGACCACGGCTTCCGGCAGCACCAGCAGGCCTGTTCGAATGGGAATGTCCCGGTCTTTATCGAGCGTGCCGACGTCGGCGGGTTCCAGGGTGACGGCCGCCGCCATGACGGCCGCGTGGGCGGTCGGCGAGATGATGAGGACCTCAGCGCCATCAAGAAGCTTCAAGACCTGCTGGACCTGCCACTGCGCCGCCTCGGCGGGGCTTGACGGCCATGGGGGCCTTTTCCCCTGCTTTCCGAGCATCATCGCGAACGCTCGCGTCGGTGCGCAGCGCGGCGAGCGCGGGATCCGCCGGCGGATCGGCGGGCGGCGGAGGCCTGAGCGGTGCGGCCGCTGCGGACGGCTGGCGGACCACCGTGGGGCACGGCAATCAACCTGGCCCCGGCAGCGGGCCTTGGCCGGGCGCCCTTGGTTCCTCTCCGCATTCGCCGCTCTGGGCGACCCGGTCTCCAGGGCCTACTACGACAAGGAGATCGCCCAGGGCAAGCAGCACACCCAAGCCCTGCTCTGCCTCGCCCGACGACGGGCCGGCGTCCTCTTCGCCATGCTCCGCGACGGCACCTTCTACGAGCCCCGGCCAGCCACGGCAGACGGCGTCCAGGAGGAAGCCCCGTCCCCGGCCGGAAGGTGAACAGCCACGTCGTAGTTGGCGATCCGCCCCGCCAGCGCCCTCGGGCTCACACCATGCACATTGTCCAGGTCAGGGTCAGCACCGGCTTCGAGAAGGAGGCGAATCGTCCCGCCTTCGCCCCGCGAACAGAACACCGCCCTCGACAACGGCGTATTGCCATGACGGTCCACGGCATCGACCGCCGCCCCCGCGGCCAGCAACACTTCGACGACCGCGAGGGCTTGTGCCTGAGCAGCAAAATGCAGCGGAGTCCAACCCTCTGCATCGGAAGCCCCCGGGTCAGCGCCCTCAGCCAGCAGCACCCTCAGGCCATCCACGTCCCCGCCGGCAGCGGCATAGTGCGCTGCGGTCCGACCCAATCGATCCCGATCCGTCATGCCGACCATCCTCACCCGGCTTGACCAAACAGATAGGGGCACCCCCTCCCCTCCGTCTCCCTCCCGGCGCACACGGCGACGCCCCGGTCTCGTGGTCCCACCGTGTGTACGGTGGGAGCGCGAGACCGGGGCGTCGGAGGATGCGGCCGGTGCCGCCCGGCTCACCAGCGCTTCAGCTCGGGGAAGAAGGCCGGTATCTCGGTCGCGCGGCCGGTGCGCACGGCGGTCCGGTAGATGTGGTAGCCGACGGCCAGGTCGAGGACGCCGAGGCCGAACGGGGAGAAGACGGTGGGGCGGTCGTGGTCCAGGGTCACCTCGCCGCGCAGCACGTCGGCCAGCGTGCCGTCGATGAAGTCGCGCGTGCCGTACTCCGTCTCCGTCAGGTGGGGCGAGGTCTGGGCGGTGAGGCAGTGGTCGATGTCGTCCAGGATGTTGTGGCACTTGATCATGACGGTGGGGTGGATGTCGCGCAGGGACAGGTTCAGGATGAGCTGGCCCGGCAGCAGGGTCTGTCCGTCCGCCAGCCAGGGCGCCGGAGCGGTGGTGGCGAGGACGACGAGGTCGGCGGTGGCCAGGGCCGCGTCGATCTGTGTCACGGTGCGGGTCCGCCAGCCGTGGGTGTCGGCGGCGTAGGCGGCGAAGGTCTCGGCGTACGTGTCGACGTGGTCGTGGACCAGGCACTCGCGGACGTCGGTGCCGCGGGCCGCGAGGAAGTCGGAGACGGTCCGGCCGATGACGCCGGCGCCGACGAAGAGCACGGTCTTCGGGCCGTCGCCGTCGGCGAGGGTCTCCACGGCGAGCGCGGCGGACGCCGCGGTGCGGGCGGCGCTGATGCCGGACGCCTCCAGGCAGGCGAACGGGTATCCGGTCTCGGCGTCGTTCAGCAGCAGGACGGCGGAGGCGCGCGGCAGGTTCCGGCGTACGTTCTGCGGGTAGCTGGCGATCCACTTGAGGCCGGAGACCGGTGTGTCGCCGTTGAGGTGGGCGGGCAGGGCGATGATCCGGGCGCCCGGGTCGTGCGGGAAGCGCAGGAAGTGGCTGTTGGGGTTCACGGTGGCCCCGCGGCTGTGCTGGAGGTAGGTGTCCCGCACGATGTCCAGGACGTCCGACGGCGCGGAGCCGATGACATCCTGGGCGACGGAGCCGTCGATCACATGGAAGGTCGACATCGGTGGTTGCCTTTCGCGGGCGGAGCGGGCGGGTGGAGCGAGCGGACCGGTGGCGCGGAGGTACGGACGGGCGGGATCAGGTGCGGACGCCGAGGTTCCGCTCGACCCAGTCGTCGTTGTAGACCGTGCCGAGGTAGCGCTCGCCGAGGTCGGGGGAGATCGCGGCGATGCGGGAGCCGGCCGGGATGGTGCCGGCCCGGCGGCGGACGGCGGCCAGGACCGAGCCGGTGGAGCCGCCGGTGAGCAGGCCGTGGGTGCGGGCGAGCAGTCGGCACTCGCGTACGGCGTCCTCCTCGGCGACCAGTACCACGTCGTCGGCGAGGCCGGGTTCGAACAGTTCGGGGATGCGGCTGGCGCCCAGGCCGGGGATGCGGCGGGGACCGGGTGCGGCGCCGAGGATGATGGAGCCGAGGGCGTCGACGGCGACGATCCGGGTGTGCGGCGAGAATTCGCGCAGGTGCTGCGCGCAGCCGACGAAGGTGCCGGTGGAGCCGACGCCGATGAACAGGTAGTCGAGGTGCTGGACCTCCTTGAGCAGGGTGCGCGCGGTCTGTTCGTAGTGGGCGCGCGGGTTGGCCGGGTTGGCGTACTGGTTGAGCCAGACCACGGTCGGGTCCGCCTCGATGTGGCGCCGGATGTGGGCGATGCGGGACTCGAGGAAGCCGCCGTTGGCGTCGACGGTGTCGACGACGACCACCTCGGCGCCCAGGGCACGCATGTGGTCGATGCTGGTGGCGTTGGTGTTGGGGTCGACGACGCAGGTGAAGCGGTAGCCCTTGGTGGCGCAGATGGAGCTGAGGGCGATCCCCAGGTTTCCGGAGGAGGACTCGATGACGCGGGCGCCCGGGGTGAGGACGCCGCGGTGCTCGGCGTCCTCGATGAGGCTCAGCGCGGTCTTGAGTTTGACGGAGCCGGCCGGGTTGAGGCCCTCGATCTTCAGGAAGACCTCCGAGCCGGGCACCAGCCGGGGCAGCAGGACGAAGAGGTCGTCGGTGACCAGGTCGTAGGTGTGCTCGTAGATCATGACCGGGGCTCCCAGAGGTCTTCGGGGCCGGTCTCCTCCGCCGTGTAGCGGCCCAGCGCGCTGACGGCCATGCGCAGTTCCAGTGCCATGGCGTCCAGCAGGCGCTCGAGTCCGTGCTCGGGGTCCTCGTCGGCGGCGATCAGGGCGGCGCGGCCGAGGCCGACGGCGCGGGCGCCGAGGGCGAGCAGCTTCACGGCGCGGATGCCGTCCCAGACGCGTCCGCTGGCGAGGAGGGTGCGGCCGGCGGGGTCGACGCGGCGCATGGTTTCGGCGAGGGGCAGTCCGACGTGGCCGAGGAAGCCGGTCGGGGCCCAGCCGGTGCCGCCCTCGGCGCCGTCGACGGCGACGGCGTCGGCGCCGGAGTCCCAGGCGATGGCCGCGGCCCGGCCGACGTCGCGGCCGGGGAAGAGCTTCACCCAGCAGCGGGCGCGCGGGTAGTTGTTGCGCATGAGCTGGATCTGCCGGCGGAAGATCTCGTCGGTGAAGGTGCCGGGGCTCGCGCAGCGCAGGATCGACGCGTCGCCGGGGCCGAGCCGTTCGACGGCGTACTGTCCGGCGAGGTCGGCCGCGACCGCTTCGCTGACCATGGTGAGGCCGCCGAGGCCGGGCTTGGCGCCCTGGCCGACCTTGAGTTCGAAGCCGAGGCGGCCGGAGGTGAGCAGGCCGGTGACGGCGGGGTCGCTGTAGACGTGGTTCCAGACCTCGGAGTCGGCGTCCTCGGTGCTCTGCTGGACGCAGATGCCGCCGACGCCGTCGGGGAGTTCCTCGCAGTACGCCTGGATGCGTTCCAGCAGGCCCTTGCGGTGCTCGTCGCCGCCGGAGCGGAAGCCGTTCATGGGGGCGACGTTCTCGCCGATGACCATGGGGATGCCGAGGCGTCCGGCCTGGCGGCTGAGGGCGAGGCTGGTGCCGGCGACGCGGGTGGAGCCGAGCGCGGACAGATAGACCGGCAGCGGGGCGGTGAAGCCGCCGAGGGCGGTGTCGAGGCGGACGTCGGAGTAGAGGGGTTCGCGGCCGAGGTCGATGAGCTTGGCGAGGCGGCCCGGCATGAAGACGGGCGGGGCCAGGCGCAGCGCGTCGATCTCGTCGCCTGCGGGTGCGGGGGCGGCGCCGAAGACGGCGGTGCCGTAGCTGTCCAGGGGCGGGAAGACGGCGGCGGCGCCGTCGCGGGCCCGGGCGCGGACGGTGTCCTCGGGCAGGCCGGGTGCGGTCAGCTGGGTCACGGCGACACGACCCCCGCGATCTTCGGGAAGGCGGTGGTCTGCCAGGCGGAGTCCAGGCCGGTGACCCAGCGGGTCAGGCGCTCCAGGCCGATGCCGAAGCCGGCGCTGCTGGGGATGCCGTGCCGGGCGACGTCGAGGTACCAGGCGTACTTGGAGGGGTTCTCGCCGGTCTCGCGCATCCGGGTGACCAGGGCGGCGTAGTCGTACTCGCGTTCGCTGCCGCTGCACAGTTCGCCGCAGCCCTCGGGGGCGATGAGGTCGAAGTTGAGCAGCGTGCCGGGCTCGGCGGGGCTCTCCTTGTCGTAGAAGCCGCGGGAGCCCTTGGGGTAGCCGACGATGAAGAACGGGGCGTCGGCCTGGCGGGAGATGCGCTCCTCGGCCTCCCACTCGATCTCGGTGCCGGCGGCCTGCGGGTAGCCGTCGCGGCGCAGGCCGTCGACGACGTCGCCGTGCGGGACGCGGGCGAACGGCCCGGCCACGTAGCGGCGCAGGGCCTCGGGGTCGCGGCCGAGGACGGCGAGGTCGTCGCCGCACTCGTCGACGGCGGTGGTCACGGCGTGGCGGACCAGCTGCTCGGCGACGGCCATGGCGTCGTCGCGGGTGGCGCCCGCGTACTCGACGTCGATCTGCCGGAACTCGGCGAGGTGGCGGTGGGTGCTGCTGGTCTCGACGGGTTCGAGGCGGACGTTGGGCGCGACGAGGAAGATGCGGTCGAAGGCCAGCAGTGACGCCTGCTTGTAGAGGATGGCGCTGGTCATCAGCTTGTAGCGGTGGCCGTAGTAGTCGACGTCGACCTGCTTGGCGCCGCGCGAGCCGGGGTCGGTGACGGGGCCGATGACCGGGTGGGCCATCTCCACGGCGCCGTCGGAGCGCAGGAAGGCGCGGGCACCGGCCACGAGCGCCTGCTGGACGCGCAGGGCCGCGCGGGTGCGCGGGTCGCGCAGGTGTTCCAGCGGGGAGGGCAGCGCGGGGGCCACGGGGGCCAGCGGGAGATCCATCTGGAGTGTCATGTCTGGCGTGTCCTGTCCTGTCGTTGCCGGGTGGGGGCTGTGGTTGTCGGGTGGGGCTGGCCCGGGTGAGCGTCAGCTCGCCGTCTCGAGGCGGGCGGCGGGGTCGTCGTAGCGGTTCTTGACGTGGTTGAGGGCGTGCAGCAGTCCGGACGGGGTGAGCCGCCGGGACGGCTGTGCGGTGGTGGGCCTGCCCAGGGGGAGCGATCCGGTGCGGGACCACTCCAGCCGGCCGCGGTCGGAGATGTAGCTGCGGGTGCGCCCGGCGTTGTCGGGGTGCAGACAGAAGGGGACGTCGAGGTAGCCGTGGGCGAAGGCGCGGATCAGGGCCTGGCCGAGGTCGTCGTGGAGGTGCAGGACGGCCTCGACGAGGGCGCGGGCCTCCGCCTCGACGCCGGTGGAGGGCGGCGGGGCGGCCGGCCGCGCGGTGCGGGCGGCGCGGGCCGCGGTCTCCAGCGCGGTGACGTTCTCCTCGACGGAGGGGATACGGGCCGACTCGGCCGGGGTCTTGACGATGAGGCGGGTGGCGCCGGTGCGTACGGCGAGCCGGGCGGCGTCCTCGACGAGCCGCAGCGCCCCGGCCCGGGTCTCCGGGTAGACGCCCATGTAGGCGTAGAGGACCACGTGCCAGGAGGTGTCCGGGAGGTGGTCGGCGGCGAGGGCGCGCAGTGCGTGGACGGCCTCCTCGTCCTGTTCGGGGCTGGTCTGCTGGGCGTAGCTGAGGGAGACGCTGCGCAGGCCGTGCCGGCGGAAGAACATGGCTTCCAGGACGGAGAGGGCGACGAGCAGGGAGGGCGGGCAGAGCTGGCCCAGCATGCAGCCGCCGAAGGTCTCCAGGTGCGGTTCGGTGCCGGTCTCGCGCAGGTCGGCGAGCTTGCGGCACGCTTCGGCCCAGGCGCGGACCGAGGTGGCCAGCGGGGTGCGGCCGTAGGGCAGGCAGTAGGAGACGGGGCCGCCCTCGGTGGCGTCGAGTCCGGCGGCGATGAGGGCTTCGACGATCCGGCCGGGCTGTGCGGAGCCGTGCCGTACCTGGACGGGGAAACCGGGTCCGTGGACGCCGTGGAGGAGGCCGGTGGTGGTCGCCGGGTCCATGCTGACCAGCGGGTAGCCGTTGAGGTGGTGGCCCTGGGCGACGGCGCGGGCGGCGGCGGCGTAGTCGCCGACGCGGGTGAAGCTGTCCAGGGTGAGGGTGCCGACGGTGGTGGCGTCGGCGGCGCGGGTGGCGATCAGGCCCCTGCGCATCCGGGCGGGGTCGGCGAAGCCCATGCGGGGCTGTACGACGAGGCCGCCGGTGCGGGCGGCGTCGGCCATGAAGCGGTGGAAGGCGCCGCCGGCGGGGGCGGGTTCAGCGGACGGCATCGGCGGGGGACCTTCCGTGCCGGTGCTCGGGCAGGGCGTCGAGCAGGGCGAGCAGTCCGGGTACGGCGTTGGCGCCGGTCAGGACGGCGTCGAAGCCGGCGTCGGTGAGCGAGGCGTGGACGTCCGGGGCGGTGGTGCCCGAGGTGTCCAGCTTGCCTCCGACGACGAGCGGCACCTCGGCCAGCGCGGGCACCGCGCGCACCGCGCGGGCCAGGCCGGGGGCCTCCTCGGCGCCGTGTCCGTTGACCGTGCTGACGACGATGAGGTCGGGTGTGCGGGCCGTGGCCTCCTCGACGAGGACGCCGACCGGGACGCACGCGCCGAGGTTGGTGACCTCCCAGCCCTGTTCCTCCAGCAGCAGTTGCAGGAAGAGCAGGTTCCAGGTGTGCGAGTCCGA
This sequence comes from Streptomyces sp. NRRL S-31, assembly GCF_000718775.1. Lineage (GTDB taxonomy): Bacteria > Actinomycetota > Actinomycetes > Streptomycetales > Streptomycetaceae > Streptomyces. Next base: position 20,175 of record NZ_JOCB01000108.1, read on the forward strand.
GGCGATGGTGGTCAGGACGGCGTGGCGCGGGTTGTCCGGGGGCTGGCGATGCGGGTACACGACCGGCTTTTCCTCTCGACACCGTGATGGGGCCGCGACCGCTGCGATCGGGCCGGGCAGGCGGGAGTCTGACGACGGGGCCTGGTGACGTCGTCCATGGTGGCCAGCGGTGATCGCGGGCGGCACTGGGCAGTTGTGACCACCCGGCGGGGCGTCATTTGTGTCCACTGGGGGCGCCCGCCCGCGCGTCCTAGCGTGCTCGTCGCGGACGTTCGGTGCCGGCCGGTCACGGCTTCGGCGGCGGCGCGGCACCCGGTCCGCCCGGCGGTGCCCCGCCCCGCACCACGTGCCGCCCTCGAACTGCTTGTACCGCTGACGATGTCCTGACGATGGGGAGTGAACGGTGGCTGATCACCAGGTGGAGGAGTGGCGGCACGCGCTGGCGGGCCTGGAGCCGCTGGAACTGCCGTCGGACCGCCGGCCTTCGGACGACGGCCCGGGCCGCGCGGACGGGGTCCCGTTCGACGTGCCCGCCCGGACCGCCGACGCGCTGGCCGCGCTGGCCCGCGACCGTGGTGCGGAGTTGCCCGCGGTCCTGCTGACGGTGTTCCACACGCTGCTGGCGCGGCACGCCGGCCGGGGCGACGTCCCGGTGGCGCTGCCGGCGGACGGCGGGCGGGACGCGGGTGCGGCGACCGTGGTGCGGGGCCCGGCCGGCGATCCGGCGTTCGGCGAGGCGCTGGCGCTGGTCGCGCGGGGCCTGACGGACGCGGCCGGCCGTGGTCCGGTGCCGCTCGCGGCGCTGGCGGACGCGGCCGGCGGGCCGGCCTCGGTGGCGTGGTTCGCGTGGCGTGCGGCCGGCCGGGAGGCCGCCGTGTTCCCGCCGGACGCGCACGTCACGCTGGAGGTCGTCGTGGACGGCGGCGGGCTGAGCGGTGTCCTCGGCTACCGGACCGATCTGTTCGAACGGGCCACGGCGGAGCGGATGGCGGGACACTTCGTGACGCTCGCGGGCTCCGCCGCCGACGCGCCCGGGGTGCCGCTCAGCGCGCTGGAGATGCTGACGGAGCCGGAGCGGCACCGCGTCCTGACCGAGTGGAACGGGCCGCGGTCCGCGTTCCCGGACACCGCGACCGTGCACCGGCTGGTCGCGGAGCGGGCCGCGCTCCAGCCCGACGCGGTGGCCCTGGAGTACGGCGATCAGCGGCTGACCTACCGGGAGTTGGAGACGCGCGCCGAGGGGCTGGCGCGGTACCTGGCGGAGCGGGGCGTGGGCCCCGGCGCGCTGGTCGCGGTGTGCCTGGACCACGGTCCGGACCTGGTGTGCGCGCTGCTCGGCGTGCTCAAGTCGGGTGCCGCCTACGTGCCGTTGGACCCGGCCTACCCGGCCGAGCGGCTGCGGTACATGGTCCAGGACAGCGCCGCCCCGGTGGTGGTGACGCAGTCCGCGCACGCGGGTCTGTTCGCCCCGGGCACCGCGCTGCTGCTGGCCGACCGGGAGTGGCCGGCCGGCACCGGCGCCGCCCCGGCCGCCGCGGGCCCGGACGACGTGGCGTACGTCATCTACACCTCGGGTTCCACGGGCCGCCCCAAGGGGGTGCGGGTCGGGCACCGGGGTGTCGTCAATTACCTGCACTGGTGCGACCGGAACTACCCTCCGGCGCCCGGCGCGCGGATCGGTTCGCTGCTGTGCTCGTCGGCGGCGTTCGACCTGACGGTGACCGCGCTGTTCCTGCCGCTGGTGCAGGGGCTGTGCCTGGTGGTGCCGCGGCCGGAGCCGGGCCGCGGGGTGTTCGACGCGGCCGTGGACATCGTCGCGAGCGGGGTCCCGGTCAGCTTCCTGAAGGCGACGCCCTCGCATCTGGAGCTGCTGACCGCCCGGCTGGAGCAGGACGGTGTGCGGCACGGCATCGCCACGGTGGTGGCCGGCGGCGAGGACCTGACGCCGGCGCTGGCGCACCGGGTGCTGGAGCTGGGCACCGGGGACACGGCGATCGTCAACGAGTACGGGCCGACGGAGGCGACCGTCGGCAACGTGGTCAGCCGGTCGGTGTCGGTGGACCCGGCGGCGGACCACGTGCCGATGGGCCGGGCGATCGACAACACCGAGGTGTACGTGGTCGGCGCGCACGGGGAGGTGCAGCCGGTCGGGGTCCCCGGGGAGTTGCTGATCGGCGGTGTCAACGTGGCCCTCGGCTATCTGGGCCGGCCCGATCTGACGGCGCGGCGGTTCGTGCCGCACCCGTTCTCGGCCGATCCCGAGGCCCGGGTGTACCGCACCGGTGACCTGGTGAAGTGGCTGCCGGACGGGCGGCTGGTCTACCTGGGCCGGATGGACGACCAGGTGAAGCTGCGCGGGCACCGGGTGGAGCTGGGCGAGATCGAGAACGCCCTGCTGTCCCGGCCGGAGGTCGCGGCGGCCACCGTCGTGGTCCGTGAGGACGTCCCGGGCGACAAGCGGCTGGTGGCGTACCTGGTGCCGGCCGGCGGCGCGGCGGTGGCCGTGGCCGGGCTGCGGGCGGCGCTGGCGCGGGACCTGCCGGCGCACATGGTGCCGGCCCGGTACGTGGTGCTGGAGCGGCTGCCGCTCACTCCGAACGGCAAGGTGGACCGGCGGGCGCTGCCCGCGCCGGAGGGCCACCGACCGGACGTCTCCGCCGCGTTCACCGCGCCGCGTACGCCGACGGAGCGGGTGGTCGCCGGTGTCTGGGCCGAGTTGCTGGGCGTCGACGCGGTCGGCGCGGACGACGACTTCTTCGAGCTGGGCGGGCACTCCCTGCTGGCCGCCCGGGTCGCCTCCCGGCTGCGCCGGGACCTCGGGGTGGACGTGCCGCACCGGACGCTGTTCGACGCCCCGACGCCGGCGCTGCTGGCGGCGGCCGTGGACGCGCTGGGCCCGGGCAGCTTCGCCGCGATCCCGCGCGCGGACCGCTCGGCGGGTGCCCTGCCGTTGTCGTTCGCGCAGCAACGCCTGTGGTTCCTGGACCAGTTGGCGCCGGGCCGGGCCGAGTACGCGATCCCGGTGGGGCTGCGGGTCGAGGGGGACTTCGCGCCGGAGGCGTTCGGTGCCGCGCTGACGGCGCTGGCCGCCCGGCACGAGATCCTGCGGACCCGGATCGTCGCGGACGGCACGGGACGCCCGTTCCAGGTCGTGGACGCGGCGCGGGAGGTGGCGGTGGACGTCCACGACGCCCGGCACCTCGGCGCCGACGCGGCGCGGGAGATCCTGCGCGAGGCCGCGGGCCGGCCGTTCGACCTGGCCGCCGGGCCGCTGCTGCGCGCGGTGGCGGTGCGGGTGGCAGACGCGGAGTGGCTGCTGCTGCTCGCGGTGCACCACATCGTCTCCGACGGCTGGTCGGAGGGCATCCTGGCGCGGGAGCTGGGCGAGTTGTACGGCGCGGCGGTGGCCGGCCGGCCGGCCGCCCTCGTCCCCCTCGGCCTCCAGTACGCGGACTTCGCGAGCTGGCAGCGCGAAGCGCTGGACGGCCCGGCGCTGGCAGGGCAGTCGGCGTACTGGCGGGAGCGGCTCGCCGGGGTACGGCCGCTGGAACTGCCGGCCGACCACCGGCGGCCGGCCGAGCGGTCGGGCCGGGGCGGCACGGTGTCCTTCTCGGTGCCCGCCGACGTGGCCGGCGCGGCCCGGCGGCTGGCGGCGGGGCAGGGCGCGAGCCTGTTCATGTCGCTGCTGGCGGTGTTCCAGTTGCTGATGGCGAAGTACAGCGGCCAGGAGGACATCGCGGTCGGCAGCCCGATCGCCGGCCGCAACCGGGCCGAGACCGAGGAGCTGATCGGCTTCTTCGTCAACACCATCGTCCTGCGGACCGACCTGTCGGGCGACCCGGCGTTCACCGAACTCCTGCACCGGGTCAAGGACACCGCCCTCGGCGCCTACGACCACCAGGACCTGCCCTTCGAGCGTCTGGTGGAGGAGCTGGCCCCCGACCGCGACCTGTCGCGCACTCCGCTGTTCCAGACGATGTTCGTGCTCCAGAACACCCCGGACGGCCATGCGTGGCGGCTGCCCGGAGCGGTGGTGGAGCCGTTCGCGGTCCGTGCGGAGGAGGCCAAGTTCGACCTGACCCTGTTCCTCACCGAGCGCCCCGACGGCTCGCTCGACGGCGATCTGGTGTTCGCCCTCGACCTGTTCACGCCGGACACGGCCGAGCGGCTGGCCGGGCACTTCACCACGCTGCTGCGCGCGGCGGTCGCGGGCCCGGAGCGCCGCCTGTCCGAGCTGGAGGTGCTGTCCGGCGCCGAGCGGCAGCGGGTGCTGACCGAGTGGAGCGGCACGGCGTCCGTCGCCGTCACCGAGGCCGAGGCCGGTGCCGAGGCCGGTTCCGGAACCGGTGCCGAGGTCGGTGCCGGCACCGGTGCCGGGGTGACGGTGCACCGGCTGGTCGAGGAGTGCGCCGCCCTGCGGCCGGACACGGCGGCGGTGCTCTGGACCGGCGGCGAACTGACCTACCGGGAACTGAACGCCCGGGCCAACCGGCTCGCCCGGCACCTGCGGTCCCGCGGGGCCGGTCCCGGGGCCGCGGTCGCCGTGTGCCTGGAGCGCGGCCCCGAGCAGATCACCGCGCTGCTCGCGGTCCTCAAGTCCGGCGCCGCCTACGTACCGCTGGACCCGGAGCACCCGGCCGACCGGCTCGCCTACCTGGTCGCGGACGCGCGGGCCGCGCTCGTCGTCACCGACAGCGCCCGGGCCGCGCGGCTGCCCGGGGAGCCCGGCCGGTTCCTCACCGACCGGGACTGGCCGTCCCTCGCGGACCTGCCGGCGCACGACCCGGAACCCGCGGCGACCGCCGGCGACCTGGCGTACGTGATCTACACCAGCGGCTCCACCGGCCGGCCCAAGGGCGTCGAGATCGAGCACCGCAGCCTGGCCGGCCTGGTCCGCTGGACGGCCGACACCTTCGGCGCGGCCCCGGGACGGCGGGTCGCGCTGCTGGCCGGGGTCGGCTTCGACGCGGCGGCCTGGGAGCTGTGGCCCGCGCTGGCGACCGGTGCCACCGTGTGCGTACCCGAGGACACCGTACGGCTGACACCGGCCCTGCTCCAGCGCTGGCTGGCCGAGCGGCGGGTCACGGGCACCTTCGTCTCGACGCCGGTGCTGGAGGCGCTGGCGGCCCTCGACTGGTCGGAGCCGACCTCCCTGGAGTACGTGCTGACCGGCGGGGACGCGCTGCGCCTGCCGGCCGGGCTGCGGCTGCCCTTCCGCGTCGTCAACAACTACGGGCCGACCGAGTCGACGGTGGTGACGACCTCGGCCGAGGTCGCCCCCGGCACGGCCGTGCCGCCGATCGGCCGCCCGGTGCCCGGCACCTTCGTGTACGTGGTGGACCGGCACGGCCGGCCGGTGCCGACCGGGGTGCCGGGCGAACTCCTCGTCGGCGGCGCCGGGCTGGCGCGCGGATACCGGGGGCTGCCGGACCAGACGGCGCAGCGGTTCGTCACCGCCGACGTCGACGGCACGCCGCGCCGGGTCTACCGCACCGGGGACCGGGTGCGCTGGCTGGCCGACGGGCAACTGGAGTTCCTGGGCCGGCTGGACGACCAGGTGAAGCTGCGCGGGCACCGCATCGAGCCCGGTGAGATCGAGGCGGTGCTGCTGGCCGGGCCCGACGTCGCGGCGGCCACCGTCGTCGTCCGCGAGGACGTCCCCGGCGACAAGCGGCTGGTCGCCTACGTCGTCCCGGCGGCGGACGGCACGGTGCGCGGCGAGGCCCTGCGCGGGCGGCTCCGCCGTGAACTGCCCGACTTCATGGTGCCGTCCGCGTTCGTGACGCTGGAGCGGCTGCCGCTCACCCCGAACGGCAAGGTGGACCGGCGGGCGCTGCCCGCGCCGGAGCCCCGCGCGTCCGGGGCCGGCGGTCCGGCGCCCCGTACCCCGGTGGAGCGCGCGGTCGCGGCGGCCTGGTCCCAGGTACTGGGCACCGAGGTGACCGGGGTGGACGACAACTTCTTCGAGCTGGGCGGGCACTCCCTGCTCGCCACCCAGGTGACGTCCCGGCTGCGGGAGGCGCTGGGGGTGGAGGTGCCGGTGCGGGACCTGTTCGCGGCGCCCACCGTCGCCGGGCTGGCCGCGGCCGTGGCGGAGCGGGCGGCGGACGGGGCGGCCGGCGCGGAGCGGATCGTACCGGCCGACCGTACCGGCGGGCCGCTGCCGTTGAGCTTCGCCCAGCAACGGCTGTGGTTCCTGGACCAGTTGGAGCCCGGGCGGGCCGAGTACGCCGTACCCTTCGCGCTGCGCGTCCGCGGTGCGCTGGACACCGGTGCCCTGGACGCGGCGCTGACCCGGATGCTGGCGCGGCACGAGGTCCTGCGGACGCGGTTCGTCGCCGACGAGGACGGTGAGCCGGCGCAGGTCGTCGATCCGCCGGCGCCGGTGCGCGCGGCCGTCCACGACCTGCGGCACCTGGCCGATCCCGGGGAGCGGCAGGAGGCGGCACGGCGCTTCGCCCGCGAGGCGGTCGCCCGCCCGTTCGACCTGGCGTCGGGGCCGCTGCTCCGCGCGCACCTGGTGCGGCTGGCCGACGAGGAGGCGCACCTGCTGCTGACGGTCCATCACATCGCCTGTGACGGCTGGTCCGAGCCAGTCATGGCACGCGAGCTGCGGGAGGGTTACCGGGCGGCGACGACCGGCACCCCACCGGAGGTCGCGGAACTGCCGGTGCAGTACGCGGACTTCTCCGTGTGGCAGCGCCGGCGGCTCACCGGTGACGTGCTGGAGGGGCAGCTGGCGTACTGGCGGGAGCGGCTCGCCGGAGTGGAACCGCTGGAGCTGCCCACCGACCACCGCCGTCCGGCGGGGCGGCCCGGAGGCGGCGACACCGTGACGTTCGAGGTGGGCGCGGCGGTGACCGCCGGGCTGCGGAAGGCGGCCAGGAGCGGCGGCGCGAGCCTGTACATGGTGCTGCTGGCGGCCTTCCAGGTGCTGCTGGCCAAGTACGGCCGCCAGGACGACGTGACCGTCGGCAGTCCGGTCGCCGGCCGCAACCGCGCCGAGACCGAGGACCTGATCGGCTTCTTCGTCAACACCCTCGTCCTGCGCACCGACCTCTCCGGCGACCCGGCGTTCACCGAACTCCTGCACCGGGTCAAGGACACCGCCCTCGGCGCCTACGACCACCAGGACCTCCCCTTCGAACGCCTGGTGGAGGAACTCGCCCCCGACCGCGACCCGTCCCGCAA
>NZ_JOCB01000109.1 GCF_000718775.1 Streptomyces sp. NRRL S-31
GGCGCCCATCCGGCGGTAGGCGTCGGGGTTCTTCAGGAAGTCCACGACGTCGTTCAGCTCGCCCTCGACCTCGTCGATGCCGGCCACGTCGGCGAAGGTGGTGCGCTTCTGCCCCGGCACCAGCTCCACCGGTTTCGGCGGCGCCTTGCGGCCGAGCATGCCGCCCGGGCCGCCGAGCCCCGCCCGCATCCGCCGCGCGATGAGCACCCACACGGCGATCAGCAGCAGCATCGGGGCCAGCGAGAGCAGCAGGTTGGCGAGGAAGCTCCGGTGCTGGACGACGGGCTCGGCCGTGACGTTGACCTTGTGCTTGGTGAGGTTGGCCCACAGGTCGTCGTGGGCGAAGGACGGCCGCTCGGTGTTGAACTTGGTGTACCCGCCGCCGCCCTCGGGGTTCTTCCGCTCCTTCTTGAGCTGGCCCTGGATGGAGTCGCCCTTGGCGTAGATCTTGTCGACGTTGCCGTCGGTCACCTGTCTGCTGAACTCGGTGTACGAGATCGTCGGCTCGTTGGCCTGGTCGAAGTAGGACAGCACCAGGTTCGCGATCAGGTACACGATCAGCGCGGTGAGGATCAGCCGCCACCAGCCGCCCCCCATCCTCCCCCCGCCGGACGGCTGTCGCTGCGGCTCCTCCGGGGCGCCCTCGGTACGCCAGGGCTGGTCCGGCGACTTGCGCGGCGGAGCGGGGTTGGTCATACCCGGACGGTACGACACCGGCCCGGCCCCGGCACGCCCAGGGGCGCCCCTCCTGAAAGGGGCGCCCCTGGCACGGCGGAACGGGTCCGGTCAGCCCATGAACTTCTTGAACTCGTCGGGCAGCTCGAAGTCCTCGCCGGCCTGCTGCGGCAGCCCGAAGGCGTTGCCGCCCTGCGCGGCGGCCTCGCGGCGCTGGGCCGCCTCCAGCTCCTGCTGCCTGCGCTTCATCGGGTTGCCGGAACGCTGCTTGCCCTTGGCCTTCTTCTGCTGCTTCTTCTGCCGGCCGGGGCCGCCGCCCATGCCCGGGATGCCCGGCATACCCGGCATCCCGCCGCCCTGCGCCATGCGGGACATCATCTTGCGGGCCTCGAAGAACCGCTCGACCAGGTTCTTGACCGCGCTGACCTCGACACCGGAACCCTTGGCGATGCGGGCGCGGCGGGAGCCGTTGATGATCGTCGGGTCCTGGCGCTCGGCCGGGGTCATCGACTTGATGATCGCGGCGGTGCGGTCGACGTCCCGCTCGTCCAGGTTGGCGATCTGGTCCTTGATCTGGCCCATGCCCGGGAGCATGCCGAGCAGCTTGCTGATGCTGCCCATCTTCCTGACCTGCTCCATCTGGGACAGGAAGTCGTCCAGGGTGAAGTCCTGGCCCTTCTTGGACGCCAGCTTCGAGGCCATCTTGGCGGCCTCTTCCTGGCTGAAGGTCTTCTCCGCCTGCTCGATCAAGGTGAGCAGGTCACCCATGTCGAGGATGCGGGAGGCCATCCGGTCCGGGTGGAACGCGTCGAAGTCGTCCAGCTTCTCGCCGTTCGACGCGAACATGATCGGCTTGCCGGTGATCTGCCGGATCGACAGGGCCGCGCCACCGCGGGCGTCACCGTCGAGCTTGGAGAGGACCACGCCGTCGAAGCCGACGCCGTCGCGGAACGCCTCGGCGGTGTTGACGGCGTCCTGACCGATCATCGCGTCGACGACGAACAGGATCTCGTCGGGGCGCACGGCGTCCCGGATGTCCGCGGCCTGCTGCATCATCTCGGTGTCGATGCCGAGGCGGCCGGCGGTGTCCACGATCACGATGTCGTGGACCTTGGACTTGGCGAAGTCGATGGAGTCCTGGGCGACCTTCACCGGGTCGCCGACGCCGTTGCCCGGCTCGGGCGCGTACACCGCGACGCCGGCGCGCTCGGCGACGACGGTCAGCTGGTTGACGGCGTTCGGGCGCTGGAGGTCACAGGCGACCAGCAGCGGGGAGTGGCCCTGCTCCTTCAGCCACCGGCCGAGCTTGCCCGCGAGGGTGGTCTTGCCGGCGCCCTGGAGACCGGCCAGCATGATCACGGTCGGCGGCTGCTTGGCGAAACGCAGCCGCCGGGTCTCGCCGCCGAGGATGGTGACCAGCTCGTCGTTGACGATCTTGAGGACCTGCTGGGCCGGGTTGAGGGCCTTGGAGACCTCGGCGCCCAGCGCCCTTTCCTTGACGTTCTTGATGAACGTCCGGACGACGGGCAGGGCGACGTCCGCCTCGAGGAGCGCGATACGGATCTCGCGCGCCGTGGCGTCGATGTCCGCCTCGGAGAGCCGTCCCTTGCCGCGCAGGTTCTTGAAAGTCGCTGACAGGCGATCGGAGAGAGTGTCGAACACGGCGCTCGCGGTCCTCGGGGTCGGTGACGGTCTTGTAGGAATCGCCCTCCAGGGTATCCCGGCGCCGGAGGCACCGGGGCAGGGTCATCCCCGCAGCGTCTCCTCCAGGGCCCGGGCCGTCGCCACCGCGTCCCGCTCGGGCAGGGGCGCCCCGGCTCCCGTGGTGACGTAGAACGCGTCGACCGCGTTGGCGCCCAGCGTGCTCACGTGCATGCTCCGCACCCGCACCGCCGCCTTCTCCAGGGCCGCGCCGATGCGGTGCAGCAGGCCCGGGGCGTCCTGGGCGCGGACCTCGATGACCGTGGCGTGCCGGGAGGCGGCCGGGGCGACGGTGACGCGGGGCGGCGGAGCGGGCCAGCCGCGGCGGCGGGGGTAGGCCGCGTCCCGTTCGGCGAGGCGGCCGGCGATGTCCAGGGAGCCGTCCAGGGCGCGGGCCAGGTCGGCGCGGAGCCGCGTCGCCTGGGGCAGGGAGCCGTACTCGGCAGCGACCCGCCAGTCGAGCAGGAGGATCGTGCCCTCGTCGTCCACGTCCCGCGGCAGCTCCAGGGCGCGCAGTTCCGCGGTGCGGACGGTGAGGCGGTGCACCGCGAGGACGCCGGCGACCGCGGGCAGCACGCCCGGCCGGTCGGGGACGGCGATGAGCAGTTCGACGCCCAGGGGCTCCGGATCGCCGGGCTGTTCCCCGTCCGGCGCCGGTTCGCTCCGGGCGCGCAGGGCGAGGACCGGGCCGCCGGTGCGATGGGCCTCGATGGCCAGGCGTTCCTGTTCGGCGGAGGGCGCGGCGGGCTCGGGTTCGCCGGGGGTGTCGCCGGCCAGGACGGCGGAGACCCGCCGGACGAGGTCGGTGACGAGGGAACCGCGCCAGGCGGACCAGGCGGCCGGGCCGGTCGCGAGGGCGTCCGCCTCGGTGAGGGCGTGCAGCAGCTCCAGGGTGTTCTGGGTGCCGACCGCCTCGGCGACCGAGCGGACGGTGGCGGGGTCGTCCAGGTCGCGGCGGGTCGCCGTCTCGACGAGGAGCAGGTGGTGGCGGACGAGGGTGGTCAGCACGGTGACGTCGGCGCGGTCGAAGCCGATCCGGGCGGCGACGTCCTTGGCGATGATCTCGCCGGCCACCGAGTGGTCGCCGGGCCAGCCCTTGCCGATGTCGTGCAGCAGCGCGGCGACCAGGAGCAGGTCGGGGCGGCCGACCCGGCGGGTGAGCGCGGAGGCGCGGACGGCGGTCTCGATCAGGTGCCGGTCGACGGTCCAGAGGTGGACCGCGTTGCGCTGGGGGCGGCAGCGGACCCGTTCCCAGTCCGGGATCAGGCGGCTGACCAGGTCTTCCGCCTCCAGTGCCTCCCAGACGTCGATGGTGGGGCGGCCGGAGCCGAGCAGGGTGACCAGCTGTTCGCGGGCCTCGGCGGGCCAGGGGGTGGGCAGCGGGCGCGCGGTGGCGGCCAGGCGCCGTACGGCGTGCGGGGAGAGCGGCAGGCCGGCCTGGGCGGCGGCGGCCGCGGCGCGCAGCGGGAGCACGGGGTCGCGTTCGGGGCGGGCGGTGCGGGCGAGCACGACCTCGCCGTCCTGTTCCACCACCCCCTCGGCCAGCGGTGACCGTTCGGCGGTCGGCTTGCCGCCGCTCCACATGGCGCGCAGGCGCGGCCGGACGGCGCGGGAACGCAGCACGCGCCCCACTTCGCGCCAGGTGACGTCACTGGCGTACGAGATGACCCGCGCCGACTCGTAGACCTGCCGCAGCAGGGTGTCGGCGTCCAGCACCCCCAGCCCGGCGGCCACCTGGTCCTGTTCCTGGAGGGCGAGCCGGTCGGTGGCGCGGCCGGTGGCCAGGTGGAGGGCGTCCCGTACGTCGAGCAGCCGGCGGCGGGCGTCGTCCAGTCCCTCGCGCGGGGCGTCGGCGAGCCAGGAGGCGGCGACGGCGCGCAGGGCGGTGGCGTCGCGCAGGCCGCCGCGGGCCTCCTTGAGGTCGGGTTCCAGCAGGTAGCGGAGTTCTCCCTGGCGTGCGGCGCGCTCCGCGCACAGGTCCCGCAGTTCGGGCAGGCGCCTGGGGGCCTGGTTGCGCCAGTCGGCGAGGGCGGTGGTGCGCAGGCCGGCGGTGAGCCGGGGGTCGCCGGCGAGGTGGCGGGCGTCCAGCAGGCCGAGGTGGACCTTCAGGTCCTCGGCGGCCGTCCTGCGGGCCTCGGCGGGGGTGCGGACGGAGTGGTCCAGGGAGAGGCCGAGGTCCCAGACGGGGTACCAGAGCCGGTCGGCGAGGGCGGCGACCGCGCCGGGATCGGAGCCGTCGTGCAGCAGGACCAGGTCGAGGTCGCTGCGCGGGGACAGCTCCCCGCGGCCGTAGCCGCCGACGGCGACGAGCGAGACGCCGGACGGCGGGCCCTCCCCCCGCCCGTCGGCGCCCTCGCCCGGCGGGCGCTCCGTTCCTGCCCGTCCCTCCCGGCGCACCGCCGTGGTGAACAGCCCCGCGAGCCAGTCGTCGGTCAGTTCGGCGAGGGCCGTACGGCGCGACGGCCCGGACCGCGCCTCCTCGGTGAGGAGGCGCAGCCGGGCCGCCGCGTAGCCGCCGGGTCCCGAGCCTTCCGTCCCTGTGCGCGTTCCCGTACCCGTCACCGAGCGACTCCTGTCCTGTTGCCCCTGCTCAGAGTGCGTCCGGACCGCGTTCGCCGGTGCGCACCCGGACGGCCGTCTCCACCGGCAGCGACCACACCTTGCCGTCTCCGATCTTGCCGGTCCGGGCCGCCTTGACGATGACCTCGATGAGCTGTTCGGCGTCGTCGTCCTCGGCCAGCACCTCGATGCGGATCTTGGGGACGAGGTCGACCGTGTACTCGGCGCCCCGGTAGACCTCGGTGTGGCCGCGCTGCCGGCCGTAGCCGCTGGCCTCGGTGACCGTGAGTCCGTGGACCCCGAAGGCCTGGAGGGCCTCCTTGATCTCGTCGAGCCGGTGCGGCTTCACGACGGCGGTGATGAGCCTCATGCGTCGACCTTCCTGTTCTGCGCGGCGGCCGGGGACGGGGCGGCGGTCCCGATGATCCCGCCGCCGGCGCCGCTGAAGTCGTATGCGGTCTCGGCGTGCTCGGCCCGGTCGATGCCGGAGACCTCCTCGTCCTCGGTGACGCGCATGCCGAGGGTCTTGTCCAGCAGGAAGGCGAGGACGGCGGAGACGACCAGGGAGTAGGCGAGGACCGCGAAGACACCGGCGCACTGCTTCCACAGTTGGTCGAAGGAGTGGTCGCCGTAGAAGACGCCCGTGGCCGTGGACTGGCCCTTGCCGGTGGCGAAGAAGCCGATGAGCAGGGAGCCGATGATGCCGCCGACCATGTGGACGCCGACGACGTCGAGGGAGTCGTCGTAGCCGAACCGGAACTTCAGGCCGACGGCGGCGGCGCACGCGACACCGGCGATGGCGCCGACGGCGATCGCGCCGAGCGGGGAGACCGCGCCACCGGACGGGGTGATCGCGACGAGGCCGGCGACCGCGCCGGAGGCGGCGCCGAGCGTGGTGCACGCGCCGTGCCGGAACTTCTCGTAGGCGAGCCAGGCCAGCATGGCGGCGGCGGTGGCGACCTGCGTGTTGACGAACATCAGCGCGCCGACGCCGTCGTCGTTGCCGAGCCAGGAGCCGGCGTTGAAGCCGAACCAGCCGAACCAGAGCAGACCGGCGCCGAGCATGACCAGCGGGAGGCTGTGCGGGCGCATGGGGTCCCGCTTGAAGCCGACGCGCTTGCCGATGACCAGGATGACCCCGAGCGCCGCCGCGCCGGCGTTGATGTGGACCGCCGTACCGCCCGCGAAGTCGATCACACCGAGCTTGTAGGCCCAGCCGTCGGCGCCCCAGACCCAGTGCGCGACCGGGATGTAGACGAGGGTGACCCACAGGGTGACGAAGAGCGTCCAGGCGGAGAACTTGACGCGGTCGGCGAGGGCGCCGCTTATCAGGGCCGGGGTGATGACCGCGAACATCAGCTGGAAGACCATGAAGACGAAGACCGGGATGGTGTAGCCGTCCCAGAGGTCCGTCAGGCCGATGTTGCTGAGGCCGATCCAGTCGGCGTTCCAGCCGAGCAGGCTGCTGCCCGTGCCGAAGGCGAGGGAGAAGCCGTAGAGCACCCACAGGATCGTGACGATCCCGAGGCTGATGAAGCTCATCATCAGCATGTTCAGGGTGCTCTTGACGCGGACCATGCCTCCGTAGAAGAAGGCCAGGCCCGGGGTCATGAGCATCACCAGGGCGGAACAGATGAGCATGAAGCCCGTGTTGGCTGACGACAGTCTGGGTGCGTCCGCCGCGAGCATGATGGCTGGTGCCATCGGCGTCTCCTCGTCGGTTGGTACGGCGCCGTGCGGGCGGTGCCTGAGCGGTCCGGTCGGTTGAGGGGTGGGCCGGTTATGCGCCACGAGACTGGCGCAGCGCGGTTTCCGTGGAAGCCCCTCGATGTTTCGCCGGGGTGACGAAGACGCCGTGCGTGTTACGCGTCGGTGAAGTGCGAGATGTCCGGCCGCGCGCTCGTTATCGTGGCGCGACCTTCCCTTGGGGGACGGGGAACCGGCCGCGGCGGGCCTCTCGATGACCTGGCATGGGGGAGCCGAGTCGGGCAGTTCGGGAGGCCCGGCCGCGGCCGGGGCTGGTGGTGGCGGGAGTGGTCAGACCGCTTCGGCGGCCTCCGGAAGGTCGACTGTGAGCTTGTCGGAGAGGTCGACGACGACGGCGAGGTCGCCGTGGTCGCGTACGGCTGTGTCGACCGTCTTCCGGATACGGGTGTTCACCCGCTCGGAGCGGACCTTCTTGGCCACCTCCATGGCGCGGACCGCGTACTCCGTGCTGCGCTCGGGTTCCCGCTGGAGCAGTTGCACGGTGGCCATGCCGATCAGGTTGAGCGCGTAGGACCGCTGGTGCTCGGTGTCCTCGGCGAACAGCTCCACGGCCCGCCGCATCAGGGGCTCGGCGAGGGAGGCGTAGGTGGGGCTGCGGCCCGCGACGTAGGCGAGGTCGCGGAAGGAGTGGGAGTTCTCGCCGTACAGCTCGGCCTCGGAGAAGAAGCGGATCCAGTCGGGGTCCGGCTCGTCCCACTCGTCGGCCTCGGCGAAGGTGTCCTCGGCCATCCGGACCGCGCGCTTGGTCTTGCCGGGCTGGCCCATGTTGGCGTAGGCGCGGGCCTCCATCGCATACAGCATGGACTGGGTGCGCGGGCTCGCGCAGTCCCGGCTGCCGTACTGGGCGAGGTGGATCAACTCCAGGGCGTCCTCGGGCCGGCCCAGGTGGATCATCTGGCGGCTCATGCTGGACAGGATGTAGGAGCCGAGCGGCTTGTCGCCCGCCTCCTTGGCCGCGTGCAGGGCGAGCACGAAGTACTTCTGCGCGGTCGGCTGGAGACCGACGTCGTACGACATCCAGCCGGCCAGTTCCGCCAGCTCGGCGGCGATCTGGAAGAGCTTGCGGGTGGTGGCCTCAGGCTGGGGCTCCTGGAGCAGGTCGGTGACCTCGTGCAGCTGGCCGACGACCGCCTTGCGGCGCAGCCCGCCGCCGCACTGGGCGTCCCACTGCCGGAACATGCGGGTGGTGGACTCCAGCAGCTCCAGCTCGGGCCGGGACAGCCGGCCGGGGCGGCGCGCGTCCGGCTCGGGCACGGGCTCGGCCGGGGCTGCGGGGGCCGGGGTGGGCACGAGCCAGCGCTGCATGGGCTCGACGAGGGTGGGGCCGGCGGCCAGGCCGAGCGAGGTCCCGAGGAAGCCGCGCCGGGCGAGCATCAGGTCGCTGCGGGAGAACTCGCCGAGCAGGGCGACCGTCTGCGGTCCGGTCCACGGCAGGTCGACACCGGAGGCGGCGGGCGACTGCCGGGCGGCCCGCAGGCCGAGGTCCTCGATGGAGACCACACAGCCGAAGCGCTCGGAGAACAGCTCGGAGAGGATGCGCGGGATCGGCTCGCGCGGGTTCTCCCCGTCGAGCCAGCGGCGCACCCGCGAGGTGTCGGTGGAGATGTGGTTGGCACCCAACTGGCGTGCCCGGCGGTTCACTTGGCGGGCCAGCTCGCCCTTGGACCAGCCGCTGCGCACGAACCACGAGCCGAGCAGCTCGTTGGGGCGCTTGTCAGCGTTCGTCCCGCCACCGCCGTTGCCGCCCACTGGAACGCCCCCAATCCTGAGACCACTCGCCGTCGAGTGCGCCAAGCCCTATCAGAATGCCGGTAAATACGGTCTCCCGTCCGCCGGTTCTCACCCTTCGAACGAGACGACGGCTTGCCTCCGGCATACCCACGAGTGCGCCGCCTCCGGGGCCCGTGCACTCACAGTAATCCCACGATCACCCGTCCAGCCACGGGGATCCCAGAAACGCCACCATTCGCCACCCCTTCGAATGAACTCCCGGTCAGCCACCCACGGTTCACTTGACAGAGGGCGCGCGGAGGTCGGCGGAGCGATGCGCGCGGGGGCGCGTGATTCCCGGTATGCCACCCGGTGCGCTTCAAGGCGCCGCCTTGTCCGCATCGCCGCCCGGGCAGGCGGAGCCGTAGCGTTACGTTCCGCTTCCGTCTCGCTCCGTGTCGTAACCACCGGCGCGCAGGACCCGTTGGAGGGAGCATGGGTTTCACGATCGGCGGCATGCGCGAGATCCGTTCCGGCACGCGTCGGCGCGGACGCCTGGCGGAGTGCACCGCCGTGGCCGAGTTCACCGGGCTGTGGGGCTGGGACGTGGTGCCGGGGGCGCGGGCCGCCGGGGGCGCCTGTTCGTGCGGGCGGTCCGACTGCGCGGCGCCGGGCGCGCACCCGCTGGAGTTCGCGCCGCCCGTACCGGCCGGGGCCACGCTGGACGAGGTGAGCAAGACCTGGGCCGGGTTCCCGGGGGCGGCGGTGATGCTGCCGGTCGGGCGGGCCTTCGACGTCATCGAGGTCTCGGAGCCGGCCGGCCAGCGCGCCCTGGTCCGGCTGGAGCGCATGGGTCTCCCGCTCGGTCCGGTCATCGCCACCCCGGACGGCCGGGCCCACTTCCTCGTCGCGCCCGGCGCCGCCGCCGACCTCCCC
The DNA here is from genome assembly GCF_000718775.1 of Streptomyces sp. NRRL S-31. Taxonomy (GTDB): domain Bacteria; phylum Actinomycetota; class Actinomycetes; order Streptomycetales; family Streptomycetaceae; genus Streptomyces. The sequence continues at coordinate 9,349 of NZ_JOCB01000109.1, forward strand.
CGGCTGCTCTACCGCATGGGCTGGGACGACCCGGCCGCGCTGGACCTGCGCGGTCTCGGCCCCGGCGCGCACATCACCGCGCCGCCCTCCGACCGGGGCGGTCTCGGCCCGGTGCGCTGGCTGCGCCCGCCCGCGCTGGACTCGGCGACCCGTCCGCCGGCGGCACGCCTGCTGCTGGGCACGCTGGCGTACCTGGCCCACCGGTCGCGCGCGTAGCCGGTCGCGGGGCCTCCAGGGCGGGCGCGACGCGGGGGCGCCCGGCGCGAAGAGGTGTGCGGCAGGCGTACGGCGGCGTGCGGTGGTGAAAAGGCGAAGCGCCCGCCCCCATTGCACCTGGGGGGCGGGCGCTCCTGGGCGGCCGCTGTGTCCAGTGACCGTCAGTCACCGATAAGGGCATCCACGAACGCCTCCGGCTCGAAGGGCGCGAGGTCGTCCGCGCCCTCGCCGAGCCCGATCAGCTTGACCGGCACGCCCAGCTCGCGCTGGACCGCGACCACGATGCCGCCCTTCGCCGTACCGTCCAGCTTGGTCAGCACGATGCCGGTGATGTCCACGACCTCGGCGAAGACCCGGGCCTGCACCAGGCCGTTCTGGCCGGTGGTGGCGTCGAGCACGAGCAGCACCTCGTCCAGCGGGGCGTGCTTCTCGACCACGCGCTTGACCTTGCCCAGCTCGTCCATGAGGCCGGTCTTGGTGTGCAGGCGGCCGGCGGTGTCGATGAGGACGACGTCGACCCCCATCTCCTTGCCCTCCTTGACCGCGTCGAAGGCGACGGAGGCGGGGTCGCCGGCCTCGGGGCCGCGCACGGTGTAGGCGCCGACGCGCTCGCCCCAGGTCTGGAGCTGGTCGGCGGCGGCGGCCCGGAAGGTGTCGGCGGCACCGAGCACGACGCTGCGGCCGTCGGCGACCAGGACCCGGGCGAGCTTGCCGGTGGTGGTGGTCTTGCCGGTGCCGTTGACGCCGACGACCATCACGATGCCGGGCTTGCGGTCCTCGGGCTCGGTCCTGACCGTGCGGTCGGCGTCGGTGCCGACCAGCTTGAGCAGTTCCTCGCGGAGCAGACCGCGCAGTTCCGCGGGGGTGCGGGTGCCGAGCACCTTGACGCGTTCGCGCAGGCGCTCGACCAGTTCCTGGGTGGGCTGCACGCCGACGTCCGCGGTGAGCAGCGTGTCCTCGATCTCCTCCCAGGTGTCCTCGTCCAGGTGCTCGCGCGAGAGCAGCGTGAGCAGTCCCTTGCCGAGGGCGTTCTGCGAGCGGGACAGGCGGGTGCGCAGGCGGACCAGCCGGCCTGCGGTGGGCTCCGGGATCTCGATCTCGGGAGCCTCGACAACGGGGGGCTCCTCGACGACGACCGGTGCGGGGCCGCCCGGGAGATCCACCTCCTCGATCGTCCGGCGCGGTTCGTCGCGCGGCGTCTCGGCCTCGTCGCCGACATGCGGCTCGGCCGGGGGCGCGGTGATGTCGGGCGTCCTGGGGGGCGGCGGGGGCAGCGGCTTCCGGCGCCGGCTGCCCACGATCAGCCCGCCGAGCGCACCGAGCACGACCACGGCGATGACTACAGCAAGGATGACGGTTTCCATAACCCGACCAGTATCGGACATGGGGTCCGCCGGAAGCCCGTATGTGGCTTCCTCCGAGAGACAAACGCCACTTAGCGTGCCGACTCGGAGCAAAGTACGATGGTGGGGGCGCCATCCACGCGCGTAGAGTCCCCACGTCACTCTGTCCCCCCACGTCTGGCACCTCTTCCATGAGCAAATCCGTCGAGACCGAAGGCGCTCTCGAGACGCGCGGTATCGAGCAGGTCCCCGACCACGAGCGCACCGGGAAGACCCGGGAGCTGTTCCCCACCTGGGTCGGCGCGAACATCAGCGTGCTGCTGCTGACCATGGGCGCGAGCCTGGTCGTGGCCTACCACCTCGACATCTGGCAGGCGCTGATCGTCGCCGTGGCGGCGCCGGTCGTGTCGTACGGCCTCGTCGGACTGATCGGCATCGCGGGCAAGCGGGGCGGAGCGCCCGGCATGGCGCTGTCGCGGGCGGTCTTCGGGCAGCGCGGCAACCTGCTGCCCGGCGCGCTGATCTGGGTCGCGCGCTGGGGCTGGGAGACGATCAACGCGGTCACCGGCGCCTACGCGATGCTCACCATCCTGGACATCCTGTTCGGGATCGGGGCGAACAGCGTGCTGGACATGGTGACGCTGCTGGTGTTCGTCGTCGCCACCTTCGCGATCTCCGGGCTCGGCATCAACGCCGTGCAGAAGTGCAACAAGTACGCGACCTACCTCTTCGGCGTCTTCTCGGTGCTGGTGCTGGCGTACCTGGTGGCGAACACCGACTGGTCGAAGGTGCTGGACCACGGCGCCGGCTCCACGGCCTCCGTGATCACCGGTGTCGGCATGATCGCGGCCGGCGGTGTCAGCTGGATCCCGACCGCGCCGGACTTCACCCGCTACCTGCCGCGGACGGCGTCCTCGAAGGCGATCGTGGGTACGGCGGTGGGCGGCGCCGGCGTGGTCGTGCTGCCGATGGTGCTGATGGGCGCGGTGATGGCGGTCTCCACGCCGGACCTGGCCTCGGCGACCGACCCGGTGTCCTTCCTGGGCGAGATCCTGCCGACCTGGATCGCCGTGCCGTACCTGTGCATCGCGCTGATCGGCATGCTGCTGATCAACTCGATGTCGATGTACTCGGCGGGCTTCACCGCGCAGACCCTGGGCTTCAAGGTGCCGCGGCACTGGGCGGTCTCGGTCAACGCCGTGATCTCGCTGGTCTTCGGCGGGGTGCTGATGCTGGTGGCGACGAGCTTCATGGGCTCCTTCATCGCCTTCCTGTCGCTGCTCGCGGTCGCCTTCTCGGCCTGGGTCGGCGTGTTCGGCGCGGACATGCTGCGCCGTACCGAGTACGACGGCGCGGCGATGGCCGACACCACCCGCGCCAGCGCCTACTGGTACAAGGGCGGCTTCTCCCCCGCGGCCGTCGCCGCCTGGGCCGTCGGCCTGGTGTCGGGTCTGATGTTCACCACCTCCGACTGGTTCACCGGCCCGCTCGCGGCGAACAACGTGATCGGCGAGTACGGCCTCGGCTGGGTCGCCACGATCGTGATCTCGGGCGTGCTGTACCTGGTGCTGCCGAAGCCCGCGGAGCGACGGGCCCCGGCCGAGCCGGCCGCGCGGTCGGCGGCCGTCGACGCCTGACCACCGCCGACCGGAGCCGCCCCGTTCCGCGTAGCCATCTGACGCTGCGTCAGCTACCGTCCCCCTCCACCGCACCGCACCGGAGGGGGACTTCTCCATGCCCGTCACGGTCGTCCGTTTCAACCTCGTCGCGCCCGGCGCCGGTCCCGCCGCCCTCTCCGCCCGGCACCGGGCCGCGCTGGAGATGGCCGCGTACGCGGACGAGCACGGGATCGACACCGTGCAGACCGAGGAGCGCCACGGCGCGGAGAACAACTGGCTGCCGTCGCCGTTCGTCTTCACGGGCGCGGTGTTCGGGGCGACCCGGCGGATCACGGTGACGGTGTCGGCGGCGATCGGCCCGCTGCACGACCCGCTGCGGCCGGCCGAGGACATCGCCGTACTGGACCTGCTGAGCGGCGGGCGCCTGGTGACCGTGGCCGGGATCGGGTACCGGCCCGAGGAGTACGCCCTGCTCGGCGTCGACTGGCACCGGCGCGGCCGGCTCCAGGACGAGCTGCTGCGGACGCTGCTGGCGGCGTGGACCGGCGAGGAGTTCACCTACCGGGGCCGCAGGGTGCGGCTGACTCCGCGGCCGTACACCGATCCGCACCCCCTGCTGCTGGTCGGCGGCTCCTCCAGGGCCGCCGCCCGCCGGGCCGCCCGGTTCGGCCTGCCGTTCTTCCCGAGCGCGCACCTGCCGGAGCTGGAGGCCGTACTACCAGGAGCGGCTCGGCGAGTACGGCACCGAGGGCTGGACGATGACGCCGGCCGCGGAGACCCCGCTGCTCCACCTCGCCGAGGACCCGGACCGGGCGTGGGCCGAGTACGGCGGGCACCTCCTGCACGAGGCCCGGACCTACGCCGCGTGGCAGTCGGGCGGGGTCCGCTCGGCGGTGCGGTCGGCGGCCACGACGGTGGCGGAGCTGCGCGCCGAGGGCGTGTACCGGATCGTCACGCCCGAGCAGTGCGTGGCGCGGGGCCTGGACGCCTTGGTGCTGCATCCGCCGGCGGGCGGGATGCCGGTGGCGGAGGGGTGGCGCAGCCTCCGGCTCCTCGCGGAGCGGGTGGTGCCGGCGCTGGGGCACTGAGCGGCGGCGTCCCGCGGTGCCCCGCGCACAGCGGACCGCTGTCCCCGGTCCGGTGCCCCACGTACAGCAGACCGCCGCCCCCGGTCCGGGCAGTGACCGGGCCGGGGGCGGCGGATGGTACGAGGAGAAGGGCAGCGGGGACTTGGCCCGACTCCTCGGGACTGGGGGGTGTCAGCCCATCTCTTCCAGGGACTTGCCCTTCGTCTCCTTGACGAACTTCAGGACGAACGGGATGGAGAGCGCGGCGAACACCGTGTAGATCACGTACGTGCCGGACAGGTTCCAGTCGGCCAGCGACGGGAAGCTCGCGGTGATGGCCCAGTTGGCGATCCACTGCGCGGACGCGGCGACACCGAGGGCGGCGGCGCGGATCTTGTTCGGGAACATCTCGCCGAGGAAGACCCAGACCACCACGCCCCAGGACAGGGCGAAGAAGAGGACGAACACGTGGGCGGCGATCAGGGCGACCCAGCCCTGGGTGCTCGGCAGCTTGCCGTCGACCAGGTGGTAGCTGAACGCCCAGGCCTCCAGCGCGAGACCCACGACCATGCCGACGGAGCCGATGAGGGCCAGCGGCTTGCGGCCGATGCGGTCCACGAAGATCATCGCGATCACGGTGCCGACGATGTTGATGATCGAGGTCGTGAAGGAGTAGAAGAACGAGTCCGACGGGTCGACGCCGACCGACTGCCACAGCGTCGAGGAGTAGTAGAACGCGACGTTGATGCCGACGAACTGCTGGAAGACCGACAGGCCGATACCGACCCAGACGATCGGCTTGAAGAAGAAGGAGCCGCCGAGCAGGTCCTTGAAGGACGACTTGTGCTCGCTCTTCATCGCGTGCTCGATGTCGGCGACGCGGCCGTCCAGGTCGGTGCCCTCACCCTCGACCTCGGCGAGGATCTCCTTGGCGCGCTCACGCTTGCCGACGGAGATCAGGAAGCGCGGGGACTCGGGGATCGCGAAGGACAGCAGGCCGTAGAGGACGGCCGGGACGACCATCACGCCGAGCATGACCTGCCAGGCCTCCAGGCCCATCAGCTTGCCGCGCTGGTCGCCGCCGGCGGCGTTGAGCAGGCCCCAGTTGACGAGCTGGGAGATGGCGATGCCGACGACGATCGCGGCCTGCTGGAAGGAGCCGAGCCGGCCGCGGTAGGCGGGCGGGGCGACCTCGGCGATGTAGGCGGGGCCGATGACGGAGGCCATGCCGATGGCGAAGCCGCCGACGATGCGCCAGAAGGCGAGGTCCCACAGTGCGAACGGCAGTGCGGAGCCGACGGCGCTGATGGTGAAGAGGGCGGCGGCGATCTGCATGCAGCGGATGCGGCCGATCCGGTCGGCTATGCGGCCGGCGGTGGCGGCACCGATGGCACAGCCGATCAGGGCGATGGCGATGACCTGCGCGAGGGCCGCGGAGCCGATGTCGTAGCGGTCGCGGATGGCCTCGACGGCGCCGTTGATGACGGAGCTGTCGTAACCGAAGAGGAAGCCGCCCATGGCGGCGGCCGCCGCGATGAAGATGACGTGCCCGAGATGCTCGGGATGAGTCGATCTGGCTCCTGACTGAGGCGCCTGCGCTGTGCTGGTCACGTGTATCTCCTCGGGCCGCGGCAACGCTGCCGGGTGGGGGGGCGAGCCCTTCCAGGTCTCCAGTGGCGCACATGATCACGCCGCTCACACCTGAAGGTAAAAGCAACGTTGCAGAGACTATGCCTTCAAGTTTCGAAGTCAATACTTCAACTGATGTGAGTTTTCAGATAGGCCCCGTCACTCCGCCTTCAAGAACTGAACACAGAGTGAGATGATCTTGTAGTTGATCTCCCGAAGGCGCTAGCGCAGCCGCTGGGAGATGACCTTCGACACGCCGTCGCCCTGCATGGACACGCCGTAGAGGGCGTCCGCCACCTCCATGGTGCGCTTCTGGTGCGTGATCACGATGAGCTGCGACGCCTCCTGGAGCTCCCGCATGATCCGGATCAGCCGCTGGAGGTTGGTGTCGTCCAGCGCGGCCTCCACCTCGTCCATGACGTAGAACGGGCTCGGCCGTGCCTTGAAGATCGACACCAGCAGCGCCACCGCGGTCAGCGAGCGCTCGCCGCCCGAGAGCAGGGAGAGCCGCTTGACCTTCTTGCCCGGCGGACGCGCCTCCACGTCCACACCCGTGGTCAGCATGTTGTCGGGGTCGGTCAGCACCAGGCGGCCCTCGCCGCCGGGGAACAGCCGTCCGAAGACGCCCTCGAACTCGCGGGCGGTGTCCCGGTACGCCTCCGTGAACACCTGCTCGACGCGCTCGTCGACCTCCTTCACCACCTGGAGCAGGTCGGCACGGGTCTTCTTCAGGTCCTCCAGCTGCTCGCTGAGGAACTTGTGCCGCTCCTCCAGCGCGGCGAACTCCTCCAGCGCCAGCGGGTTGACCTTGCCCAGCTGCTGGTACGCCCGCTCGGCCGCCTTGAGCCGCTTCTCCTGCTCGGCGCGCGCGTAGGGGCGGGGCCGGTTCCGCGGGTGCTCCGGGTCCGCCGGCAGCCGCTCGCCGTCGGCGGGGGGCGAGGGCGGCACGAGCTGGTGCGGTCCGTACTCCGACACCAGCCCCTCCGGTTCGACACCCAGTTCCTCCAGCGCCTTCGTCTCCAGCTGCTCGATGCGCAGCCGCTTCTCCGCTCCCAGTACCTCGCCCCGGTGCATCGAATCCGTCAACTTGTCGAGCTCGGCCTTCAGTTCGCGGCCGGCGAAACGGGCGGCGGCCAGCTCCCGCTCGCCGCGCGCCTTGCCGGCCTCGGCGGCGGAGCGCTCCCGCTCGGCGCGGGCGAGGGAGACCTCGACATGCGCGAGCAGCTGCCGGGCACCGGAGGCGACGGCCTCGGCGACGGCCGCCTCGTGCCGCAGCCGGGCCCTGCGCTGCTCGGCACGCGCGCGTGCCTCGCGTTCGGCGCGGGCCGCCCGGTCCAGCGAGTCGGCCCGTCCGGCGAGCCCCTTGACCCGCTCCTCGTGCGTACGGACCTGGAGGCGGGCCTCCATCTCGGTCTGCCGGGCGTTGGCCCCGTCGGCGGCGAGCCGGTCGCGCACGGAGGTGTCCGGTTCCTCCTCCACCGGCAGCTCCTCGGCCACGGCCAGCCGCTCGGCCAGCTCCTCGGCCTCCCGCACGGCCTTCTCCAGCGCCTCCTGCGCGCGGGCCGCCGCGGCGGCCGACCGCTCGGCCTCGCCGGCGGCGCCCCGCGCCTGTCCGGCCAGCCGGCCCAGCTGCTGCGCCACGGCCGACTTCTCCCGGTCGGCCGCCCGGCGCCGCTCCCCGACCTCCTCCACGAGGGCGGCGGCCTCCATACGCCGGCCGTCCGCCGCCCGCTGCTCCCGGGCCAGCTCCTCGCAGCGCACCGCCAGCTCGGCCAGCTCGGCGGCGGCCTCGTCGACGGAGGCCCGCACCTCCAGCAGGCTCGGGGCGCCGGCGGAGCCGCCGTGCGCGAAGTGCGCCCCGAGGAGATCGCCCTCGGCGGTCACGGCGGTCAGCTCCGGGTGGGCGTAGACCAGTGCCTCGGCGTCCTCCAGGGTGTCGACGACCACGATGTCGCGCAGCAGGCGGTGGACGGAGGAGAGGAGTTCGGCGGGGCCGCGGACGAGGTCGGCGGCGAAGAGGGGGGTGCCGGGGCCGGTGGGGCGGGGACGCGGGGTTCCCGGATGAGCGGGTCCGGGGTGGGGCGTGCCGGGGCGAGGGGTGCCGGGGTGCCGGTCTGCCACGGGTTCGTGGCGGCGGCCCACGGGTTCGTGGCGGCCGGCCACGCCGTTGCCCGCGTCCCCGCGGGGCACCGGCCCATGGTCGTCGGACACGGGTAGGGCGAGGGCGGGTACGTCGGTTCCCCCGCCCCTGCGGAACGCCGCCCCTCCCCCGTCGGACGCGGGGGCGGCGGGGGCTCCGGCGCCGGACAGGGGCTCGGCGGGGGCTCCGGCCAGGAGGAGGGTCGCTCGGCCGCCGTCCTGTTTGCGCAGCAGTCCGATCGCCTCGGCCGCCGCCGCGGGGGACGTCACGGCGATCGCGTCCGCCGCCGCGCCGAAGGCCGCCGCCAGCGGTGTCTCGTAGCCCGGGGCGACCGTCAGCAGTTCGGCGGCGGGGCCGAGGACGCCGGTGAGGCGGTCACGCGCGCCGAGCAGTATCCCGGTGCCGTCCTTGCGGCGCAGGCCCAGCGCCAGCGCCTCGTGGCGGGCCCGGGTCGCGGCGCGCCGGTGTTCGGCCGCGGTGGCCTCCTCGCGGGCCGCGGCCAGGGCGGCCTCGGCCTCGGCGAGCAGCCGCTTGGCCGTCTCGTGCTGTCCGGCCAGGTCGGCGTCGCCGGCGTCGAGGCCGTCGACCTCGGCCTTCAGCGCCTCGTACTCCTCCTGGGCGTGGACCGCGCGCTCCCGGGCCTCGTCGCGGGCCATGGCCAGCCGGTCGATCTCGGCCTGGGCGGCCGCGGCGCGCGAGCGGGCCGCGTTGACCTGTCCGCTCAGCCGGGCGAGGCCCTCCCGGCGGTCGGCGATGGCGCGGGCGGCGTCCTTCAGCCCGCGCTCCTCGGCGGCCAGCTCCCGCTCCAGTTCGGCGCGGTGGGCGACCAGGTCGTCCAGTGCCCGCCGGGACGCCTCCAGGGCGGCCTCCAGCTCGGCCTCCTGCTCCCGGACACGGGCGGCCTCGCGCTCCAGGTCCTCGGGGTTCCGGCCGCGCGGCTCCTCGGGGGGCGCCGAGGTGGCGCTCTTGACCCGGGCGTCGGCCAGCGAGATGGTGCCGCGCACGCGCTCGGCCAGCTGGGACAGCTCGTACCAGGTCTGCTGGGCGCGCTGGAGGCGCGGGGTGAGCCGGCGCACGTCGTCCTCCAGCAGAGCCTCGCGCTGGAGGGCCTGCCTCAGCTCCCGCTCGGTGGTCTCCTTGCGCTCCTTCAGGGCCGTCTCGTCGGCGATCTCGGCGCGCAGGGCCTCGCGCAGCCGGACGAGGTCGTCGGCGAGGAGGCGCAGGCGGGCGTCGCGCAGGTCGGCCTGGATGACGGCGGCCCGGCGCGCCACCGCGGCCTGCCGGCCCAGAGGCTTGAGCTGGCGGCGCAGCTCGTCGGTGAGGTCCTGCACCCGCGAGAGGTTGGCCTGCATCGAGTCCAGCTTGCGGAGCGCCTTCTCCTTGCGCTTGCGGTGCTTCAGGACTCCGGCCGCCTCCTCGATGAAGGCGCGGCGGCCCATGGGATCGGCGTGCAGCACGGAGTCGAGCTGGCCCTGGCCGACGATGACGTGCATCTCGCGGCCGATGCCGGAGTCGGAGAGGAGTTCCTGGATGTCCAGCAGACGGCAGGTGTCACCGTTGATCTGGTACTCGCTGCCGCCGTTGCGGAACATTATCCGCGTGAGGGTGACCTCGGCGTACTCGATGGGGAGCGCCCCGTCGGAGTTGTCGATGGTCAGGGACACCTCGGCCCGGCCGAGCGGCGGGCGGCCGGTGGTGCCGGCGAAGATGACGTCCTCCATCTTGCCGCCGCGCAGCGACTTGGCGCCCTGCTCGCCCATGACCCAGCTGAGCGCGTCCACGACATTGGACTTGCCGGAGCCGTTCGGGCCGACGACACAGGTGATCCCCGGTTCGAAACGGAGTGTGGTCGCGGAGGCGAACGACTTGAAGCCGCGCAGGGTCAGGGCCTTGAGGTGCACGCCGCTGGACTCTACCCGCCGCCGCTATCCCACTCCATGAACCCCCGCAAGCGCTCGGTTTCGCCATTGAACAGGCAGGGCACACCAGACGTTGAAGGAAGTGAAAGGATGTGGGGGAAAGAAAGAAGGGACGCCGAAGCGTCCCTTGCAATTCTGCCGACCGGGTTGCAGTCGGTTGGATCAACTGAGCGGTTGATACGGGCAGCCCGATTCACTGCGACTGCTGTTGTGGAGCGATGCAGTGATCAGGTGAGCGCAGGCTCCGCCTGGTGTGCGTCGATGCTCTCCATGATCCTCTCCTGAGAGGCGGCAGTCGACAGAGCTTCGTTCTCCGCCTGGATTCGCACCAGCTCCGATTCCAGGTCCTGGACACGCTGCTGCAACCGTCGCATCTCGGCGAGGAGTCGAGGGTCGGAGCCGCCGACGTAACCGAGAAGCGCCTTTGCCATGATGGATGGTCCTCCACAATGAGTGACCGACCGATGCGGTGTGGGTCGTGAGGGATTCGCACCCGCGGTGCTTGGCACATCCGGGTGGTGCTTAGGTGCTGCTCCATGCCAAACAGCTAAGGTGCGCGGGGCTTTCAGCGTCTCACCAAAAAGTTTGACGGTCAACACGATCACGCCCTGTATTGGGGGGCGAACCGGGGCGCGCGGCCTTCGAAACGGCTGCGCTGCGACTCCTCCGGGCCCTCAGGGCGTGGCGACCAGCAGTACCAGCGGAGCCTGCCATGCCGCGCCCGTCTTGGCAACCACCAGGGCGTTTCCGCTTTCCGCACATGCCCCTGGCAGCTCGCCGCCCCCCGGGCCGGGGAGCCGGGCGGGACGGATCAGCGGATGGCGAAGCCGTCGTACCCGCCGCGCGGTGTGTCCCAGATCTCGGTGACACCGTCTACACGCCCGGGCGTGTCGCTGCCCTGGAGCCAGTCCAGCAGTCCTTGGCAGCCCTCCCGCGCCCCCTCCGCGACCACCTGGACCCGGCCGTCGGCCAAATTGAGAGCAAAACCACTCAGTCCGCCGATCTCCAGCGCCTTGGCGCGTGTGAACCAGCGGAATCCCACGCCCTGCACGTGTCCGCGCACCCAGGCGATCAGTCGTACATCCTCACTCATGGCTGCAACCTAACCGGCCGGTGTTTCTTCGGACACGTCGCCCCACGGCGAATTCAGGTACGGTCCGGACCCGTCGAATCGCATAAAACCCACTCGATCGAGTGGGTCGGGTTGATCGATGGGAGTCACTCGGCGGCGAATCCCTCGCCGCACGGGCACCGGGTCGACCGCGCGCACGAGGAAGTACCAGGAAGAGGGCAAGGGCATGGGACGCCACCGACGCTCCGCCGCCGGCCGCGCCGCCACGGGCCGCGCCACGGAGGACACGCACACGCAGGGCTCCGGCGCCGGGGGCGACGCACCCGGGCACCCGTCCGCGGGGGAACGCCCGCTGTCCGGGGACGGCGGGCCGTCTCCCGAAGGCCCGCGACGGGCCAAAACCGCACGTCCGGTGCGTACGACCCTGCTCGGGGTCTCGGTCGCCGTCGCCGTCGGCGCGGCCGCGGTGGGCACGGGCGTGCTGCCGGGTCCGGGGCACCACCGGCTCGACGGCGCCACGCACGCCACCGGCGGGGAGCAGGTGCCGGCGACGGACGCCATCAGCGACACGGCGAGGCCGCAGGGCGGCACCTCGGGCAGCGCCGACACCGGTGTGGGCACCCCTACGGCGGGCTCCACCGGGTCCGCCCGTCCTTCGGCCCCCGCGTCCGCCTCCCCCTCCGCCCCCGCCCCCGCCCGGACCTCGGCGTCCGCCGCCCGGACTCCGTCGAGGAAGGCCGCGGAGAAGCCCGCACCGAAGACCGAGCGGCCGACACCGCGGACCCAGCGACCGACGCCCAAGACCCAGCGGCCCGCACCGAAGACCCAGCGGCCGGCACCGGCCGAGCCGGCCGAGCCGGCCGAGCCGAGCAGCTCCGCCAAGCCGACCAGGTCCGCCAAGCCGAGCACGTCCGCCGCGCCCGCGAAGCCCTCGGCGCCCTCGAAGACCCCGGCGCCCACCAAGCCGTCCGCTTCCACGTCCGCGAAGCCCTCGAAGCCCCCGAAGTCCTCGGCGCCCGCCAAGCCGCCCAAGCCGTCCCCCAAGCCGAGCGAGCCGAAGGCCACCGCGTCCCGCACGCCCGCCCCGTCCCGGACGGCCACGCCCCCTACCCCTTCCCCCACCCCCACCCCGTCCCGGTCGACGACTCCGACCCGAACGGCGACCCCCTCCCCCACCCCCTCCCGCACAGCCACCAAGGCGCCGGAGTCGGGCTCCGCGTCGGGGGCGGTGTCGCGGGAGGCCGTCGCCGGGGCCGAGGTGCTCAAGCTGGTCAACGACGAGCGCGCGAAGGCCGGGTGCAGCCCGCTCGCGGCGAACTCCTCGCTGACCGGGCTGGCCGGGGCGTTCAGCGACGACATGGCCGCGCGGGACTTCTTCGGTCACACCGATCCGGACGGCAGGACGCCGTGGGACCGGGCCGCCGAGGCCGGTGTCACCGGCCTCGGCGGCGAGAACATCGCCCGCGGCCAGTCCGGCGCGGCGGCGGTGACAGCGGCCTGGATGGGCAGCCCGGGCGATCGCGCCAACATCCTGAACTGCGGCTTCAAGACCCTGGGTGTCGGCGTCCACTTCGGCCCGGGCGGGCCTTGGTGGACGCAGGACTTCGGGTACTGAGGCCACCGCCGGGAGGGCGCCGGTTCCTGCCGTACGGGGTCTGCCGTACGGGGTCTGCCGTACGGGCTCGGCAGGGGTCAGCCCGTGCAGTTCAGGACGGGGACGTCGCTGCCTGCGCAGTTGGTCGGCGTGTTGCCGTTGACCCGGCTGCCGTTCAGCACGACGAGTCCGCCGGTGTTGAGGACACCGCCGGGGGCCACGTCGGCGACGTTGGAGTTGACGTTGCTGGACGTGATGACCGTCGTACCGCCGCCGAAGTTGGCGACGCCTCCGGCGCGGTGGGCCCGGTTCTCGTTCACGTTGGTGCTGGTGATCTGGAGGGTCCCGTCGTTGGCCGCGCCGCCGCCGGCGCCGTTGACGGCGGTGTTGCCGATGATCCGGCTGCCGAGGATGGTCATGACCCCGTCGTTGGCGACACCGCCGCCGTTCACGTTGGCGGTGTTGTTCATGATGGAGGTCCCCTCGATGCGGGTGACGGTCCCCGAGCCGCCGCCGATCCCGCCCGAGAAGTTGGCGTGGTTGTTGCGGATGGCGCTGTCGGTCACCGACAGCCTGCCGCGGTTGGCGATGCCGCCGCCGAAGTCGGGCGCGTCGCCGTTGGTGATGGTGACCTTCGTGATCGCGAGGTTGCCGCTGGGGCTGACCGAGAGGATGCCGAAGCCGGCCGCGGAAACCCGGGTGATGGTGCTGTTCCGGGCGTCGATGCTGATCGTGCTGGTGATGGCCGGCAACGGCGTGGTGAGCCCGTAGACGCAGCCCGGCGACAGCCGCAGGGCCCCGCCGCCCAGGGCGTTGGCGGTGGAGATGGCGCCGGCCAGGGCAGCGGCGCTGCACGGGACGTCGGTCTGGGCCGCCGCGGGGGTGGCGGTGGCCACGACCGTCGCGACGGCTCCGGCACACATGGCCTGCGCGATGAGTGCCGACGGCATACGAGTCAACATGGACCTGCTCCTTCGGAAGTCCGGGAATCGCGGGGTGCTCCCGGCACCTGGGTCGGGGCGCCGCATCTCGGGGAGCGGAGTTGATGTGCCCTCGCCGGCCGTCGACGGCTACCGGGGCGAACGGATGGTTGCCCCGGACGGGGTAGCCGTTTCCATCCGACGGCCGATGCCCCAGGGGCGCCCACCACACGACGGCACCCCCGCACGGACCGTCTCCGGTTCGTGCGGGGGTGCCGGACGGGGCGCCGGACGCCGGCCGACGGCGGCCGTCGGGCGGGTGCGGCGGCCGGGCTCCGCTACGCGGCGGCGCGCCCGTGCGCGAAGACCCGCGCCGTCTCCGCCACCCGGCGGCCCAGGTGCTCGGCGGTGGCCGTGTCGGCCTTGTGGACGCCCTCGGGGCCCTGGTCGTTGTTGCTCTGGGCGGCGGCGCCGGCGAAGAAGCCGAGGCGGTTGAGGTCGTTCTCGGAGGCGGTGCTGCTGTTCCAGCCGGGCAGCAGGCCGAGGTTGATCCAGTGCATGCCGTGCTGGGCGGCGAGCGTCTGGAAGAACTGGAGGGTGTGCAGCTTGTCGCCGCTCTTGGAGGCCGAGTTGGTGAAGCCGGCGGCCAGCTTGTCCTTCCAGTCCTGGCCGAACCAGCGCTTGGAGGTGGCCTCGGCGAAGGTGTGGAAGGCGCCGGACGCGGTGCCCATGTAGGTGGGCGAGCCGAAGACGATCGCGTCGGAACGGTCCAGCGTCGCCCACTGTTCGTCGGTGATCTCGTCCACCTTGATCAGATGCACCTCGGCACCCGCTTCGGCGGCGCCGGCCCGGACGGCCTCGGCGAGGACGGCGGTGTGGCCGAAGCCCGAGTGGTAGGCGATGGACACCACGGGCGTGGTCATGGGGACTCCTTGTAACAGGCCGGAAGGGCCGGAAGGTGGAAAGGCGGAACGGGTGGCGGGAAGAGCGGCTCGGCGCGGAGCCGCTCGGGCAGCACTAACTTCAGGAAAGCACTAACTTGTAGCTAGTGCAACCTGGTGGGTAGCGCTGTGCGGGCGTACCCTGGTGCCATGAGCTCCGCCACCCAGGACCACGACGGCCTCGCGTACGACGTCTTCGCCAAGGCGTGCCCGTCGCGCGGGACCCTGGAGCACGTCACGGGGCGCTGGGGCGGGCTGACGCTCGGCGCGCTGTACGAGGGGTCGCTGCGCTTCAACGAGCTGCGCCGGCGCGTGGACGGGGTGAGCGAGAAGATGCTCTCCCAGACGCTGCACGCGCTGGAGCGGGACGGCCTGGTGCACCGCGAGGCCCAGCCGACCAACCCGCCCCGCGTGGACTACCGGCTGACGCCCCTGGGCCGCCAGGTCGCCGAGCGGCTGCTGGCGCTCATCCACTGCGTGGAGGGCGCGATGGACGACGTCCTCGCCTCCCGCGCGCGTTACGACGAGGCGCGCGGCGCCCTCTGACACTTCGGGCAGAAGTAGCTGGACCGGTTCATCCAGGGGCGGCGACGCATCGGCGTCCCGCAGCGGCGGCAGGGCTCGCCCTCACGGCCGTAGGCGTCCAGGGACCGGTCGAAGTAGCCGGACTCGCCGTTGACGTTGACGTACAGGCTGTCGAAGCTGGTGCCGCCGACGGCGAGGGCCGCGTTCATCACGTCGCGGATGTGGCCGAGGAGTTCCGCCGTGACCGGGCGGGTGAAGTGGGCCGTGGGGCGCTCGTAGTGGATGCGGGCGCGCCACAGGGCCTCGTCCGCGTAGATGTTGCCGACCCCGCTGATCAGCGACTGGTCCAGCAGGGCGCGTTTGACGGTGGTCCGCTTGCGGCGCAGCGCCTGGTGGAACGCCTCGTCGTCGAAGAGCGGGTCCAGCGGGTCGCGGGCGATGTGCGCGATGACGTCGGGCAGTCCGTCGGGGGTGTTGTCGTGCAGCGACAGCCCGCCGAAGGTGCGCTGGTCGACGAAGCGGAGTTCGGTGCCGAGGGTGTCGGCGAACCGGACGCGGATGCGCAGGTGCTTCTCGTCCGGCGCGTCGTGCGGCTGGACCAGCAGCTGGCCGCTCATGCCGAGGTGGGCCAGGACCGACTGGTCCGTCTCCTCCAGCGGCAGCCACAGGTACTTGCCGCGCCGCTTGGGCGTGCCGATGTGGTGGCCCTTCAGCCGGTGCGCGAAGTCGTCGGGTCCGGCGAGGTGCCGGCGCACGGCACGCGGGTGCAGCACCTCGGTCTCGGCGACGGTCCGGTGGGCGACCCAGCGCTCGAGACCGCGCCGGACGACCTCGACCTCGGGCAACTCGGGCATCGGAACCCCCGTGGGACGCGTACGGACCGGTGGATGAACCGAGCGCCCGTCCCCGACGTGGCCGACGGGGCGGGCGCTCGTGTGCTGCTCGTTCAGGCGGTGGCGGACGACGGGTCGCCGTCCTTGGCGGCGGCCTCCCCGGCCGCCTTGGCGCGCTCGTCCGCCGCGGCCCGGATGGACCGCCAGGCGGACTCGGCGGCCTGCTGCTCCGCCTCCTTCTTGCTGCGGCCGGTGCCGGTGCCGTACGAGACGCCTCCGACGCGGGCGGCAGCAGTGAAGGTCTTCTCGTGGTCGGGGCCCGTCTCCGTGACCAGGTACTCGGGTACGCCGAGTCCCTCGATGGCGGTCAGCTCCTGTAGGGATGTCTTCCAGTCCAGGCCGGCGCCCAGGTTGGAGGACTTCTCGATCAGCGGGTCGAACAGGCGGTGCACCAGTTCGGAGGCCGCGTCGAGGCCCTGGTCGAGATAGACCGCGCCGATCACCGCTTCCAGGGTGTCGGCGAGGATGGATGCCTTGTCCCGGCCGCCCGTGCCCTCTTCACCCCGGCCGAGCCGGATGAAGGCGCCCAGGTCGAGGCCACGTCCGACCTCCGCCAACGCACGCGAGTTGACCACCGCGGCCCGCAGCTTGGCCAGCTGGCCTTCGGGCAGGTCGGGGTGGGTGCGGTACAGCGTGTCCGTGACGACGAGACCGAGCACGGAGTCCCCGAGGAACTCCAGCCGCTCGTTCGTCGGCAGACCGCCGTTCTCGTACGCGTAGGAACGGTGGGTCAGCGCACGCACCAGAAGGGCGGACTCGAGCTGGTAGCCGAGCCGCCCTTCCAGAAGCGTGTGGGACGAGGCCTGGTGGTCCGCCGGGCCACCCCCGCTCACGCGGGAGGAGTTCTTCTTCGCCGTGGACACAGTGCCTCTCACCAGCCCGCTCAGACTTCGAGGACCTGGCGCTTGTTGTAGGTGCCGCAAGACGGGCACGCGATGTGCTGCTGCTTGGGCTCGTGGCAGCGCTCGCACGCAACCAGGGTGGGGACCGCAGCCTTCCACTGCGACCGGCGGTGGCGCGTGTTGCTGCGCGACATCTTCCGCTTCGGAACAGCCACGGCTACTTCTCCTGCTTCTCGTCGGCGCGTGCTGACTGAGGCGCGCCGCCGCTCATCTCGTCCTTCTCGCCGTCTTCGAGTGAACCGGCGAGTCCCTGCAAAGCCGCCCAACGGATGTCGACGGCGTCGTGGTGGTGGTCCGGGTCGTCCGCGAGCCGCGCTCCGCACTCGGAGCACAGGCCCGGGCAGCCTTCCTGGCACACCGGCTGCATCGGCAGTGCGAGCACCACCGCATCGCGCAGCAGAGGTTCGAGGTCGAAGAGTCCGTCCTCGAGGAAGAACCTGTCCTCGTCGTCCTCGGCGTCGTCGCCCGGTTCCGCGATCACGC
Source organism: Streptomyces sp. NRRL S-31 (assembly GCF_000718775.1). Lineage (GTDB taxonomy): Bacteria > Actinomycetota > Actinomycetes > Streptomycetales > Streptomycetaceae > Streptomyces. The sequence continues at coordinate 26,612 of NZ_JOCB01000109.1, forward strand.
GGCCCCGGTCGTCGGCGTCAGGGTACGAGAACAGTTCCTGGAAGTCCGCTTCGAGCTCCAGCTCGACCGGCTCCAGACACCTTACGCACTCCCCCTCGGCCTGTGCACGGGCGGTGCCTGTGACGAGCACCCCTTCCATGACCGACTCGAGTCGGAGTTCGAGTTCCAGCGGGGCGCCTTCCGGCACTCCGATGACTCCCTGGATACCGAGGTCCCGGGGGGCGTCGATCGTGCGGGTCAGGCGCTGGAGCGCGCCAGGACGCCGACCCAGCTCGTGCGTGTCGAACACGAGGGGGTTGCGGTGGTCGAGGCGGGCGTTGGAAGCCATTCCTGCTTTCGATCTCGAACTCGGAGGGACGCCGCCCGTCGGTGTTCCGGGCAGCGGTGATCGCGGAGATACGCGCGACCGAAGAGCCAGGATACTGGACCTTTCGCTCAGCGCCCAATCCGGTGCCCGGCCCAGGGGGGTTTCGTTTGGATCAGGTCGGATCAGGCCGCGGCGTCCGGTGCGGTGCATCGCAAGGCGGAGGATCACCCGCGTACTGGGCGTACTCGGGTGGTCGTCTCGTCGAGGGCGTAGCCCGGCCGGGGCTGCTGCTCCGGCTGGTGCTGGGGCTGCTGCGGCTGGGTCTGCTGGGGCTGGTGGGCCTGCTGGGGGTCGTAGGCGCCCTGCTGCGCGTCGTACCCCTGGTAGGCGTAGGGCTCGGCCTGCTGGTAGCCGTACGGGTCCTGCTGCGGGGCGTACTGCGGCTGCTGCGGGAAGTTCGCGTAGGGGTCCGGCTGCTGGTCGTAGCCGTAGGCGGGCTGCGGTTCGTACGACGGCTGGGCCGGCTCCTGGCGCTCCGGCTGCCGCCGGTCCGCGCGGTCGCCCTCGGCCAGGGCCGCGAGGTCGGCGAGGTAGTCGGCGTCGCTGGAGTGCTGGAAGGTCGTGGTGTCGTCGGCGAGGGCGCCGAGGTCGTCGGTGGCGATCCGGCCGTGCAGCGTCTGCCGGCCGCGGCCGACGGCCTGGAGGGTCTTGGCGAGGACCGCCTCGAAGGCGCCCAGCTTGGCGTCCACGTACTGGTCGGCGTTGTGCCGCAGGGTCTCCGGGTCGTGGCTGCGCTCGGGGGCGTCCTCGTCCTCGTAACCGTTCTCGTCCACGCCGGGACCGGTGCCGAGCAGCTTCTCGCGGCCCCGGCCGACCGAGCCGAGGGTCTTGGTGAGGACGACCTCGAAGTTGGCGAGCTTGGAGTCGACGTAGTCGTCGGCCTCGGCTCGGACCTCCTCGGCCTCCTTGCGGGCCTCGGCGAGGATCCGGTCGGCCTCGGCCTGGGAGCGGCGGGCGATCTCGGTGCCGGAGATCAGCGAGCCGCGCTCGGCGTGCGCGCTCTCGATGATCCGGTCGGCCTCCTGCCGGGCCTGCTCGACCATCTGCTCACGGTCGCCGATCAGCTCCTGCGCCTGGGCGAGGGAGCCGGGCAGCGCCTGGCGCAGCTCTTCGAGCATCGCGAGCAGCTCAGCGCGGTTGACCACGCACGACGCCGACATGGGCATGGACCGGGCGCCGGAGACCGTGGAGACGATCTCGTCGAGCTTCTTCTGCACGTCCACCTGTGCTCGCCACTCTCTACAGCCGGGTTGGAGACGGACGGGACGACTGTAGCCCCATCAGCCCTTCGCGAGACGCTCGTTCAGCGCCCGCAGGACCTCGGCCGGCACCAGGTGGGAGACGTCGCCGCCCCAGGTCGCGACTTCCTTGACCAGGGAGGAGGAGAGGAAGCTGTAGGTGGGGTTGGTCGGCACGAACAGCGTCTCCACGCCGGACAGCCCGTTGTTCATCTGGGCCATCTGGAGTTCGTAGTCGAAGTCGCTGACGGCGCGCAGGCCCTTGACGATGGCGGGGATGTCGCGCTGCTTGCAGAAGTCGACGAGGAGGCCGTGGAACGCCTCGACGCGGACGTTGGCGTACTCGGAGGTGACCTCGCGGATCAGCTCGATCCGCTGCTCGACCTCGAACAGGCCCTTCTTGGCCTTGTTGATCATCACCGCGACATAGACCTCGTCGTAGAGACGGGAGGCTCGGGCGATGATGTCGAGGTGTCCGTTGGTGATCGGGTCGAACGACCCGGGACAGACGGCACGGCGCACTTGTGATCCCTCGCTCTCCGGTCCGGTCATCGTGCGTCTTCGCACATAGAGGCGGCGCGACCGTACCAAAACGTTCCCTCGCCGTAGCGACGGGACCGGATCGCCTCGAAGCCGTCCGGCCAGTGGAATTCGCCGCCTCTGGTGCTGCGCTCCACGGTGACGAGGGCATCCGCCGCGAGCCAGCCCTCCGTCCGGAGTGTGAGCAGGATCTCGCGAAGATCGTCGTCCGTGACGGCGTACGGCGGGTCGAGGAAGGCCAGGTCGTACGGGTCGGCGGGGGGTGCGGTCCGGATGACTTGTTCCGCTTTGCCCGCTCTGACCTCCGCGCCGGGCAGGCCCAGGTTCCGCACGTTCTCCCGGACGGTTCGCGCGGCGCGGGCGTCCGCCTCGACCAGCAGGGTGTGGCCCGCGCCCCGGGAGAGTGCCTCCAGGCCCACGGCGCCCGAGCCGGCGTAGAGGTCGAGGACCCGTTCGCCGTCCAGGGGGCCGCCGAGGAGGGACTGCCAGGTGGAGAAGAGACCTTCGCGGGCGCGGTCCGAGGTGGGGCGGGTGCCGGTGCCGGGAGGTACCGAGAGGCGCCGTCCGCCGGCCCGGCCGGCGATCACGCGGGTCATGTGTGGTCCTTCTTCATGGGCGACTTTACGTTCATTGTGGCTGGTCGCGCGGTCCCCCGCGCCCCTCGCGGGGCGCCGGTCCTCACCCCTTCTCCAGGTACTGCTCCCGGTCCTCGTCCAGGAGGGCGTCCAGGGCGGTGCGCAGGGCCGGGAGACCGGTCAGCTCCGGGTCGGCCGCCACGACCGCCGCCGCCTCCTGTCTCGCCTCCGCGATGACCTCCTCGTCCTCGATGACGGCCAGCACCCGCAGGCTGGAACGGGCGCCGGACTGGGCCTGGCCGAGGACGTCGCCCTCGCGGCGCTGTTCCAGGTCGATGCGGGACAGCTCGAAGCCGTCGAGGGTGGAGGCGACCGCGTTCAGGCGCTGGCGGGCCGCGCTGGCCTCGGGCATCTCGGTGACCAGCAGACACAGGCCGGGGGCGGAGCCACGGCCGACCCGGCCGCGCAGCTGGTGCAGTTGGGAGACGCCGAAGCGGTCGGCGTCCATGATGACCATGGCGGTGGCGTTGGGGACGTTGACGCCGACCTCGATGACGGTGGTGGCGACCAGGACGTCCGTCTCGCCGGCCGCGAAGCGGCGCATCACGGCGTCCTTGTCGTCGGGGTGCATACGGCCGTGCAGGACCTCGACCCGCAGGCCCTCGAGGGGGCCCCGGGCCAGTTGCCCGGCCACCTCCAGCACGGCCAGCGGCGGGCGCTTCTCCGCCTCGTCCTCGGGGGTCTTCTTCTTCCCGGCCTTCTCGGGGTCGTCCTCCTCGTCGCCGATGCGGGGACAGACCACGTACGCCTGGTGGCCGCCCGCCACCTCCTCGCGCACCCGCTCCCAGGCGCGGGCCAGGAAGTGGGGCTTGTCGGCGGCCGGGACGACATGGCTGGCGATCGGGGAGCGGCCGGCCGGGAGCTGGTCCAGGACCGAGGTCTCCAGGTCGCCGAAGACCGTCATGGCGACCGTGCGCGGGATGGGCGTCGCCGTCATGACGAGCAGGTGCGGGGGCTGCCTGCCCTTGCCGCGCAGGGCGTCGCGCTGCTCCACGCCGAAGCGGTGCTGCTCGTCGACCACCACCAGGCCGAGGTCGTGGAACCGGACCTTGTCCTCGATCAGGGCGTGGGTGCCGATGACGATCCCGGCCTCGCCGGTGGCCAGGTCGAGCAGGGCCTGGCGGCGGGCCGCCGTGCCCATCGAGCCGGTGACCAGCACCACCTTGGTGGCGTGCTCGGCGCCGCCCAGCATGCCCGGCTCGGCCAGGTCCCCCATCATCTCGGTGATCGAGCGGTGGTGCTGCTGGGCGAGGACCTCGGTGGGCGCGAGCATGGCCGCCTGGCCGCCCGCGTCGACCACGGCGAGCATGGCGCGCAGGGCGACCATGGTCTTGCCGGAGCCGACCTCGCCCTGGAGCAGGCGGTGCATCGGGTGGGCCGTGGCGAGGTCGTCGAAGATCTCGCGGGAGACCTTGCGCTGGCCCTCGGTGAGGGTGAAGGGGAGGCGGTCGTCGAAGGCCGTGAGGAGGCCGTCGGGCCGGGGGGCGCGGGGGACGGCCGGGAGCTGGGTGTCGGCGTGCCGGCGGCGGGCCAGGGCGACCTGGAGGACGAACGCCTCGTCCCACTTCAGGCGGGCGCGGGCGTCGTCGATGTCGGCCTTGGTGTGCGGGCGGTGGATCTTGAGCAGGGCCTCGGGGAGGGTGAGCAGGCCGCGGCCGTCGCGCAGCGAGTCCGGGAGGGGGTCGGCGGCCTCCTGAGCGCTGGGCAGCACCGTCTGGACCGCCTTGCCGATCTTCCAGGACTCCAGCTTGGCCGTGGCGGGGTAGAGCGGGATGAGGGCGCCGGCCCAGGTCTCGACGGTCTCCTCGCCCTCTCCCCGCAGCAACTCGTAGGCGGGGTGGGCGAGCTGGAGGCGGCGGTTGAAGACGGAGACCTTGCCGGCGAACATCGCGCGGGTGCCCGGCAGCAGCTCCTTGTGGGGCTTGTGCACGCCGGCGCCGAAGAAGACGAGCTGGAGCCGGCCGCTGCCGTCCGTGATGGTGACCTCCAGCCGCTGGCCCTTGCCGCGCGGGGCCTTGGCCGAGGCGAAGCTGTGCAGCCGGGCGTCGGCGACCTGGGCGACCACCGTGACGTGCTCGTCCATGGGGAGGTCGGCGAGGTGGGTGAGCTGGCCGCGCTCCTCGTATCTGCGCGGGTAGTGGTGCAGCAGGTCGCCGACGGTGTGCAGGCCGAGGTGCTCGGCCATCACCTTCGCGGTGGCGGGGCCGAGCACCTTCTTGAGCGGTTCTTGCAGTGCGGGCACGCGAACCATTGCACACCACGGCACTGACAATGCCGTAGCCGCCGCCCTGCCGGTTCCCCGCGAGATGCCGTAAACATCAGGGAAACTCCTGGTCAGGCAGGATGATCCGGGCCTAGGATGACGCGCTCCGGCCATCCTTCGCGGTCACCGCCCCGCCGGGACCGCCCGACCCCGCGCCGCCCGCACCGCCTCCGGCGCAGTGACGATGGACTCCCAGACCTCACAGCCGTCCCCGGCATCCCAGTCGCCTCCCCCGTCCCACAGCTTCCAGGTCGACCTGCGCGGTCTGGTGGACCTGCTCTCCCATCACCTCTACTCCAGTCCCCGGGTCTACCTGCGCGAGCTGTTGCAGAACGCCGTGGACGCCGTCACCGCCCGGCGGGCCGCCGAGCCGGACGCCCCGGCGCGGGTGCGGCTGTACCCGGTGGACGGCGAGCTGCGGGTGGAGGACACCGGTGTCGGGCTCACCGAACCGGACGTGCACGGCCTGCTGGCGACCATCGGCCGCAGCTCCAAGCGGGCCGAAAGCCTGGCGCAGGCCCGGTCGGACTTCCTCGGCCAGTTCGGCATCGGGCTGCTCGCCTGCTTCCTGGTGGCCGAGCGGATCAGGGTCGTCAGCCGCAGCGCCCGTACACCGGACGCCCCGCCCGTCGAGTGGACGGCCCGGGACGACGGGTCGTACACCGTGCGGACGCTGCCCGCCGCCGCCCGGCCCGAGCCGGGCACGACCGTGTACCTGACGGCGCGGGCCGGGGCGGCCCAGTGGCTGGCGCCCGAGCGGGTCCGCGACCTGGCCCGGGACTTCGGCTCCCTGCTGCCGTACGACGTCCGGGTCGGCGACGAGCCGGTCACCGAGCTGCCCGCGCCCTGGGACCGCGCCCATCCCGGGCCGGCGGACCGGCGGGCGGCGCTGGCCCGGCACTGCCGGGAGCTGTTCGGGTTCACCCCGCTGGACTCGATCGACCTGCGCGTGCCGCTGGCCGGCATCCGCGGGGTGGCGTACGTGCTGCCGTCGGCGGTCAGTCCGGCGCAGCGGGCGACCCACCGGGTGCACCTGAAGGGCATGCTGCTCACCGAGCGGGCCGAACAACTCCTGCCGGACTGGGCGTTCTTCGTGCGCTGCGTGCTGGACACCGACAGTCTGCGGCCCACCGCCTCGCGCGAGTCGCTGTACGAGGACGAGACCCTGGCCGCCGTCCGGGACGCGCTCGGCGAGCGGATCAGGTCCTGGCTCACCGGGCTCGCGGCCGGCGACCCGGAGCGCCTGTCGGCCTTCCTCGCCGTGCACCACCTGGGCGTGAAGTCGCTCGCCCGGCACGACCGGGAGATGCTGCGCACGATGCTGCCGTGGCTGCCGTTCGAGACGACCGACGGGCGGATCTCCCTGGAGGAGTTCGCGCGGCGGCACCCGGTGGTGCACTTCACGCGGACGGTCGAGGAGTACCGGCAGGTCGCGCCGATCGCCTCGGCACAGGGCGTCGGGGTGGTCAACGGCGGCTACACCTACGACAGCGAGCTGGTCGAGGCGCTGCCGTCGGTGCGGCCGGGGACGGTGGTCGCCGAGCTGGACGCGGACACCGTGACCGCGCACCTGGACGCGGTCGACCCGGGCGAGGAGCTGGCGCTGTCCGGGTTCCTGGCCGCCGCGAGGGCGAGGCTCGACCCGCTGGGCTGTGACGTCGTGCTGCGGGCGTTCCACCCGCTGTCCGTGCCCGCGCTGCACCTGGACGACCGCTCCGCCCGGCACGAGCAGGCCCGGGCCGAGGCCGAGGAGCGGGCCGACGACCTGTGGGCGGGCATCCTGGGGTCGCTGCGCGGCAGCGCCCCGCGCGCGCGTCTGGTGCTCAACCAGCTCAATCCGCTGGTCCGGCGGATCGGCGCGCTCGGCGATCCGGAGCTGATCGGCACCGCGACCGAGTCGCTGTACGGGCAGGCGCTGCTGATGGCGCGGCGCCCGTTGCGGCCCGCCGACTCGGCGCTGCTCAACCGGGCGTTCATCGGGCTGCTCGAGTGGGCGACCCACGGGGAGGGGAACGGGCGATGAGCGGGATCACGGACCTCGACGCGCTGCGCCAAGCGCTGGCGGAGAACGCCGAGGAGCCGGAGGGGCCGGCCCGCAACGCGCGCGCGGAGCACCTGCTGGCGGAGGCCGAGAGGCTGGACGTCCCGCTCGCCGTGATCGAGGCGCTCGGGCACCAGCTGAAGGTCTACAACTACAGCTCCGAGAAGGACAGGATGTTCGTCCCGTTCGCGCGGCTGCTGCGCATGTGGGACGAACGGCCGGAGGACTTCGACGCCTACGAGGCGCACACGCTGCACTGGGTCTTCAAGTGGGTGTCGGCGGGCATGCTGGACCAGCCGCACGTCCCGCTCGCCTCGGTCGAGAAGTGGCTCGCCGAGATGGAGCACCGCTACCGGCTCGCCGGGCACTCCGAACGGGCGGTGCGCGGCGCCGAGTTCACCGTGGCCGCGCACATCGGTGACCTCGCGCGCGCGGAGCGGGCGTACGCCGCGTGGCTGGCCGCCGACCGGGACGAGATGGCCGACTGCGAGGCGTGCGAGCTGCACGGGCAGGGCACCTGGCAGGTCCGCCGCGGCCGGGACGCGGCGGCGCTCGGGCTGTGGCGGCCGGTGCTGGAGGGCGAGCTGGCGTGCGCGCACGAGCCGCACTCCGTGCTGGCCGCCTCGCTGCTCCCGCTGCTGCGGCTCGGCCGCGCGGACGAGGCCCGCGCGCACCATCTGCGCGGCTTCCGGCTGGTCCGCCCGATGGAGAGCATGCGGAGCGCGTTCGCGGAGCACGTGGAGTTCTGTGCGCTGACCGGCAACGAGGCGCGCGGTCTGGAGCTGCTGGCCGAGCGGCCGGCGTACTTCACGGACACCGGGCATCCGCGCAGCCGGCTGGAGTTCATGGCCGTGGTGACGCTGCTGACGGACCGGCTGACCGAGCTGGGGCTGGGCGAGCGGCGGGTGCCGGGGCCGGCCGGGCGGAGCTGGACCGCGCGGGAACTCGCCGCGCACGCGCGCGCGGAGGCCATGGAACTCGCCGGGCGGTTCGACCGCCGCAACGGCACCGGTGACGTCGGCGACCGGATCCGCGCGCGGATGGCGCAGCGCCCGCTGGTGGAGCGGCTGCCGCTGGGGGTGCGGACCGTACGGCCCGCGCCGGCGCCGGTGGCCGCTCCGGCGGTGCCGGACGTCCCCGGCGGGGCCGGTCTGCCCGCCCTGCTGGCCGAGGCGCGGCGGCTGTCGGAGTCCCTGCGGCCGCACGCGCTTGAGGCGTGGGCGGCGGTGGCGCGGGCCGCCGGGGACACCGAGCTGGCGCCGCGCGACCGCGCGGAGATCGCCGACCACGAGGCGATGGCGCGCGGCCCCGAGGGGGTCGCCCTGTTCGAGCGGGCGGCGGAGCTGTATGCGGCTGCGGGCGACCCCGGGGAAGCGCTGGCGGCCCGCGCGCGCGGGGCGTACGTCCGCGCGCTCACCGGCGAGGTCACCGCGGCCCTGGCCACGGTCACGGAGCTATACGACGAGGCGCTCGCGCTGTACGCCGACGCGGGCACCGGGGTACGGCAGACCGCGTCGGTGCTGATGAGCCGCGCGCGGGTGCTGATGCGGCGGGTGCACGAGGCGGCCGGGCAGGGGGCACGGGACGAGCGGGCCGTCGCACGGGCCGTCGCGGACGCGGAGGCGGCCGTACGGGAGGTGCGGGCGCTCGTCGGGGAGCGGGGCGCGGACGACGTGCGGCTGGCGGCGCGGACCGCCGAGGCGCGGGCGATGCGCGCCGAGCTGGCCGGGCTCACCGGGGACGCGGAGCGGGCGGCACAGCTGTTCCGGCGGGCCGCCGACGCGTACGTGGCCGCCGGGCTGCCCTGGTTCGCGGTGGAGTACGAGGTACAGGTCGCCGCACTCGCCCACCAGGCCGGTGACCTGGCCGGGTCGGAGCGGGCGCTGCGGGCGGCCGTGGAGCACGGCGGGCCGTACGTGGAGCCGGTCGGGCGGGCCCAGCTGCACCTCCAGCTGGCCGAGGTGCTCGGCGCGCTGGACGCGCCCGGCGAGGCGGCCGAGCACGCGCTGGAGGCCGCGCACTGGGCCGACGAGGCCGGGGAGAGCGCCACCCTGGGCGCCTGGGCGCGGCAGCAGTTGGGGGGTTTCCTGCTGCGTCTGGGCCGGTACGCGGAGGCCGCCGAGGTGCTGGAGTCGGCGCTGGCCGACCTGAGCGCCGGTACGCACGGCGACGGGGCGGTCGTCCAGGCCCGCTGGTGGCTCGGGGACTGCCTGGGCGAGCTGGGTGAGCACCGGGCCGCGGCCGAGCAGCGGCTCCAGGCCGCCGACCTGGCCCGGCACTGGCCGGAGCAGCAGGACCACGCCACGCTCGCCCACCTCGCCGCCGAGTCGCTGGGCAACGCGGGACTGGCGGCGGAGGCGGGCCGGGCCTACGCGCGCGCGGGCGACCTGTGGCAGGCACTCGGCAACGCCCCGTTCCTGGTCCGCTCGCTGCGCGCCCGCGCGTGGCTGGCGCTGGACGACCCGGCCGGGACGGCGGAGGCCCGCGCGCTGATGGCGCGGGCGGTGCGGGAGTGCGAGACGGCGCTGGCGGCGGCCGAGGACCCGGAGCGGGCCGAGCTGGCGGCGGAACTGGGCGGCACGCACCGGCAGTTCGCGCAGTTGCTGACCCGGGTGGCGGTGGCGGAGACCGAGGAGCCGGGGGACGCGGCGGTCCGGGCCGGGCTGGAGGCGGCGCTGGAGCGGATGTCCCGGGCCGTGGCGGTGTTCGCCGGGCTCGGCGCGGCCGGACTGCACGACCGTACCGGCGCCGAACTGGACGCGGCCCGGCTGGAGGCCGACCTCGGCCGGCCGGAACGGGCGGCGGCACGCGCGCGTGCGGTGCTCGCGGCCTACGCGGGCGCCGACGACGGGGACGACACGGTCCGGTCACGACGGGACGAGGCGACCCGGGTGCTGACGGCGGCCCGGGAGGGGACGGACGCGGACCGGCACTGAGCCCCCGCGGACTCCCGCCGCCCACCACGACCGACGGCCCCCACGCACCGGCCCCCGGCCGCGCGAGCGGCGCCCACGGCCCCGGGACGCCCACCCGCGCACCGGCTCGCCCCGGAGACGCACGGACACCGAAGGAGACGGCCCCGGCCCCACCCCGGCCGAAAACACCGCACACTCCCCACCGCCCACCGCCACCCACGGCACCCACACACCGGCCCCCGGCCACCCGGCCACGCGAGTGGCGACCCGCACTGTGCGGCGCCCACGGCCCTCGACGGCCGGCCGGGCGCCGGAACGGCCAGGCCCCGGGACGGCCGGGTGCCGGGACAGCCAGGCGCCGGGACAGCCGGGTGCCGGAAGGGCCGGACGCCAGAGGGGCGGGGCGCCGGGACGGCCGGATGCCGGGACAGCCAGGCGCCGGAACGGCCGGGCGCCGGGAGGACCGGAGGCCAGGCCAGAACTACCGGGCACCGGAGCAGCCGGACCCCGGAAGGGCCGGACCCCGGAGGGGCCGGGCTGCGGGACGGCCGGACGCCGGGAAGGGGCTGAGCCGGGGTCCGGTCGGTCGGGGCGGAGTCGGGGTCCGGTTGGTCGGGGTCCGGTCGGTCGGGGCGAGTCGCGGTCCGGTCGGGGCGGGCGGGCGTCGGGCGCGGCCCCGGGGCCGGTGGGTCACTCCACGCCGATGAGCAGCAGTGCTCCCTGTCGGCCGCCGCGGTAGACCACCGTGTCCACGGCCAGGTAGGACTCCCGTACCCGGGCCTCCAGGTGCGCGGCGACGCTCGCGGGTGCCTCGTCGCCGATGACGAGGGTGACCAGTTCGCCGCCGGCCTGGAGCATGCGGTCGAGGACGGTCCGGGCGGTGGTCGTGACGTCCGCGCCGATCACGGCCACGTCCCCGTCGATCAGGCCGAGGACGTCCCCGGCCTGGCAGATGCCGGCCGTCGTCCAGGACTGGTGCTCCGCCACGGCGACCTCGGCGTACCGGGTGGCGCCGGCCGCCGAGGTCATCTGGACGACGTCCTCGTCGAACCGGCGCTCCGGCTCGTGCACGGCGAGCGCGGCGATGCCCTGGACCGCCGAGCGGGTGGGGATGAGGGCCACCCGGACGCCCTCGGCGCGGGCCTGTTCGGCCGCCGCGGCGGCGGTGTGGCGCAGCTCGGCGTCGTTGGGCAGCAGCACGACCTCGCGCGCGTGGGCACGCCGTACGGCCTGGACCAGCTCGCCGCTGGCGGGCGGTTCTCCGGGGCGGGCCAGCACGGTGGTCGCGCCGGCCTCGGCGTACAGCCCGGCCAGCCCCTCGCCGGGCACCACGGCGACCACGGCCCGCTGGGCGCGCTCGGGGGACGGGCGTGCGCCGCCGGTGTGCGCGTCGCCGAGCCCGAAGTGGGTGATCCGGATCCGGTACGGCCGTCCGGCCTCCACTCCGGCCTCCACGGCGGCGCCGGCGTCGTCGACGTGCACGTGGACGTTCCACAGGCCGTCGCCGCCGACCACGACCAGGGAGTCCCCGAGGGCGTCGAGCCGCGCGCGCAGCCGGGTCACGGCCGCGTCGTCGGCCTCCAGCAGGTAGATCACCTCGAACGCGGGCCCGCCGGTCCCGGCCGCGTCGGGGCACGGCTCGGCACCGGCACCAACACCCGCGTCCTCGCGCGCGGGCCCGCCGGACGGCGCGTCGGCCGACTTCGCGGGTTCCCGTACGGCTTCCCCGGTGCACGCCTCCACCAGCGCCCCCAGCACCGCCAGCAGCCCCCGGCCGCCCGCGTCGACCACCCCGGCCCGGCGCAGCACGGGCAGCCGGTCCGGGGTCGCCGCCAGGGCCGTGCGCGCGCCTTCGTAGGCGGCCCGCGCGACCGCCCCGCAGTCGCCCTCGGCCCGCTCGGCGGCGACGGCGGCGGCCGAGGCGACCGTCAGCACCGTGCCCTCGACGGGGTGGGCCACGGCCTGCCGGGCGGAGTCGGCGGCCCGGCGCAGGGCCAGCCGCAGCCCGGAGCCGTCGGCGCGGGACGGCTCGGCGGTCTCCGCGAGGACCTGGGCCATGCCGCGCAGCAGCTGCGCGAGGATGGTCCCGGAGTTGCCCCGGGCCCCGATGAGCGCGCCGTGCGCCATGGCCCGCACCGCGTCCGCGAGGGACGGTTCGGCGCAGCCGGTCCCGTACCCGGCGAACACCGCCTCCACGGCCGTGGCCGCCGACTCCAGGGTCAGGTAGAGGTTCGTCCCGGTGTCGCCGTCCGCCACCGGGTAGACGTTGATCGCGTCGATCTCCTCCCGGGCGCGCCCCACCGCCCGGAGCGCCAGACCGCACCAGGTGCGCACCGCGAGAGCATCGAAGAACGTCTGCGGCACCTGCGCCACCTGCGCCTCCCTGAGCTGGCTGGACGTGGGACGCAGCGTAGACCCCGGACCGGTGGCTTCCGGAAGAGGGCCGGGACGGGGCCCCGGTCCGCCGTGGTAGTTTCGTTGTACGGGCGCAGCCGTTGTATGCTGCTCCGGTTGCCCGATCCGATCGGGCTTGTTCCCCTGGCACCGCCACTCAAGATCTCAGGTCTTAGGATCTCGATCCCGGCATGCCGGGATTAACCGTAAGTGCATCTGAAGTCTTTGGAGTGACCCGTGGCTGCCAACTGCGACGTCTGCGGCAAGGGGCCGGGCTTCGGCAACAACATCTCGCACTCGCACCGCCGTACGTCCCGTCGCTGGAACCCGAACATCCAGCGTGTGCGTACCGTGGTCGGCGGGACGCCGAAGCGCGTGAACGCTTGCACCTCGTGCATCAAGGCCGGCAAGGTCTCGCGCTGACGCAACCTCCCCCACTCTCGGCTCCGGCCGGGCGGGGGGACCCCCATCCGCGCGCGGCCACTGCCTGGTTCGCTGCACTGAGCCGGTCCACCTCACGGTGGGCCGGCTTCTTGCCGTACCCGGGAACGGAACGCGGCCGGCCCGCCGGAATCCGGCCGGTGCTCGGGGACCCTCCCGTCTGAGCGCCCGCCCGGCGCTCAGGGGGTCTCCCGCCCGAGCGCCCAGCCGTGATCCACGGGCCCGATGCCGGAGCCGAGGGCGAACCCGGCGGCGATCGCCCCGGTGACGTACTCCTTGGCCGCCGCGACCGCCTCCGGCACGGACCGTCCCTTCGCCAGTCCGCAGGCGATCGCGGAGGCGAGGGTGCAGCCGGTGCCGTGGGTGTGCCGGTTGTCGTGGCGCGGGGCCCGCAGCCAGTGCTCGGCGGTGCCGTCGGTGAGCAGGTCCACGGCGTCCCCGGACAGATGCCCGCCCTTGATCAGCACCCAGCGCGGCCCGTACGCCAGCACCGCGTGCGCGGCCCGGCGCAGATCGTGCTCGGACTCGGCGATCACCCCGGTGAGTTGGGCCACCTCGTCGAGGTTCGGGGTGGCCACGGTGGCCGCCGGCAGCAGCCGGGTGCGGACCGACTCCAGCGCGGAGGCGGCCAGCAGCGGGTCGCCGTGCTTGGAGACGCCCACCGGGTCCACCACGGCCGGCGCGTCCGTGCCGGAGATCAACTCGGCGACCGCCTCGACCAGTTCGGCGGAGGCCAGCATGCCGGTCTTCACGGCCTGTACGCCGATGTCGTCCACGACGCTGCGGTACTGGGCCCGTACGGCCTCCACCGGCAGCTCCCAGGCGCCCTGCACGCCCACGGAGTTCTGCGCGGTCACGGCCGTGATCACGCTCATCCCGTGCACGCCGAGCGCGAGCATCGTCTTCAGGTCGGCCTGGATGCCGGCGCCGCCGCCGGAGTCCGAGCCCGCCACGGTCAGGACCCTGGGGATCACGACTCGATGTCCCCGAAGTGGTCCCAGCCGCCCTTGCTGGTCCAGGGCGCCCCGTCGACCGTCACCTGGGGCAGCGCGGAGGGGTGGAGGACCTCGCCGATGACCTTCCAGCGGGCCGGGAGCTTGGTGTCGGACGGGAAGGTGGCCACGATGGCGTGGTCCTCTCCCCCGCTGAGCACCCACTGGAGCGGGTCCACGCCGACGGCCTGTCCGATGTCGTGCATCTGCGTCGGGATGTCGATCGCGCCGGAGCGGATGTCGATCCGGACCTTGCTGGACTCGGCGATGTGCCCGAGGTCGGCGATGAGCCCGTCGCTGACGTCGCACATCGCGGTGGCGCCGAGCGCGGCGGCGGCCGGGCCCGCGTGGTAGGGCGGCTCGGGGCGCCGGTGGGCCTCGACGAAGGCGCGCGGCGAGCGGAAGCCGCGGGAGAGCACCGCGTATCCGGCGGCGGACCAGCCCAGCCAGCCGGTGACGGCCACGAGGTCGCCGGGCTGGGCGCCCCCGCGCGTGACGGGTTCGTGGTTGCGCAGATCGCCGAGCGCGGTGATCGACACCATGATGGTGTCGCCTCGTACGACGTCCCCGCCGACCACGGCGGCACCGGCGACCTGGCACTCGTCGCGCAGGCCGTCCATCAGCTCGGTGGGCCAGGTGACCGGCAGTTCGGCCGGGACGACCAGGCCGAGCAGCAGCGCGGTCGGCACGGCGCCCATCGCGGCGATGTCCGCGAGGTTCTGCGCGGCGGCCTTGCGGCCGACGTCGTAGGCCGTGGACCAGTCGCGGCGGAAGTGCCGGCCCTCCAGCAGGATGTCGGTGCTCGCCACCACCCGGCGGTCGGGCGCGGCGACCACCGCGGCGTCGTCGCCGGGGCCGACCCGGACCGCCGCGGTGGTGGTGAGACGGGAGGTGAGCTCCCTGATGAGCCCGAACTCCCCGAGCTCACCAACAGTGCCCTTCATGTTCCTAAGCTCCCCTTCTCTCCGTGCAGTGCCCGGTCGCGCGTCATCAGTGTCCCCGATACGGTCGAGGTGTCCGTCGTCGCGGTCGTACCGGCCGCCGACGCGGATGACCGTCGGTACGGTCCGGGTGACCGTCAACGTCCGTCGTGCCCGCACCCTGGCGCGCAAGCCCGGTTCCCGCAGGTCTCCCCGCGGGGAGCGGCGACGCGATACCGTGGCGTTCCTTTCCCCCACATGATCCTCGTGGCCGCCCTGGAGGTTCCGTGGTACAGGCGTACATCCTGATCCAGACGGAGGTCGGCAAGGCGTCGACCGTCGCCGAGACGATCAGCAAGATCCCTGGAGTGATCCAGGCGGAGGACGTGACCGGGCCGTACGACGTCATCGTGCGCGCCCAGGCGGAGACGGTCGATGAACTCGGCCGCATGGTGGTCGCGAAGGTCCAGCAGGTGGACGGCCTCACGCGCACGCTGACCTGCCCGGTCGTGCATCTGTAGCCCCCGTCTACGCTGGGCCGGTGAACATCTTCCGTCACCGGCCGCTCGGCCTGCTCGCGCCGGCCCTGCTCCTCGCCGTCGCCGGCTGCTCCGCGGCCGGCGACGGCCGCACCGTGACGGCGCCCACCCCCGACGCGAGGACGGCCCCGCTCTGCCGGGACCTGGACAAGGCGCTGCCACGCACGGTGGACGGGCGCGACCGCCGGGACCCCGAGCCCCGGTCCGCCTACACGGCGGCCTGGGGAAGCCCGGCGATCATACTGCGCTGCGGCATCGTCCGGCCGCCGAAGATGGTCGATCCCGAGGTGGCGCAGGGCAACGACCCGAACGCGATCGGCGGCGGGGTCGACGGGGTCGACTGGCTGATGGAGAAGGAGGACGACGGGACGTGGCGGTTCACCACGTCCGGTCGCCTCGCGTACGTGCAGGTGACGCTGCCGAAGGAGCTGTCCGGGCCGGACGACAGCGCCCAGGTGATGTCCGATCTGGCGGCGGCCGTGAAGAAGACGGTCCCGACGGGGCTCGCCTCCATGCGGCACTGAGCCGCCACCGGGTCAGCGCAGGCCGGTGGAGCGGCCGAGCGCCGCCTGCACCAGGCGGTCGACCAGCTCGGGGTAGCCGATCCCGGTCGCCTGCCACATCTTCGGGTACATCGAGATCGGCGTGAAGCCGGGCATGGTGTTGATCTCGTTGATCACGAACTCGCCGTCCTCGGTGAGGAAGAAGTCCGCGCGGACCAGGCCCTCGCAGGAGGCCGCCTCGAACGCCTCGACCGCGAGCCGCCGCACCTCGGCGGTCTCCTCGTCGGTGAGCGGGGCCGGGACGACGCCGGGCGTGGAGTCGATGTACTTGGCCTCGAAGTCGTAGTACGCGTGCGCGTCCGGCGGCGGGATCTCGGCCGGGACCGAGGCGCGCGGGCCGTCCTCGAACTCCAGGACGCCGCACTCGATCTCGCGGCCCCGCAGGGCGGCCTCGACCAGGATCTTCGGGTCGTGCTTCCGGGCCTCGGCGATCGCGTCGTCCAGGCCGGAGAGGTCGTCGACCTTGGTGATGCCGATGGAGGAACCCGCGCGCGCGGGCTTCACGAACA
Source organism: Streptomyces sp. NRRL S-31 (assembly GCF_000718775.1). GTDB lineage: Bacteria > Actinomycetota > Actinomycetes > Streptomycetales > Streptomycetaceae > Streptomyces. The sequence continues at coordinate 42,969 of NZ_JOCB01000109.1, forward strand.
GCGGCCAGCCGTGCTCGCCGGCGAAGTCGACGATCTTCTTGCGGGCGGCGGACTCGTCCCGGGCCCACTCGCGGGGCCGGATCACCACGTACGGGCCGACCTTCAGCCCGAAGGAGGTGAACACCCGCTTCATGTACTCCTTGTCCTGGCCGACGGCCGAGGCGAGCACGCCCGAGCCCACGTACGGCACCCCGGACAGCTCCAGCAGTCCCTGGAGGGTGCCGTCCTCGCCGTAGGGGCCGTGCAGCACCGGGAAGACCACGTCGACCTCGCCGAGCGCCTTGGGCACGGAGCCGGGCTCGCTGTAGACGACCTCGCGGTTGGCCGGGTCGACGGGGAGCACCACACCGCCCTCCCGCGACTCCGCCAGCTCCGCCACGCTCGGGGTGCGGCGGTCGGTGATGGCCATCCGCTCCGGCTCGTCGGCCGTCAGGGCCCAGCGGCCGTCCGTGGTGATGCCGATCGGCAGGACGTCGTACTTGGTCCGGTCGATGGCCTTGAGGACAGCGCCGGCGGTGACCACGGAGATCCCGTGTTCGGAGCTGCGACCGCCGAACACGACGGCGACGCGCGGCTTGCGCGACGGCTGCTCAGGGCTCTGGGGAAGGTTCTCGGTGCTCATATCGCGATGAGAGTACCCGCAGGCGGCGCCCAAGTCAGCGCGCGCTCCCGGGCCGTCGCTCAGCGTCGCGCGGACGGTCGCACAGCGTCGCGCGGCGGGCCCGGGAGGGGCGTTCGGAGGGCCGGTGTCAGCGCCGTTCGGGCTTGGCGCTGCGCGCCATCAGCTCCCGGAGCGCGACGACCGGCGGCTTGCCCTCGTGCACGATGCCGACGACCGTCTCGGTGATGGGCATGTCGACGCCGTGCCGGCGGGCCAGATCCAGCACGGACTCGCAGGACTTGACGCCCTCGGCGGTCTGCCGGGTGACCGCGATGGTCTCCTGGAGGGTCATGCCCTTGCCGAGGTTGGTGCCGAAGGTGTGGTTGCGCGACAGCGGCGAGGAGCAGGTGGCCACCAGGTCGCCCAGGCCCGCCAGTCCGGAGAAGGTCAGCGGGTCGGCGCCCATGGCGAGGCCGAGCCGGGTGGTCTCGGCGAGGCCGCGGGTGATGAGCGAGCCCTTGGCGTTGTCGCCGAGCCCCATGCCGTCGGCGATGCCGACCGCGAGCCCGATGACGTTCTTGACCGCGCCGGCGAGTTCGCAGCCGACCACGTCGGTGTTGGTGTACGGCCGGAAGTACGGCGTGTGGCAGGCGGCCTGGAGCCGCTGGGCGACCCGTTCGTCGGTGCAGGCCACGACGGCCAGGGCGGGCATGCGGGCGGCGATCTCGCGGGCCAGGTTGGGGCCGGTGACCACCGCGACCCGGTCGGCGCCGACCTTGGCGGTGTCCTCGATGACCTCGCTCATGCGCATGGTGGAGCCGAGTTCGACGCCCTTCATCAGAGAGACGAGGACGGTGTCCGGCGCCAGCAGCGGGGCCCATTCGGCGAGGTTGGCGCGGAGCGTCTGGGAGGGGATCGCGAGGACGGTGAAGTCCGCGTCCCGCAGCGCCCCGGCCGCGTCCGCGGTGGCGCGCAGGTTCTCCGGCAGCTGCACGCCGGGCAGATAGTCGGGGTTGGTCCGGGTGGAGTTGACCGCCTCGGCCAGCTCCGGCCGGCGGGCCCACAGGGTCACGTCACAGCCGGCGTCGGCGAGCACCATGCCGAAGGCGGTGCCCCACGAACCGGTGCCCATGACGGCCGCCCGCACAGGCTTGCTCACTTGCTCTGCCCTTCCGCTTGCTTGTCCTGCGCCTGCGCCTGCGCCTGCGCCTGTGCCTGCGCTTTCGCCTGTGCCTGCGCCTTCGCCTGCGCCTGGGTGCGACGCCGCTGCTCGATGCGCTCGCGACGCGGGTCGTACGGCGTCTCGGGCGCCTTCTCGCCGCGGATCTCCTCCAGCTGGCGGGTGATGGCCGCCATGATGACCTCGGTGGCGTCCTTCAGCACGTCCGGGGTCATCTCCTTGCCGTAGAACCGGGAGAGGTCCACGGGCGGGCCCGCCAGCACGCGGTGGGTCTTGCGCGGAAGGAGGTTCGGCTTCTTGGCGTACGGCGGCAGCAGTTCGTTGGCGCCCCACTGGGCGACCGGGATGACCGGGCACCTGGTCTGGAGGGCGACCCGGGCGGCGCCGGTCTTGCCGGTCATGGGCCAGCCGTCCGGGTCGCGGGTGAGGGTGCCCTCGGGGTAGAAGGCGACGCACTCGCCGCGCTCCACGGCGTCGATGGCGGCCCGGAAGGCGCTGAGCGCGTCCGTGGACTCCCGGTAGACGGGGATCTGCCCGGTGCCGCGCATGGCGGCGCCGACGAGTCCCTTCTTGAAAAGGCCGCTCTTCGCCAGGAATCGCGGGACCCGTCCGGTGTTGTACTGATAGTGCGCGTATGCGAAGGGGTCCACGTGTGAATTGTGGTTCACCACGGTGATAAATCCGCCCTCGGCCGGAATGTGCTCCATTCCACGCCAGTCCCGCTTGACCAGAACCACCAGCGGCGGTTTGCAGATCACCGCGGCGAAGCGGTACCAGAAGCCGATTCTGCGGCGGGGCACAAGGACACCTTCCTCTAGGACTGCCACCCCGGCGGGGGCCGCACAAGTGTGGCCCCGGGCCGCCGGTCTGTCGAGAACACCGTACGCCCCGCGCCCATCGACACCCGATAGCCCGGGTGACAATGAACGCGACGAGAGAGGGGCGGTACGCCGGTGCAGTGGACCTTGGTCATCCCCCTGAAGCCCCTGCCGCAGGCCAAGAGCAGACTCGCGGACACCGCCGGCGACGGGGTGCGCCCGGGGCTGGCGCTGGCGTTCGCCCAGGACACCGTGGCGGCGGCGCTGGCCTGCGCGGCGGTGGCGGATGTGGCGGTCGTCACGGACGACGAACGGGCCGGCCGGGAGCTGTCGGCGCTGGGCGCGCGGATCGTCCCGGACACCCCCGGCAGCGGTCTGAACGCCGCTCTGGTCCACGGCACGGCCGCCGTGCGGCGGCTGCGCCCCGGCGCCGCGGTCGCGGCCCTGAACGCCGATCTGCCGGCCCTGCGTCCGGCGGAACTCTCCCGGGTGCTGGGCGCCGCCGCCGAATTCCCCCGCGCTTTCCTGGCGGACGCGGCGGGGACGGGCACGACTTTGCTGGCGGCGGCCGGTGATCGCGCCTTGCGGCCGGCGTTCGGTGTGGATTCCCGCATCAGGCACCGGGCCTCAGGCGCGACGGAACTCGGGCTCGCCGGGGTGGATTCGGTACGGCAGGACGTGGACACCGGCGAGGACCTGCGCGCGGCGCTGGCGCTGGGCGTGGGACCGCGTACGGCCGCGGCGTCGGCGGGGCTGCTCATCCCCGGGTCCTGAACGCGCCCGGCGGCACGGCGCGGGAGGCACTACGCTGGCCGCCATGCAGGCCACCGCGTACACCTACGACCCGCAGACCCGCAGCGGCCAGGTACTCCTCGACGACGGCACTCCGGTCCCGTTCGACACCGCCGCGTTCGACGCCGGGGGTCTGCTGCTGCTGCGCGCGGGCCAGCGGGTGCGGATCGAGACCGAGGGGCGGGGCGACGCCCTGCGCATCACCCTGGTAACCCTCCAGACCCTGTAACCCCCTTACACACGCCGCGGGCCGGGCTCCCAGGGGAGTCCGGCCCGGCGCGTGGCTGTACGACGGTCTTACGACGTCGCCTTGCGGGCGGTCGTCTTCTTGGCGGTGGTCTTGCGGGCCGTCGACTTCTTGGCCGGGGCCTTCTTCGCGGTGACCTTCTTCGCCGGGGCGCTCTTCGCCGCGGTCTTCTTGGCGGCGGTCTTGGACGGGGTGGCCTTGGCGGTCGCCGTCGTCTTCTTGGCGGGCGCCTTCTTCGCGGCGGCCGTGGTCTTCTTCGCGGCGGCGGCCGTGGTCTTCTTCGCCGCCGCCTTCTTCGTGGCCGCGGCCGTGGTCTTCTTCGCCGCGCCCGCCGTCTTCTTGGCGGCGGCCTTCTTGCCGGCGGCCTTGGCGATGGTGGGCGGCGGGCCGGACAGGCTGCCCTTCGGCGCCTTCTTCACGGAGACCTCGCCACCGCGCGGGAGCTTCTTCGAACCGCTCACCAGGTCCTTGAAGCCCTGCCCGGCACGGAAGCGCGGTACGGAGGTCTTCTTGACCCGAACGCGCTCGCCGGTCTGCGGATTGCGGGCGTATCGGGCGGGGCGGTCCACCTTCTCGAAGGACCCGAAGCCGGTGACCGAGACCCGCTCGCCCGCGACGACCGCGCGGACGATGGCGTCCAGGACATGATCGACAGCGTCGGCGGCCTGCTGGCGGCCGCCCAACTTGTCGGCAATCGCTTCTACGAGCTGCGCCTTGTTCACGTCTTCCCCTTCGGAGACCTCGCCAGAACGAAAGTGTTCAAGCTTTTTCGCACGTTAGGCAGATATATACCGCAAATCAAACACGAAACGGGCTTATCACCCTTGTGCCGCAACGGACTCGGCCGCGCCGGACGGTTCAGCGGTCCTCCCCGGGGATCCGACCCGCGTCGAGGTCCGCCGCGAACCGTTCGAGCCGCCTTGCCGCGTCGGCGAGATCATGCTTGGCCGAGGCCGTAACGACCAGCAGCTTCCGGGTCAGCGCCATCCGTACGCCCTCCGGGACTTGCAGTGCGCGCACCCCTGCGTGCGCTTCCTTGAGCTGGTTCGCGACCGCCGCATAGAGCTGGAGTTGGCCGTCGTGTTCCATGCACAGATTGTGCCATCTGGGGCGAGTTGTCGCCTGCGCAGGGTATAACTACCGCCTCGAATGGCCTTCCAGGCACTTGCGCCGGAGCCGGACACACCACTCGCCTACCCGGACAACAACCGCCGTAACGTGGGCAGTTGAGCGGATCCGAGGGGGGCGGCAGGGCCGTACGGGTGCAGACATGGCTGTACCCCCAATCGTGGCGATCGGGGGTACAGGCGGGGTGTTGGGGTGGCTGAAACTCGACCTATGCGAGATCGGGTCCGGGCCGGATCAGACCGGGAGCGTCCGCGGCTTGTAGCCGGGCCGGCCGGCCTCGTACCCGGCGATGTCCGCCTCGTTGCGGAGCGTGAGGGAGATGTCGTCCAGGCCGTTCAGCAGCCGCCAGCGGGCGTTCTCGTCCAGCTCGAAGGCGGCGGTGACGTCCCCGGCGCGCACCTCACGTGCCTCAAGGTCCACAGTGACCTCAACCGTGGGGTCCGCCTCGGTCAGCTCCCACAGCGCGTCCACGGTCTCCTGGTCCAGGACGACCGTCAGCAGGCCGTTCTTCAGCGAGTTGCCGCGGAAGATGTCGGCGAAGCGGGCGGAGATCACGGCCTTGAAGCCGTAGTTCTGGAGCGCCCAGACGGCGTGCTCGCGGGAGGAACCGGTGCCGAAGTCGGGGCCGGCGACCAGGACCGTGGCGCCCTGCCGCTCGGGGCGGTTGAGGACGAACTCGGGGTCCTTGCGCCAGGCCTCGAAGAGCCCGTCCTCGAAACCGTCGCGGGTGACCTTCTTGAGCCAGTGGGCGGGGATGATCTGGTCGGTGTCGACGTTGCTGCGGCGCAGCGGGACGGCCCGGCCGGTGTGGGTGGTGAATGCTTCCATGACTGATCAGACTCCAGCGGGCGCGGCGGTTGCGTCGGTCAGGTCGGCCGGGGAGGCCAGGTGGCCCAGGACGGCGGTGGCCGCCGCGACCTGCGGGGACACCAGGTGCGTACGACCGCCCTTGCCCTGCCGGCCCTCGAAGTTGCGGTTGGAGGTGGAGGCGGAGCGCTCGCCGGGAGCCAGCTGGTCGGGGTTCATGCCGAGGCACATCGAGCAGCCCGCGTGCCGCCACTCGGCGCCGGCCTCCTTGAAGACCACGTCCAGTCCCTCGGAGACCGCCTGGAGACCGACCCGCGCGGAGCCCGGGACGACCAGCATCCGTACGCCGTCGGCGACTTTGCGCTCCCGCAGGATGTCGGCGGCGGCGCGCAGGTCCTCGATGCGGCCGTTGGTGCAGGAGCCTACGAAGACGGTGTCCACCTCGATGGAGCGCAGCGGCTGCCCGGCCTCCAACCCCATGTACTCCAGGGCCTTTTCGGCGGCGAAGCGCTCCGAAGCGTCTTCGTACGAAGCCGGGTCGGGGACGGACGCCGAAAGCGGTGCGCCCTGGCCGGGGTTGGTGCCCCAGGTGACGAACGGCGACAGCTCGTCGGCGCGGATGACGACCTCGGCGTCGAAGACGGCGTCCTCGTCGGTCCGCAGGGTCCTCCAGTACGCGACGGCCGCGTCCCAGTCGGCGCCCTCGGGGGCGTGCGGGCGGCCCTTGAGGTACTCGAAGGTGGTCTCGTCGGGGGCGATCATGCCCGCGCGGGCGCCGGCCTCGATCGACATGTTGCAGATGGTCATCCGGGCCTCCATCGAGAGCTTCTCGATGGCGGAGCCGCGGTACTCCAGGACGTAGCCCTGGCCGCCGCCGGTGCCGATCTTCGCGATGATCGCCAGGATCAGGTCCTTGGCGGTGACGCCGTCGGGCAGCTCGCCCTCGACGGTGATCGCCATCGTCCGGGGGCGGACCATCGGCAGCGTCTGGGTGGCCAGGACGTGCTCGACCTGGGAGGTGCCGATGCCGAACGCCAGCGCGCCGAAGGCACCGTGCGTGGAGGTGTGCGAGTCGCCGCAGACGACGGTGGTGCCGGGCTGGGTCAGGCCCAGCTGCGGGCCGACCACGTGCACGACGCCCTGCTCGACGTCGCCCAGCGGGTGCAGCCGGACGCCGAACTCGGCGCAGTTCTTGCGCAGGGTCTCCAGCTGGGCGCGGGAGACCGGGTCGGCGATGGGCTTGTCGATGTCGAGGGTGGGGGTGTTGTGGTCCTCGGTCGCGATGGTGAGGTCGAGCCGGCGCACGGTACGGCCGTTCTTGCGGAGCCCGTCGAAGGCCTGGGGGCTGGTCACCTCGTGCAGCAGGTGCAGATCGATGTAGAGGAGGTCGGGCTCGCCCTCGGCGCGCCGGACGACGTGGTCGTCCCAGACCTTCTCCGCGAGTGTCCTACCCATCGCTTTCCCTCCGGCCGGCAAACGTCCGCCGACCCAACTAGAGATCTCAAGGAGCGGTGACTGCCCGTCTCGGGGCCCCTGAAGTCGTGATTCCGGGCGTCGACCGCCAGGCCCGTTTGGTCTGCGGGCCGCTGTGTGATTCCAGGGTGGCGCGTTCCACGGAAAATTGAACTTGCGTTTCACAGAGTGAGACGTGAGTATCGTTGCATGGACAACAGTAGCGGCGTCGGCGTTCTGGACAAGGCGGCCCTCGTCCTGAGCGCCCTGGAGTCCGGTCCGGCCACCCTCGCGGGTCTGGTCGGCGCCACCGGACTGGCACGACCCACGGCCCACCGCCTGGCCGTGGCCCTGGAACACCACCGCATGGTGGCACGCGACATGCAGGGCCGGTTCATCCTCGGTCCGCGCCTCGCGGAACTCGCGGCGGCGGCGGGCGAGGACCGCCTGCTCGCGACGGCGGGCCCCGTGCTCACCCACCTCCGTGATGTCACCGGCGAGAGCGCGCAGCTCTACCGGCGCCAGGGTGACATGCGGATCTGTGTGGCCGCGGCGGAACGCCTGTCCGGCCTGCGGGACACGGTCCCGGTCGGCTCCACATTGACCATGAAGGCGGGTTCCTCGGCCCAGATCCTGATGGCCTGGGAGGAGCCCGAGCGTCTGCACCGCGGCCTCCAGGGCGCCCGCTTCACGGCGACGGCCCTGTCGGGCGTGCGGCGGCGCGGCTGGGCCCAGTCGATCGGCGAGCGCGAGCCGGGCGTCGCGTCCGTCTCCGCGCCGGTGCGCGGCCCCTCCAACCGCGTGGTGGCCGCCGTGTCCGTCTCCGGCCCCATCGAGCGCCTGACCCGCCACCCGGGCCGGATGCACGCCCAGGCGGTCATCGACGCGGCTGCCCGTCTGTCGGAGGCCCTGCGCCGCTCGGGCTGACGCCCGCCGGGAACACGAAGAGGAGCACTCCGGCCCACTTCGGGGAGGACCCGCCCCAACGCCGCGGCAGGCCCTCCCCACGCCCATGCGCTCCCCGCTCCCCGCCGCCTCGGCGCTTCCCGACCCCCCGTCCCCACGC
>NZ_JOCB01000110.1 GCF_000718775.1 Streptomyces sp. NRRL S-31
CACCGGCCTCGACTCCACCCCCGCCCCCTCCCCGGCCACGGACCAGGACGCCGAGGAGCTGGCGCGTCAGCTGGCGCGGACCGGGCCCGGGCTCGTGCCCGGGGTGCTCGCGGCCGTCGCCGCCCTCCTCGTACTCGGCGCCGGCGCGTCCCTCCTGCTCCGTGGCCGGCGCTGAACCGGCCCAGTACCGTGCCCGCGCACCCCGTCTGCGACGATCCCTGCGTGGACTACCCGAACGAGCAGGCCCCCGGCGCCCCCGTCCGCTCCGGCATCCCCGAGCACGGGCGCATCCCCAAGTACTACGTGGTCAAGGCGCGGATCGCCGGGCTGCTGGAGGAGCTGGGGGAGGACGGCGTCATCCCCACCGAACGCGACCTCGCCGAGCGGTACGACGTGGCCCGCGAGACCGTGCGGCAGGCCGTGCGGGAGCTGGTGCTGGAGGGACGGCTCAGGCGCCGGGGCCGCGGGACGATCGTCGCCGGACCGAAGCTGGCGCAGCCGCTCTCGCTGGCCAGCTACACCGAGGGGGTGCGCCGGCAGGGGCTGACGCCCGGCCGTACCCTCGTCACCCTCGACCGGTTCCCGTGCCCGGAGCCGCTCGCCGCCGAGACCGGCCTGACCCGGGGGGAACCCGTCTGGCACCTGGAGCGCGTCCTGCTCGCCGACGACGAGCGCGTCGGTCTGGAGAGCACGTACGTCTCCGTGGCGCGGGTGCCCCGGCTGGACGGCGACTTCGACCCGGACTCCTCCTTCTACGCCTACCTGAAGGCGCAGGGCATCTGCTTCGGCGACGCCGACGAGCGGATCGAGACCGTGCTGGCCACGCCCCGCGAGGCACTGCTCATCGGTACCCCGCCCGCCCTGCCCATGCTGCTGATCCACCGGGTGTCCCGGGACACGGAGGGCCGTCCGCTGGAGCGGGTGCGGTCGCTGTACCGGGGGGACCGGTTCTCCTTCACCACCCACCTCGAAGGCTGAGAAATCCCCTTATCGACACCCGACTCCGCATCACGGAAAGATAACGGGTCTAGCCCAAACGTGATGGGTCGTTCACGCTCTCGTTGTCAGCCGGATGTTTCCGGTTCCCGAATCGCGAGGAGCGTTGCCGCCGTGAGAGTGACAGTCGTCGGAGCCGGCGTGGTGGGCACCATGCACGCCTGGCAGGCAGTGGAGCGCGGCCACCAGGTCGTCCAGATCGAGCGCGAGGCCGAGGCGCGCGGCGCCTCGCTGCGCAACTTCGGGCAGATCTGGGTCAGCGGGCGCGCCGGTGGAGAAGAGCTGGAAGCCGCCCTGCGGGCGCGGGAGCTGTGGGAGGGGATCGGCGGCCGGGTCCCGGCGCTCGGGTTCCGGGCGACCGGGTCGCTGACCCCGGTCCGCGGACCGCTCGAACGCGCCGTCGCCGAGGCCGCCCTGGCCCGCCCGGACGCGGCGGCCCGCGGCTACAAGCTGCTCACCCCGGGCGGGCCCGCGCCGTCAACCCCGCCCTGCGCGGCGACTTCGACGCGGCCCTGTACTGCGAGCGGGACGCGGCCGTGGAGCCGCGCACCGCCCAGCTCGCCCTGCGCGCGGAACTGCTGAAGTCCCCGGACTACACCTTCCTGCCGGGCCGGGAGGTACGCGAGGTGACCGGCGCCGGCACCGTCCGCGACGACCACGGGGACGTGCACCGGGCGGACGCCGTCGTGCTGTGCACCGGCGCCTGGCTCGGCGGACTCGTCCGCGAACTGGCCGGACCCGACCTGCCCGTGCGCCGCGTGCGGCTCCAGATGATGCAGACCGACCCGCTCGGCGAGCCGCTGACCACCTCGGTCGCCGACGCCGACAGCTTCCGCTACTACCCGGCCTACGCCTCCCCGGCGCTGGACGAGCTGAACGCCCGGCAGCCGCAGCCGGAGACCGCCGCCGCGCACCGGATGCAGCTGCTCATGGTGCAGCGCGCCGACGGCGGCCTGACCATCGGCGACACCCACGAGTACGAGCACCCCTTCGCCTTCGACACCGTGGAGGAGCCGTACGAGCACCTCACCGGGGTCGTCGAGTCCTTCCTCGGCCGGCCGCTGCCGCGCGTCCGGCGCCGCTGGGCGGGCGTGTACGCGCAGTGCGCCGAGCCCGGCAAGGTCGTGCACCGGCAGCGGGTGCACGACGGGGTGTGGCTGGTCACCGGGCCCGGCGGGCGCGGCATGACCTGCGCCCCCGCGATAGCCGAGACCACCGCGAACGAACTGGGCTGGTGAGCACCCCATGACAGCCACACCCGACACCACCGGCATCCGTCTCGTCGTCCTCGACATGGCCGGCACCACCGTCGCCGACGGCGGCCTGGTCGAGCGGGCCTTCGAGGCGGCGGCCACCGAGCTGGGCGTCGAGCCCGGCTCCGCCGAGCACGCCGAGCACCTGGCCTACGTCCGGGCCACCATGGGCGAGTCCAAGATCTCCGTCTTCCGGCACCTGTTCGGCGACGAGGACCGCGCCCGGCGCGCCAACACCGCCTTCGAGAAGGCGTACGGCGCACTGGTCGACGCCGGTCTGATCGCCCCGGTCCCCGGAGCCCGCGAGGCCATCGAGGAACTGACCGGCAGCGGCCGTACCGTCGTCCTCACCACCGGCTTCGCCCGGGTCACCCAGGACGCCATCCTGGACGCCCTCGGCTGGCGCGGCCTGGTGCCGCTCACCCTGTGCCCGGCCGACGCGGGCGGGCGCGGACGGCCCTGCCCGGACATGGTGCTGGAGGCGTTCCTCCGGACGAAGGCAGCGGCGGACGTACGGCAGATCGCCGTGGCCGGTGACACGTCGTACGACGTGCTCAGCGGCGTCCGCGCCGGAGCCGCCCTGGTCGCCGGCGTGCGCACCGGCGCCCACGGCGACGCCGAGTTCACCGCCGCCGGCGCCACCCACGTCCTCGACTCCGTCGCCGGACTGCCCGGCCTGCTCGCCGGGGACCGGTGACATGGGCATCCGCTTCGACTCCGTCACGGTCGCCTACGACGGCAACGTCGTCCTCGACGCCCTCGACCTGACCGTCGAGCCCGGCGAGGTCTCGCCCGGAGGACTCCGTGCCCCACCTGTCCCGCCGTACCCTCCTCGCCTCCGCCTCCGCCTCCGCCTCCGCCTCCGCCGCCTCCGTCGCGGCCGCCGCGGCCGTCTCGGCCGGTCCGCTCGGCGCCGTCGCCCGTGCGGCCGGCCGCACCCCAAGGTGCTGGTCATCGGCCTGGACGGCGCCCCGCTCAGCCGGATCGAGGACGCCGACGCGCCGAACCCGCACGCCCTGATGGCCGCCGGTCTCACCGCGCCCAGCAGCATCTACGCCGATCCGCTCGCCCCCGCCCTGTCCGGCCCCGGCTGGTCGACGATCATCACCGGGGTCTGGCCGGACAAGCACAACGTCGTCTCCTACGACGGCGGCACCCCGGTGAGCGTGCGGACGTACACCGCCGACGTGTCCTCGCGCACCGAGACCGTCACCCTCCAGGTGCCCGCGGGCGCCACCAGCGCCCGGGTCCGGTTCCGGTACACCGGCGGCAACAACTGGTTCCGGGTGGTCGACGGGGTCGGTTTCGGCCGGTCCTGACTAGGCTGGGGGCGTCGGCACGCCGTTGTTCCGGCGCCCCTTCCGACCGTACGAACGCCAGGAGACGCAGAGCATGTCAGACCGCAAGCCCATCGAGTCGTGGCTCACCGACATGGACGGCGTCCTGATTCACGAGGGGGTGCCGATCCCCGGCGCCGACGCCTTCCTGAAGAAGCTGCGCGAGTCCGGCCGGCCCTTCCTGGTGCTCACCAACAACTCCATCTACACCGCCCGTGACCTGCACGCCCGGCTGCTGCGCATGGGGCTGGACGTGCCGGTGGACAACATCTGGACGTCCGCCCTGGCCACGGCGCAGTTCCTCGACGACCAGCGGCCCGGCGGCAGCGCCTACGTGATAGGCGAGGCCGGCCTGACCACCGCGCTGCACGACATCGGCTACATCCTCACCGACCACGACCCCGACTTCGTGATCCTCGGCGAGACCCGCACCTACTCCTTCGAGGCGCTGACCAAGGCCGTCCGGCTGATCAACGACGGTGCCCGGTTCATCGCCACCAACCCCGACAACGTCGGCCCCTCCACCGAGGGCGACCTGCCCGCCACCGGCTCGGTGGCCGCCCTGATCACCGCCGCGACCGGCAAGAAGCCGTACTTCGTCGGCAAGCCCAACCCGCTGATGATGCGGGCCGGGCTCAACGCGATCGGCGCGCACTCCGAGACCTCGGCGATGATCGGGGACCGCATGGACACCGACGTGCTCGCGGGTCTGGAGGCCGGGATGCGCACCTTCCTGGTGCTGACCGGCGTCACCCAGCCCCCGGACGTCGACCGCTACCCCTTCCGGCCCTCCCGGGTCGTCGACTCCATCGCGGACCTGGTCGACCTGATCTGACGCCCCGGGCCCGTCCGGCCGAAACCGGGTGTCACCCGTTCGGAGCAGCGCAGCGCCTCCCGAGGATGCGGGGGCGCCCGGGGCGGGGGAGCCTCCTGGTGACTGGAGGTTCACGATGGGCTCACTACGCCTCACTCTCTGCACAGCGATCCTCGCCGCCGCGGTCACCGCGGCCGCTCCCGCGGCCCACGCGGCGGACGGCGGCCCGGTCACCGTGACCCCCGCCTCCCCGGCTCCCGGCGCCGACGTCACCCTGCGGGTGGGCGGCTGCGCCGGCGGCCAGGCCACCGCCACCTCGTCCGCCTTCGTCTCCGACGCCCGGCTGACCGGCGCCCGGGGGGAGCTGACCGGCGACACCCGGGTCCGCTCCGACCTGGCGCCGGGCGGCTACCCGGTGAAGGTCAGCTGCGACGGCCACGCCCTCACCGGCAGCCTCACGGTCGGCGGGAAGGACGGCGCCCGGCCCGCGGAGCCCATCGGGCCGCTCGCCTCCTCCGCCTCGCCCATCGCCCCGGTGCCCGCGGGCGGCGGCGGCACCGCGCACTTCGCCACGGTGGCCACCGGCGGCTCCGCCCCCGACACCGGACAGGCGGTGACCGGTCTCGCGCTCGCCGGGGTCGCCGCGGTCGCCGTCGGGCTGCGGGCCCGCCGGAGCCGGCGTACCCGCTGAGCGCCCATGTCCCACGACGAGGGGCGCGGCACCGGCACCGGCCGGCTGGTCACCGGCCTGGCCTGGACCCTGCTGCTGTTCGGGCTGTGGCTGTGGGGGTGCGAGGTCACCGAGGGCGAGCGGAGCGCGGAGGGCTCCGCCACGGGTGACGTCGTCGGCGTCGGCCGCGCCGACGGTGCGGCGGGGCTGCCGCGGCCGGCCCGGCCCCTGGGCGACGCGGTGCCGCAGCGCGTCGACATCCCCGCGCTGGGCGTCCAGGCGCCGGTGGTGGCCCGCGGCCTCGACGCCCGGGGCGCGGTCGATCCGCCGCCCTACGACCAGCCGGGCGTGGTCGGCTGGTACGGCGCCGGTGCCAAGCCGGGCGCCGCCGGGCCGGCCCTGCTGGTGGGCCACGTCGACACCGAGACCCGGCCCGCCGTCTTCTACCGGCTCAGCACCCTCAAGCCGGGCCGGACGGTCCGGGTGGTCCGCGCGGACGGGAAGGTCGCCGAGTTCACCGTCGACGACGTCCGCGTGCTGCCGCGCGCCGGCTTCGACGCGCACGCCGCCTACGGTCCCCGGGTGGCCGGGCGGGCCGAGCTGCGGCTGATCACCTGCGGCGGCACCTTCGACCGGGCCAGCGGCAGCTACACGGCGAACGTGGTGGTGTCGTCGTACCTGACGGGGACGGTCGGCTGACGGGCCGCGCCGGCGAAGGGGCCGGGGGAGGGGTCAGGGGTGGGTGGCGGCGGCCCGGGAGAGGCGGGCGCGGATGTCGCCGAAGTGGTCCCTTATGGCGCGCTCCGCCCGCGGGGAGTCGCCGGAGCGCACCGCGTCCAGGATCTCCCGGTGCTGGCGGCAGGTGACCCGCGGGTCCGGCGGCGCGTCCACCAGGTCCTGCCGCACCCGGTGGAAGGCGTCCCAGAACGCCTCCAGCACCTCGCCGAGCAGCACGTTGTCCAGCCCCCGGTAGAGCGTGGCGTGAAACGCGCGGTCGGTCCCGGCCAGCCCCTCCCCCCGCGCGGCCTCCCGCTCCATCCGCTCCACCAGCGCCTCCAGCTCCACCAGGTCCGCCTCCGGCAGCCGGCCGGCCAGCCGCGACACCAGCCCGGTCTCCACCGCCTCGCGCAGTTCCAGCAGCTGGAGCAGCGAGTCCTCGCCGCGGTAGTGGCCGGCGACGGTCCGGAAGGCCAGCCCCTCGATCATCGGCGCGAACGACATCGGGCCGACGTACGTCCCGAACCCGTGCCGGATCTCCACGATGCCCATCGCCTGGAGCGCCTTCAGCGCCTCCCGCACCGAGTTCCGGCTCGCCCCGAGGAGCCGCATCAGCTCGGGTTCGGTGGGCAGCGGGGCCCCCGAGGGCAGCCGCCGGTCCACGATCAGCTTCTTGATCCGCTCCTGAAGGTCCCGGGCTGCCATGGCCAGAGCGTATCCGGCCATGCATGCGAAAGGCCCCCCGCTTGCGCGAGGGGCCTTCCGGTCGGTGCGCCGCCAGGGACTCGAACCCCGGACCCGCTGATTAAGAGTCAGCTGCTCTAACCAACTGAGCTAGCGGCGCCTGCTGACAAGGAAAACTCTACCCGACCTCCCGGGGTGCTCCCGACCACCTCCCGGTGGCCCGTCCGCCGCACGGGGGCCGGTGTACATCATTCGGACCGTCAAAATGCGCGTTCCGCGCCCGGTTGGGAAACTGATCAACGTGCACACTCGCGGACAATCCACCCCCGGATGTGAGGCAGATCGCATGACCGCTCCGATGTTCGAGGAAGTCGCCCCCGCGAGCGACTGCGACTGCCCCGGCTGCCGCCGGGGGCTGGGGACGGCGCCCCGTCCGCGGCCCGACCGCACCCGTCCGGCGACCCGGGGCGTCGTGGTGGTGGCCGCCGCCTCCGCCGCCCTCGGCGCGCTCGCCCCGGCCGCCGCCGCCGTCACCCCCGGCCGCTCTCCGCACCGCCAGGCGCTGCCCGGCGACGGGGCGCAGGACACCCCGCAGGGCGCCCGGGGCCCGCTGCACGGCGCGGCGGGCAACCCCGACAAGTCCCCCGCCGTCCCGATCCCCGCCACCACCCGCACCCAGATCATCGACCGGGCCAAGGTCTGGGTCGCCGCCAAGGTGCCGTACAGCATGTACGACTACTGGTCCGACGGCTACCGGCAGGACTGCTCGGGCTACGTCTCCATGGCCTGGGGCCTGCCGGAGAACGAGTGGACCGGCAGCCTCGACCAGTTCGGCGTGAAGATCACCAAGGAGGAGCTGCAACCCGGGGACATGCTGCTTTTCCACAACCCCGACGACCCCGAGAAGGGCTCCCACGTAGTGATCTTCGGCGGCTGGACGGATAACACGCGCACCCACTACACGGTCTACGAGCAGACACCCCCGCACACCCGCAGCCAGGCCACCCCTTACCCCTACTGGAACAACACCGACAAGTACGTCCCCTACCGCTACAAGGGCGTCTCCCAGGGCGCGGCCGGCGCCCCGGCGGGCGACGGCAGGAAGGCGCCGCCCTATCCGGGCGCCGCCTACTTCGGACCCGGCGCCGACAACGCCTATGTGACCCGGCTCGGCGAGCTGCTGGCCGCCCGGGGCGGGCGCGCGTACTACTCCGAGGGCCCGGGACCGGTCTGGGGCGAGGCCGACCGACGCGCCACCCTGGCGTTCCAGCGGGCCCAGGGCTGGACGGGCGCGGACGCCGACGGGCTGCCCGGCCGGCGCACCTGGGAGCTGCTGGTCACGGGCCGGGGCAAGGACATCGGCCCGGCCGGGCCCGCCTCGCACGGGGTGCCGGGCTACCCGGGCCGGCGGTACTTCCGGCCGGGCGCGGCGAACGACCACGTCACCCGGCTCGGCGCCCAGCTGGTGCGGAAGGGGTTCGGCCGGTTCTACTCCCTCGGCCCGGGGCCGCGCTGGGACGAGTCGGACCGGAGGGCCGTCGAGGCGTTCCAGCGCACCCAGGGCTGGCGGGGCGGCGCGGCGGACGGCTACCCGGGGCCGGAGACCTGGCGCCGCCTGTTCGCCTAGCACTTCCACGACGGCCCTGGCCGGCCCGGGCCCCGGTGCCGCGTCCGGCGCCCTCCCGCACATCCCACTTCCCTGTTCATGACGCGTCTGGCGCGGAGGCTGGAGCACGCATGGTGACGACCACATCCCACACACCGCCCGATTCCGAGGGGCAGTCGGACGTCCGCGGTGCCGGTCCCGGCACCCGGCCGGGCCGCCTGATCCAGAACGAGGCGACCACCGAGATCCCCGTCCACCTGCTCTTCCGGGACGATCCCGACCCGGTGCGGGTGCCGCTCGGACCGGCCGTGGTGGCCCGCCGGCAGGACACCGGCGAGCGGCCCCGGCCGCGCCGCCCGGTGCCGGTGCGCAGACGGCCGCAGGTGGAGATCGACCCGGACCTGGTGGAGCGCCCGGCGCGGGTGCTGCCGGGGGCGGCCGGACTGCTCGCCGGTGCCTGCGGGGTGACCGGCGCTCTGGCCACCACCTGGTGGGCGGGGCTGCTCCCGTCGCTCGCCACGCAGACCCTGGGCCTGCCGGCGTCCACGGGCGCCGGTCCCGGTCCCGCGCAGTGGGCCGCGTACGCCGGGGCCGGGCTGCTCGGCGTGTTCGGCTTCGGCGGTCTGGCCCGGGGGCGGACCGGGCGGGCCTGGGTGCTGGGCCTGTTCGGGCGGTACCGCGGGACGGTCCGGCGCACCGGGCTGCTGTGGGTGAACCCGCTGGTGCCGCGCCGCCGGGTGGACGTACGGCTGCGGCACTGGCGCAGCGAGGCGATGCCGGCGGCGGACCCCGACGGGATGGCGCTGCGGGTGACCGTGCTGGTGGTGTGGCGGGTGCGGGACACCGCGCGGGCCCTGCTCGGCATCGACGACCACGAGACGTACCTGCGCGAGTGCGTGGAGGCGGCGCTGGCCCGGGTGCCGGTGGAGCCGACGGGCGGGACCCGGGGCGGGACGACGGCGGCCGGGGACGCGCTGACCCGGCTGGTGGCGCAGGAGGCGGCGCCGGTCGGCGTGGAGGTGTTCTCGGTGCAGCCGGTCCGGGTGGAGTACGCCCCCGAGGTGGCCGCCGCGGTGCACCGGCGCCGGATCGCCGCGCTGGACGCCAAGCAGCGGGCCGCCCTGCTCAGCGGGGTGGTGGACTCGGTGGAGGACACGGTGACCCGGCTGACCGTGCGCGGGCTGGTCGAACTGGACGACTACGAGCGCAAGGTGCTGGTCCGTGATCTGACGGTGGCGTTCTGCTCGGGGCGCGGGGAGCCGGTGTAACCCGGTGTGCGATTGGTATGGACATGTTCAACTAGCGGCCATAATCTGAACTTGGTCTGGACCTACTCTGCACGGCTCATCGAACTCCCCACGTTCTCCAGGAGCGGCAGCATGCGCACCAAGACCAAGTTGTCCGCGGTGGTGCTGGGCGCGGTGACCGCGGGAGCCTTCGCGCTCTCCACCGGCGGCGCCAGCGGCCACGGTTACACCGACCTCCCCATCAGCAGGCAGAAGCTCTGCCAGAACGGCACCGTGCCGAACTGCGGCCAGATCCAGTGGGAGCCGCAGAGCGTCGAGGGCCCCAAGGGCTTCCCGGCCGGCGGACCCGCCGACGGCCAGATCTGCAACGCGGGTCTGGGTCAGTTCGCCCCGCTCAGCGCGCCGACGACACCGTCCGGCGCGGCCTGGCCCACCACCCGGGTGACGGGCGGTCAGTCGTACACGTTCCGCTGGCAGTTCACCGCGCGGCACGCCACGACGGACTTCAGGTACTACGTCACCAAGCCGGGCTGGAACCAGAACCACAACCTCGCCCGCTCGGACCTCAACCTCACCCCGTTCCTGACGGTGCCGTACAACAACCAGCAGCCGCCGGCCACGCTCAGCCACAGCGGCACGCTGCCGTCCGGCCTGAGCGGGCACCACGTCATCGTCGCGGTGTGGACGATCGCCGACACGGGCAACGCGTTCTACGCCTGCTCGGACGTCACCTTCTGAGCGCCGGCTCCATGATCGTCGCGCGCCGGATCCCCGCCCGGTCCGGCGGTCCGGTGCCGTGACGCCGAAGGGCCCCTCGCTGCTGCGAGGGGCCCTTCGTTCGGTGCGCCGCCAGGGACTCGAACCCCGGACCCGCTGATTAAGAGTCAGCTGCTCTAACCAACTGAGCTAGCGGCGCATGACTCCCGCCGACCGCGTTCTCTTCCGATCCGCGGCTGGCGACGAAGAAAATACTACCCGGTCCCGAGGGGTGCTCCCGACCACCTACAGCGCCAGGGAGAGCAGCACCGGCGCCGCGCTCCGGTTCAGCGCGTCCGCGGCCTGCTTCAGCCGGTGCGCGTGCTCCACCGGGAGGGAGAGGGCCAGGCAGCCGACCGAGGCGCCCGCGGTGATCGGCACGGCCGCGCAGACCGTGCCGACCGCGTACTCCTGGAGGTCCAGCACGGGCACCGTCGGCGGCTGGGACTCCAGGCGGGACAGCAGCAGCTTGTCGCTGGTGATGGTGCGCGAGGTGAGCCGGGCCATCTTGTGCCGGGCGAGGTGGTCGCGGCGGGCGTTGTGGTCCAGCTGGGTCAGCAGGCTCTTGCCGACGGCCGTGGCGTGCGCGGAGCAGCGGAAGTCCACCCACTCGTTGACCGCCGGGGTGGCCGGTCCGGCGGCGTACTGGGTGACCCGGACCTCGCCGTCGACGTACCGGCTCATGTAGACGGCCGCGCCGACCGAGTCGCGCAGCCGGTCCAGGGTGTGCTGGAGCTTGTCGCGCACGGCCCGCTCCCGGTCGTGCGCCGAGGTGAGCCGGCGCAGGGTGTCGCCCGTGACGTACGCCCCCTCGGCGGTCTGCTCGACGTAGCCCTCGCGGCGCAGCATCCGCAGCAGGGCGGTGAGCCGCTCGGAGCCGAGGCCGGTGCGGCGGGCCAGCTCGGTGTCGGTGACTCCGGCGGGGTGCCGGGCCACGGTCTCCAGCACGCGCAGCGCGTCCTGGACGGAGTGGTACGGGGCGGTCGGCTCGATCCTCATGTCGCTCCCCCTCGGCCGCGATCCGGGTCGGCGGATCCTCACCACGATAGCCGTCGAACGGCGGCCGGGGAGGGGGAGTTGGCGAGATGACGCCCGTGGGCACGGACCGCCGGCCGGGCCGGAGAACCCCCGGCGCGGGCCGTCGGCCGGGCCGGAGAACCCCCGGCACATGCCCCGGTCATGTCCCGATGGCCGGACCTCGGCACTTCCCCCGGCCCCTTGCCCCGGGTGCCCACGGGAGCGCGCCGCGCCCGCGTCACAGCACCGCGCTGATGAACTCCCGGGTGCGCTCCTGCTCCGGGTCGCCGAAGATCTTCTCCGGCGGCCCCGCCTCGACGACCCGGCCCGCGTCGAACATCAGCACCTGGTCGGAGATGTCCCGGGCGAACCCCATCTCGTGGGTCACGCACAGCATGGTGATGTCGGTGCTGCGCGCGATGTCCCGGAGCAGGTCCAGCACGCCCGCGACCAGCTCCGGGTCGAGCGCGGAGGTCACCTCGTCCAGCAGCAGCACCCGGGGCCGCATCGCCAGCGCCCGGGCGATCGCCACCCGCTGCTGCTGCCCGCCGGAGAGCCGGGTCGGCCGCGCGTCGCACTTGTCCGCCAGACCCACCAGGTCCAGCAGCTCCCGGGCCCGCGCCTCGGCCTCGTCCTCCGACAGGCCGAGCACCCGGACCGGGGCCTCGGTGAGATTGCGCAGCACCGACATGTTCGGGAACAGGTTGAACTGCTGGAACACCATCCCGATCTTCTTGCGGACCTCCCGGATCTGCCGTTCCGGCGCCGGGAACAGCCGCTGCCCGTCGACGGTGATCGTGCCCTCGTCCGGCTTGGCGAGCGTCATCAGGAGTCTGAGGATGGTGGTCTTGCCGGAGCCGGACGGGCCGATCAGGGTGACGTGCCGGCCCGCGTCCACGGACAGGTCCAGGCCGTCCAGGACGGTGTTCTCGCCGAACCTCTTGGTCACGCCCTCCAGGCGGATCAGCTCGGCCGGCCGGGTGCCGGCCGGGGCCGGCTGCTTGCTGGTCTCAACGGACAAGGCGTCGCTCCAGGGTGCGCAGACAAAGGGAGGCCAGGTACGAGACGACGACGAAGGCCACCCCGATCACCGTCAGGGGCTCGGTGAACTGGAAGTGCTGCTGCGAGACGAGCCGCGCCCGGCCCAGCATCTCCAGCACGCCGATCGTCATCAGCATCGGCGTGTCCTTCAGCATCGCGATGACGTAGTTGCCGAGCGGCGGCACCACACGGCGGACCGCCTGCGGCAGGACCACCGCCGTCCAGGTGCGCCGCACCGGCAGGCTCAGCGCGGTCGCGGCCTCCCACTGGCCCGCCGGCACCGCCTCGATACCGGCCCGGTAGACCTGCATCGTGTACGTCGAGTAGTGCAGCCCGAGCCCCAGGACACCGGTGGTCAGCGGGGACAGGGTGACACCCGCCTCGGGCAGCACGTAGAAGAGGAAGAACAGCTGCACCAGCAGCGGGGTGTCCCGGACGAACTCCGTGAAGGCCCCCACCGGCCAGCGCACCCACCGGGTCGGCGCGCGCAGCAGCAGCGTCCACACCAGCCCCAGCGCGAACGAGATCAGCGACCCCAGGGCCAGTGCCTCCAGGGTGACGACCAGCCCCTTCCAGAAGTACGGCAGGAAGTCGGCGACGGCTCCCCAGTCCCAGCTCATCGGGCCACCCCCGCCTTCAGCCGGCGCTCCAGGGAGCGCATCCCGCGGGTGAGCAGGAAAGCGATCACGAAATAGATCAGCAGCAGGTACGCGTAGATCGGGCCGCTCCGCTGGAGGGCGAGACGGACCAGGTTCCCGCTGAACGCCAGGTCGCCCATGCCGGTGAGGGACACCAGCGCGGTGCCCTTGAGCAGCTCGATCAGCAGGTTGCAGAAGGACGGGATCATCTCCGGCACCGCCTGCGGCAGCAGGATCAGCCGGAGCCGCTGCCAGGGCGAGAAGCCGAGCGCGATGCCGCCCTCCCGCTGGGCCGGGTCCACCGCCTCCAGGGCGCCGCGCACGATCTCCGAGCCGTACGCGCCGTAGGTGAGGCCCAGCGCGAGCGTGCCCGCCCACATCGGCACCAGCTGCCAGCCGAAGGCGACCGGCAGCACGAAGAACACCCAGAAGATCATCACCAGCGCCGAGATGCCGCGGAACACCTCGGTGTAGAGGCCCGCGAGGAAGCGGACCAGCCGCGAGCGGTGGGTGCGCGCGGCGCCCACCGCGAAGGAGACCGCGGCGGCCAGCAGCGCGCCGTACACCAGCAACTGGAGCGTGGTGCCCACGCCGTGGAGGACGAGTCCCCACAGTCCCGGAGTCATCAGCCGCACAACTCCTTCGCGGTCAGGGTCGTCATCTCGGCCCGTGTGAAGCCGAAGGGGCGGACGATCCGGTACAGCTCCCCGGTCCGGCGCAGCTTGTGCAGCTCGGTGTTGAAGGCGTCGCGCAGCCGGGTCTCCGTCGGCCGGAACGCGAACGCGCCGCCGTCCGCCTTCGGCTTGCCGTCGACCAGCGCGACGAACGGCTCGGTCGAATCGGCCTTGGCGGAGCCCCGCGCCACGAGCCGCGCGGTGACGGCCGTGGCCGCGAACAGGTCGACCCGCCCCGACTCCACCGCGTTCAGCCCGGCCACCTGGTCCGGGACGATGACCAGGTCGTTCTCCTCGAAGCCCGCCTCCACGGCGTGCTGGATCTGCGCGTACCCGGTCCCGGTGGCCGCCTTGGCGTGCCGGCGCAGCGCGTCCGCGTAGGTGCGCAGCCCCAGCGGGTTGCCCTTGCGGACGACGAAGGCGTCGGGCATCCGGTAGTCGGGGTCCGCGAAGATCACCTGCTCGCAGCGGTCCGGGGTGACGTACATGCCCGCGGCCACCACGTCGAACTGCTGCGCGTTCAGGCCCGGGATCAGCGAGCCGAACTCGGTCGGCACCGGCTGCACCCGGTCCACGCCGAGCCGCTTGAAGATGACTTTCGCCAGCTCGGGGGCCTCCCCGGTCAGACTCCCGTCCTTGTCGATGTAGCCGAAGGGGATCTCACCGGCGATACCGAGCCGTACGACACCCTGCGCGCGCAGTCGTTCCAGCAGATCGCCGCCGCCCGCGCCGGACGCCGACGCCACCCGCGAACAGCCCGCGGCGCCCAGCGCGCCGAACACCGCGAGCCCCGCCAGCAGTGAGCGGCGGGTGGGTCTGCGGTCCGGCCGGATCGTGCGTACGTCGTTGCCAAGTGGTGGAGCCATGGCGGCGCGGCTACCCAAGCGCCTGTGCGCCATGCCCCCCGGTTTCGACGGCAGCCCGGTCCGCCGCCGGCCCGCCCCCAGCGCGCGACGCCCATCCGGCGGGCCGCCCGACGGCCCGGCGGTACGCCTCTGACCTGCGCCTCCATGGGGCGGGCGCGGATCGCTGCCGGACGCGCGGCCGGTCCCGCCGGGTCCGCGCGCGCCAGGCGTCCTGCTCCTTTCCCGCGCTACGCCTCCACCGAACCCCCACCGGAGCACCCGGCGATGGTCACAGGGGACGGTCCTTTTCCGCCACGCCGGTGGTGACGGGCCCGGCCGACGCCGCCCCGGCCTCGAACAGCGCGTGCGCGGCCCGCAGCACCAGTTCGTCCCGGTGCCGGGCGGCGACGATCTGCATCCCCACCGGAAGTCCGGCCCCGTCCGTGCCGACCGGCACCGTGGCGGCGGGCTGCTGGGTCAGGTTGAACGGGTAGGTGAACGGCGTCCACCCGGTCCAGCGCCGGAACACCGAACCCCTCGGCACCTCCGCCCCCGCCTCGAACGCGGTCAGCGGCAGGGTGGGCGTCAGCAGCAGGTCGAACCGCTCGTGGAAATCCCCCATCCGCCGTCCGAGGCGCGCCCGGACGTCCACCGCGGCCAGGTACTCCAGCGCGCTCGTCCGGGCGCCCCGCGCGCAGATCTCCCGCAGCCCGGGGTCCAGCAGCCCCCGGCGGTGCGGCGGGAAGCCCTGGGTCAGCCGGGCCGCGGCGCTGAACCACAGGGTGTGGAACGCCTCCACCGGGTCGCTGAAGTCGGGGTCGGTCTCCTCGACGTACGCCCCCAGCTCCGCGAGGGCCGTCACCGCCCGCCGTACCGCGGCGGCGACCCCCGGCCGGACCGCCACCTGCCCGCCCAGCGACGGCGAGTACGCCACCCGCAGCCCGCGCACCCCGCCGCGCAGCGCCTCGGTGAACGAACCCGGCGCGGCCGGCAGCGCCGACCAGTCCCGCGGGTCGGGGGTGCCGATCACGTCGAGCAGCAGCGCCGCGTCGGCCGCGTCCCGGGTCATCGGTCCCGTGTGCGACAGCGTGCCGAACGCGCTCGCCGGGTACAGCGGCACCCGGCCGTACGTCGGCTTCAGCCCGAAGATCCCGCAGAACGCGGCCGGAATGCGGATGCTGCCGCCGCCGTCCGTGCCCAGCGACAGCGGGCCCGCGCCGAGCGCGACGGCCGCCGCGCTGCCGCCGCTGGAGCCGCCCGCGGTGCGCGTGGTGTCGTGCGGGTTGCGGGTGATCCCGGTCAGCGGGGAGTCGGTGACGCCCTTCCAGCCGTACTCGGGTGTCGTGGTCTTGCCGAGGAACACCGCGCCCTGTTCGCGCAAGCGCGCCACCGGAGGGGCGTCCTCGTCCCACCGGCCCTGCTCCGGGACGGTCTTCGAGCCGCGCAGGGTGGGGTGGCCGCGCAGCAGCAGGAGGTCCTTGACCGTCACCGGCACCCCGTCGACCAGCCCGGCCGGCTCGCCGCGCCGCCAGCGCGCCGCCGACTCCCGGGCGCGGGCGAGCGCTTCCTCCTCGGTGAGCCGCGCGAACGCGTTCACCTCCGGCTGGATCCGGCGTGCCCGCTCCAGCGCCTGCTCGGTCGCCTCGACGGGACTGAACTCGCCCTTGCGGTACCCGTCGAGGAGCTGGACGGCCGTCAGGTCGGTGAGCTGCATGCACCCTCCCGGGGGTCAGTGGCCGGGCACGTAACCACGTGTCTTGTCGACCACGTTCGGCAGAGTCCTGCCCATCGCCCACCGTTCGTACAACTCCACGAACTGAAAGCTCAGTTCGTCCCGCCAGCCCACGGTGTCACCGCTCATGTGCGGCGAGACGATCAGCCCCGGCAGCTCCCACAACGGGCTGTCCGCGGGCAGCGGTTCGGCGGCGAACACGTCCAGGGCGGCGCCCGCGATCCAGCGCCCGGCCAGGGCCCGGACGAGGGCCGCCTCGTCGACCAGACCACCCCGGCCGACGTTGACGAAGAACGCGGAGGGCTGCATCACACCGAACCGGCGCGTGTCGAACATGCGGTACGTCCGCGGGGTCAGCGGGGCCGCCGCGATCACCCAGTCCGCGCGGGAGAGCAGCCGGTCCAGATCGTCCGGGCCGTGCACACCGGTCCGCGGCACCCGCCCGACCAGCGCCGTCGTCACGCCCAGGGCCTTCAGCGTCCGGGTGATCGCCCGGCCGATCGGACCCGAGCCCACCACGCACGCGTGCGTGCCCGCCACCCGCCGGCCCTCCCGGTGCCGCCAGGTCCGCTCCCGCTGGTACGCCAGGGTGCGCGGCAGGTCCTTGGCGACCGCCAGCACCAGGGCCGCCACGTACTCGGCGATCGGCGCCTCGAAGACGCCCCGCGCGTTGGTCACCACCGTGTCCGACGCGGCCAGCTCGGGGGAGAGCAGATGGTCCACGCCCGCGCTCGCCGTGTGCACCCAGCGCGGCCGCGGGCCCTTGCCGGGCCATGCCTCGCGCACCGCGTGCGAGGTGAAGTCCCACACCAGCAGCACGTCCGCGTCCGGCAGCCGCTCGGCCAGGTGCGCCGCGTCCGTGCGCACGATCCGGGCACGGCCGGTGAGGCGGCCGAGCCGGGGCGGCGGATCGGCGTCGAGGACCAGCACGGTGGGGGGTGTCGGCGTCATGCGCGGCGGCTCCCGGCGTCCGGCGTGCGCGGATTGACCACGCTCGCACCCGGACCCCCCTTCGTCAACACGGGCGCACGCCTCCATGTGGGCGGTCTCGGCCCGACGGGGTACCCGAGCCCTTGGACCGTGCGGGGGCGCCGCCGCCCGCGCACGGTCCGACCGACGACCGACCACCGGAAAGCAGAGCAGGAAGGCTGGACATGACCGCACTCGGATTCCTCTACCCGGGCCACTCCGCCGAGGACGACTATCCACGTATCGAGCAGCTCCTGGGCAGCGACATCCGGGTGGACCTGTTCCACACCGACCTCGGCGAGGACGCGCGCCGGGTGGACGCGCCGCGCGGGGCGGGCTCCGTCGAGCGGCTCGCCGAGGGCGTGGAGGGGCTGCGGCTGGCCGGCGCCGAGACCGTGGTGTGGGCGTCCACCAGCGGCGGCTTCACGCACGGCTGGGAGGGCGCCCAGGAGCAGGTGCGGACCCTGGCCCGGCTGGCCGGGATGCCGGCCTCGTCGACGTCCTTCGCCTTCGTGCACGCGGCCCGGGAGATCGGCGTACGGCGGGTCGCCGTCGGCGCCACCTACCCCGAGGACGTCACCGGGCTGTTCGCGGACTTCCTGCGGGCCGGCGGCCTGGAGGTGGTCGGAACCCGGTCCTCGGGGCCCGTCCCGGCGGCGGAGACCGGCCTGTGGGGCGAGGAGGACGTGCTGACGCTGGCCCGGGCGGCGGACGTCGCCGGCGCGGAGGCCGTGCTGCTGCCGGACACGGCCCTGCACACGGCCGCGCACCTCACGCTGCTGGAGAAGTCCCTCTCCAAGCCGGTGCTCACGGCCAACCAGGTCACGGTCTGGGAGGGGCTGCGGCTGGCGGACCGGCGGGTGAACGCCCCGGCGCTGGGGACGCTCTTCACGCGGGAGCCGATCGTGCAGGTCTGAGCCGCGGCGGGGAATAACCGGAGACTGCCTCCTGTTAGCTCCTGGACGGACAGTCCACGCCACGAACAGGAGGCCCACACCGTGTCGGCAGACGACGAGATCCGGGGCAGCACGCACGGGACCGCCCCCGTCCCCCTCTCCGTACTGGACCTGGTGACCGTCGGCGCGGGCAGCACGGCCACCGACGCCCTGCGCACCAGCGTCGCGCTCGCCCGGCTCACGGAGAACCGCGGCTTCCACCGGTACTGGGTCGCCGAACACCACTCCATGCCCGGTGTGGCCTCCTCCTCGCCCGCCGTGATCCTCGCCCACCTCGCCGCCCACACCGACCGCATCCGGCTCGGCTCGGGCGGCGTGATGCTGCCCAACCACGCCCCGCTGGTGATCGCCGAGCAGTTCGGCACGCTGGAGGCGCTGGCGCCGGGCCGCGTCGACCTGGGCCTCGGCCGGGCCCCGGGCACGGACGGCGCCACCGCGGCGGCCCTGCGCCGCACCGACACCCTCGACGAGGGCGCCGACGACTTCCCGCAAGCGCTCGCCGAGCTGACCCGGTTCCTGGACGACGACTTCCCCGACGGCCACCCCTACCGCCGCATCCACGCCATCCCCGGACCGGTCCAGGGCAGCTCCCCCGGCGGGGTCCAGTCCGCGCACCGCCCGCCGGTCTGGCTGCTCGGCTCCTCCGGTTTCAGTGCGCGCCTGGCCGGGCTGCTCGGCCTCCCGTTCGCCTTCGCGCACCACTTCTCCGCGCAGAACACCCTCCCGGCCCTGGACCTGTACCGGCAGACCTTCCGGCCCTCGGCGGTCCTGGCCGAGCCGTACGCCCTCATCGGCGTCTCCGCGCTCGCCACGGACGACGAGCGGGAGGCCCGCCGGCAGACCCGGGCGATGGCGCTGAACATGCTCCGGCTGCGCACCGGCCGGCCGGGCCTGTTCCCCGACCCGGACGAGGCCGAGCGGCACGAGTTCAGCCCGATGGAGGAGGAGTTCCTCGCCTCCTGGACGACGAACATCGTGCACGGCACGGCCGACGAGGTCCGCACCGGCCTCGACGACCTCCACAAGCGCACCGGCGCCGACGAGCTGATGCTCGTCTCCCACGCCCACCGCGGTGAACTGCGGCTGCGCTCGTACGAGTTGATCGCGGACGCCTACGGGTTGCCGACCGCGTAGCTGCGCGCCCCGAGCAGCTCGGAGATACGATCCGGCGGCACCGGGCGGGAGTACAGCCAGCCCTGTCCGGTGTCGCAGCCGATCCGGCGCAGCCGGGTGGCCTGGGCGGAGGTCTCCACGCACTCCGCGGTGACGGTCAGGCCGAGCCGGTGGGCGAGCTGGATCATCGCCTCCACGATGACCTCGTCGGCGGGGTTCGGCGCGACGTCCTTGGCGGCCTCCTCGTACTGGAAGCCGCGGACGAAGGAGCCGTCCAGCTTCAGTGTGGAGACCGGCAGCCGGCTCAGGTAGGCCAGGTTGGAGTAGCCGGTGCCGAAGTCGTCGATGGCGATGCGCACGCCCATGTCGCTGAGGGCCTGCAACGCCTGGAGCGGTCGGCCCGCCGAGCCCATCACCGCCGACTCGGTCAGCTCCAGCTGGAGCAGGTGCGGGGCGAGTTCGGTCTCGGCGAGGACCTCGGCGACATCGGCCACCAGGTCGGAGTCCCACACCTGCCGCACGGCCACGTTGACGCTGACGAAGATGGGCGGCTCGCCGGGGCGGTCCAGCTGCCAGCGGCGGGCCTGCCGGCAGGCGGTGGCCAGCGCCCAGCGGCCGAGCGGCACGATCGAGCCGTCCTCCTCGGCCAGTCCGATGAACCGATTCGGCGTCAGCGTGCCGAACTGCGGGTGGTGCCAGCGGATCAGCGCCTCGACCCCGTTGAGCCGGCCGTCCTCCATGGCCACCAGCGGCTGGTACTCCAGGGCGAACTCACCGCGTTCGATGGCGGGCCGCAGGGTGGAGGAGAGCGCCTGGCGGGTCATGCGGTGGGCGTTGCGCTCGGGGTCGAACAGGGTCCAGCGGCCCTTGCCGTCGGCCTTCGCCCAGTACAGCGTGGTGTCCGCCGCCTGCATCAGACCGGTCGCGGTGGTGCCGGCGGCGTGCCGCTCGACGACCCCGATGGACGCGGTCAGCGACAGCCGCCGGCCGGCCAGGTCGAAGGGTTCCTCCAGCGCCTTCAGCGCGGACTCGGCGAGGTCGGCGAGCTGCTCGGTGCCCGTGGAGTCCTCCACCAGCAGGGCGAACTCGTCCCCGCCGAGCCGGGCCACCAGGGGGGTGGCGGCCCGGGAGCACCCGGTCTCGTCGGCGACCCGGGTCAGGCGTTCGGCCACGGCCGCCAGGAGCCGGTCGCCGAAGCGGTGCCCGAGGGTGTCGTTGACCGCCTTGAAGCCGTCGACGTCCAGGTAGCACAGGCCGATCCGGCCGGTGCCGCTCCGCTCGTACGACTCCGCCTCCAGCGCGGCCGTCAGCCGCTCGAAGAACAGCGTGCGGTTGGGCAGCCGGGTCACCGGGTCGTGCATCTGCAAGTGCCGCAGCCGTGCCTGGAGTTCGCGGCGGGCGCTGATGTCGGTGACGGACAGCAGGACGCCGGGTGCGCCGTCGGCCAGCGGGGCCGCGGTGATCTGCACCCACACCGAGTGCCCCTCGGGATGTTTCAGCCGGCGGGTGCAGCGCAGCCGGGTCTGCCGCCCGCCCAGCACCTCGCGGTAGGCGTGGTGGCTGCGGGCGTCCGAGGCCAGGTCCACCAGGTCGGCGGCGACCCGCCCGGTGAGCGCCTCCGGATCGGCGCCGAGCAGCTCGCCGAGGGCGGCGTTGGCGCTGACGACGAGTCCCTCGGGAGCCACGACCGCCATGGCGAGCGGGGCGGTCGAGAAGACACGGTGGTAGGTGGACTGGTGACTGTCTGTGACGGCTGACCGGTCGAGGTCTGCCGCGGGCGTCGGCCCTTCGGACGTTCCGCTCACCGCTCGCTCCCGCAGTGCACTCGATCTCTGTCCGTGCCGGAAAGTGTGCCGATCATAGAGGCTGGCCCCGGGCCCTTCCAGCCACTCTCCAGTGTCCCGGACAGACCACAGGTTCTGACAGATCGTTTCTGCCCGCACCTGGACGGCTTCTTCAGGCCGACGATCAGTTGTGACGTTCCGTGAATGTTCCGGAAGGTCGAGCGCCGGTGTGCACCGGCGCGCAACGGGGGCGCATTCACCCTTCTGGTGCAGGCAAACAAGGCATAACGTAACGAATACCAGCAATCTGGGTGCGGGTCCCGCGAACCGCATCCGGAGGTCATGTCCGTGCCCAAGCTGCGCAGCACCGCCGCCGTGTTGACCACGATGTCGGCGCTCGCCGCGACCTCGATCCTCGGCGGCCCGTCGGCCGCCGAGCCGTTCTCCACGGAGCCCTGCGCCCTGCACCGCACCGAGGTCCACCACTCGGAGGGCGTGGACACCTGGAACCCCGCCTACACCCGCCCGACCGGCACGCTCGACGCCGTGCTGGTCTTCCTGTCCTTCCCGGACGCCACCCCGCGCACCACCCCGGCCGCGCTGACGGCCGACCACTTCCCGGAGACCAGCCGCTTCTACGAGCGGTCCTCCTACGGCCGGTTCACGCTGCGCCCGCACCCGCTGGACCGCTGGCTGCGCATGCCGCGCCCGTCCACGGCGTACGCCATAAGGCGGGACTGGAACGCCGAGGACCGGGCCGCCTACCTGCGCGACGCGTTCGCCGTGGCCGACCGGGCGGTGGACTTCTCGCGCTACCGGATCGTCTACTTCGTCGCCGACCCGGACGCACCCGGTGTCGACTCGGACGCCACGAAGGTGGTGAACCTCCAGACGCCCCTGCGGGTGGACGGCACCGACATCCGCCGGGTGGTCACCGTGTTCGAACACCATCCGCCGGACCGGCTGGTTCTCGCCCATGAGACCGGGCACCTCTTCGACCTGCCGGACCTCTACCACCGGCCGGGTGACGGCAAGGGCGACTGGGACACCTATGTGGGTGACTGGGATTTGATGGGCAGCCAGTTCGGGCTCGCACCCGACCTGTTCGCCTGGCACAAGTGGAAGGCCGGCTGGCTGGATCCGCGCCAGGTGGTGTGCGTGCGCGGCACCACGCCGGCCCGGCTGACCCTGGAGCCGCTGGAGGCCGGGCCGGGCGGCTGGGCGCGGGACGGGGGCGGCGCGCCCGCCTTCGGCCTCGGCCATGGCGTCAAGCTGGCCGTGGTGCGCACGGGCCCGGAGAGCGCCCTCGCCTTCGAGGCGCGCGGCAGGGGCGGCGACGACCGTACGTCCTGCCGGCAGGGAATCCTGGTCTACCGGGTCCGCGGCGACATCGCGTCCGGGGACGGCCCGGTCCAGGTGGTGGACGCCCACCCGCGTACCGAGGCCTGCTGGGAGAGCTCGGTCTACCCGCCCCTCGCCGACGCCCCCGTCTTCCTCGGGGAGAGCTTCACCGTGCCGGAGGACGGCGTGAAGGTGGAGGCGGAGGGGGTGACGGCGTCGGGCGCCTGGACGGTGAAGATCACGCCTGCGGTGAAGTGACCCCGGGGGAGGACGGCGCGACCGGCGGTGCCGCCCGGGGAACGAAAACGGTGGGCCGGATTCTTTCGAATCCGGCCCACCGTTCACTTCGCGTGCGCCGCCAGGGACTCGAACCCCGGACCCGCTGATTAAGAGTCAGCTGCTCTAACCAACTGAGCTAGCGGCGCCTGCTGACGTCGTAGACCTTAGCATCCTGGTCGGCGGGAGGAAAAATCGATATCCGCACGGCGTCCCGGGCGGCGCGCACCGCCGCCCAGAGCAGCACCTCGGGCCCGGGCAGCCAGGGGTGCCGGGTGTCCGGGGCGACCAGCCAGCGGGCTCCGCCGGGGGCGTCGTCGCCGGTCAGCGGCGGGACGGTCACCGCGTCGCCCGGGCCGTGACAGAGCAGCGGCGGCACCGCCCGCGCCCGCTGGGAACCCCACTCCTCCCAGGCCAGCAGCGAGGGCAGCCGCTGGGCCGTGCCCGGGGCGGCGAAGAGCAGCGTCCGGCCCCGGAACACCGCGACCGGGCCCGATCCCGCCCCCTCGGCCCACAGTCCGTCCAGCATGCGGCGCCCGAACACCGCCGGGGCGCTGACCACGTCGAACACGGTGCCGCAGGGCAGGACCAGCGGGGCGTCCGGGCGCTCCCGCCACAGGGCGAGGGTGCTCCGGGGGTAGGTTCCCGCCGAGGCGAGCCAGGTGATGCCGTCGGGGCTGACACGGGTGACGTGGGGGGCGCTGGTCATGACATCCACATGTACAGCGGGTGAGCGGGTCGTTCTCCTGAGTTGCCGAAAATCGGGACGGCGGTGGAAGCGGAGGAGTATCTTGCCCGCCTGGCATATGCCCCCGGAGTGCTACACCGGGCTACAGCGGATCGGCCGGCGTCCGCCCGTCGCCCTCGCCGCGCATCAGGTCCCGCCCGAACTCCACCATCTTCTTGGCGTAGTCCTCGGTCCACTCCGCCCGCTCGG
This sequence comes from Streptomyces sp. NRRL S-31, assembly GCF_000718775.1. GTDB lineage: Bacteria > Actinomycetota > Actinomycetes > Streptomycetales > Streptomycetaceae > Streptomyces. The sequence goes on from NZ_JOCB01000110.1 coordinate 23,404, forward strand.
CGATGTCCGCTGCGGTCAGCCGGTCGAACCGGCGCGGGTCGGCGAGCTGGGCCGCCGCGACGGCCTGGAACTCCACGGCCCGGTCGGCCGCCGCGCGGAACGCCTGGGTCAGCTCCGTCGCCCGTGCCAGCAGCTCCCGCGGATCCTCGATCGACTCCAGGTCGAAGAAGTGCTCGGGATCGGCGGCCGCCTCCGCGGGCTCGAAGAGCAGGGGCGCGGGGCGTAGCCGCGGTTCGTTACGACGCGGCGTGGGCTCCGCCATGTCTTCTCTCCTCCTCGTACGGTTTCACGGGCACCGCCATGGGGTGGGCCACCGTCCATTGTCCCGCGCCCGCGCAAGGGGCCCCCACGGCCACGGGCTCACCCGGCGTCCGCCCGGGAGCCCACCCCTTCAAGCCCGCGGGACGGCTTTGTGTTCCGCCCGGGGGCTACGGGTCAGGGGCGCCAGTGGACCTTGTGTTCGGTGAGGTGGGCGAGGACCGCGTGGTTCGCCTCCCAGCCGTCCGGACTGTGCTCGTCGGCCGCCTCCGGCGGCGTGCCGGACTCCGTCCGGCGGGTGGGGTGGCCGGGTGTTGTCAGGGGCGCCAGTGGACCTTGTGTTCGGTGAGGTGGGCGAGGACCGCGTGGTTCGCCTCCCAGCCGTCCGGGAACTTCACCAGGGTGCCCAGCTGGACCGGTTCCGTGGCGGGGTAGTCGTCCAGCAGGGCCGGCACCCCGGCGCGGCAGACCACGATGCAGGCATGGCGGTGGCGGGAGGCCAGGACGCACAGCCGGCCGGTCTCCAGGTGGAAGGCGGTCGCGTCGGGACGGCCGGAGAGCGGGTGCAGGACGACCGTGACGTCGTACTCACGGCCCTGGAGACGGTTGGCGGTGTCGACCGTGACGTCCGTGACGCCCAGCTCGGCCAGGGCCGCGCGGACCGCCGCCGCCTGGTCGCGGTGGGCCGTGCCCACGGCGACGCGGTCGGCGGTGAGCGGGGCCGGCTCGGGGGAGCGTTCCGAGGTCGCCGCGCCGCCCCGGTCCAGCAGGCGGCGGACCACCAGGGCCACCGCCCGGACCGCCTCCGGATCGGTGCGCGGGGTGTGCCGGGCGGGCAGCTCCAGCAGCCCCCAGCCGGTCTCCGCCGCCTCGTCGATCACCCGGTCCGGGCCGGAGCCGTCGGAGGGGACCGCGAAGGCCAGGCGGCGGTCGCCGTGCGCGGTGCCGCTGCGGAACGGCGTGTACGGGTAGAAGGCGTCCGAGACCAGCGGGGCCGCGGAGGCCGGCAGCCGCCAGGACACCGGCAGGCGGTGCTGCGGCAGGTCCGGGTTGTGGGCCAGGAGCGTGGTCACGGCCGACGCCGAGGGGTCGTACGACAGCCCCGCCCACTGCTCGCTGCCGACGATGGCGAACGGGTCCAGCTGGCCCGGGTCGCCCACGAACAGCGCCCGCTCGAACAGGCCCGCCACGGCGAGCAGCGCGTCCGAGCGCATCTGGTAGGCCTCGTCCACGATCGCGTGCGGCCACGGCTCGTCGACCGTGACGTGCGCCCACTTCGCGGCGGTGGACAGGACGACCGGCAGCCCCTTCAGCTCGGCCGCCTTCGCCGACGTGCGGACCTGCGGCAGCTCGTCCAGCGCCTTGTCGTACGCGTCGGCGTCGCTGCTGTGCAGACGGCCGACGGGCAGCTCCGGGTCCTTCTCGGCGAGGCGCAGGACCAGATCGTCGACCTGGGCGTTCGTCTGCGCCACCACCATCAGCGGGCGACCGGCCCCGGCGAGTTCCAGGGCCGCGCGGACCACCAGGGTCGACTTGCCGGCGCCCGGCGGGGAGTCGACCACCACGCCCCGCGCGGTGCCGTGCAGCGTGTCCCGGAGGATCGCGTCGGTGGCGCGGGCGGCCGCCGCCGCGGGGTCGAAACCGACGGTCGTCACAGCAGGTCCTCCTCGGTCACGGCGTCGGGTGCCTCCGGCGCGGGCTCGCCCGGCGGGCCGCCGTGCGTCCACGGGGTCTCCTCCGGGTCGGGCAGCTTCGCGCCGCCGCGCTGCTCGTGCTCGAAGAGCGTGCAGCAGATCCGGTCGCCCTTCTCCGGCACCGAACCCGGCTCGGGCTCCTTGCCGCGGCCCATCCTGTCCAGCACCCGCAGCACCAGCGCGCCGTCGCCGTCGTACCCGACGAACTCCGCCGACTGCGGCTTGCCGCCCAGCGAGCGGTACACCTTCGCGCGCTCCGCCAGATGCGGCCGGTCCTCCGTGCGGACCGTCACCAGCGGGCGCGGGCTCGGCCGTCTGCCGTCGCTGTACGCCATCACGACGTCGGTCACCTCGCCCGCGAACGCCTCCCCGGCCAGCCGCCGTCCGGCCATCACCAGTGGATCGTCCAGCGCCTCCTGCGCGTCCAGCCGGGCCTGCTCACGCTCGCGCGTGGCCAGCTTGTTCGCCGCCGTCACCGCGTCGTCCCGGCGCGGCTGCGGGGGCTCGCCGGCCCGCACCCGGTCCCGGTGCGCGGTGAACGACCAGCGGTCCCGGGTCCAGCGCTCCTCCACGTGCGCGCCCGCGGGCAGCGCCCGCAGCAGGTCCAGGCCCCACCACACCGCGTCCCAGGTGGGCCGGGTGCGGCTCTCGACGAGGTCGCGGACGTGCCGCTCGGCGGCGGTGAGCGCGGCCAGCCGGGTGTCCGCCTCCAGCGGGTCCTCGGCGGCGGCCAGCGCCGTACGCGCGCGGTCGTAGCGCTCGATCGCCGGGGCCAGCAGCCGGTTGTCGAACGCCGGGTCGGTGGCGGGGCCGGCCGGCGGGCACAGGAGCTGGCCGTCGGCGTCCCTGGCGAGTTCCGCCCGGCGCGCGGCCTCGGCACCCGTCAGGCCCGGCGGGGGAGGGGCGATCCAGGCGAGCAGCGCTCCCAGGTGCTCGTCCTCCAGGCCGGACTGGCCGGTCGCCCAGTGCCGGGACAGCAGGTCGGTCAGGGACAGCAGCAGCGAGGAGCCGGGGACCCGGGCCCGCTCGCCGTAGTGGGTCAGCCAGCGGCCGAGCAGCGGCACCCGGGGCGGCGCCGGGTAGGGCGCGTCCGGGTCCTGCTCGGCGGTGCGCCGGAACCGCATCGAACGGCCCAGCAGCCGGACGAAGTCCAGGCCGGTGCGGCTCGGCACGATCAGCTGGGGCGCGTCCGCGCACAGCTCGGCCGCCACCTTGACCCGCTTGCCGGTCTCCGGGTCGGTCTCCGTGCGCTCGGCCGCCTCCACGGCGTCCGCGTACGCGTCGATGTGCGGCAGGACGATGTCGGCCAGGTCGGCGAGGAACGTGAAGCGCAGGTCACGGTCCCGGGGCTGCGGTACGGCCAGCAGCCGGGGCGCGTCCCGGTCGGTGCCGACCAGCGCGCCGAGCGGGGCGCCGGTCTCACCGGCGGTGGTCAGCGGCACGAACACCAGCGGCCGGTCGGACAGGTGCCGGTGCCGGACGGTCGCGGTCGGCTGGGCCCGGCCGCTGTCGACGGCCTCCAGCCGGGCGAGGGCGGTGATCAGCGACACGGGACCGCCTCCCCGGCCTGCGGCACGACCCGCGCGTGCGGGGCCGCCGTCTCCCCGGCCGCCCGCAGGGCCTCCGCGCGCAGGGCCGCCGCCCGGCGCAGCGCGGCCACCGCCGGGT
>NZ_JOCB01000111.1 GCF_000718775.1 Streptomyces sp. NRRL S-31
GGCGAGCACGGCGGCACACGCGCCCGCGGCGGCGAGCGCACCGGCCGGGCCCGTGGCCCGGGCCGCGGCCGACGGGTGCTGCGGACCACCGCCGTCACCCTGTCCGCCCTGGTGGTGGCCACGGCCGGAGTGGGCTGGTGGTTCTACCAGCACCTGAACGGCAACATCCACAGCATCTCGCTGGACGGCAAGGGCGGCGCCGAGAAGGCCGACGCCTTCGGCCGCACCCCCATCAACATCCTGGTCATGGGCTCGGACGGCCGCACCAGCAAGGCGGACTGCGCCCTGGGCGGAGGCTGCGCGAAGACCGGGGTGCAGACCGGCAGCAACGCGGACGTGGAGATGGTGCTGCACATATCCGCCGACCGCTCCGCCGCCACCGTGATGAGCATCCCGCGCGACACCATGACCAAGGTGCCGGCCTGCGCGGACAGCGAGTCGGACCAGTCCACGAACGGCTACTACGGGCAGATCAACAGCGCGCTCCGGTACGGGCCCGCCTGCCAGGTGGCCACCGTCCACCAGCTCACCGGCATCCCCATCGACCACTTCGTCAAGCTCGACTTCGCCGGCGTGGTCAAGATGTCCGACGCGGTCGGCGGTGTCTCCGTGTGCGTCAGCGACGACGTCTACGACACCTACTCCCACCTGAAGCTGTCCAAGGGCGCCCACACCCTCAAGGGCGAGGCGGCGCTGGAGTTCGTACGGTCCCGGCACGGCTTCGGAGACGGCAGCGACCTCGGCCGTACCGTCTCGCAGCACATCTTCCTCAGCTCGATGATCCGCAAGTTCAAGAGCGCGGGCACGCTCACCGACCCCACCAAGGTCTACAAGCTCTCCGACGCCGCCACCAAGGCGCTCACCGTCGACGACGGCCTGGGCAGCGTGAACAAGCTGATCGGGCTCGCCGCCGACGTGAACAAGGTGCCCACCCGGCGGATCACCTTCGCGACGATGCAGACGGCCCCCGACCCCGCCGACAGCGACCGGGTCGTCGTCGGCCCCGGGGCGAAGGCGCTGTTCGCCTCCATCGCGGACGACCGGCCGCTGACCACCGGCTCCGGCAGGAAGCCCGCCGCGCCCTCCGCGACCGCCGGGGCCACCCCCTCCGCCGTGCCCGCCTCCGAGGTGGCGGTGACGGTCGAGAACGGCACCGGCATCACCGGCCGCGCCTCCGGGATCGCGACCGCCCTCACCGGACAGGGCTTCAGCTCCGCCACCACCACGGGCAACGCCCCCAGCCCCGCGTCCGCCACCACCCTCACCTACGGCGCCGGCCGGAAGGCGGCGGCGCTGACCGTCGCCGAGGCGCTCGGCCTGCCCGCCTCGCGGCTGAAGGAGGGCACCGGAAGCGGACTGACCCTGGTGGTCGGCGGCGACTGGCCCAGCGGCGACAGGTATCCCGGCACGGCCGCCGCCACCCCGGCGCCCGCCGACACCGGGGCCGCGGTCGGCGGCGCCCACGCCTCCACCGCCGACCAGGCCGGGAAGTGCGCCGAGGTGAGCCCCTACAAGACGGTCGAGCTGAAGGGCGTCGCCATGACCCCCGCGCAGGCGTACGCGGCGGCCCGCGACAAGCCCGACTCCGACGGCTGACCGGCCCCGGCCCCCGGGTCAGACGTCGCGCCAGCGGGCGTTGCACCAGGAGAAGACGCCGAACGCGGCCAGGCCCAGCGCGACCAGGGCCAGCAGCCAGGGCCCGGCCGGCAGGTCCCGGAACCCGCGCAGGGTGTCGTCCATGCCCCGGGCCCGGCCCGGCTCGTGCCGGACGGCCGCGACCACGGCGAACACACCGGCGGCGGCGAAGACGATGCCACGGGCGGTGCCGCCCGTCACCCCGAAGAACTCGACGAACCGCCGGGTCCGGCCGGACATCGCACCGCCGCGCAGGTGCTTGCGGAACTTCTTCCGCGCCGCCCGCACCGCGATCCACAGCCCGGCGATCACCACGCCGACGCCCGCGGCCCCGACGAGCCACTGGCCGCCGGGCCAGTCCAGCACCCGGGCGGTGACGTCGTCGGTGTGCCGGTCGGACGACCCGCTGCCGCTGCCCCGGTCCCCGGCCGCGTAGGAGAGCACCGAGTAGCACACGAAGCCGTAGAAGACGGAACGGAACAGGGCCGTCGCCCGTTTGGAGAGCTTGGAGCCGTCCGGGCCCGATCCGCCGAACACCGCCTCCGACAGCCGCCACAGCGCCATGCCGCCGAGTGCGACGCCCACGACCCACAGCAGCGCCGATCCGAAGGGCCGGCCGGCCAGCTCGTCCAGGGCGCCGCCGCGGTCGGCCTGGTGGCCGCCGCCGTCGCCGCCGAAGGCGATCTGCGACGCGATGACCCCCACGAGTACGTAGATCAGCCCGCGCGCCGCGAAGCCCGACCGGGCCGCCACGGCCATCGCCCTGCTGTCCGCCGCCCGTCGCGCCCGCTCCCGCCCACGCGGTGCCCATGACAGTGCATCCATATAGCGCCGATGCCCCCGTGTTCCGGTTGGACACCTGCGCGAAGGCGCGCCCCGGCCGCGGACCCGCGGCACGCCGCCGCCGCACGCGCGCGCCGGCCGTCCGCACCGGGTCCGCCGACGGTCCGCGCACGCCGTGTCCCCGAGCTTCCGTGCGGTACGGTACGAGCCGGTTGGTTGAATTTTCAGCGGGGGGACTGTCCGTGGCTCAGCAGGAGCGAGCTGTCCGGACCCGACGCGCGGTTCTGGAAGCCGCCGCGACCGTGTTCGCGGAACGTGGTTACGCGGCCGCCACCATCGCCGAGATCCTCCGGCGGGCCGGCGTGACCAAGGGCGCCCTGTACTTCCACTTCGGCTCCAAGGCGGCCCTCGCCCGGGGCGTGCTCCAGGAACTGCGCCCCGCCTACCACCTGCCCCGGGAGCTGAAGCTCCAGGAGTGGGTGGACGCGGGCATGACCCTGGCCCGGCGCCTGCCCCGGGAACCCCTGCTGCTCGCCGGGGTCCGGCTCTCGGCCGACCTCCGGGGCCATGCCGCGCTCGGCGGTTCCTGGCCGGCCTGGGCCCGGCTGACCTCGTGCGTCCTCGGGGAGGCCAAGAAGCGCGGCGAGGTGCTCCCGCACGTGGTGCCCGAGGAGACCGCCCAGGTCTTCCTCGGCTCCTGGATCGGCGTGCAGCTGGTCTCGCAGACCGTGACGGGCTGGGCCGACCTGGACGACCGCATGGCGGCGCTGTACGGCCATCTGCTCCCCTCGATCGCGGCCCCGGCCGTCCTCGCGCGGCTGGACACCGCGCCCGACCGGGGCGCCCGGGTGATCGACGAGGCCCGGCGCAGGTCACCGGTGCCCGTCGGCGCCACCGGCTGACCGCCGCCGCTACGCGCCGCACTCGGCGCGGAACGGCCGGCGTGCCCCCGGGCTCAGACGAGGTCGATGAGGAAGCCCTCCAGCAGGCCGTGCAGCACCTCCGGCCGTTCGAGGTGCAGGTCGTGTCCGGTGCCCGGGACACTCGCCGACAGCGTCCGCGGCCGTTGGCCCAGCATGGCGTCGACGTCCCGCTCCGGGATGAGGCTCGACTGCGCGAACACGGCCAGGGTGGGGCAGCCGACGCGCCGCCACTCGGGCCGGGAGGACCGCCGGGCGTTCTCGGCCAGCGAGGCGACCATCACGTCCCGGTCGAAGCGGGGACGCCAGCCGTCCTCGTGCCGCTCCAGCCCGGCCGCCCAGCCCTCTCCCACGGGGCCGCCGCCGAAGAAGGACACCGCGGCCCGCCGGGAAGGGAACGGTACGGGCCAGGAGTCCAGCCACGCGCCGACGGTCCCGGGCGCCGTCGGGTCGGGATCGCCGGGCGCGGCCTCGACGAGGACCAGCGCGCGGACCAGTCCGGGGTGGGCGGCGGCGGTGAGCATCGCCGTATGGCCGCCGAGCGACTGCCCGACGAGGACGGGCCGGTCCAGCCCGAGTCGCCCGGCGACCGTCACCACGTCCGCGACGTGGGCCGCGCGCGAGACGTCGTCCGGACGGCGCTCACCGGCGCCGTGTCCGCGCTGGTCGACCGCGACCACGCGGAACCGTCCGGCCAGCCGCCGCGCCAGCCCGTCCCACTCACCCGCGTGACCGGCCAGCCCGTGCAGCAGCACGACAGCGGGCCCCGGGCCGCCCCAGTCGCGGCAGACCAGCCGGACCCCGTCCCGGACGACCACCCGCTCGGACCACTCCATACCCGCCCCCCGTACCGTCGTCGCCGTCCCGATCATGCCGCAGGCGAGGCGACCCGCGCGACGGGACGGCCGTCGCGCGGGACGCGGCAGCCGGTACCCGGTCGGGTCAGGGCCGTCCGCCGCGCTCCAGCGGGATGCGCTCGCCCGCCTCGATCGCGACCGGCAGCCGGTTCCCGGCGGGCGGCAACGGGCAGGTGGCCAGGTCGGTGTAGGCGCACGGCAGGTTCCCGGCGCGGTTGAAGTCGAGCGTGACCGTGCCGTCGGGGCCGGGTGCGGCGAGGTGCAGGGAGCGGTTCGCGGCGTACGTCGTCACGCCCGAGGTGCGGTCCGTGAAGAGCACCAGCAGACCGCCGGGAGCGCTGCCGTTGAACGCGGTGAGGGCGTGCCGGGCGCCGTCCAGTTCGAACTCGACGCGGCCGGGGGAGTCGTAGACGTGCTCCAGCCCCTCCACGGACGCGCCGACCGTGACCGGCCGGGGCTCCTCGAAGGGTACGAAACGGCCGGTGACGACCCAGCGCGGGTCGGGGGCGTAGGCGGGCGTGTGGCGGAAGGAGGTGCGCAGCGCGTTGCCGGGGTGACGCGGCCGCAGGAGATCGTGGCCGCCGCGCCGGGCGACCTCCAGCCGGGCGTCGCCCCAGTCGGCGTACCGGCTCCCGCGCTCCGGGACGACCCCGAACGCGTACCGGCCGCGCACCACCGTGCCGTCCACGGTCAGTTCCTCGCCCCCGGCCAGTTCCACCACCACGCCGTCGGCGGTCGCGGACCAGGTCCTGTCGTCAAACTCCCGCCGTCCGCCCGGAGGGCGGGCTTCGCGGCGTCAGACGCGTGCTCTGGGGGTCCCCCCGGCCGAAGGCTGGGGGAGTGCCGGGCCCCGGCCCGCGTACTGGACGTACTTGGGTCGGGGCCCGGTGCGGCGAGTGGGGGCACCTCCCACGCCCTTGAGGCAGTGGGGGAGCGTGCATGGCGTCGCGAAGCAGGCGGGAGTTTGACGACAGGGCCTGGGCTCCCGGGGCGTCCGCGAAGCGTTCCGGTTCCGGGCCCAGCCAGTGCAGACCGGTGACCGCGAGGAAGCCGTGCGGTCCGGCCAGTGCCTCCTCCTTGGCCCGGTGCCACTCCTGCCATGCCTCGACGAAACCCACCCGGTCGACGTCCCGCCCACCTTCCAACCGGCGTGCCCCGCGGGTTCATCCCGGTTTCGGTGCCCGAACGGCCCGGCTGGTGCGGGGCCGTGTGTGCGCGGTCACTAGGATGTGGGATCAAGACAACCATGCGACCGGCCCGTTCGCCGCGGGCCGGTCGGGTCGCCGATGCCAGGGACCGCTCCCCGGGCTGCGGTGATCTTCCTTCCCAGGAGGACCCTCCGCATGTTCCGACGAATAGGCAACGCCGTCGTCCGTCATCCCGTTTGGACGATCGTGGCGTGGCTGATCGCCGCGGTGGCGATCGTCGCCACCGCCCCGAGTCTGCCCTCGAACAGTGACGAGAGCAGTTTCCTGCCCAAGAGTTACGAGTCCATCAAAGCGGCGGAACTCCAGGAGAGGGCCTTCCCCAGCGCCTTCACCCCGTCCGCGATCGCGCTCTACCAGCGCACCGACGGCGGCAAGCTCACCGCCGCCGACCAGCAGGATGTCGCCCGGATCAGCGCCGAACTGGGCAAGAAGCACATCGACCAGGTCCAGAAGGTCGTCCCCGGCCAGCCGTCGAAGGACGGCAGGTACACCCTGACCCTGGTGCAGATGGACAGCAAGAAGGCCGGTCAGCCCGAACAGGCGGACGCGGCGAAGGTGTTGCGTGAGGAGGTCGGGAAACTGGCCGAGGGCACACACCTCGACGTCAAACTCGGCGGTTCCGCCGCGCAGGCGCTCGACCAGCAGGACTCGTCCAAGCGCGGACAAGCGCTCATCGGTGTCGGTACGTTCGTGATCATCCTGGTCACGCTGCTGATCATCTTCCGGGCACCGATCCTCGCCGTACTGCCCCTGGTGCTGATCGGCCTGGTCTCCGCGGTCGCCAACGGACTGATCGCCTACGCCACCAGGCTGTTCGGCCTCCAGGCCAACAGCTCGATCTCGTCGATCCTGATCGTCGTTCTCTTCGGCGTGGGCACGGACTACTTCCTGTTCCTGATATTCCGTTACCGCGAAGCCCTGCGCGCCGGGGACGAACCCAAGCAGGCCATGGTCAACGCCGTCGCCCGGGTCGGCGAGGCCATCGCCTCGGCGGCGGGCGCGGTCATCATCGCCTTCCTCGCCCTGGTGCTGTCCACGCTGGGCTTCCTGAAGCAGATGGGCCCGGCGCTCGCCATCGCGGTCGGCGCCACCCTGATCGCGGGCCTGACCCTGATCCCCGCCGTGGTCTCGCTCATCGGACCGAAGGTCTTCTGGCCCTCCAAGTCCTGGCAGAAGGAGCCGGAGAACGCCCGTTTCGCCGCCATCGGCCGCAGCGTGCAGCGCCGCCCGGCGCTGACCGCCGTGGTGTCCGGGCTCATCCTGCTGGTCCTGTCGGCCGGCACCTTCGGCTACAAGGCCACCTTCGACCTGGCGTCGGGCTCCATGCCCAAGACCAAGGAGTCCATGGTCGTCCAGGACGAGCTGCAGAAGGCGTACTCGGCGGGCGCCGCGGCGCCCACCGACGTCTACCTCACCAGCACCGACGGCAAGCCGCTGGACAAGTCGGCCTTCGACGCGTACGCCCGTCGGCTCGGCGCCGTGGACGGCGTCGCGGCCGTCCGCATGAGCCAGGTCAACAAGGAGGGCACCACCGCGGACTTCACCGTCACGCTCAAGTACGAGGCGTCGACGGACAAGGCGATCGACGCCGTCGGCAAGGTCCGCGACGTCGCCCACGCGTCCGCGCCGGGCGGCACGGAGGCCTTCGTCGGCGGAATGTCCTCGATCTTCAAGGACATCAACGCGGCGGTCAACCACGACTACAAGACGGTCTTCCCCGTCGCCGCCCTCCTGATCATGGTCATCCTGGGACTGCTGCTGCGCAGTGTCGTCGCTCCCTGGTACCTGATGGCCTCCGTGGGCCTGGGCTTCGGCGCCACCCTCGGCGCCACCGTGTGGATCTTCCAGGACGGGCAGGGCCACTCCGGCCTCATGTTCATGCTGCCGGTGATCATGTACCTCTTCGTGGTCGCCATCGGCACCGACTACAACATCCTCATGATCGCCCGGCTGCGCGAGGAGGCCCGGGAGGGCCGTAGTCCGCGCGAGGCGGCCGGCATGGCGCTCCGGCACGCCGGACCGACCGTGGCCGCGGCGGGCTTCATCCTGGCGGCGACCTTCGCCACGATGATGCTGGCGGGCAACTCGCTGCTGTCGGAGATGGGCTTCGCGGTCTCCTTCGGCATCGCGGTCGCCGCGTTCGTCATGGCGATGTTCTTCACCCCGAGCCTCACGGCCCTGATCGGCCATGCCGCCTGGTGGCCGGGGCACGGGGACCGGGCGCGGACGCCGGACACCGGCTCCGGCCCGGCTCCGTCCGAGGAGGAGCGGAACCCCGCCGCCCACGGTCCGGCAGGGCGCCGCGGCTAACGCCGCAGCAGGCGGCGTCCGCCCCGTCGCGACGCCCTGGACGCTCCCCCCACTGCCTTGAGGGTGTGGCTCCCGGACGGGCGAACGCCGCCTGCCGGGGCGCCGGGTCCTGTCGTCGAAGTCCCGCCGTCCGCCCGGAGGGCGGGCCTCGCGGCACCCCTTCCGGTTCCGGCCGGTGAGTCCTGCCGGGCCCCGTGCCCCGGCAGGACTTCTCCCTGTCCGGGGCCGGTCAGCCCGAGGTGGGGCGGTGGAAGTAGTGGCCCTTGTCGAGGTCCGCGAGCAGCCCGGGGTGGACCGGCGCCCAGTCGAGCAGTTCGCGGGTCAGGGTGCTCGACGCGACGACGTCCATGCCGAGGAATTCGCCGAGCCAGCCGAAGTGGTCGGTGGCGTCCCCGGGCGCCACGGACACCGTGGGCACGCCGAGCTGACGGCCGATCGCCTCCGCGACGTCCCGGATCGGGACCCCCTCCTCCGCGACACCGTGCAGCACCGACCCGGCGGGCGCCTTCTCGGCCGCCAGCCGGAACAGCCGGGCGGCGTCCAGGCGGTGCACGGCGGGCCAGCGGTTGGCGCCGTCGCCGATGTAGCCGGAGACGCCCTTGGCCCGGGCGATGGCGACCAGGGTCGCCATGAACCCGTTGTCCCCGTCGCCGTGGCAGGTGGGGGAGAGCCGCACCACGGAGGAACGGACGCCGCGCCCGGCGAGGGCCAGCACGGCCTCGGCGGTGACCGCGCGGACGGCGGCGGCCCAGCCCTCGGTCGCGGGCGTGTCCCGCTCGGTCGCGACCCGCCCGGGTGCGAGACCGGCCAGCCCGGAGGCGAGCACGAAGGGCCGGCCGGTGCCGGCGAGCGCCTCGCCGAAGGTGTCCACGGCACGGCGGTCCGCCTCGCCCGCTGCCGCGAAGTCGCCGCCGAAGGCCACGTCGTGCTTGAAGGCGAGGTGGATCACGCCGTCCGCCCCGGCGGCCGTCTCGCCGAGGACGTCGAGGTCGTCGAGGGTGCCGCGGACGACCTCGGCACCGGCCTCGGCCAGCGCCGCGGCGGAGGCGTCGGAGCGGGCCAGCCCGACGACGCGGTGCCCCGCCTCGAGGAGGTCGGGCACGAGCGCGGAACCGATCCAGCCGGACGCCCCGGTCACGAAGAAACGCATGGGAGGAACTCCTGCCCCTTGATGTCAGTGACTGTCATCGACCCTAGCACTCGATGACAGTCACTGTCATCGCTAGGATCTCCGCATGGGTAGATGGGAGCCGAACGCGCGCGGGCGCCTGGCGGAAGCGGCGTTGGAGCTCTACAGCGAGCGCGGCTACGAACAGACCACGGTGGCGGAGATCGCCAAGCGGGCCGGGCTGACCGAGCGGACCTTCTTCCGGCACTACGCCGACAAACGGGAAGTGCTCTTCGCCGGAGCCGGCGAGCTGGAAGGGCTGTTCGTCGGGGCCGTCGCCGACGCCCCCGAGGCCGCCGCGCCCATCGACGCGGTGGCGCTCGGGCTCGACTCGCTCTGCGCGGCCTTCGCCGGCCGGTACGCCTACGCGCGCACCCGGCAGGCCGTGATCACGGCCAACGCGGAGCTGCGGGAACGCGAGCTGATCAAACTCGCCTCGCTGTCGGCCGCGCTCGCCGGCGCGCTGCGCCGCCGCGGCGTCAGCGAGCCCGCCGCGAGCCTGGCCGCCGAGGCCGGGGTGGCCGTCTTCAAGGTCGGCTTCGAGCGCTGGCTGGAGGCGGCCGGGGAGCGGGACATGGCCGAGCTGGTCCGGGAGGCGCTGACCGAGTTGAAGGCGGTGGCCACGGGCGACTGAAGGCGGTCGGCCCACCGGGGGCGGGGCGGGCCTTGCGAGGTTCTGCCGTGCGGGCGGTCGCCGATGGCCGGTGAAGTCCGGTGAAGTCCGGTGACGGGCGCTCTCCGCGTTCGCGCGGCGGGGCGGGACCCGCGAGACGTCCGCCCGTCGGCGGCCGTGCCGGCGCCCCCGGCTCCGTGCCGGCGGCCCCGGGCAGTACCTCCGGCCCGAACGGGCCGACCAGCCGGGCGCGACGGTGCTTCCCCGCCGGGCGTGGCGGTGTTTCCCGGCCGGGTCACGGAGCCGGACCGACGCCCGGGAGAGGGGCGCGACGCCCGCCCGGGAGAGGGGCGCGGCGCGCACACGTCACCGGTGCGTGCCGTCCGATGCGGCGGCGCGCACGCCGGCCCGGGCGGCGAGCGCGCGCATGCTCGCGTGAGCCCTGTACGCGCCCCCTCCCGCCTGACCAGACTGCGCTGTCGGCGGGCAGGCGACCGGACACCGGCCGCCCCTCGCCCCGAGCCCAGGAAGGCAGGTCGGCCGCCGTGCTGTTGCGTCTGCCCACGTCCGTGCCGGAAGCCCGGCAGTGCCTGGCCGAGGGGGCCGTGCCGATCGGCGGGGCGACCCTCGTCTGGGCGACCTGGCAGCGGGACGGATTCCCCGAACTCGCCATGTCGCTGCGCGATGTGCCGGAGGCGAACGTCATCGGGCGGGAGACCCTCGGCGGCGCCGTGGTGCTGCACCGGATCGACGCACGACTGCCGGACGTCGTCCGGCTGGCCGCCGCCACGGTCGGCACCGGCGCCGTGCGGCGGACGGCGACGGTCGGCGGCAACCTCGTCGGCAGCACCCTGCGCTGTCTGCTGCCCCCCGCCCTCGTGCTGGACGCCCGGGCGACGGTACTGGAGGCCGACGGCGTCCGCGAGGCGGACCTGGCCGAGGTGGTCGCCAAGCGTCCCGTGCTGCTCAGCCTGGCCTGGCGTGCGCCGATCGCCTCCGCCTACCGCAAGCTGCCCGGCGCGGCGGGCGGGGAGCCGCCGCTCGTCGTCGCCTCGGCCCTGCACGCGGCCCTGCCCGCCGAAGGCGGCACGCGGCACCGGCTGCGGGTCGCCGTACGGGACGGATACGACGTGCTCAGCGGAACGGCGCCCGGCGCCGCCGACCCCGAGCAGTCGCTCGAAGCCCTGCGCGACACGGCCCTCGGCGAGCTGCCGCCCGCCGTGTGGGAGGAGATCCGCCCCCAGGTCACCGGTCTGCTGGCGGTCCGGGACGCGGACCGGGCGGACGGCTGATCCGTACGGTGGTCCGTGGCCCGCGCGCGGACGGCGGCCGGCGGGGCCCCGGACCACCCGTAACCGGCGGGGCCCCCGAACCACCCGTGGCCGGGGCCGGCGTGCCATCGTGGCGGGTATGGCGACACGAGCGGACCTGGCGGTGCTGGTCGGACTCCAGGCGTCCGGGAAGTCCACCTTCTTCACGCGGTGCCTGTCCGGGCGGTACGCGCTGGTGAGCAAGGACCTCATCCCGCGCGGCGCCAGGAACAGGCAGGGCCGGCAGATGCGGCTGGTGGAGGAGTACCTGGCGGCGGGGCGGGCCGTGGCCGTGGACAACACCAACCCGTCGCCCGCGGAGTGGAACCCGCTGGTGCGGGCGGCCCGCGCGCACGGGGCGACCGTGACGGCCTACTGGTTCCCGCCGGACGTGCCGGGCTCCCTGCGGCGCAACGCCGCGCGCGAGGGCCGCGACCGGGTCCCCGACGTCGGCGTCCTGGCCACGCTGAGGCGACTGCGCAGGCCGTCGGAGGCGGACGGCTTCGACACCGTGCGCGAGGTGCGGTTCGACGGACGCGGCGGCTTCGAGGTACGGGACTGAGCCGCTCCCGGAGCAGCGGCGCGGAGCCGAACCGGTCCAGGGGCGGGCGACGCCGCATCAGGAGCAGCCGGAGCCGTTCAGGAGTGGCCGGGCCGCGGGCGACCCGGGACAGTGGGCGGTGACGCTCCCGGCATGACCGCCCCGCTCCTCACGGACCCGTACCGCTCCTCGCGGATCGCACCGCTCCCCGCGGAACGTCCCGTCGAGAGCGCCCGGCCGCCGGAAACACAAGGAGGGCGCGGGCTACCGGTCCGACGCCCGGCGGGATACCCCTGAGAGGGCGGCCCCGCCCGGGTCGCCCCACCGTGGAAGGAGACCCCGTGGACGGTTGGTACGTGGACGACCGCTGCACGAACTGTGACGTGGCCCGGCAGTTCGCGCCCGAACTGATCGGCGAGGCCGGCGGCAAGTCCGTGATCCTGCGCCCGCCGGCCGACGAGGCGGAGGACCGGCGCCTGCACGCCGCGGTCTTCGCCTGCCCCACCCGCTCGATCCGACCGGTGACCGGCCGCGCGGACCGGGCGCTGGACCCGTTCCCGCTGGCGCTGGACGACGACGTGCTGATCTGCGGGCACAACTCGCCGCACACCGCCGGCGCCAACTCCTACCTGCTGCTCCGCCCGACCGGCACCGCCATGATGATCGACACCCCCCGCTGGAGCCGGGAACTGGCCGACCGCTACGCGGCGGTGCGCCCCGTCACCGACGTACTGCTCACCCATCGCGACCACGCCGCCCACGGCCGCCGCTACGCCGACCACTTCGGCGCCCGGCTGTGGATCCACGAGGGCGACCTGGACGCCGCCCCGGACGCCGACCGGGTGATCCGGGGAGTGGACCCGCTGGAGATCGCCGAGGGCGTCACCGTCCACCCCCTGCCCGGACACACCCGGGGCAGCGTCCTGTACCTCGCCGACGACCGCCTCTGCTTCAGCGGCGACAGCTTCTACTGGTCCCGCACGACCGGTGACCTGGAAGTCGCCGAGAGCGTGACCTGGTACTCGATCGAGGAGCTCGCCGCCTCCCTGGCCAGGACGGCGGGACGGCTGCGGTTCGAGTGGGTCCTGCCGGGCCATGGGGACCGGCGCCGCCTGCCGGCCGACGAGATGGCCCGGCGGCTGCGCGGCCTGACGGAGCGCACGAGCCTGCTGCGCCCGCGGCCGGTCGACCTCAAGGCCGTCCGCTGGTGACCCGGGCCCGCGCGCCCGTACACCCCCGGGCCCGCGCGCCCGCACGCCCCGGGGCACCGTCCAGGGGCACCGCGGCGGGTCACCGCGGCGGGTCCTGGGACAGGGCGTCGCGGAGCTGGGCCCTGGTGCGGATGCCGAGCTTGGGGAAGATCTTGTGCAGGTGGTAGCCGACGGTCCGGGGCGAGAGGTACAGCCGGGCCGCTATGTCGCGGTTGGTCAGCCCGCGCGCGGCCAGCTCGGCGATCTGGAACTGCTGCGGGGTGAGCGCGCTCACCGGGCTCGGTTCCGTCGCGGCCGGCGCTCCCGTGGCCCGCAGCTCCGCGGTCGTACGGTCGGCCCAGGGCCGGGCGTCCAGCCGCTCGAAGCACTCCAGCGCCGCGGTGAGGTACGGCCGCGCCTCGGCGCTGCGCCGCCGCCGGCGCAGCCACTCCCCGAAGTCGAGCCGGGTGAGGGCCTGTTCGAAGGGCCAGCAGTCGGTGACCGAGCCGGTGACGGAGTCGGTGACGGAATCGACGAGGGAGGCGCGGAAGTGCTCCTCGGCGTCCTCGCCGTCGCTCAGCAGGGCGGTGGCCCGGTGCAGGACGGCGGCCAGCCGGGGCGAGCGGTCGGCGGCCCGGGCCCGCTCGACGGCGTCCACCACCGCGCGGGCGTCGTCCGTCCGCTCCGCCCGGACCGCCGCGGCCGCCAGGTCCCCCAGGTGGTACAGGGAGGCGTGGTAGTGGACCGGAGCGGGGCGGACGTCGCGGGTGAAGGTGGCGCGGAGCTGCTCGTAGGCGTCGGCGTGGTCACCGGCGACGAACGCGGCCATCCCCATGGCGTACCGGTGCCGTACCTGGAGGCTGAGCGATCGGCGCAGGTCCACGTCGCGTACGGCCTCCAGCGCGCGGGTCCGCCCGGCGACGTGCTCGCCCCGCAGCACGTTCAGCGTCGCCTGGAGGAGGCACGCGCTCACCGTGACGTTGGCGGCCCCCGCTTCCGTCGCCATCCAGAAGGCCTCGTCCGCCGTGTCCCGGGCCGCCTTCCACGAACCGCTCTCGAACAGGGCGAGCGCCAGCGCGTGCGTCACCGTCGCGTTCGACCCCGCGCTCCCGGCCCGCCGCAGGAGGTCCACGGCCCGGCCCAGCACGCGGACCGCCCGCTCGGTGTCGTCAAGGATCCAGGCGGCGGCGCCGAGCGCCGTGAGGTCGTTCAGCGACTCCGCTGCCCCGGCGGCCGGCGCCTCCTCCAGCGCCCGTACCTGCCCCGCCCGGTCGCGGTGCGGATCGATGACGGCCCGGACCCAGAGCCGGGCGGCGGAGTCGGCGGCGCCCGGGTCGTCGACCAGCGCGCTGATCCGCTCCAGTTCGCTCCGGTGGTACGGCGCCCCGGAGTTGTAGACGGAGGCCGCGGCGGTGCCCAGGGTGCCGATCGCCAGGTCCGGAGCCGACCGGGCGGTGGCCTCGGCGACCCCGAACAGCAGCGTCAGCGCCTCGTCGTCGCGCAGGGTCACCCCGAGGGCCCAGCCGCCCAGCAGGGACGCCTCGGCACGCACCCGCGGATCCTCGGTCAGCTCGCCGACGCGCCCGCTGATCTCGCCCACCCACTGCGGGTGGCCGGCGAGCATGGCCGCCCGCGCGGCCGCCAGCAGGCGCCGGGCGCGCGGCTCCGCCTCCGGTGTCAGCTCCGCGGCGCGTTCCAGCGCCGCCGCGGCCGTCGCGTACCCGCCCCGGGCGCGGGCGCGCTCGGCACTTGCCGCCAGGGCGTCGGCGACCTCCGCGTCCTGCCCCGTGGCCGCCGCGGCCAGGTGCCAGGCACGGCGGTCCGGCTCCCCGGCGAGGGCCGAGGCCAGCGCGAGGTGGGCCCGTCGGCGCTCGGCGAAGGAGGCCGCCTGGCAGACGGCCGAGCGGACCAGCGGGTGGCGGAAGTGCACCCGGCCGTCCCCGACCCGCACCAGACCGGCGCGCTCCGCGGGCGCCAGCGCCTCGACGACGTCCGACGACGGGGCGGCACGGAGCAGTTCGGCCAGCCGTCCGGTGCCCGCCGCGGCGGCCAGCAGCAGCACCTCCCGCGTGGTCCCGGGCAGCTCCGGCAGGTCGGCGGCGAAGAGGTTCTCCAGACGCGCGGTGAGCGGGAGCGTGGCGGCGCCGTCCCGGCCCGTGCCGCCGTGACCGCGGGCGAGGGACCGGGACAGCTCGATCAGGGCCAGGGGGTTGCCGGCGGCCTGCTGGAGGACCTGGGACCGGGCCCGGCCGCGCGGCGGGACCGGCTGGGCGTCCAGCAGCAGCCCGGCCGCCGCCCGGCTCAGCGGGCCGACGGTCACCCGCGGGAAGTCCCGGTCGAAACGGGCCGGTACGGCATCCTCCCGGGCGGCCAGCAGCAGCACCACCGGCCTCCCCTCCAGGCGCCGGGCGAGAAAGCCCAGCACGTCCACCGAGCCCAGGTCGAGCCACTGGGCGTCGTCCACCAGCAGGAGCAGCGGCCGGTGGGCCGCGGCGTCGTCGAGGAGGGCGAGCACGCTGACGCAGAGCGACAGCTGGGCCAGGGCCGCCGGGCCCTGCCCCGCCGGACCGAAGGCCCGGTCGAGCACCTCCCGCCGGGGCGCGGGCAGCGTGTCGCCGGGAAGCAGCGGATGCAGCAGCTGGTGGATGCCCGAGAGCCCCAGCCCGGCCTCCTCCTCGCTGCCCCGCACCCGCAGTGTGCGCAGACCGCGGGCCCGGCCCCGCTCCGCCGTCCAGTCGACGAGCGTGCTCTTGCCCGCTCCCGGTTCGCCGACCAGCACCAGCACCTGCGGGCCGGTGCCGTCCACCGCTCCGAGCAGGCCGTCGAGCCGGGACAGCTCGGCGGCTCTGCCCAGGATGCCCGGATCGGCGGTGTACTCGGCACCAGCGTGCGTCACGGTCGTTCTCCCTCGGGCCGGTGGTCAGGACGTCGGCATCCTGTCAGCCGCACCGGCCCCGTCGCACCCGAGGCCGGACGCGCTCCGCCGCGACCGGGCACGGCCACGGCCACGGCGGACGACCGGTCATCTGACAGAAGCGTCGCCGTCCCGGTACCCCGAATGATGGCCCCGGCCAGGAAAGACGCCCCCGGCAAGGGCAATCGAGCAGGTCCGGAGCACATGTATGACCGTCCCCCCGCACCAGCCCCCGGACCGAGCGGAAGCCGGCCGCCCACCGCGGGGGACGGCGACGCCGCGCCCCCTCGGCCGGGACGGCGAGATCGACCGGATCACGCGGTGCCTCACCCGGCAGCCCGGCGGCCCCCAGTCGCTGCTGCTCCTCGGGGAGGAGGGGATAGGGCGTACGACACTGCTCCGCCACGTCCGCGACCTGGCCACCGCCCACGGCATGCGGGTGCTGTCGGCAGCGGGCTGGACGGCGGACCGGCGGCACGCGCGCGCCTGTCTCCGGCAGCTGCTGGCGCCGGTGCTGGACGAGGTGCCCGCCCTGCCGGACCGGCACGGCCGCGTGCTGACCGCCGCGCTGGACCCCGCCCGCGCGGACGCCCTGCCGGACGACGCCCAGGTGCGGGCGGCCGTGCTGGCGCTGCTGGACCGGCTCGCCGGGTTCAGCCCCTTACTGGTGACCGTGGACGACGCCCACGACTGCGACCCCGCCTTCCTGGACGCGCTCTGCGCCGGGACCCGCTCCCTGACCGGCCGAGCGGTGCGGCTCCTGCTCACCGCGCGCGGTGACGCGCCGCCGCCCGGTTCGCCCCCGGACATGGAACGCCTGCACCTGGACCCGCTCGGCGTGCCGGCGGCGGCGGCGCTGCTGGACCGCCTGCCCGCGCCCCCCACCGGCAGGCGCAGGCTGGAGATCCTGGAGGAGGCCGCGGGCAACCCGCTGGCCCTGGTGGAACTGGGCCGCCGTGCGCCCGTCCCCGCCCGGGCGGGGCTGACCGGCGCCGGACCGGCGCGGCGCCCCTCCACGGCGCACGCGTTCGGGGCACGGCTCGACGGGCTGCCCCCGCGGACCGGACGGGCCCTGCTGTACGCGGCCGCCGCGGCGCCGGGCGAGAGCGTCGCCGCCCTCATGGCCGCCCTCGACACCGATGATCTGACGGTGTGGGCCCCGGCGGAGGCGGCCGGTCTGGTCACGCTGGCCGAGGACCGCGTCGTCTTCCGGCATCCGCTCGCACGGTCGGCCGCGTTCGCGCGCTGTCCGGCGGACGCCCGGCACCGGGCCCACCGCGACCTGGCCCGGACCGTCGCACGGCCACAGGAGGCGGCCCGGCACCGGGCCGCCGCCACCCTGGGCACGAGCGAACCCGTGGCCGCCGCGCTGGAGGACTCCGCCTGGCGGCGCGGCGACGCCGTGGAGGCCGCACGGGCTCTGGAACGGGCGGCCCGGCTGAGCCCGCGCCCGCGGGAACGCACCCGCCGGCTGGCCGAGGCCCTGGTGGCGGCGCAGGCGGTGGGCGACCCCGCCTGGGTACGCGACCTGTACGGCTGCTTCGTCCGGGAAGCGACCGACCCGGAACACGCGGCCGACGACGCGTTCACCTCCGGCGGTACGACAAAGGGGGCGACCATCGCGGGGCGTACGGCCGGTGACGCGACCGGGCCGCGACGTTCCGCCGGTTCCACGACCGCCCTCGAAGCCGGCACCGACACGACCGCCCTCGAAGCCGGCACCGACACGACCGCCCCCGACCCCACCGCCGACACCACCACTGCGGGCCCCGCCCCCGACGCCACGACCGCCCCCCGCCCCGGCATCGGGGACGCGCGGCTCGCGTGTGCCGCGGCCGGTGCCCTCGCGTCGGTCCTGTCGCAGGAGTCCGGGCAGCGGGAGGCCGTCGACGTCCTGACGAACATGGCGGAGCACATCCCGGAGGCCGGCCGGCCGGCCGGGCTCGTCGTGGCGGCCCTCGCAGCGGGCGTCGCCTTCCAGTCCGGCCTGCCCGAGCACCGGGAGACCCTGGCCACGCTGCTGGACCGGACCCCGGAGACCACCCCGTCACCCCCGCCCCAGCCCCCCGGGGCCGGGCTGCTGGGCCGTCTGGACACGCCGGACGCCCAGCAGGCCCTGCACGCGTTCGCCACCACCGTGGTCCGGCCGCCGGCCGCCGTCCACCGGCTGCCGGACCTCGGCCGCCCGCACAGCGCGCTGCACGACGCCCCCGACGCGCTGATCCGCCGGTTGACGGTCGCCATGGTGGCCTACCACGCGGACGAGGCGGACATGCGCCTGGCCGAGCTGCGCAAGGCGGACGCCCACCTCGCGGCCTCCCGTGCCTTCGGCGTCCGCGCCTGGTCGGTCCTCGCCCTCCTGGACACCCTCGTGGCCACCGGACGGTTCGCCGAGGCCGAGTCGCTGGCCCGGGAGGCCGCGGACGAGGCCGCCGTGCTGCGGCTGCCCCGGCTGCGGGCGGACCTGGAGGCGCAGGCCCTCACCCTGCTGGCACTGCGCGGCACCCTCCCGCCGGAGCCGTGGCTCACCCCCGCGGTCTGGCGTGCCGTCAGTCTGGAGGAGAACCGGGCCACCCACGCACGGCTGTTGCGCGCCCGGGGGCTCGCCGCCATCACGCTGGGGGACTGGGACGAGAGCTGGCGGCAACTGCGCGAGCTGTTCACCGCCGACGGCTCGCCGCTGCACCCCTTCCTGTCGCCACGGAGCATCACCGAACTCGCCGTGGCCGCCCAGCGGACCGGCCGGTCGGCGGAGGTCGTACCGATCCTCGCCCGGGTCCGTGCGGACCAGGGGGAGCGCCCCAGCACCCGGATGACGCTGCTGCTGCACCACGCCACCGCGCTCACCGGCCCGGACCACGACGCCGAGCAGCACTACCAGCTCGCCCTGGTCAACCACGAGGCGGACCGCTGGCCCTGGGCACGCGCCCACGCCCGCCTCGACTACGCCGTGTGGCTGCGCCGTCACCGCCGTACCGTGGAGGCCCGCCGGCAGCTGACCGGCGTGCTGGAGACCGCGGAACGCCTGGGCGCCGGTGCGCTCGCGGCGGCCGCCGCGCGCCAGCTCCGCGCCAGCGGGGCGGCCCGCACCCCGCGCACCGGCGGTCCGCTGGAGCAGCTGACCGCACAGCAACGGCAGATCGTCCAGCTGGCCGCGGACGGCCTGTCGAACCGGGAGATCGGTGAACAGCTCTTCCTCTCGCCGCGCACCGTGGGCTCGCACCTCTACCAGGTCTATCCCAAGCTCGGCGTCAGCCGCCGCCACCAACTGCGTGACCTCCTTGAAGACGGCTGAGCCGGGGGCCCGCCCGAGCCGCCCGGCCCCGTCGGCGAGCGGCGCGGCCGGGCCCGGGGAGGGGGAGTGACGCCGGCGGCCTCCCGGGGCCGGCCGGGCGGTGACTCCCGGGCGCGCGTCGTCCTGGACCCGGTGGTACGGCGGCTCGTCACCGCGTCGGCGCTCCCGCCGTCCCTGGACGACCTCGCCCCCGACACCGGCCGCCAGGCGCTGCGGGAGACGCAGGTGGACCGGATCGAGGACTTCCCCGTGGACGCGGTGTTCCGGGTGGCCCCCGCCGGGCCGTCCGGGCTGCTCGGCTTCTGGACCGTGCGCCCGGCCGGCGCCACCGGCCCGCTCCCCGCCCTGCTGTACGTCCACGGTGGCCGCTGGGCGCTCGGCGACGCGCAGACCCATGCCCGTTTCATCAGCGAACTGGTCATCGGCGCGGGCGTGTGCGCCGTCGTCCCCGAGTACAGCCGCACCCCCGAGGCCCGCTACCCGGTGGCGCTCGAGGAGTGCCACGCCCTGCTGGAACGGATGGTCTCCCGGGCCGGGGAACTCGGCCTGGACCCGGACCGGCTGGCCGTGGCGGGCGACTGCGCCGGAGCCACCCTGGCGGCCGCCGTGACCATGCTGGCGAAGTCCCGAGGCGGGCCGCGGATCACCGCCCAGCTGCTGTACTACCCGCTCACCGACGCCCGCTGCGACAGCCCCTCGCAGCGGCGGTTCGCCACCGGACACCTGCTCACCCGGCGGGCGCTGCGCGGCTACTGGGCGCGTTACGTCGCCGATCCGGACCTGTGCGACGAACCCACCGCGTCACCGCTGCGGGCGCGGACGGAGGACCTGGCGGGACTGCCGCCGGCGCTGGTCGTCACCGCCGAGGCCGACATCGCCCGGGACGAGGGCGAGCAGTACGCGCGCAATCTCTCCGCGGCCGGTGTCGAGACGACCGCCGTACGGTTCCTCGGTACGGTCCACGACTTCGTGACGTTGCACGCCCTGCACGACAGCGCGACCACACGGACGGCGGTCGAGACCGGTTGCGCCTTCCTGCGCGCCCGTCTGAGCTGAGGGCGCGCGGTGCGATCCGACGAACCAGTCGACCGACTGATGCACCGGGCGGTCCCGGCACAGCACGCTCACAACATGCCCACCGTCACAGGACCCCTCCCCGACAGAGGCTGGTGCCCGCCCGCCTCCCCGAGCCCGCGTACCCGGGTACCGGCCACCCGCCCGGCCGCGCCGTGCGGCCGGGCGGCCGGGCGGCACGGCGCCGTGCCCGCGGCCGCCGTCACGCCCGGCCGCACCACCGGGGGAAGCGCCCGTGACACCGTCGAGAGCGGCCCCCACGGCACCGCCGACGGTCGCCCCCACGGCACCGCCGCGCGCACCGGCCGGGCACCGGGAGGCACGCCGTGCTGACCGGATCGCCGACCGCCCCCTTCCCGGGGCTCTCCTTCACCACCCGGGACGTGGCTCCCGCCGACCGGGTCGCCGCCTGGCAGCGCGCGCTGTCGCGGGTCCTCGTGGACCTGGAGGTCACCGTGGAGCGGGGCCGCCCGTGGGCGGCGGAACTGGCCACCGAGCGGTGGGGGCCGCTCCAGATCGCCACCGTGGGGTCCGGACCGGGCACGGTCGTGCGCACCGCCCGGTCGGTCGCCGCCGACCGGCGCACCCACATCCTGGTGCGTCAGCAACTGGACGGCGGCGCGCTGCTCCTCCAGGACGGCCGCACCGCCGAACTGCTGCCCGGCAGCCTGTCCTTCCTCGACGCGCGGCGCCCGTTCCGGGTCGTGCTGCCGCGCCCGCAGCGGGCCCGGATCCTCATGGTGCCCCGGGCCCAGCTGCGCCTGGACGAGGGGCAGCTGTCCGCCCTCACCGCCACCGTGGCGCACGAGGAGGGGGAGGGCGCGGCGGCGCTGCTGCTGCCGTTGCTGCACGGGCTCGTCGAGGAGGTCACCCGGGCCCCCGCGGGCCGGCGTGAGCGGCTCGCCGGTGTCGCCGCCGAGATCCTGGCCACCGTCGCCCTGGAGCAGGTCGGCAGCCGGTCCGAGACGGGCCTGTGGGAGCGCATCACGGCCTGTGTGCAGGAGCGGCTGGGCGAGCCCGGCCTCAGCCCGCGGGATCTCGCCGACCAGCACGGCGTCTCCCTGCGCTATCTGCACCGGCTCTTCCAGCAGCAGGGCACCACCGTCAGCTCCTGGATACGGGCCCGCCGGCTGGAGGCGGCACGGGAGGAACTGGCCCGGCCCGGCGCGGCCCACCGGTCGATCGCCGCGGTGGCCGCCCGCTGGGGCTTCGCCAGCCCCTCCCACTTCAGCCGCAGCTTCCGGGAGACGTACGGCGTGTCACCGCTGCGGTGGCGTGAAGCGGCCCGGACCGCCCGCACGGCACCCGGCGCGGCGGAGCCGCCGACCGGCCCCTGACCGGGGGCGGCTGTTCCCTGTCAGACAACACGCGGGGCGCTGACGGCATGATCACCCCCGTGCCCGGTCCCTACCGTTCGGACCACACGGATCAGGCGGAAGGGGACGGCAAAATGAAGCGCAGGGCTCTGGCACGGACGCTGCCCGCGTTCTTGGTGGCGCTGAGTGTGATGGGGGCGGGGGCGCCCTCGTCGGCACAGGACGACGGGCCCGCCGCGAAGGCCACGACCACCGCGGTCGGTCCCCAGTACGACACCACGCACGTCTACGTCACCCCCGGCGCGGTGGACGCGTTCGTCACGAGCTGGCAGGCGACCTTCGGCGGGACGCACACGGCCAAGGTGGTCACCACCGTCACCCCGACGCCCAGCCAGACCGAGTCGGAGCTCGTCCTCTCGCCCGTCGGCACCCTGTCGGTGTTCGACTTCAAGACGCCGGTGCCCTACCCGTTCGGAGCCGAGCGCACGGGCTGGCTCATGAGCGACCTCGACGAGGGCGTCCGGCAGGCCCGCAAGAGCGGCGCCAACGTGGTCGTCGCGCCGTTCGACGACCCCATCGGACGCGACGCGGTCGTCCAGTTCCCGGGTGGCGTCAACGCCCAGCTCTACTGGCACACCAAGGCCCCCTCGTACGCGCCCCTGGAGACCGTCCCGGACAACAGGGTCTATCTGACGCCCGACTCGGTGGACGAGTTCCTCCACTCCTACCTGCGCTTCACCGGCGGCCGGATCGTCTCCGACCAGCGGGCGGCGGACGGCGGCGAGATCGGTCTGCCCCAGGAGACCTACCGCCGCATCGCCGTCCGGTCGCCGTACGGCAACACGGTCGTCAGCGTGACCGACGGCCACCTCCCCTACCCCTTCGGACGGGAGACCACCGGCTACGCGGTGCCCGACCTGACGGCGACGCTGCGCAAGGCCGAGGCGGCGGGCGCCAAGGTGCTGTCGGGGCCGTACACCGCCAAGGGCCGCTCCAGCGCCGTGGTGAGCTTCCCCGGTGGCTACGTGGCCGAACTGCACCAGGACGGCGACCGCTGAGATGGCAGCGCAGCCGACGCACCCGGACGCCCCGGAACCGAAGCACGACCCCCTCCACCTGAGGCAGCTCAAGGAACGGCTGGGCGAACACCACCGCCGGGTCCGGGCCGAACGCGAGGAGGCCGCCCTGGAGAACGCGATCGAGGGGGCGCCGTTCGACCTGGGCGCCGACATCGCCCGCCCCGCCGCCGGGCACGAGGAGACCGGTTACGACGTCGAAGCGGACCTCGGGGCCGGCCCGGTCACCTGACGGCGCCGCCGGTGAGCCCGGTGGCGACCCGGCGCTGCGCGACGACGAGCAGCGCCGCCGCCGGGACGGAGGCCAGCACGGCGGTGGCCATCACCGCGTTCCACTGGTTCGTGTGCGCGCCCAGGTACTCGTAGATGCCGAGGGTGACCGGCCGTACCGTCCCGGTGGTGTCCAGCGTGAGCGCGAAGAGGAAGTCGCTCCAGGCGAAGAGGAAGGCGAAGAGGCCCGCGGTGATCACGGCGTTGCGGCTCACCGGCAGCACCACGGACCACAGGACGCGCAGGTGTCCGGCGCCGTCCACCCGGGCGGCCTCGAGGATCTCCTGCGGGATGCCCCGCAGCGACGCCCGCAGCAGGACGATCGTGAAGGGCACCCCGGCCGTCGAGTCGGCCAGGACCAGCCCGAGGCGCGAGTTCAGCAGCCCCAGCTCGGCGTAGGCGCCGTACAGCGCGTTGGCCACGACGATCCCCGGCACCATCTGGGTGACCAGGACGCCGAAGAGCACGACGGTGCTCCCCCGGAGCGGGAACCGGGCCAGCGCGTAGGCGGCCGGCGCGCCGAGTCCCAGGCTCAGGCCCACACTGCCGAGGGCCACGACGAGGCTGGTCGCCAGGGCGCCCGACTGGTCGCGCAGGGCGGTGGCGTAGCCGCCGAGGTACGGCTGGCGGGGGAACCAGCCGGCCCGCAGGGCGTTGCCCGCCGGTTGCAGGGAGACGTTCACCATCCAGTACACCGGGAACAGCATCAGCGCGATCAGCACGATCCCCGCGACCGTGGACAGCAGGCCGCGCGCGGGTGCGCGTTTCACCGGACCACCCCTCGGGCGTCGCGCGCGCGACGGCCGGCGCGCAGGTGGACGAGGGCGAAGAGCAGCGAGAGGACGATGAGCACGTTCCCCGTCGCGGCGCCCCGCCCGAACTCGAACCGCTGGAAGGACAGGTCGTACGACTGGACGGCGAGGGTCTGCGTGGCGCCGGCCGGGCCGCCGCCCGTCACCACCAGGATGATGTCGAGGACCTTGACCGTGTAGATCACGCCCAGCACCAGCACGACCCCCGCCACGGGCCGCAGCAGCGGCCAGGTGATGTGGCGGAACGCCGCCCACCGGCCGGCCCCGTCCAGCTTCGCCGCCTCGTACAGCTCGGCCGGGACGTCCTGGAGGCCGCCGTACAGGATCGCGGTGTTGAAGGGGACGCCCACCCAGACGTTGACCAGGATCACCGACATCAGGGCCTCGGAGGTCCCGGTCAGCCAGGGCACGTCGGACGAGACCAGGTGCAGGTCGCGCAGGGCTCGGTTGACGACGCCCGTGTCGGTGTCGAGCATCCACTTCCAGGTCGTGCCGGAGACCACCAGGGGCAGCAGCCACGGCAGCAGGAGCAGCGACCGCAGCAGGGTGCCGAGCGGGAAGCTGCGCCGGAAGAACAGGGCGAGGGCCAGCCCGAGCACGAACTGTCCGAGGACCGAGCCGGCGGTGAACAGGACCGTGGTCAGCAGGGCCCGCCGGAACGCGTCCGAGAGCAGGACCTCCGCGTAGTTCCGCAGCCCGACGAACGGGGCGTCACCGGTGTAGAACGTCGTGACCGTGTACCGCTGGAAGCCCATCGTGACGTTCTTGACCAGGGGATAGCCGAAGAACAGCAGCAGGTAGCACAGCGCGGGCAGGAGGAACAGCCACCAGGTGATCCGCTCCCGGCCCCGGTCAGCCACCGTTCGCGATCCGCTGCGCGTTCCTGAGCGCCTCCTCGGGTGTCTGCTCACCCGTCAGAGCGGCCTGCACGGCGGTGTAGATGCCGGTCGCCGCCTGGGGCCACTTGTCGCCCAGCCGGACGGTGCGGGCCCGGGCCCGCTCGACGCTCTCCACGAAGGCGGCCATCGAGGGGACCTGCTGGGCGTACCGGGAGGCCACCGCGGAGCGGGAGGGCACGGTGAAGTACTGCCGGGCCGTGGCGAGCATGTGCGAGGGATCGTTCAGGCAGGCGAGGACCCGGGCGGCCTTGGCCTGCCGGGCCGGGGACGAGCTGTTCGGGACCGTCCACACCTCACCGCCGAGCGGGGTGATCAGCGTCTGCCCGGGACGGCGGACCGGCAGCGGGGCCACCCCCCAGTGCAGGCGCTCCTCCTTGTTCATCGCGGCTATCCGCCACGGGCCGTTGACCATCATCGCCGTCCGGCCGGCGACGAACTGGTCGTGGACGTCGGCCTGCGTCCAGTTCAGCACCGACTTCGACATCGACCCGCTCTTCAGCAGGTCGACCCAGAGCCGGAGGGCCTGCGCGGCCTCGGGGGTGTCCAGCCGGGTCTCGTCCCCGCCGTTGGACCACAGGAAGGGCAGGAACTGCCAGGTGCCCTCGAACGTGGGGTTGGCGTCGACCGCCATGCCGTAGCGTCCCGGACGGGTCAGCTTCGCCGCGGCCTTCTTCAGCTCGTCCCAGGTCCGCGGTACGGCGACACCTGCCTCGGCGAGCATGTCCTTGTTGTAGAAGAGGGCGACCGTGCTGACCGTGGGCGCCAGCCCGTACACCTTCCCCCGGTAGCTGCCCGCCGACAGGATGCCCGGCGTGAAGCCGCCGGAGTCGACGCCGAACCGGTCCAGCGGGGTCAGCGCTCCGGTCCGCGCGATCTGCTGCACGTCCGGGTTGTCCAGCATCAGCAGGTCGGGCAGCGTCCGCGAGGACGCCTGCCGCAGCACCTGCGGGACCAGGGAGGAGCCCGGCACGCTCCGGTGCTCCACGGTGACGCCGGCCTGCTTGCCGCAGGCGGTCAGCCGCTCGCCCCACTGGGCGTGCTCGGTGGCGTCGGTGTAGTAGTCGAGCGCGGTGATGGAGGTCACCTCGCCGGCGGCGGACTCGGTGTCGGCGCCGCACCCGCTCGCGGCGAGCACCAGGGCGGCCGCCCCCAGGAAGGCGGCGATCCGTCGCGTCGGTGGTCTGACCGCTGAGATCATGATGGTGCCTTCCCGAGTGGAGTCCGTGGCCGGGACGTCGGTCTCGGGGGGCGACGAGACGGCCCATACCGGTCCCTTCCGGCCCGAGCGGGGATGTTACCCCATGCATCCGCCCAGAAGATCGCCGGGTCGCCCGGGGGCCGTCCGGCCGCCTACCGCGGCATCCGGGCGTTCCCGCAGCGTCCCGCCGCCTCCCGGATCATCGCCGCGACGGCGTCGGGCCGGGACAGCGGCACGGCGTGCGAACCGTTCAGCACGTACTCGGTGGCCGCCATCCGCTGGGCCATGAAGCGCTGCGCGGTGGGATTGAGCATGCGGTCGGCGGCGGCGATGGCGTACCAGGACGGCTTGGCGGCCCAGGCCGGCGGACCGGAGGGGGCGGTCAGCGCGTCGCGGGCGATCGGGCGTTGCGTCACGGACAGCACGTTCGTGACCCGGGGTGACAGGTCGGAGGCGTACGCCTGAAGGAAATGCTCCCTGCGGATGTACAGCTCGTCGCCCGGGGTCGTGGCGGACCGCGCGGGGATGGTCGCGCTCAGGGCGGTGTCCGCCCCGGGCATGGGGGCGAAGCGGCCCGTGACGTCCAGCAGGCACTCCCCGGCGTCCAGGCCGAACCCGGCGACGTAACAGAGCGCCACCACGTTGTCGTCCTCCGCGGCGGCGTCGGTGATCACGGCGCCGCCGTAGCCGTGGCCGGCCAGCACCACCGGGGCACCGATCTGCCGGACCACGCTCCGCAGGTAGGCGGAGTCGTGCGCCAGGCCGCGCAGCGGGTTCGCCGGGACGCGCACCGGCAGTCCGCCGGCGTGCAGGCACCGCACGACCCCCGCCCATGACGAGGCGTCGGTGAACGCGCCGTGCACGAGTACGACGGTCGGCGGCAGGGGGGTGGCTCCGGGCACGAGGGGGACCTCCGCTGGGTGGGATGTCCAGCCAAGCGCATGCGGCTGCGACCGGCATCGCGTGAACGTACCAGGTCAGCTCAGCTTTCGGGCAGACCCATCACCAGGTTGGCCAGCTGGACCCGGGAGTTGACCGACAGCTTCCGGAACGCGGACGTCAGATGTGTGTTGACGGTGTGCGGGGAGACGACGAGCAGCTCCGCGGCCGTACGGTTCGTGTGGCCCTCGGCGACCAGGCGCGCGACCTTCTTCTCCGAGGCCGTCAGCGCCTCCCAGCCCTGCATCGGGCGCCGGCCGCCCGCCGCCCGGCCGCCCGGCAGCTCGCGCCGCACCCGTGCCGCCGCGGCGGGCGCCCCCGCTTCCGCGAACGCCGTGTGGGCC
>NZ_JOCB01000112.1 GCF_000718775.1 Streptomyces sp. NRRL S-31
GCCCCGGCCGGCCGGGGCCGCGGGGGCCGGCCCGGCGGCGCCGGGGGCGTCCCTGGCCGCCCGCATCCGCGAGGGCGTGACCTTCACCCTGCGCGACCCGCGGCTGCGCACGATCGTCGCCCTCGACACCGCCGTCAACTTCTGTTACGCCGGGCCCTTCACGGTCGGTTTCGCCACCCTCGCCGGCCAGGTGCTGCGCGGCGGCTCCACCACCCTCGGCGTGCTCAACGGCTCGCTGGCCGGCGGCGCGATGCTCGGCACGCTGGCCGGCGGCGCACTCGGCGGCCGGCCCCGGGTCGGGCTGCTGGTGGCCGGCCTGGCCGGCTGGCTGGGCGCCGGGATGGCCGTGCTCGGCCTGGTGCACAGCACCCCGGCCGTCGTGGCGACGGTGCTCGCCATGGGCTTCGCCATCGGCTTCCAGGGCGTGTTCGGGCTCAGCTGGATCCAGCGGAACATCCCCCAGGAGGTGCTCGGCCGGGTCGTGTCCGTCGACATGGTCCTCGGCTACGCCGCCGCCCCGCTGTCGCTGATCGTGTGCGGCGCGCTGGCCCGCGTCGACGCCCTCGCCCTGTTCGGCACGGTCGCCGCGGTGCTCGCGCTCACCGGCCTGGCCGTGCTCGCCTCCCGGCCGGTGCGCGCGATGCGCTGAAACACCCGGACGAAACCCCCTAGGTGTCCCGCAGGGCGGCCGACCGCGCGCACAGGTCCGCGCGGTTGGCCGCCCCCGTCTTCGTGATCAGGCTCGCGATGTGCTTCTCCGCCGTGCGCGGGGAGATGAACAGCCGGTCGGCGATGTCCTTGTTGCTCAGCCGCTCCGCGAGCAGCCGGAACACCTCGAACTCCCGTACCGTGACGCCCTGGGCGCGCAGCCGGTCGGGGATGCCGCTGGTGCCGGAACGGTGCTGGTGCACGGAGGCGCCGAGCCGGCGCAGCCCGGCCCGGCAGGCGCCGGTGACGGCCTGGACGTCCCGCTCGTGGAAGTAGTGCTCCGCCCGCCGCAGCCAGCTCACCGGGTCGCCCCAGCCGTCCTGGTGCGCCGCGTCCGCGATCAGCCGCAGCCCGAGGTGCTGGGCCAGCGGATAGGGCTCCGCCACCGCCAGCGCGGACTCCACCGTCGCCGCCGCCCGGTCGCCGGCCCCCTCGCGGCCCAGCAGGACGGCGTCGGTCAGCAGCACGAACTGACGGTTCCAGCGCATCCGGGCGACGGCGGTGGCGGTGACCTCCTCGTGCCGGGCCCGGTCCGCGTCCCCGGCGAGCACGTCCAGCAGCAGGAGCAGGCCGTGGGTGCCGCCGAGGTGGTAGGTGGAGGGGTTGCCCGCCTCCATCGCCAGCACCCGCCCGAGTTCGCCGCGGGCCAGCTCGCGGTCCTCCTCCAGCAGGGCGCAGAAGGCCCGGGCCAGACCGAGGCTGAGCGGTTCCTCCTGCGAACCGGCGCCGTCCCACTCGGCGAACGCCGCCAACGCCCGCTCCATCGCCGCGCGGTCGGCGTGGTGGGCCTCCAGGACCGCCTGGGCCATCAGGACGTACCGCACGGCGGGCGCGAGGCGCAGACGCCGCACGACGGCCAGGCACTCGGCGGCGGCCGACCGGGCGGTGTCGTACCGGCCGCCCAGCACCGCGTCCAGGACGAGGATGCCGTCCACCGTGTGCACGATGTTCACCGAGCCGAGCCGCAGCGCCTCCTCACGGGCCGCCAGCAGCCCCGCGGTGTCGCCGTCGGCCAGCCAGGCGTTGCCGCCGAGCCGGGTGGCCGCGTACATGCGTTGCAGGGGCAGCCGGTGGCGTTCCGCCGTGGCGAGCGCCTGCCCGAGCATCGCCTCCGACTCCTCGGGGTCCCGCTCACGGGCCACGGTCGCGAGGAGTTCCGCCGCCTGGCAGGCGACGACGGGCAGCCCGTACCGTTCGGCTGTGTCGGCGGCGGACCGGGCGAGTTTCTCCGCGTGCTGGGTGCGGTCGGGCCCCGGTGTGTCCAGGGCCAGGTAGGCGGCGGTGACGTCGACGGCCGCGGTGGCCGCCTCGTCCGGCGCGGTCGCCAGCACCTCCCGGGCGCGCGCCACCTGCCGGTTGCCGTCGCTCCACCGGCCCGCCGTGTGGGCGACCTTGGCCAGCCGGGTGTGCAGCGTGGCCAGGCGGGCCGGGCTCAGCCCGGAGCCGTCCAGCGCGTGCAGGTCCTCGGCCAGGTCGAGGGCGCGGGCGAAGTCACCGGCCTCGGCCAGCGCCGGCAGCAGGTCCTCCAGCACCCGGGCCCGTGCCTGCGGGTCGCCCGCGTCGGCCAGCAGGCCCTCGGCCCGGCCGAGCAGGGTGACGGCGGAGCCGAGCGCCCCGGCCACCAGCGCCCGCCCGCCGGCGTCCGCGAAGAGCAGGCCGGCCTCCACCTTGTCGCCGGCCGCGCTGCGCAGCCCGGCCGCGAGCGGGCACCAGTCGCCGGCCAGGTCCGGGTGCAGCTCCTCGACCGCCTCCGCGCCCCGCCGGGCCAGCTCCGCGCGCCGGCCCGGGGTCATCTGCGTGAAGAGCGCCTCCACGGTGAGCGAGTGCCGGAAGGAGTACCAGTCGGGCGCCGGCTCGTCGGGGATCACCAGCCGGGCGGCCACGCCCGCGTGCAGATGGCTGAGCAGGGCCCGGTCGTCGATGCCGGTCATGCGCTGGAGGACGGTGAGCGGGAAGCGCCGGCCGAGCACGGCGGCGGCCGACAGCAGGGTCATGCCCTGTGCGCCGAGCCGGTCGATGCGGCGCAGGATGCCACGCGCCAGCGAGGAGGAAACGTCACTGCGCAAATCGCCGACGGTCCGCCAGCCCTCGGGTCCCTGGACCAGCGTGCCGGTCCCGATCATCGACTGGAGCAGCTCCTCGACCAGGTACGGGCTGCCCGCACTGTCCTCCCACAGCCGCTCAAGGACCGCCTCGGGCACCTCGTCGGGGCCGTCGACACCGAGCTGGGCCGCGATCATCCCGTGCGCCTGGGACCGGGTCAGCGGCGGCAGTTCCAGCAGGGTCGCGGCACCGCGCCGGCGGGCGGACTGGGCGAGGTCGAGGGCGTCGCTGAAGTCCGTCCGGACGGTGGCCAGCAGCAGGACGGGGGAGTACTCCAGGTTGTCCACCAGGTACTCCAGCACGCCGAGCGTCTCCGGGTCGGCGTCGTGCAGGTCCTCCAGCAGCAGCAACTGGCCCTGCCCGCGCCCGGCGGCCATGAGCAGCCGCAGCACCGCCTCGCCCAGGATCACCATGGAACTGCTGTCCCGTTCGCCGGTGTCCCAGTCGGGGATCAGCCGCCCGAGGACCGGCCGGTAGGGGCCGAGGGCCAGGTCGTCCATCGGCTCGCCGCCCCGGAACAGCGACATCAGGGCCTCGGTCAGCGGCCGGAACGGCACGGCGGGGCCCGTGGTGCTGCTGCGGCCCCGCAGCACCCGCATGCCGGCGCCCAGCGCCTCGCCGACGGCCTCGGCGGCCACCCGCGACTTGCCGACGCCCGCCTCTCCCACCAGGAAGACGACACCGCCGCGGCCCTGACGCGCCTCGGCCAGGGCACGTTCGAGCAGGGTCAGTTGGGAGTCCCGTCCGACCAGGGAAGGCGCATGGGAACGCATGAGCGCAGATAGTAATCGGAACAACGGGGCCTGCGGCAGGTCGCACGGTCGCGGACCTGTTCCGTCACCACCGCCGTGGACCGCCGCGCCCTCCCCGGCGGTGCGTCCGCCCGGCGTCACCGCGGCGCGCGGACCGCGGTGCCGGTGGTGCCGGGTGGGAGGGCGATGCCGCAGGCCGGCACCCGGCCGGCCGGGGAAAGGCCCACCTCCGGACCCCGGTCGCCGGCCTGGTCACGGGCCTGGTCATGGGCCTGCTCGCGGCCCCTCGGCATGGCCCGCCCCCGGAACCCCGCCCGCCCGCGGCCGGAGAGGTGCCGTCGGCGGCGGTGGGCTGCTCGTCCGTGACGTGATGCCCTGCCGGTGTCTCGTACGGGCCGGCCCGGGCGGGCACGGGCGGGTTCGTGCGGAGGACGAGTCCTGGTGCCGTGGGCGTGCCCCGGACGTGCCGGGGCACGCCGGGGCCGGGGAAGCGTGCCCGGTCAGTGGCCGGGCTGCCCCAGGAGCAGGGCGGACGGCACGGTCTCGGGGCGGGCCAGGCGCAGCAGCCCGTAGCCGATGCCGGACAGCCCGGACAGCAGCCCGGGGGAGGGCACGTGGTCGGGGGTGGCGCAACGGTGGCTCTGCGCCTCGACGAGCGCGAGCACCTGCCCGGTGCACCGGCCCAGCGCCGCGGCGGCGGTCGCGTCCCCCCGTTCCGCGAGCACGGCCAGGGCCTCCAGCGTGCCGAGCGTGCCCTGCCCGAGGCTCAGACCGGGGCCCACCTCGGCATCGGCCAGCCGGGCCGACAGCGCGCCGGCGGCGGACAGGGGCGCGGCGGCGGCCACACCGGCGGTCCCGGACACCCAGGAGGGGTCCGCGTGTGCCGCCCCTACGTCCCGGACCGCTGTGCGGAGCAGGGCGTCGGCGGCGTCCGCGTGGGCGGCGGCGCGCTCCGGGCGACGGTCGGCGTAGCGCCGCAGCGCCCAGCCGATCCCGGCCGCGCCGTGCGCGAACCCGGGGTTCCGGCCGGTGCCCGACCCGTCCCGCGCCGCGCCCGCCGCGTCCGGTCCGCCCACCGCCCTCAGCAGCGGGTCCGCCACGGCGTCGGCCAGCCGGAGCGCCTCCGGCGCCCCGGTCGCCTCGTGGACGGCGACGGCGGCGGCCAGCGCCCCGGCCGTGCCGGTCGCGAGCCCCGGGTCGGAGCAGGCGGCGACGGCGTGCCCGAGCGCGGTGAGCGCGTCCGGCAGGCAGTCCGCCAAGTCGTCACCGAGCAGGGCGGACAGCCTCGTCAGCGCGTAGACGATGCCGGCGAGCCCGTCGTAGGCGCCGGGTCCGGCCGCCGCGCTCAGCTCCGGGTCCGCGGCCAGCGCCTTCATCAGAGCGGGCAGCGGCCGGACCGCCTCCCGGGCCAGCGTGGCGTACCGCCCGGCCCCGGTCAGCGCGTCCGTCTGGGCCAGGAACAACGCGACGCCGCAGTAGCCCTGCCCCAGTCCGGCACCCATCGGCAGCACCGCCCAGTGCGGGCCCGAGACCTGTTCCAGGCCGAGCCAGTTGGTCCGGCCGTCGCCGCGGACCGCGCGGGCGGCGATCTCGTCGGCGATCCCGCACACGGCGGCCAGCGACCGCGAGGTGTCCGGCACCACCGCCGGGAGCGGGGCGAGGGCGAGTTCGGAACGGCGTGCCGGAGGCGCACCGGCGCCCCGTGCCGCCAGCGTGGCCGAGATGATCCACTCCTGGTCGTGGCAGTCGACCTCGTCCATCCGGGCGAGCTTGGCGCCGACCGCGGCAAGGCTCGCCACGGGCAGCACCTCCGGCAGCCAGGTGCCCTCGGCCGTCCGGACCCCTGTACCGGACGGCCGGTGCACGAACAGCGGTACGTCACCGCGCCACAGGTCCGCGGTCTCGTGCTCGGCGAGGCGGCGGCGCGCCTCGTCGTGCTCGGACTCGGTCCAGAGGACCGCGAACACACCCTCGCGGGCGAGGGCGTCCTTGAGCAGGGAGGGGTGGGTGGACTCCTCCAGCAGTGTGGCGTACAGACGGGTGGCCCGTACGATGAGCCGGGCCGGGCTGTCGGCGTGCGCGGTCAACGGGCCGCTCTGCGCCAGCAGTTCGCCACCGTGCGCGGCCAGCGCAGCGTAGGCGGTGCGGAACCCCTCCAGCAGCGCCGCCCGGTGGTCGGCCCGCTCCAGCGGCGCCCCGTCGGGCAGCGGCTGGTTCTGCGCGGCGGGACTGGGCAGGGGAGCCCGTACGGCCCGCATCGTGTCCGTGCCGCCGTCCTCCCAGCGCAGGCCCTCGCTCGGGAAGGTCCCCTCGGCGGACCGGCCGAGCGCGGAGATGTCCAGCGCGCCGTGCTCCCCGATCAGCAGGTGGGGCAGCAGGCAGGTGCGGTGCACGGAGGCGTGCAGGGCGTCCGCGGCCGGATCGGTGCCGGCCGTCATGGCCTGCGGCAGCCCGGTGTGCAGCAGCGTCTCGGCGTCCACCAGGACCGGCTGGTCGCCGCAGGCGATGACGTTCTCGTAGTGCATGTCGGCGCCGTCCACCGCGTACAGCAGGGCCAGCAGCGCCCCCTGGCGCCGGTAGAAGGCGTCGGCCTCGGCCACCGACCGGCACCAGCGGTGCTCCACGAACTCCAGCCAGCCGTAGCCCGGCCGGCGCACCCCGCGTGGCGTGCGCAGCGTCAGCCCGGGCACCTTGGCCGCGAGCCAGGCCGCCAGGTCGTCGAGCAGGGCGTGCTGGTCGAGCGGGCGGGGCTTGTACACCAGCCGGTCCCCGCTGGCGAAGCGCAGGACGGCGACCGCCCGGTTGCCCTGGTGGGCGTCGCCCAGACCGAGGTCGACCCCGGTCAGCGCACCGGGCTCGCGCCCGTCGAGGAGTCCGGCGACCAGGTCGTCCCGGTCGGCCCGGAACCGCGCCACCAGCTCCGCCGCGGCGTCGACCGCGTCGAGGGCGGTCTGCGCGAGCATCCGGGCCAGCACCGGGTAGGCGCCGAGGAGCCGGGCGAGGCCCGGCCGGCTGCCGGTGGCGGCGACGAACGAGGCGAACCGCTCGCGCGGGTCCGCTCCGGTGAGCCGCCCGGCCCGCCGGGCGAGGGAGAGTTCGTGGACCAGGGTGCGGGCGGCCTGCCGGACCAGCTGTCCGGTCAGCCGTCCCGCGAACGCGTCCTGCCACACGGCGTGTTCGGCGGCGGGGACGTCCGGCACGAGACGGGCGAGCCGGTCCGCGGCCACGGCGACGAAGGGGCGTACGACGGTGGCGAAGACCTCGGGGCCCGCGCCGTCCGGGACGGGCTCCTCCAGTGTCCGCGGGGCGGCGTCCAGCGCCGCCTCGGCGTATCCGGCCCAGCGGGGCTTGGCCGTGCGGGCGGCGAGCGGTCCGGCGGGCTCCGCCACGAGGGCCGCCGCGGTGGCCCCGTCCACGCCGAGGTGGGCCAGCCGCAGGGCGAAGCCCTCGCTGTCCCCGACGGCCCAGGGAGCGGGCCCGGTGGCGGCGGATGCGGCGGGCGCCGGCCGGAGGCCGGGCGCGGCGAGCCGTTCCGCGAGGGACAGCGCCGGGGCCCACCAGGCGAGCGGCAGGCCGGCGCTCCGAGGAGTCGGGAGGCTGGCGGTCTCAGTCACGACGACGACGGTGCCAGACAGCACGCGTCCGCCACATGGGGAAGAGACCCCCATATTCCCTCCGGCCCCTCCCCACCCGTGGGGGGCGACCGCCGCACGAGCCGCCCGCACCGGGGAAAACCGCAGGCCGGCAGGGCTGTCCGGCCTCCCCGCACGGCGGACGGGCCGACCGCCGGACGGATTCTCGCGGATCCCGACGGCGCCCGTGTACGGGCGCGCACCACCCGTCGCGGCGGTCCGCACCCCCTCCACGGCGGCCCGCGAGCCCCCACGCCGGCTCCGTCCCCCGTCCGCACCCGACCGTCCGCCCCCATCCCCGTGGCACGCTCCCCGTCTCCGGGGCGCACCGCCCCCCACCCCGGTCCGGCGCACCCCACCCGTACGGGTGTCCGCCGCGCCGCCCGCCGCTGGACGGGCCCCCGCGCGGAGGGCGGGGGCGGCCGGACCGCCCGCGGGGCGGGAGACGACGAGAAAGGTGGGGAGCGACTACCGATGCCGCCGCCTCCCCGGGGGGCGCACGGTGTCCCACAGAACCTCCGAACCGCCCGCCGTGCTCACCACCGGGCGGACGACCTTCCAAGGAGCAGCAGATGGGAGCACCCGTACCCGTCGGTGTGGTCGCCCTCGACCCGGTGCTGGAAGCCGGCACCCGCAGTACCCTGCTCGCCTGCCCGGAACTCACCCTGAGCGAGCCCGGCGACGCCCGGGTCGCCGTGCTGACCGTGGACCGGCTCGGCCCGGCCGAACTCGACACGGTGCGCCTCACCCGCGCCTATCCGCAGCGCCCCGCCGTCGTCCTGGTGGCCGGCGCCCTCGCCTCCGGTGACGCCCTGCACGCCCTGGCGGCCGGTGCCCGCGGCCTGCTGCTGCGCCGCGAGGCCGACGCCTCCCGCCTCGCCCACGCGGTGCTGGCCGCCGCCCAGGACGAGTGCACCCTGCCGACGGACCTGCTGGAACAGGTCCTGCAAAGCCCGGCCGACGCCCGGCACGGCGGCGACTGGGCCGGGGGCACCCTGTCGGACCGGGAACGGTCGGTGCTGCGCCTGGTCGCCGACGGGCACGAGACGGCGGAGATCGCCCAGCGCCTCGCCTACTCGCCGCGCACCGTGACGACCGTCGTGCACGACATCACCCAGCGGTTCCGGCTGCGCAACCGCGCCCACGCGGTCGCCTACGCCCTCCGGGCGGGTCTGCTGTGACGCCCGCCCTCGCGCCCGCCGCGCCGCTCGCAGCCCCACTTTCGGTGTCCGCCGCGCCGCTCACAGCCGTACCTCCGGCACCCGTCGTACCTCCGGCACCCGCCGGGCCCGGCGCGCGCACCGTGCCCGGTGCCGCGCGTACCGTTCCCGCGGCCCTGCGCGTGCTGCCCGCACGCGGTGCGGACCGCGTCCGTGCCCTCGCCCGCCGCGCCGGTCTGAGCTGCGCGGACGGACACGCGGAGGCGGGGACCGTCACCGTGGTCGTCGCCGAGGACGCCGAACGAGCCCTGCGCGGCCGACGGCACCCCGGACCGCTGCTGCTGGTGTGCGACACCGTCAGTCGTACGGGGGCGCTGCGGGCCCTGCGCGCGGGCGCCGCCGTCCTGCGCAGCGGGGACCTCACGCCGGAGAGTCTGACGGCGGCCGTCCGGCGTGCCGGGCACCCGCACCAGAGCATCCCCTACCCGGAACTGTCCCACCTGCTCACC
This sequence comes from Streptomyces sp. NRRL S-31, assembly GCF_000718775.1. Classification (GTDB taxonomy): domain Bacteria; phylum Actinomycetota; class Actinomycetes; order Streptomycetales; family Streptomycetaceae; genus Streptomyces. The sequence continues at coordinate 8,865 of NZ_JOCB01000112.1, forward strand.
AGCGGGCCGCCGACCGGCGAGCCCGAAGCGGCCGGCACCAGGCCGTCGTCGCTGACGGCACGGCAGACCGCCGTGCTGCGCCTCATGGCCGACGGGCACGCCAACGCGGACATCGCGCGGCTGCTGGAGTGCTCCGAACACACCGTGAAGAACGTCATCTACGAGATGATGGCGCGCCTCCAGGCCCGCAACCGCGCCCACGCGGTCGCCCGCGCGGTACGCCACGGCCTGGTGTGAACCGGCGGACGACCTCGGCGCGGGGGACGGGGGACGCGGCGCACCCGCACGCGGTGCGCCCGCACCGCCCCGTCGCCCCGCGCGGCCGCCCGGGGCACACCGCGCCCGCACCGCTGCACACCCCCTCGGAACCGCGGCACACCGCGCCCGCACCGCGGCACGCCCCGTCAGAACCGGGGCGTGGGCAGCAACCGCGGCTCGATCCGCTCCTCCACCGCCCCGTCGCCCGCGCGGCTGACCAGGTAGGCGCCCTTGCCCGGGAGTTCCGTCACGGCCTCGACCAGCTCGGTGCCCCGGTACACCAGGCCCACCCCGTCGTCGGTGCAGTGGGCCGTGCCGAAGGCGCCCTCGGCGACCAGCCGGTGGATGAGCGGGCGCCGGCCCGCGTCGGAGTCGTAGTGCACGCCGTTGCCGTACGGCAGCAGGCCCAGACCATTGGTGACCGGCCGCAGTTCCGGCCCGAAGGAGTCGGTCGCGCCGCCCTCGAACCAGCAGATGGAACCCGCGCTGACCCCGGCGAGCACCACGCCCGCCCGCCACGCGCGCCGCATGATCGCGTCCAGGCCGTGCACCCGCCACACGGCGAGCAGGTTCGCCACCGAACCGCCCATCACCCAGACCACGTCGTGGTCCAGCACCGTGGCCTCGACGTCCTCGACGTTCGGCATGGGGAACAGGTACAGCGGGGTGAGGTCGAAGCCCGCCACCCGGGCCGCCTCCGCCACCCGGGCCGTCACGTGCTCGGCGTCCCCGGTCGCCGTACCCACGTACAGCACGCGCGGACGTCTGCCGTGCACGCCGGAGAGGTCGACCGCGTGGTGGACCAGGGCATCGAAGAGCAACCGGGTGCGTGTGCCGACGCGGTGCCCTCCGGAGGTGGCGAGGATGGTCGGTTCCGGAGCGGTCACGCGCGTGATCGTAGCGCGCCGGGTCCGGCCGGGGGTGTGCGGGATTCGTGAAGGCGCGGCACGCTTCCACGTGTGCCGCGGACACATGTCGGCGGGGACCGGCCACCGGCCGGTCCCCGCTCCCTCGTGTGCGCCGTCGGGCGCCCTCATCCCGTCCGCAGGGCCACCGCCGCCGCGTACCCCGCCGGGACGAGGACGTCCCGCAGGATCCACTCCGGTGCCGGGACGGCCGGCCGCGGCCCGGTGCCGACGTAGTCCAGCGCCGGATCGCGCACCAGCCCCGTCCCCAGCCCCTTGAGATAGGCCTCCTTGCGGACCCAGGTCCGGGTGAACGCGGCCGACCGCTCGTGCGCCGGCAGCCGGGCCAGCTCCGCCGCCTCCGCCACGTGCAGCGCGGACTGCGCGCCGAGCACCGCCTGGGCGGTGGCCAGCCCCTCCACGTCGACGCCGACCGGGGTCGGGGCGAGCGCCACCATCACCAGGTCCCCGCTGTGCGACAGCGAGAAGTGCACCCCCGAGGTGCGCAGCGCGGGCCGGCCGTGCGGACCGCCGCAGCCGGCACACGGCTCGCGCATCAGCGGCAGCTCCCCGGCCGGGATGCCCAGCAGCAGGCTGAGCACCCCGCGCAGGGTCGCGTGCGCCACCACGTACGCGTCGCGGTCCCGGGGCCGGTGGAAGGCGCCGGCCCGCGCCCGCTCCTCCGCGTCCAGCAGCTCCCGCGCGCGCCGCAGCGCCACGCCGTCCTGCCGCCCCACCTCCGCCAGGTACAGCTCCAGCGGCCGGCGCAGCGCCCGCGGGCGGGGGACCCGGGCGCCCGAGCGCAGCCCGGACAGGTCCAGGACGGCCGGGCACAGCCGCTCGGGCAGCGCCGGCGCGGGCGGGGCGTGCGCCGGCCGGGCCAGCAGCGGACCCGGGCGGGACTCAGACATCGGCCCCGGCCAGCCGACGGCGCAGGCTGAGCGGGCGCATGTCCGTCCAGACGACGTCGATGTGGTCCAGGCACTCCTGCCGGGTGCCGCGCCGGCCCTCCGGGTGCCAGCCGGCCGGCAGGTCGCGGTCGGCCCGCCAGATCGAGTACTGCTCCTCGTCGTTGCGCACCACGAGGTACTCCTCCTCGTCGGTGCCCGGGCGGACCTCCTCGTCGCCCGTGCGGGTCGCGGAGTGGGATTGCGTCACGGTGAACCTCCCGCAGATGATCGGGCCGGCCGCAGGTCAGGGGCCGACCCGGTCAGCGTGCCCGCCACCGGCCGCGCCGGTCAGGGACGAACGCGCCGAACCCGGGGCGCGCGTTGCTGCCGGATCTTCTCTGGTGACGCGGGGCCGCGGCGCGGGACCGTGCTGTCCGGTCGCGGGGCACCCGGCGACCCGGCGGCGCCCGCCGCCCGGCCGAGCCGCGCGATGGCTCGACCCGGCGGCGCCCGCCCGGCCGAGCCGCGCGATCCCCGCGCACCCCCCGTTTCGGAAGGAGCACGCGATGTCGGACCAGCACGCACCTGTCCTGCTGCCGGGCGGAGGCTGGCGGCTGTGGGAGCAGTTCGCGCTCCGCGGCCCCGGCTTCCCCGCCGACGGCGTGCTGCGCCTGACGCCGCCCGGACTGGCCGAGGCCGCCGACAAGTTCGGCCCCGGCGCCGAGCTGTCCGGCCCGGAGTGGCGGGACTTCGCCACCGAACTCGCCACGGCCGCCGTCCGCACCGCCCGGCAGCTCCAGGAGATCGCCGCCGAACCCCGCTTCCAGGCGGCCCTCGCCTGGCAGAACCCCGCCGTCCTGCGCACCGGCATCGCGCCGTTCCTGCGCTGGAACCCGGACACCGACAGCCGCAGCAGCATGCCCCGCCAGCGCGAGGAACTGGTCGCGCACTACTGGCAGCGGTTCTGCGTGAAGAACGACACCATCGGGTTCTTCGGCCCGGTCGGCTGGGGCCACTGGGACCTGTCCGCGCCGGGAGCCGTCGTCGTGGACCCCGGGCGGGGCTTCCTCGCCGCCCAGGAGGTGTACTTCTCCGGCTGGGCCGTCGACGCCGTCGCCAAGGTCCTCGCCGAGGACCCCGAGCTGATGCGCTGGATCCCGCCGCGCCGGGTCTCCTTCGTACGCTGCTCCGACGGCACGGTCCGGGTCCCCGGACGCCCCGCCCAGAAGATCGGCGCGGCCGAGCTGGCCGTGCTGAACCGGTGCGACGGCACCCGGCACCCGGCCGCCATCGCCGCCGACCTGGGCCTGGACATCGACGAGGTCACCCGGGTGGTGCACGCCCTGGTGAGCCGCCGCTGGGTGCACTGGCGCCTGGAGGTGCCCGCCGCCACCCACCCCGACCGCGCCCTGCGCCGCATCCTCGAACGCGTCCCGGACCGGGCCGCCCGCACCCGGGCGCTGGACCGGCTCGCCGTGCTGGAACGCGCCCGGGACGCCGTACGCGCCGCCGGTACCGACGCCGCCGCGCTGACCGCCGCGATCGGCGCGCTGGAGGCCGCCTTCGCCGCGCTCACCGACAGCGAGGCACAGCGGGCCAAGGGCGAACGCACCGCGCCCTGCCGGGGACTGGTGTACTCCGACGCCCAGCGGGCGGCGACCGCGATGGCCGGCGCCGGGCTGCTGGCCCAGCTGGAACCCCTGCGCCTGTGCCTGACCGCCGCCCGCTGGATGACCAACCGCTTCGCCGACGCCGTCCGCGTCCGCCTGCGTACCGTCCACGACGGATTGCGCGCCGCCGGCGGGCCGGTGGACCTGGGCACGCTGTGGCTGCACACCCTGCCCTCCCCGCACCCCGACGCCGGCGACCTGATCGACGCCGTCCAGGCCGAACTGCGCGCCAAGTGGGCCCGTGTCCTGGACCTCCCGGCCGGTGTCCGCCGGGTCCGGCTGACCTCGGCCGACCTGGCCGAACGGGTGCGCCGCGAGTTCGACGAACCCGGCGACGGCTGGTCGCTGGCCCGGTACGTCAGCCCCGACGTGCTGGTGATCGCCGACGACGAGACCGCCCTCGCCCGGGGCGAGGTGGAACTCGTCCTCGGCGAGATGCACTGCGCCCTGAACACCATGGGCGCCTCCCTCTTCGTCCACCAGCACCCCGACCGGGACGAGCTGCTCGCCGAGACCACCCGCGACTTCCCCGGCCCGCGCCTGCTGCCCATGCTGGCCAAGGAACTGCCCCTGAAGTGGTCCACCCGCAGCAGGCCCTCGCTGGACCGGCCCGAGGACGTCTACGTGGCGCTGGTCGACCAGACCGGCGACCCGCACCGGCCGAACACGGTGCTCGGCGCCGACGTCACGGTCGAGGACCGGGCCGGCCGGCTGACCGCCGTCCTGCCCGACGGCACCGCGTACGACCTGCTCGACGTCTACGCCAACACCCTCACCCAGCGCGTCATGGACCGCTTCACGCTCCGCCCCGAGGGCGCGCACACCCCGCGCATCACCGTGGACCGCATGGTCCTCGCCCGGGAGACCTGGCACCTGCCCGTCGCCGACGCCGACTTCGCCGACGAGAAGGCGGAGGCCGCCCGGTTCGTGCGGGCCCGGCACTGGCAGCGCCGGCACGAGCTGCCGCGCTTCGTGTTCGTGGTCTCGCCCACCGAACCCCGCCCCTTCTACGTCGACTTCGACAGCCCCCTGTACGTCACCATCCTCGCCAAGGCCGCCCGCCGGCTCGCCCGCACCGACCCGGGGGCCCGGCTCAGGATCAGCGAGATGCTGCCCACCCCCGAGCAGGCGTGGCTCACCGACGACGAGGGCCGCCGCTACACCTCCGAACTCCGTTTCGTCGCGGTCGACCAGACCGTCACCGGTGGGGAGGACGAGTGATGCGCACCATCGCCGACGACATCGCCGCACACGCCGCCCGGCACCCCGACCGCATCGCGCTCAGCACACCCGAGGGCGAGGTGACGTACGGCCGGCTCGCCGCCCGGATCGAGGAGATCAGCCGCCTGCTGCGGGCGCACGGCGCCCGTCCGGAGACCGTCTGCGCCGTGGCCGTCGGACACGGCACCGACGCGGTCGCCGCCATGGCCGCGGTGCTGCGCTGCGGCGCCGCCTTCCTCACCCTGGACGTCGGCCAGCCCCGCGACCGCCTCGCCGGCTTCGTCCGCGGCGCCGGCGCCCGTCTGCTGCTCACCCACACAGCCCTCGCCCCCGCCCTGGACCTCGGCGTCCCGCTGGTCCTGCTGGACCGGCCCGACACCGCGCGGGGCCCCTCGCCGGGGCCGGCCGACCCACGGGCGCTCGCCTACGTCAGCCACACCTCCGGCAGCACCGGATCGCCCCAGGCCGTCCTGGTCGAACACCACGCCCTCGACACCTATCTGCGCGACACCGCCCGGGCGTTCGGCCTCGGCCCGGACACGGTCGCCCTCCAGATCGCACCGCTCGGCTACGACGCCTCGATCCGGGACACCCTCGTACCGCTGCTGGCCGGGGGACGCGTGGTGATCGTGGACCGCGCCCGGCTGCTGCGCCCCGAGGAGTTCGCCCGCACCGTACGCGAGCACCGGGTCACGGCCCTGCTCAGCGTGACCCCCTTCTTCCTGTCCCACCTCGCGGCGCAGCCGGGGCTCACCGACCCGCTGGCCGGGGTCGCCCTGGTCGCCGCCAGCGGCGAGTCCCTGCGCCCGTTCCTCGCCGCCGGCGGACGCGCCCTCGTCCCCGGCCGGCTCGTCAACCAGTACGGCCCGACCGAGTGCACGATGACCACCACCCGGTACAGCGTGCCCGTGCCGCCGGACCCCTCCGCCGACCTCGTGGGTACACCCCGCGCCGGTGCCGTGGTCCGGGTGCTGGACGCGGACCTGGCGCCGGTCGCCGACGGCACGGTCGGCGAGGTGTACATCGGGGGAGAGGGCGTGGCCCGCGGCTACGGCGGACGTCCGGCCCGTACGGCCGAGTGCTTCGTGCCCGACCCCTACGGCCCGCCCGGCGCCCGTCTGTACCGCACGGGCGACCTCGGCTGGTGGGGGCCCGGCGGGCTGTACTACGCGGGCCGCACCGACCGGCAGGTCAAGATCCGCGGTTACCGCGTGGACCCGGCGGAGGTCGAGGGCGCCCTGCTGACCCACCCGGACGTCACCGGCGCGGTGGTGACGGCGCACACCGACGACCGGGCCCGGGTGTACCTGCTCGCCCACCTCACCGGCGACCTGTCCGGCACCACGGACGCCCGGCTGCGCGCCCATCTCGCCCGCTCCCTGCCGCCGCACCTGATGCCCCGCCGGTTCCTGCGCCTGGACACCCTGCCGACCACGCGCGGCGGCAAGGCCGACCGCCGGCTCCTGGCCACCGGGAGGACCGCATGACCGCCCTCGACCTCGGACGCGCCGCGCTCGCCCCATGGCCGGCCGCCGCTCCGGCACCCACCGCTCCGGCACCCGCCGCTCCGGCCCGGCGGCCCGACGCCGCCGACCTGCGCGCCGCCGCCGCCCGCATCGCCCCGTACGTGGTCCGCACGCCCCTGCTGCCCGGCCCGGCGACCGGCGCGCTCGGACCCGGCCTGCTGCTGAAGGCCGAACACCTCCAGTCCGGCGGCTCCTTCAAGACACGGGGCGCCGCCAACGCCGTCCTCACCCTGGGCGCCACCCGGATCGTCACCGGCTCCTCCGGGAACCACGCCATCGCGCTGGCCCGGCTGGCCCGCTCGCTCGACATCCGGCTCACCGTCGTCCTCGCGGCGGGAGCGGCACCGGCCAAGGCCGCCGCCGTCCGCGCCCTCGGCGCCGAGACCGTCCAGGTGCCCGGGGGCGTGGCCGAACGCGAGGAGCGCGCCCGCGCCCTGGCCGCCGAGCGGGACGCCGTCCTCGTCCCGTCGTCCGACCACCCCCTGGTGGTCGCCGGGGCGGGCACGGTCGGCGGCGAACTGCTGGCCGACGCGCCCGACACCGAGACCGTCTACGTGCCCACGGGCGGCGGCGGCCTCCTCGCGGGCGTCTGCCTGGCCGCCCTGCGCCATCCGGTACGAGTGGTGGGAGTGGAGCCGTCCCGCACCCCGCGCTACGCCCGCTCGCTGGCCGCCGGCCGTCCCGTCCAGCTGCCGCCCAGCACGACCGTCGCCGACGGCCTGCGCGGCCAGCGCCCCGGAACCGTCACCTACCCGATCATCCGCGACCGCGTCGACGAGCTGATCGCCGTCGGTGACGCCGAGATCCTCGCCGCCGCCGCCCTGCTGCGCCGCCACGGCGTCGACGCCGAGCCGAGCGGAGCGGTCGCCCTGGCCGGAGCGCTGCGCGCCGGCCGCCGGGAACGGGCCGTGGCCATCGTCTCGGGCGGCAACACCCCCGCCCGCCTGCACGCCCTCCACCACGGCCCCGCCCGTCCCTAGACCGACGGCCACGCCGTCACCGACCGACCGCCCGCACACCGACGGCCCAGGCCGTCACCGACCGACCCACCCGAGAACCGACATCCCGTCACCGCACCGTCCTACACACGAGGAGTACCGCCATGACCGCGAACACCGCCACCGCCCCCGCCATCGCCGCCCCCGCCGCCACGGTCGACCTGCTCGTCGGCATCTTCCGGGACGTGCTGAGCCTGCCCGAGCTGACCTGCGACACCGACTTCTACGAGGCGGGCGGTGACTCGCTCACCGCCTTCCAGATCACCGGCCGCCTCCAGGAACTCCTGCGCGCGGACGTCCCGGTCTCGCTGGTCTTCGCCTACCCCACGCCGCGCGAACTGGCCGAGGTCGTCGAAGCGGACTACGGCACCGTCTGACCGGCCCCGCGACCGCACCGGTCCGCACCGGTCCGCATCGTCCACCCCGCGCTCACCAAGGAGAGCCGTGCCATGACCGAAGACCTCGAGCCGTCCCTCGGCCGCTGGCGGCTGTGGGACCAGTTCGCCCTGCGCGGGCCGGGCTTCCCCGCCGACGGCGTGCTGCGCCTCGCCCCCGCCGGCCTGGCGCAGGCGGCCGACAAGTTCGGCACCGACGACCCCCTCGACGGCGACCGCTGGGCGGACTTCGCCCACCTCTTCGCGGACGCCGCCGTGCAGACCGCGCGGACCCTCCAGGACATCGCCCGCGACCCGGCCTTCCGGGAAGCGGTGGCCTGGCAGAACCGGCCGGTGCTCGCCTCCGGCATCGCGCCGTTCCTGCGCTGGACCCCGGGCCGGGACAACCGCAGCAGCATGCCCCGCCAGCGTGAGGAACTGGTCGCGCACTACTGGCAGCGGTTCTGCGTGAAGAACGACACCATCGGGTTCTTCGGCCCGGTGGGCTGGGGCCGCTGGGACCCGGCCGTGCGCGGCCTCGCCGTCGACCCCGGCCGGGGGCTGACGGAGACCTCGACCGTGTACTGGGCGAGCTGGGGCCTCGACGCGCTGGCGCGGACCCTGGACGCCGAGCCCGGCCTGCGCGAGTGGATCGCCCCGCGCCGGGTGCCCTTCGTCGCCCTGGAAGGCGACCGGGTCCGGGTGCCGGGCCGGCGCCCGGTGGAGGTGTCCGCGCCGGAGGCGGCCGTCCTCGCCCGCTGCGACGGTGTCCGCCCGGCCCGCGGCATCGCAGACGAACTGCCCGGCACCGACGTGCCCGCCGTGCTGGCCGGCCTGGTGGCCCGCCGCTGGGTCGTGTGGCGGCTGGAGGTTCCCGCCGGCACCCACCCCGACCGGGCCCTGCGGACCTGGCTGGAGTCCGTCGGCGCGCCCGGGCCGCGCCGGCGGGGGCTGGCCGCGCTGGACCGGCTGGAGGAGGGCCGCGCCCGGGTGGCGGCCGCCCGCGGCGTGGACGAGCTGGTCGAGGCGATGGCGGCGCTGGAGCGGGACTTCACCGACCTGACCGCCACGGCCGCCGTGCGCGAGAAGTCCGGGACGACGGCACCGTGCCGGGCACTGGTGTACTCCGACACCCGCCGCTCGGCCACCGTCCGGCTCGGCCCGGCCGTGCTCGACGCGCTGCGCCCGCTGCGGCTGCTGATGGACAGCGCCGGCTGGCTCACCGCCGGGCTCGCCGCCGCGGTCGGCGACGAGGCCCGCCGGGTGTACGACCGGCTCGCCGCCGAGGGCCGGGTCGATCTGGCGTCGTTCTGGTTCGCGTGCCTGCCGGTGCTGCACGGCACCGCGCGCGACACCGCCACCGCGCTCCAGCGGGAGTTCGCCACGCGCTGGCAGCGTGTCCTCGCGGCCCCGGCGGACGCCCGCCGGGTCACCGTACGGTCGGCGGACATCGAGCCGGCCGTGCGGGCGGAGTTCGGCGACCGGGCCGGAGGCTGGACGGCGGCCCGCTATCTGAGCCCGGACCTGATGATCGCCGCCGACGGGCCGGAGGCGGTGGCGCGCGGCGACTTCACCGCCGTGCTCGGCGAACTCCACGTCGCGTCCAACACCCTGGGCGCCTCCCTCTTCACCCATCAGCACCCGGACGTGGCCGAGCTGTTCCGGCTCACCGACCGCGACCACCCGGGTCCGCGCCTGATGCCCCTGATACCCAAGGAGCACCGGGCACGCCTGTCGGCGCGGGTCCGGCACACGCTGGTGCGCCCCGAGGACCACCAGGTCGCCCTCGCCGACTTCACCGCCGACCCGGCCCGCCCCCGGGTCGTGCGCAGCGCCGACGCGACGGTGCGGGAGGACGGCGGCGACCTCGTCGTACGGCTCCCGGACGGCTCGCGGTTCCCGGTGGCCGACGTGTTCTCGCACGTGCTGACCACCCTGGTGATGGACCTCGTGCGGGTCCTGCCCCAGGCGGACCACACCCCCCGGGTCACCGTCGACCGTCTGGTGATCGCCCGGGAGACCTGGCGGACGGCCGCGGCCGGCGCGGAGTTCGCCGACGACCGCGACGAGGCCCGGCGCTTCGTGCGGGCCCGCCGCTGGCGTGCCGGACTGGGGCTGCCCCGCCATGTGTTCGTCGTCTCCCCGACCGAGTCCCGGCCCTTCTACGTCGACTTCGACAGCCCCGTCTACGTCACCATCCTCGCCAAGGCGCTGCGCCGGCTGGCCCGCACGGACCCGGAGGGCGTCGTCACGATCACCGAGATGCTGCCGACCCCGGAACAGAGCTGGCTCACCGACGACCAGGGCCGCCGGTACACCTCGGAGCTGCGCTTCGTGGCGCACGACTCGGCACCGGACCCCTCGGTCCCGGCGGCACGGCGCTGACCGGCCCCGGCGTCCCGGGCCGGCGGCGGCCCAGGGGGCGCGGCGCGGTCAGAGCCAGCCGTTGCGGCGGAAGGACCGGTAGAGGAGGCCCGCCCCGACCGCCATCAGGGCCAGCGCGCACGGGTACCCGTAGCGCCAGTCCAGCTCGGGCATGTGGTCGAAGTTCATGCCGTAGACGCCGGCGACCAGGGTGGGGATGGCGAGGATGGCCGCCCAGGCGCTGATGCGGCGCATGTCGTCGTTCTGCCAGGTGCTCACCTTCGCCAGGTGCGCGTCGAGGACGGAACCGAGCAGGTCGTCCAGGGCGCGGACCTCCGTGTCGGTGCGGGTGAGGTGGTCGGCGACATCCCGGAAGTACGGCGCCACCTGGCGCGGCCAGTCGTCGCGCTGCCCGGTGAAGCTCTGCACGACGGGCAGCAACGGCTGGACGGCGTCCCGGAACTCCACCACCTCCCGCTTGAGCGAGTAGATCCGCTCCGTCAGGTCGTCCCGGGCCGGCGAGAACACGCACCGCTCCAGCTCGGTCAGGTCGGCGCGCACCTGGACCGCCGCGTCCGCGTAGGCGTCGACGATCACGTCGCACACCGCGTGCAGGACGCCGGCCGGGCCCAGCCGCGCCATCTCCGGCTGCTCCGCGAGGCGGCGGGCCGCCTGCTCCGTGGGGTCGTCGCCGCCGTGGCGCACGGTGAGGGCGAAGGCCGGGCCGAGGAAGATCATCACCTCGCCGGTCTCCACGTCGGAGGTCCGCTCGACGAACCACAGCGTCTTCGCGGCGACCGCGAGCACGTCGCCGTAGCGTTCCTGCTTGGGCCGCTGGTGGGCCTGGACGGCGTCCTCGACGGCCAGCGGATGCAGGCCAAGACGGGCGCCCAGCCGCTGGAGGTCGTCGGGCCGGGGCCGGTCCACGCGGATCCAGGCGAACTCGCCCGGTCCCAGCCGGTCGAGCCGGTCCAGGACGGCCTTGCAGCCGCCGTCGTCCCGCGCGCAGTCGATCCGCTCCGCGTCACCTGTCTGTTCCTGGTAGATCACGCACTCCATGCCCTACCGGATGCTTCCCCGAGCGCGTTCCATGCCCGCCGGGCACCACGGACGTCCCCCGGCCCGCACCGACCCCCCCTCGCCGGACCGGGGGAGTGAGCGCCGCCGCGACGCCGATGAGCGACAGCAAGCACGTGCGGGTGGGCCGCACGGCACCCCGTCGGGCGGCCGGGGCCGGGGCCGATGCGGGGGGCCGGGCCCAGCGGAAGGCCGCCGCGCGGACGGAGGAGCCGAGGGCACAGGCGGCGGGGCGTGCCGACGCGGCCGCAGATCTGGCGCGGCGGGCCCGCCGGAGGCCGCCTGAACCGGTCGGGAAACGAGGCGGGGCGGGGCGCCGGGCGGGCCCGCGCCAGGCCGGCCCGCTGACCGGCTGATCGGCCGACGGACGGTTCCCCGGGCGGGCCGCCGGGACGCCGGGGCCCGGCAGCCACCGGCGGCCCCGCCGCACCGACCGGCATGATCCCGCGGCCCCGTGTGGAACACCCCGGCCGGGGGCACCGGGATGTCCGAGGTGTTCCCCTGACACGGGGGACGCGCGCCCGAGGGTTGGGAGGGCACATGGACGTGCTGGCCCGGCTGGACCGATATCAGCGACGGCACCGCTGGGCAGGGATGCCGCTCGCGGTCGTGTACAAGTTCTTCGACGACCAGTCGACGTACCTGGCCGCACTGCTGGCGTACTACGGCTTCGTCTCCCTCTTCCCGCTGCTGCTGTTCCTGGTGGCCATCCTCAGCGGCGCCCTGCACGGCAATCCGCAGATGCAGCACTCGGTGCTCCACTCGGCGCTGGGCGAGTTCCCGGTGATCGGCGACCAACTCGGCCAGAACATCCACTCCTTCCACGGCAGCGGCGCCGCCGTCGCCGTCGGTGTGGCCGGCAGCGTGTACGGTGCCCTCGGGGTCGCCCAGGCGGTCCAGCACGCACTGAACAAGATCTTCGCGGTGCCGCGGCACGCCCGGCCCGACCCGCTGCGCTCGCGGGCCAGGGGCCTGTACTTCCTGCTCCTGCTCGCGGCCGGTCTGGTGCTGACGACCGCGCTGTCCACCGCCGAGTCCGCCGCCTCCCTCTTCGGTACCCGCCTGGCCGTCGGCATCCGGATCGCCGTGGGGATCGCCGGCATCGTCCTCAACGCCGCGCTCCTCCTGCTCAGCTACCGGCTCATGACCCGGCGCAAGCTGCCCCTGCGCCTGACCTACGGGCCGGCCCTGGGCGCCGCCTGCGCCTGGCAGGCGTTGCAGTGGGGCGGTTCGTACTACGTCGGCCATGTGCTGCGCGGCGCCACGGCGACCTACGGCATGTTCGGCATCGTGCTCGGCCTGCTCGCCTGGATCTACCTCGCCGCCCTCGTGTACCTCGCCACGGCGGAGATCGTCGCCGTACGGTGCCTGAGGCTGTGGCCGCGCAGCCTGCTGACCCCCTTCACCGACCGCGTCCACCTGGCCACGGGCGACCTGCGCGCCTACCGCTCCTACGCCACCACCGAGTCCTTCAAGGGCTTCGAGAAGATCGACGTCCGCTTCGGCGATCCCCCGCCGCCCGCCGTGGGCGACAAGGGACCGCCGTGAAGCGTCCGGGCCCGTCCGGTCAGCCCCCGGTCACCGGTGCCTGGAGTTCCGTGACCCAGTCCGCGCGGTCGTCGGGGCACTCCAGGCTGACCTCACGGGGGTAGCCGGCCGCCCGGTGGCCGTGGGCGTCGATCCAGCGGGCCAGGGTCTGGGCGGTGGGGAGCACCGTGTCCATCGGGCCGCGGTGCACGATGGTCGCCGCCCGGTCGAGGGCCGGCAGGTCGAGCACGCGGAACGCACCGTCGTACAGCGGGGCGGACACCTGTACGGCGGCGTGGACGCGGATCCGGCCGCCGCCCTCCGGAGCGTCCTCGTAGGAGGCGATGCCGGGGCCGGTGGGGGTGATGCCCGCCGCCTCCAGATGCCGGAACAGCTCCTGGTAGAGCGGGCCGATGACCGGGCCGATGTCCTCCGGGTCGAAACTCGCGGCGGTGGCGGTCAGCTCGGCCACCCGGACGGCGGGAACGTGCTTGACGACGACGTCGTTGGTGGGCATGCGCCCCTCACTCTCGATCGCTCGGAGCCGCGCCTCGACCTGGACCAGCCGGGCCGCCGCGGCGGCCATGACCGTCTCCAGTTCCGCGCGCCGCAGCCGCAGCATGCCGCGCAGTTCCCCGGCGCCGACCTTCTCGTCCACGATGTCCCGGACCTGCCGGAGGGTGAAACCGAGGTCCTTCAGCGCGATGATCCGGTTCAGGCGGGCCAGTTGGGCGGCGGTGTAGTAGCGGTAGCCGCTCGTGGGGTCGACGTGGGCCGGGCGCAGCAGTCCGGTGGCGTCGTAGTGACGCAGCATCCGAACCGAGACGCGGCCGTGGCGGGCGAAGTCTCCGATGGTGAACATGATGGCTCCCAGCCGACCGCCTGACACGGTGTGAGGGTCAAGGCGAGGGCCGGGCGGTGGTCACCCGGCGTACGGCGGGGGACGCCCGGCCCGGTCCGCCGCCCCGAGGCGTCGGCCCCGCCCCGCACAGATTACCGACAGCGACGCGCGGGGCCCGCGGGCACCGGGGAGAGCCCCGCGGGCTCCGCCCGGGACGCCTCAGGGGATGGGCAGCTCCGCCCAGATGGTCTTGCCGGACGCGGTGTACCGGGTGCCCCAGCGCTGGGACATCTGGGCGACGAGGAACAGGCCGCGGCCCCCCTCGTCGTCCCGGCGCGCCCGCCGCAGATGGGGCGCGGTGTGCGCGCTGTCGGAGACCTCGCACAGCAGGGAGCGGTCCCTGATCAGCCGCAGCACGACGGGCCCGGTGGCGTACCGGATGCCGTTGGTGACCAGCTCGCTCACCACCAGCGCGGCGGTGAACGACAGCTCGGACAGGCCCCAGGCGTCCAGTTGGCGCTCGGTGAGCGCCCGGGCGTCGGCCACCACGGCCGGGTCCGGCGGCAGCTCCAGGTCCGTCACCCGGTCGCCGTCGAGCCGCCGGGTGCGCACGAGCAGCAGCGTGGCGTCGTCCGCCTGCGGTCCCGGCGGCATCGTCGCCAGCGCCCGGTCGCACAGCTCCTCCACCGGACACCGCTGCCAGGTGAGCGCGTGGGCCAGCCGGTCGATGCCGCTGTCGACGCCGGTGCGCCGGTCCTCCACGACACCGTCGGTGAAGAACGCCATCACGCTGCCGTCGGGCAGCCGCAGTTCGACGTTCTCGTACGGCAGGCCGCCCAGCCCCGGCGGCGGCCCCGGCGCCGGCGCGGACGGGGCGACGGTGCCGCCGGAGTCGGCCACGATCGGCGGGGGATGACCCGCGCTCGCCCAGACACAGCGGCCGCTGACCGGGTCGTAGATCGCGTAGAGGCAGGTCACCCCGAGGGCCCGGTCGCCCGGTTCGTCGTCCGCGCCGGACTCCGAGTCCTGCGTGACCAGGTCGTCCAGCCGGGTGAGCAGCTCGGCCGGGTCGAGGTCCAGCAGCGCCAGCGTGCGCACGGTGGCGCGCAGCCGGCCCATGGTCGCGGCCGCGTGCACGCCGTGGCCCACGACGTCGCCGACGGTCAGGCCCACGCGGGCGCCGGACAGCGGGATCACGTCGAACCAGTCGCCGCCCACCCCCACCCGGCTGTCGGCGGGCAGATAGCGGTACGCCACGTCGACCGCGCTCTGTTCGGGCAGGTGCTGGGGGAGCAGGCTCCGCTGGAGCACCAGGGCCGCCGCGTGCTGGCTGGTGTAACGGCGGGCGTTGTCGATGCCGACGGCCGCCCGCTCGGCCAGTTCCACGGCGAGCGTCCGCTCCTCGGAGCCGAAGGGGTCCGGGTTGCCGGTGCGCCGGAACGTGACGAGGCCCAGCACCGCGTCCCGGGTGAGCAGCGGCACGAAGAGGCAGGAGTGCGGGCCGGCCGGCACCGCCCCGCCCGGTGCCCCGGGTGGGGCGGCGCCGATGACGGGGCGGCCGGTGGCCAGGCTCAGCGCCTGCGGCGACGACGGCGGGTAGGAGACGGGACTGGTCCGGAACTCCTCCGGGGTCCGGCCGTGCATCCGCAGCAGACTGTGCCCGGGCGCCGAACCCGTCGGCGGCTGCCGCCCCTCGATGACCGCCGGCGGCAGGTCCACCAGCACCTCGTCGGCCAGCTGCGGCACGGCCACGTCGGCCAGCTCCGCCGCGGTGCGGCGCACGTCCAGCGAGGCGCCGATCCGCTTGCCCGCCCGCACCAGCAGCGACAGCCGCTCCTGGGCGCGGTAGCGGTCGGTGATGTCCAGGGACTCCTCGAACAGCCCCAGCGGCTCGCCCCGGGCGTCCACCAGCCGGTGGTAGGAGCAGGACCACACGTGCTCACGCACCGGGTCGGCGGGAGCGCGCCCGCGGTAGTGCATGCCGATGACCGGTTCCCCGGTCTTCAGCACGTGCTCCATCACCTGGTCCTCGTCCGGGGGGTGGTGGCGGGAGATGAACTCGCCCTCCGGGAAGAGGTCCGCGGCCGGCCGGCCGATGTACTGGGCGATCCCCGCGAGTTCCCGATCGGTGGAGACGTTCCCCCAGACGACCCGCCCGTCGGTGTCGAAGACGGTCAGCCCCACCGAGGACTCGGTGGCCAGTCCCTGGAGCAGCGCCAGCTGCGTCTCCCAGCCGCGCAGTGCCGCGAGGTCGGCCGCGACCACGACGGTCGCGGCGGCGCCCCGGTGCGCGAGCGGACTGAACGTGACGGCCGCCCGCAGGGTGCGCCCGTCCCGGCAGCGGAGGTCCAGGACGGCGTTGCGCGGCCGGTGCGCCGTGCAGAGGGCGGACGGCCGCCGCCCGGGGCCGGCCGCCAGCAGCCGGGTGGCCGGGCGGCCGAGCACATCGTCGGGGGAGTGTCCGAGCAGGTGCTGGGCGGCGGCTCCCCACCCCGAGACGCGGCCTTCGTCGTCCAGCACCGCGGCGGCGGCCTTGGAGAGGTCCAAGGGACTGTGGAAATCGACGTCGGCCGCCTGCGGAAAACGATCCATGGCACCGCTTCCCTTCGTGCTCCCTCAGCATCCCGTGCCGTACGACGGACGACAACCGGACACCTGACGGCCGCCCGCCCGCCACCCATGGCGGCCACTCGCGGGAGCCGGTCGTGAGGCGGGCACCGGCCCGGGTACCCGGCACCGCACCGGCCTGACCCCCGGCCGTCCGGACCGTGCGAAGGGAGGGGATCCCTCATGCCCCATCCGACCGGCGACAGGCGGGGAGCGGCGGGAGACCCCGGGGGAGGGCCGCTCACGGCCCGGACCACCCCGGCGGCCCGGACGCCCTCGCGCACCCGCCACCGGCCGGCCGGCGGCGGCCGGGCCCCCGGCTGGGCCATGGCCGTCGGCGCGCTGTGCGTGTCGGCCTCGGCCGTCCTGCTCGACCTGGCGCACACGACGCCGGCCACGGCCTCGTTCCACCGGTGCGTCCTCGCCCTGCCCGCCCTGGTGGTCCTCGCGGGGGCGGAACGGCGGCGCGAGGGCCCGCCGCCGCGCGGCCACCACGGACTCGCGCTCGCCGCGGGCGTGCTGTTCGCGGGGGACATGCTGCTGTGGACCCAGGCGATCGCGGAGGTGGGCGCCGGGCTGTCGACGGTCCTGGTGAACGTGCAGGTGGTCCTGGTGCCCCTGATCGCCCGGGCGATCGACCGGGAACCCGTGCCCGGACGCTTCCTGGGATGGCTGCCGCTGCTGCTCCTGGGCGTCGTCCTGACCGGCGGCGTCCTGGAACGGGGCGGGGCGACCGGCACCGACCCGCGCCGGGGCACGGTGCACGCCGTGCTCGCGGCCGTCTGCTACTCCGGTTTCCTTTACCTGCTGCGGCGCGGCGGTCACAGCGGGCACGTGCGGCAGCTGTACACCGTGGTCGTCGCGTCGGCCGCCGTCACGTCGATGCTCGCCGGCCTGGCGTGGTACGGGTTCGCCATCGCGCCCGGCTGGCGGGTCATGGGCTGGCTGCTGGCGGTGGCGGTCTCCAGCCAGGTGGTGGGCTGGCTGCTGGTCGCGACCGCCTCGCCCCGACTGGCCAGCCATGTCGGCGCCGTCCTGCTCCTGCTGACGCCGGTGGGCGCGGTGGCGCTGGGCGCCGTGGTGCTCGGCGAACGCCCCACCGCGCTGCAACTCGCCGGGTGCGCGCTGATCCTCGTCAGCGCCTACCGGGCCTCCGCCCGCGGGCCCGGCGCGGACCGGGGCGCCCGCCGCTCCGGTGCCGCCCGGCGGCAGGACGCGCCCGCCACCGCGGCGCCGGGCGACGCCCGGGCGGCGGGCGCC
>NZ_JOCB01000113.1 GCF_000718775.1 Streptomyces sp. NRRL S-31
GGCCGGGGCGGGCGTGTCGGCCGCGGCGCTGCTGCTGCACCAGGGCGGGCGCGGGGGCGGCACCCCGGGCGGTACGGCGACGACCCCGGCGACCGGGCCCGGCACGCACCCCCCGGGCACCCCGACGGGCACCCGCCCGCCGGGCCCGTCACCGGATACGCGCCCCCCGGGTACGCCCACGTCCCCCGCGGAATCCGGTACGACGCCGACGCCCACGGCCGGGACGACCGGCCCCACCGCCACCGGCCTCCACACCGCGCCCTCCGGTTACCGCACGGCCCGGGACCCGGCCGGCTTCTCCTTCGCCGTACCGGAGGACTTCACCCGCAGCCCGCAGGGCGAGCGCGTCTTCTACCTCTCGCCGGGACAGACCTTCCGCCTCGGCGTCAAGGTGACCGTCCCGCAACCGGGCGGCCCGCAGGGGGTGCTGGACCGCTCCGCCGCCGACGGCCCCTCCACCAACCCCGGTTACCGCGACGGCCGGGTCGTGCGGACCACGCACGGCGGACACCGGGCCGCGCTCTGGGAGTTCAGCTGGAACGGCTTCAGCCCGAGGGAGGGGCCGCGGCACACCTACGACCTGTGCTGGGAGGAGGGCGGCCGGCTGTACGACGTCTGGGTGTCGGCGCCGGTGGGGAAGGTGCGGGAGGCTCGGGAGTACTTCGACGTGGCCGTCGACACGTTCTCGGTCACGGACAGGTGACCGGTTCCCGCCACCGGTGGCCGGCCGGCGCCGGGGCACGGCGGAGACACCGAGCCCTGGTCCGGGTGCCCGCTTCGACAACGGCGTGGTGCGCACGGTACTCATGGGACATGACCGAAGACGGCGAACACCCGCCCGGCGCACGGCTGATCGGCGGCCGTTACCGGCTGGCCGGACGTCTCGGGTCCGGCCCGACCGGGACCGTGTGGCGGGCCCGGGACGAACAGGGACGGGGATACGTCGCCGTCAAGGAGCCGCTGCTGCCCGGCGATCCGGCCACCGACGAGGAGAGCCGGCGCGTCGCGCACCGGCTCCACCACGAGGCCCGGGCCGCCACCCGGGTCCGGCACCCCTCGGCCGTGACGGTGTACGACGTGGTCACCGAGGACGGCGTCCCCTGGATCGTCATGGAGCTGGTGGCGGGCGAGTCCCTCGGCGAGGTGCTGCGGCGCGGGCCGCTCCCGGCCGCCGAGGCCGCGCGCGTCGGGCTGGCCGTGCTCGGCGCGCTGCGCGCCGCGCACGCCGTCGGCATCGTGCACCGGGACGTGAAACCGGCCAACGTCCTGCTGGAGTCCGGCACCGGGCGGGTCGTCCTGACCGACTTCGGCATCGGCGACGGACACGCGGGCGACGCGCCCGCCGGGTTCGTCGCTCCCGAGCGGGCGGCGGGCCCCGGCGCCGGTCCGGCCTCCGACCTGTGGTCCCTGGGCGCGCTGCTGCGCACCGCCGTGGGGGACGCGGACCCCGGGCCGCTGGGCCCGCTGCTGGACCGGCTGCACGCCGACGACCCGGCGGCCCGGCCCGGCGCGGCGGAGGTCACCGCCGTACTCGGCGCCGTCCTCGGCCGCACCGCCGAAGCGGAGCCGTCGGTGCCCGGACCGCGCCCGGTGCCGGACCCCGCCCCTGTCACCGCCCCGGGCCCGACTTCCGAGGCCGCTCCCGGCACCACCCCGGACGCCACCCCCGACGAGTCCGCTCCCGGCACCACCCCGGACACCACCCCTGAGTCCGCTCCCGGCGCCGCCCCGGACCCCACCCCCGACGAGCCCGCTCCGGGCACCGCCCCCGGCACCACCTCCGCCCCGGCCCCCGAGCCCCGCCGACGCACCCCACTCACCGCACTGGGTCTCCTGCTCACGAGAAAGCCGGAAATCGACTGACCGGCCCGGTGTCAACACCCTGATCAGCACGTTTGCTGCCAGCGATCACTGGCAGCATGTGAGCAGTCGGTGAATCCGCGTTACCGGTGGGTACACAAAGGCCCCGCCGCGGCATACCCTGCGCCTCATGACGGACACGCAGGCCCCGGACATCGCCGGTACCAATCCGCTCGCGCCCGCCCCCGAGGGCGTGCGTACCGCCGCCGACGTGGTCACCCCGGAGTTGGTGGCACGCCTCACCAAGGGCGTCACCGGCTCCGGCCGCACCGCCAACCACACCCCGTTCACCGGCGAGAAGCTGGCCGACCTGCCGGAGTCCAGCCCGCAGGACGTCCGCGAGGCCTTCGAGGCGGCCCGCGCCGCCCAGGCCGTCTGGGCGAAGGTCCCGGTACGACGGCGGGCCGCCGTGCTGCTCCGCTTCCACGACCTGCTGCTGGAGCGCCAGGCCGAGGTCCTCGACCTGGTCCAGCTGGAGACCGGCAAGGCCCGCCTGCACGCGCACGAGGAGGTGCAGGCCGTCGCCGTCGCGGCCCGCCACTACGGCCGCAAGGCCCCCGCCTACCTGCGGCCCAAGGGCCACACCGGCGCCGTGCCGACCCTGACGAAGGTCACCGAACTGCGCCACCCGCGCGGGGTGGTGGGCCAGATCGCCCCCTGGAACTACCCGCTGGAGCTGTCCGTCGGCGACGCCCTGCCCGCCTTCGCCGCGGGCAACGCCGTGGTGATGAAGCCGGACACGGAGACCTGCCTCACCGCCCTGTGGGCGCGAGACCTGCTGATCGAGGCGGGGCTGCCCGACGGCGTCTTCCAGGTCGTCCTCGGCGAGGGCCCGGTCGTCGGCCCGGAGGTGGTCAAGCACGCCGACTACGTCTCCTTCACCGGCTCCACCCGCACCGGCCGCGAGGTCGCCGTCGGCGCCGCCTCCCGCCTGGTCGGCGTCTCCCTGGAACTCGGCGGCAAGAACGCCATGCTGGTGCTGGACGACGCCGACGTGGAGAAGGCCGCCGCCGGGGCCGTCCGCGCCTGCTTCTCCTCCGCCGGCCAACTGTGCATCTCCATCGAGCGGCTGTACGTCCACGAGTCCGTCGCCGACGCCTTTCTGGAACGCTTCGCCGCCCGCACCAGGGCCATGCGGCTCGGCACCTCGCTCGCCTACGGCGCCGACATGGGCTCGCTGGTCGGCGAGCGCCAGCTGAAGACCGTCGAACGGCATGTGCGGGAGGCCGTCAGCAAGGGCGCGAAGGTGCTCGCGGGCGGCGTGGCCCGCCCCGACGTCGGCCCCTACTTCTTCGAGCCCACCATCCTGGACGGCGTCGAGACCTCCATGTCCGTCTGCGAGGAGGAGACCTTCGGCCCGGTCGTCTCCGTCTACCGCTTCCGGTCCGACGACGAGGCGGTCGAACGCGCCAACGCCACCCCGTACGGCCTGAACGCCTCCGTCTGGACCGCGAACACCCGCCGGGGCCGGGAGGTCGCCGCCCGCCTGCGCACCGGCACGGTCAACGTCAACGAGGGCTACGCGCCCGCCTACGGCAGCGTGCAGTCCCCGATGGGCGGCATGAAGGACTCCGGGCTCGGCCGCCGGCACGGCTCCGAGGGCATCCTCAAGTACACCGAGGCCCAGACGGTGGCCCAGCAGCGGCTGCTGCCGATGGCGCCCTCACTGGGCATGACGGACGAGCAGTACGCCCGGTTCATGAGCCGCAGTCTCCGCCTGATGAAGGCGCTCCGGTTCCGTTAGACCTTGCCTCAGGAAGACCTCCGCTCAAGGAAACCTTCCGTCAGGAAGAGCTGTACACCCGTTCGGTAACACCCGTTCTCGACGAGGAGAGCACGTGTCGCAGGAGAAGTCTGTCCAGGCCCGGGACGAGGACGGGTACGACTACGACGTCATCGTCGTCGGTTCGGGGTTCGGCGGCTCGGTGTCGGCCCTCCGCCTGACCGAGAAGGGGTACCGGGTCGGCGTACTGGAGGCCGGCCGCCGCTTCACCCGCGCCACCCTCCCGAAGAACTCCTGGGACCTGAAGAACTACCTGTGGGCGCCGAAGCTCGGCATGTTCGGCATCCAGCGCATCCACCTGCTGGGCAACGTCATGGTCCTGGCCGGCGCGGGGGTCGGCGGCGGCTCGCTGAACTACGCCAACACCCTCTACGTACCCCCGAAGGCGTTCTTCGAGGACCCCCAGTGGAAGGACATCACCGACTGGCAGGAGGAGCTGAAGCCGTACTACGACCAGGCCCGGCGCATGCTCGGCGTCCGGCTCAATCCCACCATGACCCCCTCCGACGTGCACCTGAAGGCGGCGGCGCAACGGATGGGCGTCGGCGACACCTTCCACCTGGCACCGGTCGGCGTGTTCTTCGGGGACGGCGAGGACGCCGACGGCACGGCGAAGGTCCGGCCCGGCGGGCAGGTGAACGACCCCTACTTCGGCGGCGCCGGCCCCGACCGGAGAGCCTGCACCGAGTGCGGCGAGTGCATGACCGGCTGCCGGCACGGCGCGAAGAACACCCTCAACGAGAACTACCTGTACCTCGCCGAGAAGGCCGGCGCGGTCGTCCACCCCATGACGACGGTGGTGTCCGTCACGGACGACTCGCGGGGCGGCTACGCGGTGGCGACCCTGCCGACGGACCGGAAGAGGAAGGGTGCGGGCCGGCTGTTCACCGCCCGCAGGGTCGTCCTCGCCGCCGGCACCTACGGTACCCAGACCCTGCTGCACCGCATGAAGGCGGGCGGCCAGCTGCCTTACCTCTCCGGCCGGCTCGGCCACCTGACCCGCACCAACTCCGAGGCACTGGTCGGCGCGCAGACCGACAACCGCCGCTACCGCCGGGCGACCGGCGTGCCACGGGCCGACTTCACCCGCGGCGTCGCCATCACGTCCTCGATCCACCCCGACGAGAACACCCACATCGAGCCGGTCCGCTACGGCAAGGGCTCCAACTCGATGGGCGGCCTGTCCATCCTCCAGGTGCCGTACGCGGAGGGCTCCTCGCGCGTGCTCGCCTGGCTGGCGAACGCCACCCGGCACCCCCTGCTGGTCGCCCGTTCCCTCTCCAACCGGCGCTGGTCGGAGCGGACCATCATCGGCCTGGTCATGCAGTCCCTGGACAACTCGCTGACGACGTACCTGAAGCCCGGCGGCGTCGGCAGGGGGCTGCTCACCGCCCGGCAGGGGCACGGGGCGCCCAACCCCAAGCAGATCAGGGCCGCGACCGAGGCCGCCTCCGCGCTCGCCGCCGAGATCAACGGCTTCGCCGGCAGCAACGTCGGCGAGCTGATGGGCACCCCGCTGACCGCGCACTTCCTCGGCGGCTGCCCCATCGGCGACTCCCCGGAGACGGGCGTGATCGACCCGTACCACCGGCTCCACGGCCACCCCGGCATCTCGGTCGTGGACGGTGCCGCGGTCTCGGCGAACCTGGGGGTGAACCCCTCGCTGACCATCACCGCGCAGGCGGAGCGGGCGATGTCGTTCTGGCCCAACAAGGGCGAGGAGGACCCGCGCCCGGTCCCGGGAGCGGTCTACGAGCGGCTGAAGCCGGTGGAGCCCGTCGCCCCGGTGGTCCCGGCGGACGCGTTCGGCGCGCTGCGGCTGCCGTTCCTGGGGGTGCCGGCGGTGCCGCCGAAGAAGTGACCGGAAACCGGAGCGGTGTCGGGTGCGGCCGGGTGGCCCCGGCGGCACAGAGGGACCTGCATCCCCCTCCGAAAGCAGGTCCCTCCCACCGTTTCTTGATCCGGCAGGTTTGATCAGCGAAGGGCTGGAAGGGTTGCTCCGGAGGCCCGGATTCCCCTGTGTGATGTGGGTCACGGTCGCGGGGGCGTCGGGCGCTTGGGCAGGACGAAGGGCCCCGCGGGGCGCAGAGGCCGCGAGGCCCTTCTTCGGTCAGCCCCGGCGTCAGGGCAGTGCCGGTGCCCGGAAGCGGCGCCGGGGGTGCGCCGCGTGTTCTCGTGCCCTGTCCGCGGTGTTCCGCCGGCCGGCCCCGGGCGTCCCCGGAGCCGGCCGTTCTCTCGCGTGACCGGGCTGCTGTCCCCTGCCGTCCGGTCACTACCCGGAGCGAGGTCCCACGGCGCACGGCACGACCCGTACGCCTCATCGCTCCAGCGAGCCACGCGTGGTGTGGTCGGGCCCGCCCCTGGCTGGCACGGACATCCCCCTCAACGAAGCGGTGCGTGGTCCGGTCACGTCCCGTACGGGTGAGAGCGGCACCGAACTCAGATGCGACCCCGGCTCAGCTCCAGCAGGGTCATGGCGAGGGCGGTGCCGGGCTTGCCGAGGGCGTCCCGGTAGTGGCCGAGGACCTCCATCTCGCGGGACAGGTGCACCCGACGCCCGCCGGAGGAGATCCGGGTCCGCTGGACCACGGCGGAGACGGCCACCCGCTCCTGGATGAGACCGATGATCCGGTCGTCGAGCGCGTCGATGCGCTCCCGGGCACCGGCGATGATCGCTTCCGGGTCGGCGATGATCGCTTCCGGGTCGGTGGCGGACGCGTCCGGGCTGGTGGTGCGCGCGTCCGGGCCGGCGGTGGAGGCTTCGGGGCTCGCGGCGGTCGCTTCGGGGCTTGCGGCGGTCACTTCCGGAGTCGCGGTGGTCGCTTCCTGGCTGCTGGTGGTCATGTCGGGCTCCTCGGTCGGTCGGGGGAGGGAGGCCCTGGAACGGCAGAACCCGGAAAACGACAGGCGCCCCGGGCCTTGTCGGCCCGGGGCGCCTGGGAAGTCGCTTGGCGTTGGCTCAAGCAGCACGACCATGGCAGCCGGCGGGCCCGGTGCCATAGGTAAAGACGAAGGTCGAGTGCTTGAGCATGCGGTCAGTATGCCACGGCGGCTTCCCTCGGAGGTCTCGCGGGCACCCCGTAGAATCGGAAGCACAGACCCCCGCCCGACCACCAGAAGGCACCCCGTGTCATCAGCGACCCAGTCTGCCGTCACCCCCGACACCGTCCTGGTCGTCGACTTCGGCGCGCAGTACGCCCAGCTCATCGCCCGTCGCGTCCGCGAGGCGCGGGTCTACAGCGAGATCGTGCCGAGCACCATGCCGGTTCGGGAGATGCTCGCCAAGAACCCCGCGGCGATCATCCTCTCCGGAGGCCCCTCGTCCGTCTACGAGGAGGGCGCCCCCCGCCTCGACCGCGAGATCTTCGAGTCCGGTGTCCCCGTCTTCGGCATGTGCTACGGCTTCCAGCTGATGGCGCAGGTCCTCGGCGGCACCGTCGACAACACCGGCTCCCGCGAGTACGGCCGTACCGACCTGCACGTCTCCCGCAACTCCTCCACCCTCTTCGAGGGCACCCCGGGCGAGCAGCAGGTGTGGATGTCCCACGGCGACGCCTGTTCCGCCGCCCCCGACGGCTTCACGGTCACCGCCTCCACGGACGTGGTCCCGGTCGCCGCGTTCGAGAACGACGACAAGAAGCTCTACGGCGTCCAGTACCACCCCGAGGTCATGCACTCCACGCACGGCCAGCAGGTGCTGGAGCACTTCCTCTACCGCGGTGCCGGTCTGGAGCCGAACTGGACCACCGGCAATGTGATCGAGGAGCAGGTCGAGGCCATCCGCGAGCTGGTCGGTGACAAGCGCGCGATCTGCGGCCTGTCCGGCGGCGTGGACTCCGCCGTCGCCGCCGCCCTCGTGCAGAAGGCCATCGGCTCCCAGCTGACCTGCGTGTACGTCGACCACGGCCTGATGCGCAAGGGCGAGACCGAGCAGGTCGAGAAGGACTTCGTCGCGGCCACCGGCGTGCAGCTGAAGGTCGTCGACGCCGAGGAGCGCTTCCTCACCGCGCTCAAGGGGGTCAGCGACCCCGAGGAGAAGCGGAAGATCATCGGCCGGGAGTTCATCCGCGTCTTCGAGCAGGCGCAGGCCGAGATCATCGCCGACGAGGGCCCGGCCGTGGAGTTCCTGGTCCAGGGCACCCTGTACCCGGACGTGGTCGAGTCCGGCGGCGGCACCGGCACCGCGAACATCAAGTCGCACCACAACGTCGGCGGCCTGCCCGAGGACCTCGAGTTCAAGCTGATCGAGCCGCTGCGCAAGCTGTTCAAGGACGAGGTCCGCATGGTCGGCCAGGAGCTGGGCCTGCCGGAGGAGATCGTCCAGCGCCAGCCCTTCCCCGGCCCCGGCCTCGGCATCCGCATCGTCGGCGAGGTCACCAAGGAGCGGCTGGACCTGCTGCGCGAGGCCGACGCCATCGCCCGCGAGGAGCTGACCGCGGCCGGCCTGGACCGCGAGATCTGGCAGTGCCCGGTGGTCCTGCTCGCCGACGTCCGTTCCGTCGGCGTCCAGGGCGACGGCCGTACCTACGGTCACCCGATCGTGCTGCGCCCGGTCTCCTCCGAGGACGCCATGACCGCCGACTGGTCCCGGCTGCCGTACGACGTCCTCGGCCGCATCTCGACCCGGATCACCAACGAGGTCCGGGACGTCAACCGGGTCGTGCTCGACGTGACGTCCAAGCCGCCGGGCACCATCGAGTGGGAGTAGTCCTCCCGCGTGTGACGGTCACGTCCGCCTGAGAGCGCGCACCGGCTCTCCGGGCTTCCAGACCTGGGCGACCAGATACGTGTCGTCCTCGACGTAGGTCCTTACGACCTCCGTCAGCTCGGTGCGGAAGAGGTGGAACGGCTGCGGCGGTTCCACCTCTTCCACGTACGCGGCCTTGGCCGGCCCGTCCCCGACCTCGAACGCCCGCCCGCCGACCCGGACGTCGCCGCCGCCCATGCCCGTTCCGTCACCGGGGTTGGCCTGGAGGGCGAAGCGCGGGTCGCGGCGCAGGTCCGCGGCCTTGCGGGAGCCCGGCATCAGACCGAGCCACAGCCGTCCGCCGACGAAGCGCACCTCCAGACCGCTGGTGCGGGGAGAACCGTCCCCGCGGAGGGTCGCGAGAACGTGGTGCCGGTAGGCGCCGAAGCGCTCCTCGGCGAGCGCCGCCAGTCCGGGCGCCGCCGCCCTGAAGTCTGTCCAGTCCATACCGGGCACTCTTCCGCTCGATCCCGACAACCTCTGTCGGGTATTCGTCGCGTACGTCATCTTTACAAAACAGCCCTGCCCTTTTGCGCCGCCCGGCGGTAGCTTCCGGCCCGTACGGACATCAGCACGCTGGAGGACCTATGCGCGGGCCCACGCCGCCCCTGCCGCTGCCCACCGACCAGCTGCGGTTCGCCATGCCGCCGATGCACGACTCGGTCGAGGACGAACGGCGGCACCGCAAGGAACGGCTCGCGGGTGCCCTGCGGATCTTCGGACGGGCGGGATTCGAGGACGGGGTGTCCGGCCACATCACCGCCCGGGACCCGGAGTTCACCGACTGCTTCTGGGTCAATCCGTTCGGCATGCCGTTCAAGCACGTCACCGTGGGCGACCTCGTCCTCGCCAACCAGGACGGCCAGGTCGTCGAGGGCCGCTACCACGTCAACCAGGCCGCGTTCACCGTGCACGCCCAGGTGCACGCGGCCCGCCCCGACGTCGTCGCCGTCGCCCACTGCCACACCGTGCACGGCCGCGCCCTCGCCGCCCTCGGCGACCTCATCGACCCGATCACCCAGGAGAGCTGCGCCTTCTACGAGGACATCGCCCTCTACGACGCCTACACCGGCGTCACCGTCGACGCCGAGGAGGGCCGCCGGATCGCCGCCGCGCTGGGCTCCCGCAAGGCGCTCGTGCTGCGCAACCACGGGCCGCTCACCGTCGGCGACTCGGTGGACGCCGCCGCCTGGTGGTTCCTGTCCCTGGACCGGGCCTGCCAGGTGCAGCTGACGGCGAAGGCGGCGGGCCGCCCGGTGCTCATCGACCACAAGGCGGCCGTCGCCACCCGCGAACAGCTCGGCGGCGACCTGGTGGCCTGGATCAACTACCAGCCGCTGTGGCAGGACATCAGCCGCAGCGAACCGGA
The DNA here is from genome assembly GCF_000718775.1 of Streptomyces sp. NRRL S-31. Lineage (GTDB taxonomy): Bacteria > Actinomycetota > Actinomycetes > Streptomycetales > Streptomycetaceae > Streptomyces. The sequence continues at coordinate 9,760 of NZ_JOCB01000113.1, forward strand.
CCTGCTCGACTGAGACCTGCGGCCCCGGCCCCCGAACCCACCGCATCCCGCGCCACCACCCACTCCATGTGACCCACCGGGGCGGTCCGCAAGGGCACCCGATATCCGGAAAATCATCCCGGAGAGGATTGAACCGTTCTTCTCTGTCATACGTATCGTCCAGTGAGGGGTGGTACGGCGGGTGAAAGGCGGTCGTGACGATGGTTCAGGGAATGCGAACGGACACGTACACCACACGATTGGACGGCCACGGCAGCTGGCGGGACACCGCCGCCCACTATGCCCTGCTGCCGTTGCGCCTCTTCCTGGGCGTCACGTTCATCTACGCCGGCCTGGACAAGATCACCGACAGCGCCTTCATGCGGTCCGGCGGTGCCGGCTCGATCGGCGAAACCATGCGCTCGGCCCGTGACTCCGCCGCGATTCCGGCCCTGGTCGACCTGGCCCTGAAGAGCCCGGTCGGCTTCGGCTACGGCATCGCCCTCGGCGAGCTGGCCGTGGGCATCGGGACCCTGGTCGGTCTGCTCGGCCGGCTGGCCGCGCTGGGCGGGGCGCTGATCTCGCTCAGTCTCTGGCTGACGGTGAGCTGGTCGACCACCCCCTACTACTACGGCAACGACCTCGCCTACCTGATGGCCTGGACCCCCCTGATCCTCGCCGGCGCCCCCTACCTCTCCCTGGACGCGGTCTGGCGGACACGGAGGCGGTTCGGCGGCTACCGCTGACCGTCCTCGGCGCCGCTCCGTCCGCGTATCCCCCGGGTCAGCACGGCGATGGCCCCGGCCAGGCAGAGGCCGCCCACGACCAGCGGGACGACCGCGAACCACGGGGTGTCCCACAGCCCGCCCGCGTCCCCCGCGTAGGCCACGGCGGTGGCGGTGAGGAAGAGCCCGGCGACCAGCTTCCCGGGCTGGAACTCATGACGCAGCACGGCTGACCTCCACCTGTCCCACTCCGACGCCGAGCGTCAGGTCCAGCGTGCCGGGTCTCCCGGCCCCCTCGACCGGCGCCAGCGTCACGTCCTTGTGCCTGCCGGGCTGCACGTCCACGTCCTTCCCGGGGTCCCCGGGCAACCGGATGTCGCCCACCCCCACATCGATGTTCATCCGCACCGTCACGTCCGCCGGCACGATCACCTTCAGCCGGCCCGCGCCCACCCGGGCGTCCGAGGCGACCGTCTGCCCCGTGGCCGGGTGCACCCGGGAGAGGTCCAGGGTGCCCCGTCCCGTGCCGAGGTCGTACCCGGGCCGCACCTGCGCCGCCGTGGCCGGCGTCCAGGACACCTCCCTCCAGTGGGTGGTGATGTCCCGGGGCAGCGCCGCCGATCCGGCGAGCAGGGCCGCCGTGACCAGTGCCAGGAACACCGTCCCGGCCCCGGTCCGGCCCAGGAAGGCGCTGACCGCGATGCCCAGCCCGAACACCGCCAGCGCGCACGCCAGACCGGTCTGGAGACTGGTGCCCAACGGGTGCGTGCGCCAGCCGAGTCCCGTGCCCAGGCCGCCCGCCAGCAGCGCGAGCAGGAACACCCAGCCGCCTATCCAGCGCGGGCCGCGCGGTCTCGGGGGCGTGGCCCGCGACGGCTGTGGGGCTCCGGAGTGGGTCCAGGGGGTGGGGATGCCGACGTCCACGACCGAGGTGAGGTCCCGGCCACGGGCGTCACCGGGTCCCCACAGATAGCCGGTGCCGCCGACATGGGTGCCGTCCTTGACGATCGGGTCACGCCACCATGAGGGATAGGTGGTGACGACCGGCGGCGCCTGGGCCTCCGGCGGTGCGTCGGCGGCGGCCTGCGCGGCCAGGGGGTCGGGGTCCGCCGTGCCACGGTGCCGGGACCAGTACCCCGCGCCCGCCAGGAGCAGGGAGAGCACCGTGGCGAACCACAGCACGCCGCCGTTCCTCAGCATCGTCAGGAAGATCCCACAGCCGACCAGTGCGAACAGCACTGCGGCCAGCGCCTGGCCGTCGACCCGGCCCGTGAAGAGCTTGCGGACCTCGTTCTCCTCCTCGTCCTCGTACGGCACCAGGAGCCAGACGAAGCCGTAGAAGATCAGGCCGAGGCCGCCGGCCGCGGAGAGCACGGCCAGCGTGATCCGGAAGATCACCGGGTCCATGTCGGTCTGCCGTCCGAGTCCGGCGCACACGCCCGCGATCATCTTGTGCCGGCGGTCGCGCCGGAAACGGCCGGTAGGACCGTGATCCGCCCGCTGCCCGGACCCGTCCGCGGCGGAGCGGGTGCCCGTCCGGGACCGGGCGTGCGCACCGGCGTGGTCGTGGGCGCCACCGGGACCGGTGCCGTCACCGTCGGTTCCGTCACCACTGCCGCCGTCACCACTGCCGCCGTCACCACTGCCGCCGTCATGCCTGCCGCCGTCATGCCTGCCGGCGTCGGCAACGGTGCCGTCGGCGTCGGTGCCGTCGGTGCGGGAGCCGCTCCCGTGGGAGCCGTTCACATGGGGGCCGGTGCCGGCCGCCCGTGTCTCCTCCGTCGCGGCGGGCGCGGCATCCGTCGGTCCGGTGCCCGGGACCGGGCGCGGGCCGGAGCCGGGTCCCGTACCCGTCGCGGCGTGCTCGTGATCCGTCATGCGTCCATGGTGACCGCCCGGCCGCCGCGACGGCAGTCGGGACGACCCTGGGCCAACCCTGAAATCGGCCCCGAGACCGGGCGGGGAAGCGTTCGAGCGGCACGGACCGTCGAGGAGACCCGCACACACCGCCCACCCGGACCGGCTCCGGCGGAAGATCAGGGGCGTCTCGGGGCCGGACCCTGATGCTCCGCCCCGCGGCCCGTGTGACCATCGTTGGCATGCCGGAAGCCGCAAGCCCGCCACTCGACGACCCGCGGCCGCCGCGCAAGCTCTACCGCAGCAGCGACGGACGCTGGCTCGGCGGAGTGGCGCGGGGCCTCGCCGGGCATCTCGGGCTGCCCGTCGTCTGGGTGCGGCTCGTCTTCGTCGGACTGTTCATGGCCGACGGACTCGGAGCGCTGCTGTACGCCGCGTTCTGGTTCTTCGTCCCGCTCGGCGTCGGCGGGGTGGGCGGTGCCGGCGGTCAGAAGCCGTCGCTGGTGGGCACGGAGACCTCGCCGGACGGCCGCCGCAGACTGGTGGCCCGCAGGCCGGACCGGGGACAGATCATCGCCCTGCTTCTCATGGTCGCCGTCGCCATGGTGTTCGTGAGCAGCGTCAACCTGGGCAGCGCGGCCAAGGCGTATCTGGTCCCCGCCGTGCTCGTCGCGGCCGGGGTGGCCCTCGTCTGGCGCCAGGCGGACAACGCCCGCCGGGCCCGCTGGGTCGAGGCCGGACGCCGGCGCCGCACCCTCACCCTGCTGCGCGCGGCGGGCGGCGTCCTGCTCGTCACGGCCGGTGTCTCGGCCATCTTCGTCATGCAGGGCTCGGCCGCCCACCTGGGCGCGGTCCTCCAGGCGGCGCTCGCCGTCCTCGTCGGCATCACCCTGCTCGCCGGGCCCTACCTGGTCCGCATGACCCAGGACCTGTCGGAGGAGCGCCTGATGCGCATCCGTGCCCAGGAGCGCGCCGAGGTCGCCGCGCACGTCCACGACTCGGTGCTGCACACCCTCACCCTGATCCAGCGCAACGCCGAGAACGCGGGGGAGGTGCGCCGCCTCGCCCGCGCCCAGGAGCGCGACCTGCGCACCTGGCTCTACAAGCCGGAGGGCACCGGGAAGGACGAGGCCGACGAGCCCGACACGGTCGCCGAGGCGGTGCGGCGCAACGCCGCCGAGGTGGAGGACAAGCACGGCGTGCCCATCGAGGTCGTGATAGTCGGCGACTGCCCGCTGGACGAGAGGACCACCGCGCAGATGCAGGCCGCGCGCGAGGCGATGGTGAACGCCGCCAAGTACGGTGGCGAGGGCGGTGCCGTACAGGTGTACGCGGAAGTCGAGGGAAGATCGGTCTTCGTGTCCGTGCGGGACCGCGGCCCGGGCTTCGATCTCGACGCGATACCCGCCGACCGTATGGGCGTCAGAGAATCGATCATCGGCCGCATGGAGCGCAACGGCGGCACGGCCCGGCTGCGGGCGGTGGCGGGGGGCGGTACCGAGGTCGAGCTGGAGATGGAGAGGGCGGAGAAGACGTCATGAGCGACGAGACCGAGGCGAACGGCACGGCGGCAGCGGCGGAGGCGGAGGGGGAGGCGGCCCAGTCCGGCCGGATCGACGGCGCCGGTGCGGGCGGGCGGCACGTACGGGTGGTGCTCGTGGACGACCACCGGATGTTCCGCACCGGCGTCCAGGCCGAGATCGGCCGGACCGCCGAGACCGGGGTCGAGGTGGTCGGCGAGGCCGCGGACGTCGACCAGGCGGTCGCGGTGATCACCGCCACCCGGCCCGAGGTGGTCCTCCTCGACGTCCACCTGCCCGGCGGCGGCGGGGTCGAAGTGCTGCGCCGGTGCGCCGCGTTGAGCGCGGACGCCGAACGGCCCGTCCGCTTCCTCGCGCTGTCCGTGTCGGACGCGGCGGAGGACGTGATCGGGGTGATCCGTGGCGGCGCGCGCGGCTACGTCACCAAGACGATCACCGGCGCCGACCTGATCGACTCCGTCTTCCGCGTCCAGGAGGGCGACGCCGTCTTCTCGCCGCGGCTGGCCGGGTTCGTCCTGGACGCCTTCGCCTCCACCGACGCCCCGCCCGTGGACGAGGACCTGGACCGCCTCACCCAGCGGGAACGCGAGGTGCTGCGCCTGATCGCCCGTGGCTACGCGTACAAGGAGATCGCCAAGCAACTGTTCATCTCGGTGAAGACGGTCGAGTCCCACGTCTCGGCGGTCCTGCGCAAGCTCCAGCTGTCCAACCGGCACGAACTGACCCGCTGGGCGACCGCGCGCCGGTTGGTCTGATCCGATCCTGCCGCGGGGCCGCGCGCACTCCGCGCACCCGACGGTCCCTCAGGCCACCCTGGCCGCCCCCGCGAACGGCATCTCGTCGATCGGGGCGAGGCGGACCGGCGCCGAGGGGTTCGGTGCGTGGATCATCCGGCCGTTGCCCACGTAGATCCCGACGTGGCTGATCCCGGAGTAGAAGAAGACCAGGTCACCGGGGCGCAGTTCGGAGCGGGAGACCCGTCGGCCCGCGTTGATCTGGGCGTATGTGGTGCGGGGCAGGGAGATGCCGGCGGCCCGGTAGGCGGCCTGGACCAGGCCCGAGCAGTCGAAGGCGTCCGGGCCGGTGGCACCCCACACATAGGGGCTGCCGAGCTTGCCGTAGGCGTAGCCGACGGCCGCCGCCGCGCGCCCGGCCGGAGCCTGGGCGGACCCCGCCGGCCCCAGCGGCTCCCGTGGATCCGTCGCCGACCGGGAGGCGCGTTCGCCAGTGCCGCCGGCGTCGGTGATCTCGGCACGCTGCCGCGGAGTGAGCCGGGCCAGCAGCCGCCGGGCCTCGTCCAGCTTGTGGTTGACGGTCTTCTTCCGCCGTCTCAGCTCGGCCTGCCGGGAGCGCAGCGACGTCAGCTCGACGCGCGCGGCGCCGCGCAACCGCTCGATCTCCAGCAACTGCCGGCGTACCCCCGACACCGCGACGGCCTGCCGGTCACCGGCCCGCTCCGCGAGTGCGGCGCTCTCCAGGTACCGGTCGGGGTCGCTGGAGAGGGCCAGTTGCCAGGCAGGGGCGACGGCGCCGTCCCGGTACTGCGCCGCCGCGATCGACCCCAGCGCGTCGCGGGCCGAGTTGAGCCTTTCCTGCCTGCGGGCGGTCTCGTCCTGGAGCGAACGCAGCCGCCGTTGGGTCGCGTCCGCCGTCTCCTTCGCCCCGTTGTACTTCTCGGTCGCGGCCTCGGCCTCCCGGTACAACGTGTCCACCTCGGCCTTCACCTGCGCCGACGTCGGCTGCGGCGCGGCGTGGCCGGTCCCGTCGAAGCCGGTCGCGGTGGCCGCGCCCGCCAGGGCGAGCGTGACGGCCGTCCGGACCGTATGGCCGCTGAGCGGGCGTTGCGCGGGCTTGCGGTGGGTTGCCACCTGGACCGTCACGTCCTTCCGAACGACTCGTACGACCGAGGGGGTCGGTCACCTGGGGGAGGACGCTAGGACGTTAAGTGACGAGTGTGTAACGCAGTGTGCGGAACTGGTCCCGGTGGGCCGACTCGTGACCGTTTGTGACCGCGCCGCCGTGCTGGAGCCGTCGCCTTCACGAGGCGCGGTGATCGAAGCACGGAAAACGAGGCTGGTGGGAGCGGTGGGGTGCTATGAGGCGTACGACAGCGAGAGTCCACGCGAGACCTCATGCGAGATTCAGGGCGCGCGATCCAGAACGTGATCCAGGGCGCTATTCGTAGCGGGTCCGGTGGGAGATCCATGCGCCATGAGCCGGTGCGAGAGGCGGCCCGGTGGCGAGTGGGGTGTGGGCTTCTGGCTAGGCTCCGGCTCCATGGACGTACTCATCCATCTCTTCGTCGGCCTGCACATCATCGGTATCGCCGCGCTGCTCGGCGGTTTCCTGACCCAGATGAAGGCGATGGGCCAGGGCACGGCCCGGTTCGTGCCGGGAATGCTGCACGGCGCGATCACCATGCTGGTCACCGGCGTGGCCCTGGTCGGGCTCAACCAGGCCGACGACCACCACGTCAACAACGTGAAGATCGGCGTGAAGCTGGCCCTGCTGATCGTGATCCTCGGCCTGGTCTACGTGAAGCGTGACGAGGAGCGGATCGACAAGGGCCTCTTCGGGCTGGTCGGCCTGCTGACCACGGCCAACATCTTCATCGCCGTCCTCTGGACCTGATCCTCGGCGCGCGCCGGCCTCAGCCCGGCCGCACCACGCTGTGCACGGCGCCCCCGCCGAGGGCGGAGACCGGCTCCTCGCGGACGTACGCGCCCGGCATCGGCGCGTGGATCATCATGCCGTCGCCCGTGCAGAGCCCGACGTGGGCGGCGTCGTCGTGGAAGAGGACGAGGTCGCCGGGGCGGGCCTCGGCCGGCGGGACCGGCATTCCGGCCCCGGCCTGCTCGCGCGCCGTGCGCGGCAGGGTGACTCCGGCGGACTTCCACGCGGCCTGGGTGAGCCCGGCGCAGTCGTAGGAACCGGGTCCGGCGGCGCCCCACACGCACGGCTTGCCGAGCTGCGCGCGGGCGAAGTCGATGGCCTTCCCCGCCTTGGTCGCGTACGTGGCCGGAGGCATGGCCGCGGCGGGCTGGATGGCCCGCCGCGACAGCAGCACGCGCGCGTGGGCGAGCTTATTCCGTACGGTCGTCTTGGCCGCCCTCGGCCCGCTCGCGGTCTCCGCCGGCCGGTGTGGGGTCTGAGGGTGCGCGGGCGCGGTGGCGGAAGTGGCTGTCGTTCCGGTGACAAAAGTGGCGGCCGTCGTGCCAGGAGAGGGCGCCGGGATTCCGCTGCCCGGGGCCGGTGAGGTGGCGGCCTTGTCCGGCACGGGCGGAGTGACGGTCGTACCGCCGGCCAGGGCCGCGGCGCCCTCGCGCCCACCCGTGCCGCGCTCGTCCCGTCTCGTGCCGAACTCCTCCCGACCCGTGCCGCGCTCGTCCCCGCTGGTGACGCGCTGGGCCGGGATCATGGCGCGCCGAGTGGGCAGAGCCCGGTGCCGGGCACGTCGGGCCACCTCGTCCCGGAGTCGCTGGAGACTGTCCTCGCGGCGCGGCGGGGCCTCGGCGGGCTCCGTCCGTTCGCCGCGTCCGGCGGGTTGTTCCGTGCGTCCCGGCCATGCCCGTTCGCCGCGTCCGGCGGGTTGTTCCGTGCGTCCCGACCATGCCCGTTCGGCGCGTCCGGCGGGTTGTTCCGAGCGGCCCGGCCACGCCCGTTCGCCGCGTCCGGACCGTGTGCGTTCGGGTCCTGTCCGTTCGGGCCGCGCACATTCGGCGCGCTCGGTCGCCTCGGGGCGCGCGGTGCGCAGCCTGCTCGCGGCGGATGACCCGGCCGCCGACTCCGCCCGGCGGTAGAGGTCCTCGATCTTCCGCTCGACCTCCTCCACGCTCGGTCCGCGGTGACCGGCCGGGAGCGCGGCCTCGGCGGCCTGGGAGAGCACGGACACGGAGGCGGACACGGAGGCGAGGGCGGCGGTGGCGAGGGCGGGGGTGCGGATGCCCGCCGCCTGGGTGCCGCCGGGGCGCGGCTTGCGGTGCGACGCCAAAGGAGGCGACTCCTTCCTTGCTGCCGCCCGCCGGGTGGGCTGCCGGGTGGGGGCGGGTGCTCACAAGGGATGCCCCACGGCGTCGTCCCGAGTGGGCTTCAACCGATTCGCCCGGCATCGGTGGGTCCCCGGCTCCGGGCACCGTGCGGGGCGCGCCGGACTCGGCGGAGGCCGTACGGCCCGGCGACGTTCGCCGGAGGGATGCCGCGCGGCCTGACGGCAACCTAGCCAACTCGTGTGTCTTCTGTGAAGGTTGGAGTGAGGTATGTCCGATACGTTTCCGTGACCTGGCGGCGGGGGTGTACGGGCGTGACCAGGCGCTTCCGCTTGGTGAGCGCGCGGCGGGCACCCCCGGCGGGAAGATCGACTGTCCGGGAAGCGGGCCTTGTCGCCGGGACGGCGACCGGTTGTCGGTGGGGCGCCCTAGACTCGGAGAGCGATGAGCAGCCTCTTTGACGACAGCTTCCTGGCAGACCTCCAGCCCCCTCGCGGGCACGAGGAGGAGCCCCCGCCGCCGCCCGAGGACGATCACGCTCCGGAGCCGCTTCCGGACGATCTGTTCGGCGGGAAGTTCGACGCGCCGCCGGACCGGGACGCCTACTACCGCGACGGCGCCCCGCGTCCCGCGCTGGACCCGGCGGCCCTCCTGGAGGGGCTGAACGACAACCAGCGCGCCGCGGTCGTGCACGCCGGCTCCCCGCTGCTCATCGTGGCCGGCGCCGGCTCCGGCAAGACGCGGGTGCTCACCCACCGCATCGCCCACCTGCTCGCCGAGCGGGGCGTCCACCCCGGCCAGATCCTCGCGATCACCTTCACCAACAAGGCCGCGGGCGAAATGAAGGAGCGCGTCGAGCACCTCGTCGGCCCGCGCGCGAACGCGATGTGGGTGATGACCTTCCACAGCGCGTGCGTGCGCATCCTGCGCCGGGAGAGCAAGAGGCTCGGCTTCACGTCGTCGTTCTCGATCTACGACGCCGCCGACAGCAAGCGCCTGATGGCCCTGGTCTGCCGTGACCTGGACCTCGACCCCAAGCGCTTCCCGCCCAAGTCCTTCAGCGCCAAGATCAGCAACCTGAAGAACGAGCTGATCGACGAGGAGGACTTCGCCGCCCAGGCCGCCGACGGCTTCGAGAAGACCCTGGCGCAGGCCTACGCGCTCTACCAGTCGCGGCTGCGCGAGGCGAACGCGCTCGACTTCGACGACCTGATCATGACGACGGTCAACCTGCTGCGCGCCTTCCCGGACGTCGCCGAGCACTACCGCCGCCGTTTCCGGCACGTCCTGGTGGACGAGTACCAGGACACCAACCACGCCCAGTACGCCCTGGTCCGCGAGCTGGTCGGCACGGGGGAGCGCGTCCCCGGGGACGCCGACGCCGGCACCCCGGCCGGCGAGCACGACGTCCCGCCGGCCGAGCTGTGCGTGGTCGGTGACGCGGACCAGTCGATCTACGCCTTCCGGGGCGCGACGATCCGCAACATCCTCCAGTTCGAGGAGGACTACCCGAACGCGACGACGATCCTGCTGGAGCAGAACTACCGCTCCACGCAGACCATCCTGTCCGCCGCCAACGCGGTCATCGAGCGCAACGAGTCCCGCCGCCCGAAGAACCTGTGGACCAACGCCGGCCAGGGCGCCCGGATCGCCGGGTACGTCGCCGACACCGAGCACGACGAGGCCCAGTTCGTCGCCGACGAGATAGACCGCCTGGTGGACGCGGGCGAGGCCAAGGCCGGTGACATGGCCGTCTTCTACCGCACCAACGCCCAGTCCCGTGTCTTCGAAGAGGTCTTCATCCGCGTCGGCCTGCCCTACAAGGTCGTCGGCGGTGTCCGCTTCTACGAGCGCAAGGAGGTCCGGGACGTCCTCGCCTACCTGCGCGTCCTCGCCAACCCGGAGGACTCGGTGCCGCTGCGCCGCATCCTCAACGTGCCCAAGCGGGGCATCGGCGAGCGCGCGGAGGCGATGATCGACGCGCTCTCCCAGCGCGAGAAGATCAGCTTCCCGCAGGCCCTGAAGCGGGTGGACGAGGCGTACGGCATGGCCGCGCGCTCCACCAACGCGGTCAAGCGGTTCAACGCGCTGATGGAGGACCTGCGCACGATCGTGGAATCCGGTGCCGGACCGGCTACCGTCCTGGAGGCCATACTCGAACGCACCGGCTACCTGGCCGAGTTGCAGGCATCCACCGACCCGCAGGACGAGACCCGCATCGAGAACCTCCAGGAACTCGCTGCCGTCGCCCTGGAGTTCGAGCAGGAGCGCGGCGGGGGAGCCGGGACCGCCGGGACCGCCGCCCCGGGCGGCACGCTGGCCGACTTCCTGGAGCAGGTCGCCCTGGTCGCCGACTCCGACCAGATCCCGGACGAGGAGGACGGCAACGGCGTCATCACACTGATGACGCTGCACACCGCCAAGGGCCTGGAGTTCCCGGTCGTGTTCCTGACCGGCATGGAGGACGGCGTCTTCCCGCACATGCGCGCCCTCGGCCAGACCAAGGAGCTGGAGGAGGAGCGGCGCCTGGCGTACGTCGGCATCACGCGCGCGCGGGAGCGGCTGTACCTCACCCGGTCGACGATGCGCAGCGCCTGGGGACAGCCGTCGTACAACCCGCCCTCCCGCTTTCTGGAGGAGATCCCGCCCGCCCACATGGAGTGGAAGCGGACGGGAGCCGCGGCGCCGGTGTCGTCCGGACCGGCGTCCGGGATCGCGGCCTCCCTCTCCTCGACCCGTTCGCGCTCCTCGGCGTCGGGCGCCTCCGGCTTCGCCACGCGGCGCACGGCGGAGAAGCCGGTGGTCGGGCTGGCCGTCGGGGACCGGGTCACGCACGACCAGTTCGGACTCGGCACGGTCGTCGGGGTGAAGGGCACGGGCGCGAACGCGGAGGCGACGATCGACTTCGGCGACACCAAGCCGAAGCGGCTGCTGCTGCGCTACGCGCCGGTGGAGAAGCTGTAGAGCGAAGGGGCCCCCGCCGTCGGCGGGGGCCCCTTGGTGCTTTCGGCCGGATCAGGTCGGATCCAGTCCATGGCTGCGCAGCCACGACAGCGGGTCTATCGCCGCCCCGCCCGCGGGACGCACCTCGAAGTGCAGGTGCGGGCCGGTGGAGTTGCCGGACTTGCCGGAGTAGGCGATGGGCTCGCCGGCCTTGACGGAGGTGCCGGGGGCCACGCGGTAACTGGACAGGTGGCAGTACCAGGTCTGCGTGCCGTCCTTCGCCGTCAGGATCAGCATGTTGCCGTAGGCGGTGTTCCACTTGGTGGTGACGGTGCCGTCGGTGGCGGCCATCACCGTGGTGCCGTAGGAGACCGGGAAGTCGATACCGGTGTGCACCGACATCCAGTTGATGCCCGCCTGGCCGTAGTAGGCGCTGAGCCCGTGCTGGGCGACCGGCAGGGCGAACTTCGGGCGCAGCCGCTCCTTGAGCGCGGCCTCCGCGGCCGCCTTCTTCTTCTCCAGCTCCTGCTGCGCCTTGAGGTCGATCCGCTCCTGGGTGCGGCTCGCCCGGTTGGCGAAGTCGTCGGCACCGGCGGAGAGTGTCTTGAGCTGGGTGTCCAGCTTGCTGTTGGCCACCGACGGCTGGACGGGGATCGCGTCCGAGGCGGTGGTGGAGCTGTCCTTGGAGTCGTCGGTGAACGCGCCGACCGAGGCGGCGGCGATCCCCGCGACCCCCATCACGCAGACCGACGGCACGGCGACGGTCAGCAGCGCCGAGCGTTTGGCCGGCGTACGGCGCCGGGAGCGTGCCGCGCCGCGCGAGCCCGCGCGGGTCGCCGGGGTCGTCTCCTCCTGGTCGTCCAGCAGGCCGGTCACGGCGGGCAGTTCACCGGTGGCGTCCGGCTCGCCCGTGACCTCGGCCCCGCTCTCGCCCCCGCCCTCGCCCTCGCCGGAGGGCTGCCCGGCGAAGGCGGTCTCCTCGTACGACACGTGCTCGAACGTCGCGGTGGGCTGCTGGTCGAACGGCACGGCGGGCTGCTCGGACTCGGCCGGCGCGGCCTGCCCCGCGGAGTTCCACTGCGTGGCGTCGTACGCGCCCGTGTCGAAGGTCTGGGTACCCCACTCCCACTGCTGGGTGGGGTCGGCGGCGCCGGAAGGGCCGGGCTGTGTCCAGGCGCCGGTGTCCCACTGGCCGCTGACGTCGTTGCCGGTGGCCTGCGCGGGGATGGACCAGGCGGTGCTGTCGTAGGTGCCGGAGTCGTAGCAGGCGACGTGCTGGGCCGCGTACGGGTCGTAGGCGGGCAGCGGGCCGGTGCCGGTCTGCCACTGCGTGGCGTCGTATCCGCCGGTGGGCTGCTCGCCGCCCGGGAGGCTGCCGAAGAGCGGGTCGGTGTGGAACGCCGTGGTGCCGCCTGAGTCCCCGGTAAAACCGGTGGCGTCGTAACCGCCGTACGTGGTGAGGTCGTCGTAGGGGTTTTCCTGTGCCCCGTACGGTGCGTAGTGCCCGGTGGAGGCGTCGGAAGCCGGGGCCGGGGTGGTCGTCGTCCCCGACGGGTGACGGTCGTTCACCAACTTCTCTTTCGCCTCGACAACAGGGGCTGCCAGAGCAGTGCGGCGACTGTACCCGGCGGTACCTGGGCGCGACAATCTTCGACTGGTTTCACGTCGGCGGGAAACGGGCATTCGGCCGTGTTTCGGGGGCGCCCGCACGCGACTTTGGCTTTACGTTCGAAGACTGTTCGATGTCGAGGGGTGATGTGTCGGCTGTCCACCGGGCCGAGCGCCCGCCCGTGTGCGTCCTTCCGGCGCCCTTCGATCGCCCTCTCCGGCGTCCCCCGGTCGCCCTCAGGCCACGGTGAGGCCGTCGGCGACCTGGTCCCCGGGGTGCGGGGCGTCGAGGGCCTCGCGTATCCCGGCCGCGACGGCGGGGTGCACGGGCAGGGCGAGGTGGCCGATGCCGGACACCCGGACGTTGCGCGCGTCGAGGTCCGGATGCTCCAGGCAGGCCGTCTCCAGCGGGTCCATCAGGGAGTCCAGGTCGCTCCAGAAGCTGACGAAGCGGGTCCGGCAGCCGGGCGCGGGGCGGGCCAGCTCCTCGATCACCGCGGAGCCGGGCCGCATCTGCCGGACGATGGGATGCGCGTCCGCCAGCGGCGCCACCCGCGTCCCGGAATGCGGGGTGCCGAGCGTGACCAGTGTGCGTACCCGCAGGTCACCGCCGAGGCATTGCGCGTAGTAGCGGGCGATCAGACCGCCGAGGCTGTGCCCCACGATGTCCACCCGTGCGCTGCCGGTGCGCTCGCAGATCTCCTCGATGTGCCGGGCCAGCAGCTCGGCTGCGATGCGTATGTCGCAGGTCAGCGGGGAGTAGTTGAGCGACTCGACCCGCTGTCCGCCGTGCTGGGCGAGGGTGCGGCGCAGCAGCACGAACACCGAGCGGTTGTCGATGAAGCCGTGCAGCAGCACGACCGGCGGACCGGGGCGGACCGGCAGCCGGGCGGCACCCCCGGCGGCGGGCAGGGCGGCGGAGCGGCGCTCCTGGACCAGACCGGTCGGATAGAGCAGAAGGTGGCCCGCCAGGATCGCGGCCTCCAGGGCGGTCGCCCGCAGCAGCGTCATGGACAGTCCGGCGAGCCTGCCCGGCCACAGACGGCGGCAGACCGGGAGGAACAGCGTCGGCAAAACCCCGGTGACCTTCATGGCCGACCTCCTGTCGGCACGCCGGAGGACGGCTCGGCCCCCGTGTGCCCTCATGTCCCACCATGTGATTTCCCCCTCGCGGCGCACCGTAAAACCGCGCGCTGCGGGATGCTGGAGATAACGTTCGTTCACTTCGCGACGGTGGCGGAACGCGCCAAAAGTGCGGTACTTGTCGGTATGAACGGAAGCGATCGCTTCCGTGGTCGCTTGATGGAGGCAGTGATGGGTGTGGCAGCCGGTCCGATCCGCGTGGTGGTCGCCAAGCCGGGGCTCGACGGCCACGATCGTGGGGCCAAGGTCATCGCGCGCGCTCTGCGCGACGCCGGTATGGAGGTCATCTACACCGGCCTCCACCAGACGCCGGAACAGATCGTCGGCACCGCCATCCAGGAGGACGCCGACGCCATCGGCCTGTCCATCCTCTCCGGCGCCCACAACACGCTGTTCGCCGCGGTCATCGACCTGCTCAAGGAGCGAGAGGCGGAGGACATCCTCGTCTTCGGCGGCGGCATCATCCCGGAGGAGGACATTCCGCCGCTGAAGGAGAAGGGCGTCGCGGAGATCTTCACCCCCGGTGCGACGACCACGTCGATCGTGGAATGGGTCCGCGAGAACGTCCGTCAGCCGGCCGCCTCCGAGGGCTGAGGGGCCGTCTCCGGGGGTTGGGCAGCCGTCTCCGGCGGGCGAGTGGCCGCCCCCCGCGGTTCGGCGGGCGGTGTCTGCGGGTTCAGTTCCCGTGTCATCGCCGCCCGCAGCCGCAGCGTGGTGACCAGCCGCTGGAACGCCTCCGCCCAGTACCCGCCGGCGCCGGGCGCGGCGTCCTCCGGCTCGTCGGGCACCGCCAGCAGCGCCTCCAGGCGCACGGCCTCCGCCGGGTCGAGGCAGCGCTCCGCCAGCCCCATCACCCCGCTGAAGCTCCACGGGTAACTGCCCGCGTCCCGAGCTATGTTGAGGGCGTCCACCACCGCCTGGCCCAGCGGCGGCGCCCAGGGGACCGCGCACACCCCGAGCAACTGGAACGCCTCCGACAGGCCGTGCGTGGCGATGAACCCGGCCACCCACGCGGCCCGTTCGTCCGGTTCCAGCGCGGCCAGCAGCTTCGCCCGCTCCGCCAGGGACACCGCGCCCGGGCCGCCCGCCTCCGGTGCCGACGGAGCGCCGAGCAGCGCCCGCGACCACGCCGCGTCCCGCTGCCGCACCGCCGCCCGGCACCAGGCCGCGTGCAGCTCCCCCTGCCAGCCGTCCGCCACCGGCAGCGCCACGATCTCCTCGGCCGTCCGTCCGCCGAGCCGCTCCGGCCAGGTGCCGAGCGGGGCGGCCTCCACCAACTGGCCCAGCCACCAGGACCGTTCCCCGCGTCCCGCCGGCGGTGTGGCCGTGACCCCGTCCCGCTCCATGCCGGGGTCGCACTCCGGCGGTGCCTCCACCGCTATCGCCGGCGCGTTCCCCGTACGGTCCAGGGCCACGCACACCGTGGCACGTACCGCCATCCGCGCGGCGAGCGCCGATCCCGGCAGCGCCGACAGCAGTTCCGCCGCCGTCGCCCGGACGTTGCGGCTGCGGTCTCCCAACGCCTGTTCCAGGAACGGCTCGTCCGCGTCCGACAGGCCGGTGCGCAGCGTGTCGAGGAACATCAGCCGGTCCTCCGCCCGCTCCGTCGGCCATGTGGACACCAGCAGCTCACGCCCCACCGCGGGCGTCCGGGCGCGCAGCGCGCCCAGCAGCGCCGCCCGCTCGGCGAACAGCCCCTCCCGCCACAGCCGGCGCACCGCCTCGGCGTCCTCCGCGTCGGGCAGCGACGCGCCACCGCCGGGGGCCGCGCGCAGGGCGAACCGCCAGTCCGGGTTCAGCCGGGCGAGCCACAGCGCGCGCGGGCCCGCGAACGCCAGTGCCGCCGGGCGCAGGTCCGTACGGCCCCGGGCCGCGTCCAGCAGGGCGGGCAGCGCCTGCGGCGGAGCCGCGTACCCGTGCGCGTTGGCCACCGCGAGCCACTGCGGCAGCAGCTCCATCAAATCCGGGGAGCTGCCCCGCCGCCCGCCGCCCGCGCCCCCGGACCGGTCGGCCAGCAGGGCGGCGAGCCGGCGTGCCGCCGGGGCGGCCTCGCCG
>NZ_JOCB01000114.1 GCF_000718775.1 Streptomyces sp. NRRL S-31
CGTCGGCACCGGTGCCCGCCGCGCCGGCACCGTCGTCCGCCCCGTCGGGGACGGCGGGGCGGGCGCCGCGCTCCCGCTCGCCGGGGCCGGCCGGCGCGGGGAGGCGGGGCAGCGCGCCGGAGTTCTCCACGCTGCTCTGCCAGCGCAGCCCGTAGCCGATGCTGCGCTGCACCAGGTAGCCGAGGAGCCGGACCAGACGCCGCGGCTCACCCACGGCGGCGCGGACCTCGGGGTCGTTCTCCAGCAGGGCGTGGAGCAGATGGGCGGTGTCGGTCTGCCGGTCCCCGTCCCGGACGGCCCTCCGGCGGGCACCGGCTACCACCACTGCCAGCTCGGCACCGAGCCCGGCAGCGCCGTCCTGATACGGAACCGCCGCGTCCTGGGCGGTCCGGTGGGCTGTACAGGGTTGCACATCCCCTACCCCATCAGCCCCCAAGGGACGGGGCATCCACGAGGGGAACCATCTTCGCGTCCCACGCGGAGTGGACATCACCACCCCCGATTTCATCCCTACGGAGGAGATCTGGCCGATTTCCGACAGGAAGGGCGCGCCGCCTTGCCCCGCACCCGCGCCGCCGTCGGCGCTCCACGGCACCCGGCGCCACCATCGCCGGCACCTGACGGTTCATCAGTATGGAAAGTTCACGCCCCTACCGGCGCCGCGGTGTCGCTGATGGCGGGCAGGCTCAAGGACTCGGCCACGGCCGCGCTGCGCGAGTCACTGCGCGGGCTGGGCGACCTGGTGGCCTGAGGGCCCGGGGACGCGCGAGCGCCCCGCGCGGCACACACCCGGGGCGCCGGGGCCGCCGTACGGACCTCAGTGCTCGTCGGCCAGGATCAGGTACAGCTTCTTGCGGGCGTCGTTGACGACGGCAAGCGCCTTCTCGCGCTGTTCCTTGCTGCCGGTCTTCCAGACCTGGCCGAAGGCCTCCATCAGACCGAAGCCGGCCTGGCGGATCTCGCCGAGGGCCTCCCAGTCGACCCCGCGCGAGGCCTCCTCCCAGGGGGCGTCGGAGCCCTCCTCGGCGGCGGCGCGCCCGCTGTCGGTCAGCGCGAACAGCTTCTTGCCGCCCTCGCTCTCGCTGACGATCAGGCCCTCGTCCTCCAGCAGTTGGAGGGTGGGGTAGACCGAGCCGGGGCTGGGCTTCCAGGCGCCGCCGCTGCGTTCGGCGATCTCCTGGATCATCTCGTAGCCGTGCATGGACCGCTCCTTGAGCAGGGCCAGGATCGAGGCGCGCACGTCACCGCGCCGCGCCCGCCCGCGCGGACCGCCCCGCCCCCGGGGCCCCCAGGGACCCGGTCCGAAGCCGGGGCCGCCGGGCCCGAACGGGCCGAAGGCGGCCCGCCGCCCCTCGAAGCCGCCCATGCCACGGCGGCCGCCACCCTCATGCCGATGTCCACGCTCGAATCCGTGGGTACGCATCGCGATCACTCCATTCCATCGCTGATCTCGCGGATCTATCACGTAAGCATCGCGTATCGTTCGCGATGCTTCAACGATATATCGGAACCGATCGTCCGACAAGCTCCCCGACAAGCTCCTTCTCGAAACCTTGACCTGCGGTGAGGCGACTCCCCGTTCCAGGTTCCCGCCCCACAGGCACGGCCTACGGCAGGCAGCAGACGGCGCGCATGCGGCGCCGGGCGGGAAACAGTCCGGCACTCGCGAATTGGCCTTGGTCCGGCGACCGGCGCGGCCACTAGCGTCGGCGGCATGCGCATTCGAATCGTGGACGCCTTCACCGACCGCCCCTTCGCCGGCAACCCGGCCGGAGTCCTCCTCCTGGACGACGACTTCCCGGACGACGACTGGCTCCGAGACGTCGCCATGGAGGTCAACCACGCCGAGACGGCGTTCGCGCACCGGTTGCCCGAGGGCGGCGAGGCGGACTGGGCGCTGCGCTGGTTCACGCCCGTCACCGAGGTCGCCATGTGCGGCCACGCCACCCTCGCCACGGCCCACGTCCTGCACACCACCGGCGCCCACGAGGGGCCGGTGCGGTTCGCCACCCGCAGCGGCGTGCTGATCGCCACGCCCGCCGCGGACGGCTCGCTCACCCTCGACTTCCCGACCGCCCCGCTCACCCGGACCGCGATCCCGGCCGGGGTCGCCGGGGCGCTCGGCGCGGAGCCGGTCGCCGCCTTCGACACCGGGCCGAACGTCGGTGACCTGCTGGTGGAGCTGGCCGACGAGAAGACCGTGCGCGGCCTCTCCCCCGACCACAAGGCCCTGGGCGCCTACTCCGCGCGCGGCATCATCGCCACCGCCCGCGCCGAGGGCCCTGCCCGCGGCTACGACTACGTCTCCCGCTGCTTCTTCCCCAACGTCGGCATCGACGAGGACCCGGTGACCGGCAGCGCCCACACCGCGCTCGCCCCGCACTGGTCCGCCCGTCTCGGCCGCGACGACCTGACCGGCCTTCAGGCGTCGCGCCGCACCGGGCTGGTGCGGACCGCCCTGCGCGGTGAGCGCACTTGGCTCACCGGCCGCGCGGTCACCGTCATCGAGGGCGAACTGCGCGCCTGAGTCTCCGGCGGCCCTCAGGCCGTCGGCAGCCAGTCCACCCGGCCCGCGAGGAGCGCGTATCCCACGAACGCCCCGATGTCGAGCAGGGAATGGGCGACGACCAGCGGGCCGACCCGCCCCCAGCGGCGGTACAGCCAGACGAAGACCACGCCCATGACCATGTTGCCGAGGAAGCCGCCGATGCCCTGGTAGAGGTGGTAGGAACCGCGCAGGACGGCGCTCGCCACCAGCGCGGTCCCCGGCGACCAGCCCAACTGGCCCAGCCTGCGCAGCAGGTAACCGACGACGATGACCTCTTCGAGGATCGCGTTCTGGAGCGCGGACAGGACGAGCACCGGGTACTTCCACCACACGTCCGGCAGCGCCTCGGGCACGACGGTGAGGTTGAAGCCGAGGCCGCGGGCGGCGAGGTAGAAGGCGATACCGGTACTGCCGATCACGGCCGCGACGCCGGCGCCCCGGGCCAGGTCGGACCAGGGCCGGGTGCGGTCGAAACCCAGCGTCCGCAGGCTCTCGCCCTCGCGCAGCAGCAGGTGGGCGACGAGCGCCACGGGGACCAGCGCGGTGGCGATGCCGAAGAGCTGCCAGGCCAGGTCCAGCCAGGGACGGCCCGGGGCGGCCGAGGCGTTGAGGGTGGCCGCCTGGTCCTTGAGACCGCCCGGCTTGGTGACCGAGCCGATGAAACTGATCAGCGCGGAGACGCCGCTCGCCCCGAGTGAGAGCGCCAGCACGAGCAGCATCTCGTCCCGCAGCGTCCGCCGCGGGTCGCGCCCCCGCGGCGCGGAACCGGCCACCGAGTCAGCCTCCACCTGCACCCCTGCCTTCACCGGGCCCACGGGCCCATGGCCCGCCCTTGCCCGGAAAGGATCGCAGAACCGGTGGCGCCCCGCGCACCGGGCCGGGCCTGAGCGGAAACGGAGACGAAGACGCAGGCGCAGGCGCATACGCAGACGGGGGCTACGGCTGAGGCAGACCCCTCACCGCACGGGCCGGCGGCCCATACGACGCCCAGCCCACCGGCACCGGCACCGGTTTCCGACGCTCAGCCGCACAGACACCGGCACCGGCACCGGCACCGGCACCTGGTGACGACGTTCAGCCCGCCGGTACCGGCTCCGGCAGGCCCACCGGCCAGGTGTGTACCGGCTCGCCCCCGTGCATCAGCTCGGCGTAGCGGCGGGTCGTCGCCGCGAGGGCCGCCTCGCGGGACATACCCCGTTCCAGTGCGCGGTGGAAGGTGGCCGCCTGCCAGGACGCCCCGTTGACCCGGCGCCGGCAGCGCTCCTCGATCACGCCCAGGTAGAGATCGCGGTCGGCGGCCTCCACGCCCCACGCGTCCAGCCCGGCCGAGGCGAGCGGCAGCAGCTCGTCCCGCACCAGCGTGACCGCGTCGATCTCGCCCGTGCCGCCGTAGCGCCCGCGCCGGGGCCAGGTGAAGCGCGCGTCGATGCCGTGCCGGCACGCCGCGTCGAAGTTCGCCTCCGCCGCGGCGAACGGCAGCCGGGTCCACACCGGCCGCGAGTCCTCGGCGAGGGCGCGCACCAGGCCGTAGTAGAAGGCCGCGTTGGCGATCACGTCGGTGATGGTCGGCCCGGCCGGCAGCACCCGGTTCTCCACCCTGAGATGCGGGACGCCGTCCGCGATGCCGTACACCGGCCGGTTCCACCGGTAGATCGTGCCGTTGTGCAGCACCAGCTCGGAGAGTTTCGGCACGCCGCCGGCCTCGATGACCTCCAGCGGGTCCTCGTCGTCGCAGATCGGCAGCAGCGCCGGGAAGTAGCGCAGGTTCTCCTCGAACAGGTCCTGGGCCGAGGTCACCCACCGCTCGCCGAACCACGTCCGCGGCCGTACACCCTGGGCCTGGAGCTCGGGCGGCCTGGTGTCGGTGGACTGGAGGAACAGGGGCGGCCGGGACTCGCTCCACAGCTCGTGGCCGAAGAGGAACGGCGAATTGGCGCCGACGGCTATCTGTGCGGCGGACGCCGCCTGGGCCGCGTTCCACACGTCCGCGAACCGCGCCGGGGTGACCTGGAGGTGCAGCTGCACCGAGGTGCACGCGGCCTCGGGCACGATCGACTTCGACGTGCAGACGAGATGCTCCACGCCGTCGATGTCGAGCCGGAAGTCCTCCCCGCGCGCGGCGACGATCTGGTCGTTGAGGAGGGTGTAGCGGTCGACCTCGGAGAGGTTGGAGGAGACCAGGTCGTCGCGGTCGAGGGTGGGCAGGATGCCGATCATCACGATGCCCGCGTCCACCTCGCCGGCCTTGCGGTCGGCGTAGGCGAGCGAGGTGCGCAGTTCCTCGGCGAGCCGGTCGAAAACTCGGCCGCCCAATCGGTGGGGCGCTATGTTCACTTCCAGGTTGAACATGGCGAGTTCTGTTTGGAAGTCACGGCTCGCGATGCGCTCAAGTACCTGCCCGTTCAACATTTTCGGCATGCCGTCGGATCCGGCGAGATTCAATTCGATCTCGACTCCCAAGAGGTTCTTGCCACGGTCGAATCGCTTCTCCCGCAACAACCGCTCCAGCCCCGTCAGACACTTCTGAAGCTTTTCACGGTAGCGCTGGCGATCGGACAGGTCGAACTGCCCCGCCACGACCTTCTCCCCCATCGAAGTGTCCCTCCTCGGATGGGCGGGCCGATGATCCGGCCGCCGGGCTCTCCCGGGTCAGGGGGGATGATGCCCAGCGGAAGCGATCGATAACGTCCCGCGCGGGCCCGTCGCCCGCTACTCTTACGAATGTTCCCGGCGGCACATTCACGAGGCATGCCGCAGCTCGCACCATCGGGTGCCCCGAACGCCTCGTGAAAAACGCCGACGACAATCAGCCGACCGCTACCGGAGCGTACGGCGAGGTCAGCGGCGGGGGCCCGGTTCGGAAATCGGGATGAGTTCCGCAAATCGACGACGCATTTCGGTCTGGCCCCGGGAACCGGAATCGGCTAGCTGAAACAACTGCCGAACACACGTCGTATAAACTCCGTCCACAAGGCAGAAGGTGGCGCCCTCGGTCCTGGTTTCCGCGGAGTTCCCGTCGCCCTGGTTGACGGGCGGCGGACCGAGCCGCACCCTCGTTCCCACCGACCTGGGCCCCCACCTCTCCGGCCTTCCGTGAGCAGACAGCGCCGTCCGCCCCACCCTCCTCGCGCCGCCGCGCCTGTCGACTGAGAGGCGACCCACATGCCGCTGCACGTACCCCCTGCCCCCGCGCCCGCCCTGCGCTCCGTCCTCACCGCCCTCGGTTCCCCCACCGCGGTACGTGAGGCCCGCACCCCCGCCCTGCGTACCGCGCAGGGCCCAGTGACACCCGAACTCCCGTTGCCGGTACACGTGTTGGACCGCATCACCGCACAAGGTCTGTCCGCGACCAGACTGACCGGCTGGCGTTTCCTGATCCGGTGCGGTGATCGCGCGGTGGCCGCCGCCGACACCATGCTCACCCCCGACGGCTGGGCCTTCTCGCACTTCTTCGAAGGCCCCTACGTCGTCTCCACCGAGCGCGCCCTGCAACAGGCGGAGTCGCTGCAACAGCCGTACCAGGCAAGGCTGTTGTCGGTCCCCGGGCTCTACATGCTGACCTTGTGGCTGCACGGCGACTGCTCCGGAGACGGCACCGAGGGCCATCCGGCCGCCACCGACCTGCTCGTCCCGCTGGCGCCGGCCCCGCCCGGCATCCCGGCGCACCGGCCCTTCCCGGTCTCCGAGTTGCTTCCGGTGCTGACCCATCGGGCGACCCCTCTCCCACTGCTCGGCTCGCCCGTGCTCGGCTCGCCCGCCTGACCGACCCCCGCGTACCCCGCTTCGCGGCCCGGAAGCGGGGTACGACCGTCTTCCGAACGCCCACCGTGCGGACTAGGGGGTTTCGTTTGGATCAGGTCGGATCAGGCCGCGGCGTCCGGTGCGGTGCATCGCAAGGCGGAGGATCACCCGCGTACTGGGCGTACTCGGGTGCCCGCATCTGGTCACTGCGAACCACCCGAAGTGAACCTGTGGGAAGCGGTGCTGCGAAATCCCTGCGGAATGAGACGCGGGAGAGAACACTGGACGCAGACCGACTCTTACCACGGGGGACGGACATGATCACACCAGAGCGAAAGAACCCGCCCATGTGCCAGCACCAGCCACCGTGCCCGCCAGCCGAATCCGCCGACCGGGAGTCCGCCCGCCTCGTGGCGCACCACCCGGAGCAGGGCTGGAGCCTGCTGTGCAACGGCGTCCTGCTGTTCGAGGACACCGGTGAGCTGCTGCCCGACGGCCGCATCATCGCCCCGCACCGCCCGCTCGGCGTGGACGAGGTGATGACCGCCGCCTGAGCGGGGCACACGCCTGCGCAGGGCATACGCCCGAGCAGGGGCACAGTGTGACCCGAGGGGCCGGCCGCACCCACCCGGTGCGCACCGGCCCCGACACATGCCGGGGAGCACCCGTCCGGCACCACGCGTCCGGCGCGCGCCGACGAAGACGGAAGGGCGACGAGAGGACGACGATCCGGCTTCCGAAAGTTTCGGTCCCTCCACCGCGTCGCATTCGGTCGGGAGGGGTGCGTCAGGGCGTCGCGACCGGTGTGGTGGGCGCGTACTCGAACCAGTCGAAGGCCGCGCGGCCCTCGGTGACGTACATGCCGATGACACGGCCGGTGAAGCCGGCGGCCACCTGGGTGGAGAGATAGCGGCCGTCGAGCTCGGCGAGCCGGACGGTCCCCTCGGCGGTACCGGCGGAGAAGACGAGCAGATCGGGGCCGGGCCGCCGCGGTCCCGGCCGCCGCGTCGCGCGGATCTCCAGGGACAGGGTGACCGGACCGGCCGGCAGAGGCTGTTCGGCGACGCGCTGCCGCAGCGGGCCGATCCGCGCGATCACGGCCACCGAGCCCCCGTCCACCTCCAGGTCGTAGTGGTGGTCCTCGTCCAGGCGCACGGACAGCCCGGCCCGCCCCGCACCGGGCTCCAGCAGCGCCGCGACCCGGCAGTCGTGGTGCTGCTGGCGGCGGCCGACGAAGGTGTGCCCGGGCCGGTCGAGGCTGTCCCCGGTGGCGGTCAGGACGAGCCGGCCGGGCCGTTCGGTCAGCGACCAGCAGCCGTCGGGCCTGCGCCGCGGGGATATCCAGTGCGGCGCGAGCAACGGAGCGGTGAAGTCGTCCCGGGCGGGCGGCTGTTCGACGGGCGCCCAGGCGGCGGGAGCCGGGTGCCGCTCCCGTACCGGGCCCACCCGGGGCCAGCCGTCGGCCCACTCCACCGGCACCAGGAAGGTCTCCCGGCCGAGGACGTGGAACTCCGGGAACCAGCCCCGGGGCCGGGTACCGAGCAGCACCATCCACCAGGAGCCGTCGGCCGCCTCGACCAGGTCGCCGTGACCGGTGCACTGCACGGGAAGGTCGGTGCCGCGGTGGGTGAGCAGCGGGTTGCCGGGGGCGGGTTCCCAGGGACCGCGCGGCGAACGGGCGCGGGCGGCCGAGACACCGTGCCCCAGCGCCGTGCCGCCCTCGGCCAGCAGCAGGTACCACCAGTCGCCGATCCGGTACAGGTGCGGGGCCTCCGGGTCCCGCAGCCCGGTGCCGGACCACATCGGCAGCGGGCCCTCCAGCACCCGGCCGGTGCGCGGATCGATCCGGGCGACGGTGACCCCGGCCATGGCGCACCAGCAGTTGCCGTCGTCGTCCCACGCCAGGTCGGGGTCGATGCCGGGCAGGTCGATCCGGACCGGGTCGGACCAGGGGCCCTCGGGCCGGTCGGCGGTGACCAGGAAGGTGCCGCCGGCGCCCGCGACGGTGGTGACGACGTGGAAGCGCCCGTCGTGGTGGCGGATCGTCGGCGCGTAGACGCCCCCGGACGCCGGTACGTCGTCGGGCAGCGCCAACTGCCCGGGCCGGTCGAGGACGTTGCCGATCTGGCGCCAGTGCACCAGGTCCCGGCTGTGGAACAGCGGGACGCCGGGGAAGTACTCGAAGCTGGAACACACCAGGTAGTAGTCGTCCCCGGCCCGGCACACGCTGGGATCGGGGTGGAAGCCGGGGATGACGGGATTGTCGTAGGTCCGCACGCTCGCCCCCTGAGGCGCTCGAAAGATTCGACTGAAGGGCCGAATCTTACTGCCGACGGGGGGCCGACGGGCGGTCCGGAGCGCGGGTGCCGGCCGCCCGGCTGGTCGAATCGCCGGTGCGGGAGTGGGATGGAGTGAGGGAGGACCTGCACGCGGGCGCGCCTGGGGCCGGCACCCCGCCGGTGCCCGTGCGGAACGGTGGAGTCATGTCCAAGCACGACACCTCGGCGGTGGCCCGGGTGGTGGTCGGTGTGAGCGGCTCCCTGGGCAGCGTCACGGCCTTGCGGCGGGCCACCGTGCTGGCCCGCCGGCTGGGAGCGGAGCTGTGGCCGGTGCTGGCCTGGGAGCCGCCGGGCGGTGACTCCGCCGCGCGCCGCTCCCCCGCCGCCGGCGTGCCGGCGCAGGAGTGGCAGCGGCTGGCCAAGCAGCGGCTGGCCGCGGTACTGGACGAGATCTTCGGCGCGGCGCCGCCCGGGGTGCCGATGCGTCCCGTCGTGGTGCGCGGCGCCCCCGGCCGGGCGCTCATAAAAATCGCGGACCGGGAGAGCGACGTCCTGGTCGTGGGCGCGGGACGGCGCGGGCTCCGGCGCGCCTTCTCGGGCCGGGTCTCCCGGCACTGTCTGGCCCACGCGGTCTGTCCGGTCCTGGCGGTGCCGCCGTCCCCGCTCCAGTCCGACCTGCTGTCCGTCCACCGGCGCAACACGTGGCACCTGCGCATCGACACCCGCGACCTGTGAACGGCCCCGCCCCGGCGGAGCGCACCACGGTTCCGGGCCCCCGGAACCGCCCGCACCCCGCCCGCTCCGGCGTTCTGGTGCCGTCAAGAACCGGCCCCCGGTCGTCAGGGCGCCGTCAAGGGCGGGCGGAGGGGGCCGTAGGCGGTCTACCGTTTTTCCCATGGAGCACCGTGACGACACCCGCCCCCATGTGACCGGCTCGTACCCGTCCGGCACCGAGACCGTGGCCTATGACCGCGGCTGGGCCGGGGAGGCGCGCGGCGCGGTGCGCTGCGCCGCCGCGCTGTTCGGGCTGCTGCTGTGCTTCGACCGGGCGGCCGGCTCACTGACCTGGTGGCGCGGTGCCCTGTGGCTTCTGCTGGCCGTGCTGCTCTTCCTCGTGCTGTGCCCGGCGCGTGTGTCTGCGGGGCCGGGCTGGCTGGCCGGCCGCCGCCCGCTGCGCACCCGCCGGGTCCGCACCGATCTGCTGGTCGCGGTGCGCCCGGTGGACGGGGTCAGCCGGCGCCTGGTGCTGCGTGACGCCCTGGACCACCGGGTGGAGATCGACCCCGAGGTGCTGGTCCGCAATCCGGACCTGTGGTACCGGCTCGCCGAGGACGCCCGCCGTGCCGAGGCGGCCGGCTTCCTGCTGTCCGGCACGACCGAACTGCACCGCCTGGCCCGCCGTCTAGACCGGGAGACGGCACTCGGCGTCTTCCGGGCGTCCGGCATGGAGTGACCGGCTCGCCGGTGCACCCGCCCCCGCGTCCTCCGGGCGCGGGCACCGGGACCCGCAGGACGCGGCGGAGCACACCGGTCGCGGGCCGTGACACTGAGTGGCCGTCACCGTCCGAGCGCCCCGTCACCCTTCCTCCCTCACCCGTTCGGCCCCGCCCCCGGACCACCTCCCCTGCCTCGCCCTCTTCGTGCGCCCCCTCCACCGCGGCGGCCATTCTTAACGCAAGCTTGACGCCTACGGCCCCTTGATCCATGGGCCCCGACATAACGCTCCGCTTACGCTGGTGCCGCCGTCCGCGTGATGGCCGGAAAGAGCTGAGCCGCACGTCAGGAGCACGCCGATGGCGACGACCGAGCGCCCTCCCAGTACCAGCCGCCTGCGCGCCTGGATGCTGGAGGGCCTGTCCGACATGGGCAAGAGCGGTGGCCTGACCGGACCGCACGCGGAGCCGGAGCCCCCGCAGCACGGACAGCGCTGGTGGCGCGTGATGTGCCTGACGGGTGTCGACTACTTCTCCACCCTCGGCTACCAGCCCGGCATCGCGGCCCTGGCGGCCGGTCTGCTGTCACCGATCGCGACGCTCGTGCTCGTCGTCGTGACCCTGGCCGGTGCCCTGCCCGTCTACCGCCGGGTGGCCGAGGAGAGCCCGCACGGCGAGGGTTCCATCGCGATGCTGGAGCGACTGCTGTCGTTCTGGCAGGGCAAGCTCTTCGTCCTCACCCTGCTGGGTTTCGCGGCGACCGACTTCCTGATCACCATCACGCTCTCGGCGGCCGACGCCTCCACCCACCTGGTGGAGAACCCGCACCTCACCAGCTCCCTGCACGGCCACCAGATGGTGATCACCCTCTTCCTGGTGGCCCTGCTCGGCGCGGTGTTCCTCAAGGGCTTCCTGGAGGCGATCGGGGTCGCGGTCGCCCTCGTCGGCGTCTACCTGGCGCTCAATCTGGTCGTCGTGATCACCGGCCTCTGGCACGTCGTCACCGCCGGGCAGGTGGTCACCGACTGGACCACCGCCCTGACCGCGCAGCACGGGAACGTCTTCGTGATGATCGGCGTCGCGCTGATCGTCTTCCCGAAACTCGCCCTCGGTCTGTCCGGCTTCGAGACCGGCGTCGCCGTCATGCCGCACGTCCAGGGCGACCAGGGCGACACCGAGGAGCGGCCCGCCGGCCGGATCAGGGACACCAAGAAGCTCCTGACCACCGCCGCGCTGATCATGAGCTGCTTCCTGATCGCCACCAGCTTCATCACCACGCTGCTGATCCCGGAGAAGGAGTTCAAGCCGGGCGGCCAGGCCAACGGCCGCGCGCTCGCCTACCTCGCGCACGAGTACCTGGGCAGCGGCTTCGGCACGGTGTACGACGTCTCGACCATCGCCATCCTGTGGTTCGCGGGCGCCTCCGCCATGGCGGGCCTGCTCAACCTGATGCCGCGTTACCTGCCCCGCTACGGCATGGCCCCGCACTGGGCGCGGGCGGTGCGTCCGATGGTCATGGTCTTCACGCTGATCGCCTTCCTGGTGACCTGGATCTTCGACGCCAACGTCGACAAGCAGGGCAGCGCCTACGCCACCGGTGTGCTGGTGCTGATCAGCTCGGCCGCGATCGCCGTGACCATCGCCGCGCGCAAGGCGGAGCAGCGCGGCTGGACCCTCGCGTTCGGGGCGATAGCGGCGGTCTTCCTCTACACGACCGTGGTGAACGTCATCGAGCGCCCGGACGGCGTGAAGATCGGTGCCTGCTTCATCGCGGGCATCATCCTCGTCTCGCTGCTGTCCCGGCTGGCCCGCGCCTTCGAGCTGCGGGTGACGAGTGTGACGCTCGATCCGATGGCGGAACGTTTCATCCGGGACATGGCGAGCCGGAAGATGCGGTTCATCGCCAACCAGCCGGGCCACCGGGACAAGGCGGAGTACCGCGACAAGATCGAGCAGATCCGCGCCGACAACGACATGCCGGAGCAGGAGGACTTCGTCTTCGTCGAGGTCACGGTCACCGACCCCTCGGAGTTCGAGGCGGGGCTGACCGTGTGCGGCGAGGTGCTGCACGGCCGCTACCGGGTGCTCACGCTGGAGTCCGCGTCGATCCCGAACGCCCTCGCCGCGCTGCTGCTGCACGTCCGTGACGTCACGGGCTGCACCCCGCACATCTACTTCGAGTGGACCGAGGGCAGTCCGTTCGCCAACTTCCTCCGCTTCTTCCTCTTCGGGCAGGGCGAGGTCGCCCCGGTCACCCGTGAGGTGCTGCGCGAGGCGGAGCCGGACCGGTCCCGCCGGCCGCGGGTGCACACCGGCTGAGCGCGGGCACCGGTACGGCGGCCACGCCACCGCAGGCGCGGTCCGCCCCCGCCGGCGTCCTGTCGCGTTGTCCCCGGCGGGCGGCCCCAGGTCCACGGTGCCCCGCGCTTGGCCCTATCGTGACCGGCATGCAGTCCTACACGATCGGCCAGGCCGCGCGGCTGCTCGGCGTCAGCCCGGACACCGCCCGCCGCTGGGCCGACGCCGGCCGGGTGAGCACCCACCGCGACGATTCCGGGCGACGGCTCATCGACGGCAGGGACCTCGCCGCGTTCTCGGTCGAACTGGCCAAGGGCGGCGACGAGGAGACCTCGCACACCTCCGTCCGCAACGCCTTCCCCGGCATCGTCACCGCGATCAAACTCGGCGACGTCGCCGCCCAGGTGGAGATCCAGGCGGGCCCGCACCGGCTCGTCTCGCTGCTGACCCGGGAGGCCGTGGAGGAACTGGGCCTGGAGGTCGGCATGGAGGCCACCGCGCGCGTGAAGTCCACGAACGTGCACGTCGACCGCGTCTGACCCGCCCCGTCACCGGCCCCGGGCCGGTGGGCGCCCGGGGCCGGTGGGCGCCCGGGGCCGGTGGGCGCCCGGGGCCGGTGAGCGAGGGCCCGTTCGACCCGGCCACCCCGGCCGACGCCGTACGGGACGTAACGGGCATGCGGTTCATCGCACTGCCGCCGACGCGTGACAGGGCGTGGCCGGCGCCGGACCGGCGCCGCCGTACCCGCCGTCCACCCGGATCGCCGTGATCCCGCTGATGTGCAGGCCCCCGCACCGGTCCTGCGGGAGCACCGGCCGGGGTCCGGCCCCGTCCGGCGGGACGCCGTCGGCGGTGTCGTACGTCCGTGACCCCGCGAACCGGTGGTGCCGGATGCCGCTGGTCGCCCACACGACGCTGACGTCCGCCCGGCGCCGCGGCCGGCACGGCAGGCCGGGCACGGTCAGCCGGGCGGGTCGTACCAGATCGCCGGTCAGGGCCGGTTACGCGAGCGTCACCGTCGACCACCTCCCGCTGGACCGCCCGCCCCGGCATTCCGTACAAGCGCACATGCAAGCTCCAAGTCACGGGTGTGCGGCTCATGCGATGCGACAGAAGACTTACAGCTGGCAGATGCGGCATTATCATCGGCGCACGGCCGATACCCGGCCGCGCCAGAGCACGACAGCCGTTCCACCGGACCCGAGGAGTAGATCCGTGATGACCCGTTCCGTGCGCCGGACCCGGCGGACGCTGAAGCTGGCCGGTGCGGGAGCCGCCGTCCTGCTGGCCCTCAGCGCCTGCTCCTCCTCGTCGGACGCGAAGGGGAAGGAGTCCGGCCCGTCGGACGAGCCGGCCTCCCGGAAGCTGTCGGGCACGGTCACCGTGTTCGCGGCGGCCTCCCTGAAGGAGAGTTTCACGGCCCTGGGCAAGCGGTTCGAGGACCAGCACCCCGGCACCGAGGTCAGCTTCAACTTCGGCGGCAGTGACACCCTCGCCGCCAGCATCACCGGCGGCGCCCCGGCGGACGTCTTCGCCGCCGCCAGCCCCAGGACGATGAAGATCGTGACGGACAAGGGCGACGTGACCGGCACCCCGGCCATCTTCGTCCGCAACCAGCTGGAGATCGCCACCTTGCCGGGCAACCCCGGCAGGGTGACCTCCCTGAAGGACCTCACCAAGTCCGGCCTGAAGGTCGTCCTGTGCGACGAGACCGTGCCCTGCGGCGCCGCCGCGCAAAAGGCCCTGGACGCCGCCGGGCTCAAGCTCACCCCGGTCTCCTACGAACAGGACGTCAAGTCGGCGCTGAACAAGGTGCGGCTGAAGGAGGCGGACGCCGCCGTCGTCTACAAGACCGATGTGAAGGCCGCCGGCGGCGCGGTGGAGGGCGTGGAGTTCCCCGAGTCCGCCGACGCCGTCAACGACTACCCGATCGCGCTGCTGAAGGACGCGCCGAACGCCGGGGCCGCCCGGGCGTTCATCGCCCTGGTACGTTCCGCCGAGGGCCGGAAGGTGCTGGGCGAGGCCGGGTTCCTCAAGCCGTGACCTCGCTCGACGAGCCCGGCGCCGCGGCCGGCCCCCGCACGGGCCGGCCGCGGCGCCGCCTGCGCGCGGGGAGCCGGGGCGGGGTGCCGCTGCCGCTGCTGCTGCCCGGCCTGCTGGCGCTGGCGTTCCTGCTGCTGCCGCTGCTCGCGCTGCTCGTCCGCGCCCCGTGGCGCGGCCTGCCGGAGCAGCTGACCAGCGCCGAGGTGTGGCAGGCGCTCCAGCTGTCGCTGGTCAGCGCCACCGCGGCGACCGCCGTCAGCCTCGTCCTCGGGGTGCCGCTGGCGTGGCTGCTGGCGCGCACCGAGTTCCCCGGCCGCGGTCTGGTCCGCGCCCTGGTCACGCTGCCGCTCGTGCTCCCGCCGGTCGTCGGCGGTGTGGCGCTGCTCCTCGCCCTGGGCCGCAACGGCGTCATCGGCAAGTGGCTCGACACCTGGTTCGGGATCACCCTGCCGTTCACCACCACCGGCGTCGTGATCGCGGAGGCGTTCGTGGCGATGCCGTTCCTGGTGATCAGCGTCGAGGGCACCCTGCGCGCCGCCGACCCGCGCTACGAGGAGGCGGCCACCACGCTCGGCGCGTCCCGCTTCACCGCGTTCCGGCGGGTCACGCTGCCGCTGATCGCGCCCGGCATCGCGGCCGGCGCGGTGCTGGCCTGGGCCCGCGCGCTCGGCGAGTTCGGGGCGACGATCACGTTCGCGGGCAACTTCCCCGGCCGCACCCAGACCATGCCCCTGTCGGTCTACCTGGCGTTGCAGAACGACCCGGAGGCCGCCATCTCCCTCAGTCTCGTCCTGCTGGCCGTGTCGATCGCGGTGCTGGCCGGGCTCCGGGACCGCTGGATGACCACACCATGACCGATTCCCCCTCCACACCCGCCGACGACGCCCGCCCGCCCGCGCCCGGGCGGCGGGGCTCCGGCACGAGCCGCACGAGCGGCACCGGTACGGCCCCCGGTCCGGCCGGGGACCGGCGCCCCGCCCCGCACCCGCGGTCGCACGGGCACCCCGGCCGGCCCGCCGGGCTCGACGCCCGCCTCGTCGTCGACCGCCCCGGATTCCGCCTGGACGTCACCCTGACGGCCGCTCCCGGGGACGTGCTCGCCCTCCTCGGCCCCAACGGCGCCGGCAAGACCACCGCGCTGCGCGCCCTCGCCGGCCTGACCCCCCTCACCGACGGCCACCTGCGCCTGGACGGCACCCCGCTGGAGCACACGCCCCCGGAGTCCCGCCGGGTCGGCGTCGTCTTCCAGGACTACCTGCTCTTCCCCCACCTGTCCGCCCTGGACAACGTCGCCTTCGGCCCCCGCTGCCAGGGCGTCGGCAAGACCGAGGCCCGGACCCGGGCCGCGGCCTGGCTGGACCGCATGGGCCTCGCGGCGCACGCGCACACCAGGCCCCGCCGCCTCTCCGGCGGCCAGGCACAGCGCGTCGCCCTCGCCCGCGCCCTCGCCACCCGCCCCCGGCTGCTGCTCCTGGACGAACCGCTGGCGGCCCTGGACGCCCGTACCCGCCTGGAGGTGCGCGCCGGGCTCCGCCGCCACCTGGCCGAGTTCGAGGCGGTCTCGGTCCTGGTCACCCACGACCCGCTGGACGCCATGGTGCTCGCCGACCGGCTGGTGGTCGTGGAACACGGCCGGATCGTGCAGGAGGGCACCCCCGCCGACGTCGCCCGCCGTCCGCGCACCGACTACATCGCCCGGCTCGTCGGCCTCAACCTCTACCGCGGGCAGGCGGCGGGGCACACCGTGCGGCTCGACGCCGGGCCCGTCCTGACCAGCGCTCAGGAGCTGGCCGGACCGGCCTTCGTCGCGTTCCCGCCGTCCGCGGTGACCCTGTTCCGTGACCCGCCCGCCGATGCCGGCGCACACGGCCCGTGGCGTTTGGAGGTCGCCGGGGTGGAGACGCATGGCGACCGGATCCGCGCCGACCTCACCGGTGAACTGCCCCTCGCGGCGGACCTCACCACGGTCGCCGCCGCCGAGTTGGAGCTGCGCCCGGGTGCACCGGTCTGGGCGACCGTCCCGGCGACGCAGACCCACGCATACCCGGCCTGACCGCACCGGCGCCCTACGGTGGGTGCCCATGACCCTGAGCATCCGCAACCAGCTGCCCGGCACCGTCACCGAGGTCCACCCCGGCGAGGTGATGGCCACCGTCAAGGTCCGGCTGGACGGCGGGCCCCACCTCACGGCCGCCATCACCGTGGAGGCCGTCGAGGAGCTGGCCCTCGCCCCCGGAACGCCCGTCCACGCCCTGGTCAAGTCGACCGAGGTGTCCCTGGCCACGCGCCGGGTCGAGGGCGTGTCGATCCGCAACCAGCTGCCCGGGTCGATCGCCCGGCTCGTCACGGGCGAGGCCGTGGCGTCCGTGAAGGTCGCCACGGCCGGCGGCGAACTCACCGCCGTGATCACCAAGGACGCCGTCGGCGACCTCGGCCTCTTCGTGGGCTCCGACGTCATCGCGCTGATCAAGGCGACCGAGGTGTCACTGGCGACGGGGTAGCCGCCCGCCGGGAACGGCCGAGGGCCCGTCCGTGCGCACGGACGGGCCCTCGGTTCGCTCGCTCAGTCCTCGTACGCGTCCAGCGGCGGGCAGGAGCACACCAGGTTGCGGTCGCCGAAGGCCTGGTCGATGCGGCGCACCGGCGGCCAGTACTTGTCGGCGGCCGAGACACCGGCCGGGAAGACGGCCTCCTCGCGGCTGTAGGCGTGCGTCCACTCACCGCCCAGCGCGGCGGCCGTGTGCGGGGCGTTGCGCAGCGGGTTGTCGTCGGCCGGCCAGTCGCCCGCGCCGACCTTCTCGATCTCGGCGCGGATGGCGATCATCGCGTCGCAGAAACGGTCCAGCTCGGTGAGGTCCTCGGACTCGGTCGGCTCGATCATCAGCGTGCCAGCCACCGGGAACGACATGGTCGGCGCGTGGAAGCCGTAGTCGATGAGCCGCTTGGCCACGTCGTCGACGCTGACGCCGGTCGCCTTGGTGAGCGGGCGCAGGTCGATGATGCACTCGTGCGCGACCAGGCCACCGGGGCCGGTGTAGAGCACCGGGAAGTGCGGCTCCAGCCGCTTGGCGACGTAGTTCGCCGAGAGCACGGCCACCTGCGTGGCCCGCTTCAGGCCCTCGCCGCCCATCAGACGGACGTACGCCCACGAGATGGGCAGGATGCCCGCGCTGCCCCACGGGGCCGCCGAGATGGGGCCCACACCGGTCTCGGGACCGGCCTCCGGCTGGAGCGGGTGGTTCGGCAGGTACGGCGCCAGGTGCGAGCGCACGGCCACCGGACCGACACCCGGACCGCCGCCGCCGTGCGGGATGCAGAACGTCTTGTGCAGGTTCAGGTGGGAGACGTCACCGCCGAAGTGGCCCGGCTTGGCGAGGCCGACCAGCGCGTTGAGGTTGGCGCCGTCGACGTAGACCTGGCCGCCGGCCTCGTGCACCCGGGCGCAGATGTCGGCGACGTGCTCCTCGAACACACCGTGCGTGGACGGGTAGGTGATCATCAGCACGGCCAGCTCGTCGCGGTGCTGCTCGATCTTGGCGCGCAGGTCCGCGACGTCGATCTCGCCGTCCTCGGCGGTCTTGACGACGACGACCTTCATACCGGCCATCACGGCGCTGGCGGCGTTGGTGCCGTGCGCGGAGGACGGGATCAGACAGACGGTGCGCTGCTCGTCGCCATTGGCCCGGTGGTAGCCGCGCACGGCGAGCAGACCGGCCAGTTCACCCTGCGAACCGGCGTTCGGCTGGAGCGAGACCTTGTCGTAGCCGGTGACCTCGGCGAGCCGGTCCTCCAGCTCGTGGATGAGGGTGAGGTAGCCGGCGGCCTGCTCGGCGGGGGCGAAGGGGTGCAGCTGCCCGAACTCGGGCCAGGTGACCGGCTCCATCTCGGTGGTCGCGTTGAGCTTCATGGTGCAGGAGCCCAGCGGGATCATGCCGCGGTCGAGCGCGTAGTCGCGGTCGGCCAGCTTGCGCAGGTAGCGCAGCATCGCGGTCTCGGACCGGTGCTGGTGGAAGACCGGGTGGGTGAGGTAGGCGTCGGTGCGCAGCAGCGCCTCGGGCAGCGTGTCCGCGGCGGTCGCGTCCAGCGCCTCGATGTCGGCCTCGGCGCCGAAGGCCGACCAGACGGCGTCCAGCTGGGCCCGGCCGGTGGTCTCGTCGCACGCCATGGAGACGTGGTCGGCGTCGACCAGCCGCAGGTTGACGCCCTTGTCCCGGGCGGCGGCCACGATCCCGGCGGCCTTGCCGGGCACCCGCGCGGTGACGGTGTCGAAGTAGGCGCCGTGCACGACCTCCACCCCGGCGGCCGTCAGGCCGGCGGCGAGCAGGGTGGCGTAGCGGTGCGTGCGACGGGCGATCGTGCGCAGGCCCTCGGGGCCGTGGTAGACGGCGTACATGCCGGCCATGACGGCGAGCAGGACCTGCGCGGTGCAGATGTTGCTGGTGGCCTTCTCCCGGCGGATGTGCTGCTCACGGGTCTGGAGCGCGAGCCGGTACGCCCGGTGGCCGTCCGCGTCCACGGAGACGCCCACCAGCCGCCCGGGCAGGCTCCGCGCGAACTTCTCGTGCACCGCCATGTAGCCGGCGTGCGGTCCGCCGAAGCCCATCGGGACACCGAAGCGCTGGGTGGTGCCGACGGCGATGTCCGCGCCCAGCTCGCCCGGCGAGGTCAGCAGGGTCAGGGCGAGCAGGTCGGCGGCGACCGTCACCAGGGCGCCCAGGCCGTGTGCCTGGTCGATGACGGGCTTGATGTCCCGCACGGCACCGGAGGCGCCCGGGTACTGGATCAGCACGCCGTTGATCTCGCGCTCGGCCAGCTCCGCCGGGATGCCGGCCGAGAGGTCCGCGACGACGACCTCGACGCCGGTCGGCTCGGCGCGCGTCCGGATCACGGCGATGGTCTGCGGCAGCGCGTCCGCGTCGACCAGGAACAGGCCCTTCTTGTTCCTGCCCATGCGCAGGGACAGCGCCATGGCCTCGGCGGCGGCGGTGCCCTCGTCCAGCAGGGAGGCGCCGGAGGTGGGCAGGCCGGTCAGCTCGGCGACCATCGTCTGGAAGTTCAGCAGGGCTTCGAGCCGCCCCTGGGAGATCTCCGGCTGGTACGGCGTGTAGGCCGTGTACCAGGCGGGGTTCTCCATCACGTTGCGCAGCACGACCGGCGGGGTGAAGGTGCCGTAGTAGCCGAGGCCGATCATGGAGCCGAGCACCTGGTTGCGGTCCGCGAGCGAGCGCAGCTCGGCGAGCACCTCGGCCTCGGTACGAGCGCCCGGCAGGTCCAGGGCATCCGCGTTCTTGATCACGTCCGGTACGGCGGCGGCGGTCAGCTCGTCGAGCGAGCCGTACCCGACCTGCGCGAGCATCTTGGCCCGCGCCTCCTGGTCGGGTCCGATGTGACGCTGCTCGAACGGGATGCCCGCTTCCAGGTCGGAGAGGGGAATGCGGTGGGCGGTCATTGCGGAGGCCTCCTGGTCTGACGCGACCTGCGAGGGGCACCCCGGCACGGGTACCCCGACGGCCTCCCCCTCTGTCATCTCAACCTGAGAGCTTCACCGGGCGCCCGCGGACACCGGCTTTCACCGTCGGTGAGGGCGGGAGCTGTCGACGCCCGCCCTGCTTTCCAGAGTGACCTCGTCCGTGCGGTACGTGAGCCTGAGAGATTCCGGGGAGGAGTTGCTCCTTCGGCGCCTCCGAGGTGGTCGGAGGACTCTCCCGCACGGGGTCAGCAGCCGCTGTCAGCCTACCAGCGAGGTCAATGCCGCATCCTTCGAGTGGCCGCCTCGTTGAATGTGCTCTTTTGTAGTGCTTACGGATGAGGTGCGACCAAGTGGAGGGAGAGGGGCCGTGCAGACCGACATCGATCCGCGCAACCTGATCGGCCGCAAGGCGTTCGACCGCAATGGCACCAAGATCGGCACCATCGACGAGGTGTACCTCGACGACGCCACCGGAGTGCCCGAGTGGGCGGCCATACGCACCGGCCTCTTCTCCCGGGACGCCTTCGTCCCACTGGAGCCCAGCGAACTCGTCGACGGCGCCCTGCGCGTCCCCTTCGAGCGCGCCCTGATCAAG
Organism: Streptomyces sp. NRRL S-31; assembly: GCF_000718775.1. Taxonomy (GTDB): domain Bacteria; phylum Actinomycetota; class Actinomycetes; order Streptomycetales; family Streptomycetaceae; genus Streptomyces. The sequence goes on from NZ_JOCB01000114.1 coordinate 20,408, forward strand.
GACGCCCCCGACTTCGGCGTGGGCCGCCACCTCTCCCCCGACCAGGAACTCCAGCTCTACCACCACTACGGCCTCGACGTCGCCCCACCCCCCACGGTCCCGGACCACGACTTCGGCAAGCTCGCGGGCTCGGAGGAGACCTGAGCCCCGGCCCCTCCAGTCCTGCCGACCCCTCCCGCCTCTTCCGCCTCCTCCGCCGTTTCCTCCGGCGTCCCGGGCGCGGCGCGGGGACGGTCGCCGCCGGGCGGACCGTCCCGAGCCGGCGACCGGGCGGCACCGGCCGCCGCCACCAGCGGCAACGGCTCGGCCGACGCCAGCGCGGGGTCGTCCACGAGGAACGTCCGCACCCGGCCCGGCTCGGACAGGGGCGTCTCGAACCGCACGGTCACCCGCCCCAGCCCGCTCCCCTGCACCCACCCGTGCCCGTGCTCGGCGTGCCGCAGGTCCTGCCCCGCCCGCCACTGCCGCTCGGCGGGCTCCGGCCGCTCCACGACGGCCTCGGCCGCACCCCCCTCCGGCTCCTCCTCCGGCGTCACCGGCATCGCCTGCGCGAACAGGTCCTCCTGGGTGTAGTCGGCGAGTCCGGACACCCCCACCCCGAGCAGCCGCACCCCGCCCGTGGTGTCCACGGAATCCAGCAGCCGCGCCGCCGCCTCCCGGATGACCGCGGGGTCGTCCGTGGGCCCCCGGAGCGTCTCGGAACGGGTCAGTGTGGAGAAGTCGTACCGCCGCACCTTGAGCACGATGGTCCGCCCGGACAGCCCGGCCCCGCGCAGCCGCCGCACGCACCGGTCGGCCAGCCGCCGCACCTCCAGACCGACCCGCGACCGGTCGTGGATGTCCACGTCGTAGGTGTCCTCCACCGACACCGACTTGGCCTCCCGCTCGGCCACCACCGGCCGCTCGTCCCGGGCCAGGGCCATCGCGTACAGGGCCTGTCCGTGCGCCTTGCCCAGCAGCCGCACCAGCTCGTCCTCGCCCGCCTCGGCCAGCTCCTGCACCGTGGTGATCCCGGCCCGGCGCAGATGGTCGCCGGTGGCCGGTCCGACCCCCGGCAGGGTACGCACCGGCATCGGTCCCAGCAGCGCCCGCTCGGTCCCCGGCTCGATCAGCACCAGGCCGTCCGGCTTGGCCTGCTCGGAGGCGATCTTCGCCAGCATCTTGGAGGCGGCGAGCCCCACCGAGCCGGTGAGCCCGGTCACCGCCCGGATGTCCGCGCGCAGCCGCTCCCCGGCCCGCCGCGCCGACTCGGCGTCACCGGCGGCTCCCGCGGCCTCCAGATCCACGAACGCCTCGTCCAGGCTCAGCGGCTCCACCAGCGGCGACAGCTCCCGCAGCAGCGCCATCACCTGCTCGCTGATCGACCGGTACAGGGTGAAGCGCGGCACCAGGTACGCCGCGTTGGGCGCCAGCCGGCGCGCCTGCGCCATGGGCATCGCCGAGTGGACCCCGAACAGCCGTGCCTCGTACGACGCGGTGGCCACCACACCGCGTGGTCCGAGCCCGCCCACGACGACCGCCTTCCCGCGCAGGCTCGGCTTGGACGCCTGCTCCACCGAGGCGAAGAAGGCGTCCATGTCGAGGTGCAGGATCGTGGGCGCGTTTCTCACATGTCCGATGCTGCACCACGGCACTGACAATGCGGTGGTGCCGGGGCGCCCGGCGGCGGGTCCGGCGGTCAGACCGCCCGGTTGCGGCGGCGTGCCAGCTCGTCCGCGGGGTTGTGCCCGACGAGGGTCTCGCCGGTGTCGACGCGCTCGCCGTGCAGCTGGGAGAGGGCGTTCTCGACGTCCCGCCACACCACGCCGACGGCGATGCCGAAGATGCCCTGGCCGCCCTGGAGCAGCGCGTGGACCTCGTCCGGCGAGGTGCACTCGTACACCGTGGCGCCGTCGCTCATCAGGGTCATCCGCTCCAGGTCGCGGAAACCGCGTTCCCTGAGGTGCTGCACGGCCGTGCGGATGTTCTGGAGCGACACCCCGGTGTCCAGGAACCGCTTCACGATCTTCAGGACGACGACGTCCCGGAAGCTGTACAGCCGCTGGGTGCCCGACCCGTAGGCGGGCCGTACGCTGGGCTCGACCAGACCGGTGCGCGCCCAGTAGTCGAGCTGCCGGTAGGTGATGCCGGCAGCGGCGCAGGCCGTGGGCCCGCGATAGCCGATCTCCTCGGACGTCATGGACGCCACCCCTCCGCCGTTCGGCACCGCCGTCGGCAGCTGCGGAGCGTGCTCCACCGCGCCGCCGGGATGGGCATGTCCCTCGCCTGGGCGCGGTCGCGAACTCGGGGGCGAGTACGGACCGCTCTCCCCGAAACCGCGTCCGGGGGCACCCCCAGCCGTACCGTCGCCGCTCGTTCCCACGCCGACCTCCGTCCTTGACCTGCCTTCTCGACGGTAGGCAGTCACCAGGGGTGCGTCAACGATCGCCACACTCGCCACGCCGAGTGATAATCACCCTAGGAGTGGTTTCCCGTGTCCCACCGCGGGGAAAGGCTAGCCGAATGCGCTCACGGGGAGCCGTAGGACGCTCTCACTGGCCGGAGGCAATTGCCGGGGCGTCGGCCGCGCGGAGCCGCCGGCCGCACCGGGGAGAACCCCGGCGCGGCCGGCCGGCCGCGCGTCTCACTGATTGCTCGTGCCGAAGTCCTCGGGCGAGATCTGGTCGAGGAACTCGCGGAACTTCTCCACCTCGTCCTCCTGCTCGTCCGGAATGGCGATGCCCGCGTCGTCCAGCACCGTGTCACTGCCGTAGATCGGCGTGCCGGTGCGCAGAGCCAGCGCTATGGCATCGGAGGGGCGGGCGCTGACCTCGACCCCACTGGCGAACACCAGCTCCGCGTAGAAGACGCCTTCCCGCAGATCGGTGATACGCACTTCGGTCAGCTCCTGGCCGACGGCCTCCAGCACGTCCTTGAACAGGTCGTGGGTCAGCGGTCGTGCGGGGGCCATGCCCTGCTGGGCGAAAGCGATCGCCGTCGCCTCCCCCGGCCCGATCCAGATGGGGAGGTAACGGTCGCCTCCCACTTCGCGCAGGAGCACGATCGGTTGGTTGGAGGGCATTTCGACCCGGACACCTACGACATCGAGCTCGTTCACACAGCAACCCTAGGCCGTGCCCGGGACGTTTGGGTAGTCGGGCCGGGAACAGGTGCCCGATCCGGCCCCTCCCCGCCCCCGTCCCTCAGGGCAGCCGGACCCCGAGAGCGGTCTTCACCAGGGCCGCGTGCAGCTTCATCGTGAGGCCCGCCAGCTCCTTCGTACGGGCCTCGGCGTGCGCCCTGGTCTGCGGGTTGCGGTGGCGCTTGAGCGGGGCCACCACCTGGTCGACCAGTCCCGCCTCACGGTCGGCGGCGGCCTTCATGAGCCGCAGGTGGCGCGGCTCGATCCCGAACCGGCCCAGTTCGGCGACGAGGGCGGCCACGGTGACGGCCTCGGCGTCGTACGCCCCGTCCTCCAGGGGAGCGATGAGCCCGTAGGACTCCCACTCCTTCAGCTCGGCCTCGTCGATGTCGGCCGCGGCCAGCAGCTCGGCCTTGCCGACCCTGGCCACCGTGGGGCCCTCCACGGGCGCCGGCACGTCCTCGGCGGTGCGCTGGCGCCCGACCAGGGGCAGCGGGGCGGCCTCGCCCCGCTCCATGGCGTCCAGATGCTCCCGGATCACCTTGAGCGGCAGATAGTGGTCCCGCTGCATCCGCAGGATGTGACCGAGGCGCTCGACGTCCCCGGCGCTGAACTTGCGGTACCCCGACGGAGTCCGCCGCGGCTCCACGAGCCCCTCCGACTCCAGGAAGCGAATCTTGGAAATCGTGACCTCGGGGAACTCGTCGCGCAGCGCGTTCAGCACCGTGCCGATGCTCATCAGCCCGTCCCTGGCGGCGGTACCGCTTCCGGCACCGCCACTCGGTGTTTGAAGCATGGACCTTCCCTGGGAGTCCCCCCCGGCGTTGAGTCCGGGGGCGGGTCAGACGGCCTGCCGGCTCGCGTAGAACACCAGCCGGTACTTGCCGATCTGCACCTCGTCACCGTTCGACAGGGCGACCTGGTCGATGCGCTCCCGGTTGACGTACGTGCCGTTCAGGCTGCCCACGTCGGCCACCGTGAAGGAGCCGTCCGGGGAGCGCCGGAACTCCACGTGCCGCCGGGAGACCGTCACGTCGTCCAGGAAGATGTCGCTCTGCGGATGGCGGCCCGCCGTCGTCAGGTCGCTGTCCAGCAGGAAGCGGCTGCCCGAGTTCGGACCCCGTCGCACGACCAGCAGCGCCGAGCCCAGCGGCAGCGCCTCCACCGCGGCCTGTGCCTCCGGGGAGAGCATCGGCAGCGGCGTCTGGCCGGTCGCCTCGGAGTCGTACGCCTCCAGACCGGAGATCGAGATCGTGGACGTCGTCTCGGAAGCCCGCTCCGGCGCCACCCCGGGACGCAACGGCGCCCCGCAGTTGGAACAGAACCGGGCGTTCTCCGCATTGCGGTTACCGCACCTCGAACACACCAGGACCGACATCGACGGATCCTCCTGCCGCGGCTGCCCCGCCGGGGCGTTGGACGCGTACGGGTTGGCAAACCCTCCACCCGTACCTGAGGTTGACGGTTGCCCGAAACCTATGCCGCCGGACTGGGCAGGGTCAACAGACGCCGCGCCCTGACCTCCCGAAATGTCACCGCCCGGACCAGCGACCTGGTCCCGGAACAGCGGGCGCTGGCCCTCCGCGTCAGGCTGTGCGCGATGACGGGCGGTCGCGTTGTCGCCGCCCTCTCGCGCGCTCTTGCCGAACAACTTCGCAAACAACTTCACGGGCGATTCCCCTTGACCGAAACAGACCCGCCCGTGGGGCAGGACGAACCCTGATTGCCTACACCGGCCGAGCCGGACATTCTCACAACGTCCGTAACCACCAGACAGTTTCCACCACGCACCACCCCTTCGGTGCGCCGACCCCCCGCAACCTCATGCCCCTGCGGGACGGCCACCATGCACCGCCGGTTCACTGGGAGGACGACCGAGCGTAGTCAGGCTGCTTCCCTTGTCGCAAGGCGTCCACGACGATCTTGTCCGACCGCTCCACAACCACCGTGGCCTGCTCCTTCTCCAGGGTCTGCACCACGCCCCCGGGAATGTTCAACGCCGGCTCGAGGTCCTGCGGCTTGCCGATGACCTTGAAACGATACGGAGCGTTGATCTTGTTCCCGTCGACGCTCACACTCTTGCCGGCATCGGTGAAGTAGGTGCCGGCGACCACCCGCACCCCGTTGACCTGGATCGCCTCCGCGCCGGCCGCGCGCAACTCCTGGATCGCGTCGAGCAGCATGTCCGCCTGGACCGTTCCCTTCGTGTCCTCGATCGTCATGGTGATGCCGGGACCCTGCGCCGCCACGGTGCCCGCCAGGATGCCGAGTTGTCTGCCCTTCTCGGCGGTCTGCCTGCGGGCCTCCGCGGCCTGGTCGGAGCTGCTCTGGAGCTCCTGACGCTGCTTCTCGAGTCCCTGCTTCTCGTCCTCAAGACGCTGAGTACGCGAATCCAGTTCATCGAGGATGCGTACAAGATCTTCCTGACGTGCGCCGCGCAGCGCGCTGTCGGTGTCGCTGTTGGACGCCACCTGTACGGCCAGGCCGAAGCCGAGGCCGAACAGCAGCAGCGCCACGATGAGTTGCGCGCGGGTGAAACGCGGCGGCCACAGGCCCTTGACGAGCCGCTGCCGGCCCGTGAGGGGCCGCTCGGCCGGCTCCTGGGCGTCCTCCCCGGCCGCGGCCGCGGGCGCGGGCACCTCGGCTGGCAGTTCCCTGCGCAGCCGGTGGCCGGGATGATGTTCGGTCCGGCCGTTCCGGCCGTTCTGCTGGTCACTCATGGTCGTCACGCCCGGAACACGTGCCGTCGGATCGCCGCGGCGTTGGAGAAGATGCGGATGCCCAGGACCACGACGACGCCCGTGGACAGCTGCGCCCCCACGCCCAATTTGTCGCCCAGGAACACGATGAGGGCGGCGACGACCACGTTCGACAGGAACGACACCACGAAGACCTTGTCGTCGAAGATGCCGTCCAGCATGGCCCGCAGACCACCGAAGACGGCGTCCAGCGCGGCGACGACGGCGATCGGCAGATAAGGCTCCACGACCGCCGGAACCTCGGGCCGGACCAACAGGCCGGCCACGACTCCCACGACGAGGCCCAGTACGGCGATCACGATGTGCCCTTCCCGGTTTTCTCGGACTTCGGCTGTGCTATGCGTACGATCACACTGGGTGCGGCGGGCAACCGGATGTCGCCCTCCGCGGCGATGGTGGCGCGGATGCCGTACTGCTCCTCCAGGGCGTGCAGATACAGGCCGTCGGCACTGTTGCGGAACCTGGTGCTCAGCCTCTCTCCGTCCCCTACCGCCAGCACCGTGTACGGCGGCACCAGCGGCCTGTTGTCGACCAGTATCGCGTCTCCCGCGGCCCTGACCGCGGACAGGGCGGTCAGCCGCTGCCCGTTGATGGAGATCGCCTCGGCTCCGGAGGCCCACAGACCGTTGACCACGCGCTGCATGTCGCGGTCGCGCAACCGGCCGGTGTCGGAGAAGTCCGACGTCTCCCGGGGGTTGGACGCGTCACCGCCGGCGCTGGCCTCCTTGGCGTCGTTCACGACGAGCTTGACGCCGGGGCCGTGCACCGCGGTGGCGCCCGACAGCAGACCCGCCAGGTCCGCCTCGGCGCTGCCGCCGCTCGACTTCAGGGCCGCCCGCTGGCGCGCGCCGACGTCGTCGCGCAGCTTGTCGACGGTGCTCTCCAGCTCGTCCGCGTCCGCGGTCTCGCTGTCGATGCGGTCGATCAGCTCCTGGCGCTCCTTGGCCACCACGGGCGCCGTCACCCGTGCCTGTGCCGCGCCCACGGTCACCACCAGCGCCGCGAGGACGAGACCTGCGGCCAGGCCCAGCCTGGCCCGGAGCGTCTTCGGCAGACCGCTCTCGCCCCGCGACTTCCTCCGGGCGGCGGCCTCGGCGTACCCGTCGTCGAGGCTGTGGTCCATGACGTTGGTGATCAACGACATGGAGGCGTCCGGGCGCTGCGGCCGCGTGGGGCTGCTCCGAACGGGGGGTTGCTGCGGCATGCCGCACATCGTCGCACGTCGCGGGCAGTACCTCCGAACGGCCCCACCGGCGTGCCGGACAGGCCCCCTTGGGGACACTTGTCCGGCACGCGCGCGTGCCGGTGGTTTTCGCCGTCACGGAACGCCGGAAGGCCCGGGAACACCGTACCGGTGTCCCCGGGCCTTCCGCCTGCTCAACGGCCCTTACCGGCCGGCGCTGTCCACGACGGCCGACCACTCGTCCAGCAGCGCCTGCGCGGAGGCGTCGTCGGGGCCCTCCGCCCACAGATGGGTGACGGCCTCGGCCGGATCGGGCAGCACCATCACCCAGCGCCCGTCGCTCTCCACGACCCGCACACCGTCGGTCGTGTCGACATGGCGGTCCCCGGCCTCCTCGACCACGCGCCGCATCACCAGACCCTTGACGGCCCACGGGGTCGCCAGGTCCCGCTTGAGCACGTGTGCCCGCGGGATCCGGGCGTCGATCTGGCTGAGCGTCAGCTGCGTGCGCGCCACCAGCCCGATCAGCCGTACGAAGGCGGCCGTGCCGTCGTACACCCTGCTGAACTCGGGGACGATGAACCCGCCCTTGCCGTCACCGCCGAAGATGGTGCCTTCCTCACCGCCGACGCGCGTGAGGTCGTCCGGCGAGGTGGTGGTCCACTCGACCTGGGTGCCGTGGTAGGCGGCCACCTGCTCGGCGATCCGGGTGGTGGTGACGGGCAGCGCCACCCGCCCGCTGCGCCGTTCGGCGGCCACCAGGTCCAGCATCACGAGCAGCGCCCGGTCGTCCTCGATGATCCGGCCCTTCTCGTCCACGAGCGACAGCCGCTCGCCGACGGGGTCGAACCGCACACCGAAAGCGGCACCCGAGGAGGCCACGATCTCCCCGAGCCGCACCAGCCCGTTGCGCCGCACCTCCGCGGTCTCCGTGGGCCGGGACTCGTCGAGACCGGGGTTGATGGTCAGCGAGTCCACGCCGAGCTTGCCGAGAAGGCTGGGCAGCACGAGTCCGGCGCTGCCGTTGGAGGCGTCCACGACGACCTTGAGGCCGGACTCCGCTATCCCGGTCGTGTCGACGTTCCGCAGCAGCGAGCCGGTGTACGAGTCGAAGACGCTCGCCGGGAAGTACAGGTCGCCGATCTCGCCCGGGAACGCCCGCCGGTACTCCTGGCGCGCGAACACCCGGTCGAGCTTGCGCTGGCTGCCCTGCGACAGATCCGCGCCGTTGCCGTCGAAGAACATGATGTCGACCGAGTCCGGCACACCCGGCGAGGTCCGGATCATGATGCCGCCGGCGCTGCCCCGCGCGGTCTGCTGCCGGGCCACGGGCAGCGGCACGTTCTCCAGGTCGCGTACGTCGATGGCGCTGGCCTGGAGCGCGGAGATCACCGCACGCTTGAGCGCGCGGGCACCGCGGGAGTGGTCACGGGCGGTGGTGACGGTGGCGCCCTTCTTCAGGGTCGTCGCGTAGGCGCCGGCCAGCCGCACCGCCAGCTCGGGCGTGATCTCCACGTTGAGGATGCCGGAGACGCCGCGGGCGCCGAACAGATGGGCCTGTCCCCGCGACTCCCAGATCACCGAGGTGTTGACGAAGGCGCCGGCCTCGATGGTCTTGAACGGGTACACGCGGACGTTGCCCTGGACGATCGATTCCTCACCGATCAGGCACTCGTCGCCGATGACCGCACCGTCCTCGATCCGGGCGGCCCGCATGATGTCGGTGTTCTTGCCGACGACACAGCCCCGCAGGTTGCTGTGCTGCCCGACGTACACGTTGTCGTGCACGACGGCCTTGTGCAGGAAGGCACCGCTCTTGACGACGACGTTCGAGCCGACGACGGTGTGTTCGCGGATCTCCGCGCCGGCCTCGACCTTGGCGTAGTCGCCGATGTACAGCGGTCCGCGCAGTACGGCGTCGGGGTGCACCTCGGCTCCCTCGGCCACCCACACGCCCGGGGACAGCTCGAATCCGTCGATGTCGACGTCGACCTTGCCCTCCAGGACGTCCGCCTGGGCCTTCACATAGCTCTCGTGCGTGCCGACGTCCTCCCAGTAGCCCTCGGCGACATAGCCGTAGACCGGCTTGCCCTCCTTCATCAGCTGCGGGAAGACATCGCCGGACCAGTCGACGGGAACATCGGCCTCGACGTAGTCGAAGACCTCGGGCTCCATGACGTAGATGCCCGTGTTCACCGTGTCGGAGAAGACCTGTCCCCAGGTCGGCTTCTCCAGGAAGCGTTCGACCTTGCCCTCCTCGTCGACGATGGTGATGCCGAACTCCAGCGGATTGGGTACGCGCGTCAGACAGACCGTGACCAGCGCGCCCTTCTCCTTGTGGAAATTGATCAGCTCCGTGAGGTCGAAGTCGGTCAGGGCATCACCGGAGATCACCAGGAAGGCATCGTCCTTCAACGCCTCCTCGGCGTTCTTGACGCTTCCGGCGGTACCGAGTGGCTTCTCCTCATTGGCATAGGTGAGCTCCATGCCGAGCTCTTCGCCGTCACCGAAGTAGTTCTTGACGAGCGATGCCAGGAACTGCACGGTGACAACGGTCTCGGTGAGCCCGTGCCTTTTGAGCAGCCGTAGCACGTGCTCCATGATCGGGCGGTTTGCCACGGGCAGGAGCGGCTTGGGCATGCTAGAGGTCATGGGGCGCAGGCGTGTGCCTTCGCCCCCGGCCATCACGACGGCCTTCATGTCGGAAGCGTCCTCCTCCAAGAGACGACGGTCTAGCCGACTTCACCCGTCCAGATTGTCCCGCACTTTTCCATCGGGGGCCATCGAGGCGTTGTGTGTCCGGACAATCGCCGGGCTCAATCGGCCATGGCGTCCGCGCGAACCAATCGGCGGACCTGAACCACGTAAAGCACTCCTGCCCACCAATAGAGGGTTGTACCCCATCCGGCGAACGCCCATCCGAAAATTGCAGCGAGTGACGCGATCCAACCACTTCCGTCACTGAGGAGCAGGAGCGGGAAGGCATACATCAGGTTGAAGGTGGCGGCCTTGCCGAGGAAGTTCACCTGCGGCGGCGGATACCCGTGCCTGCGGAGGATGCCCACCATCACCAGCAGGACCAGTTCCCGGGCCAGCAGGAGGCCGGTCAGCCACAGTGGCAGGATCTCCCGCCAGGTGAGGCCGACCAGCGTGGAAAGCACGTAGAGGCGGTCGGCGGCGGGGTCGAGGAGCCGGCCCAGGTTGCTGATCTGGTTCCAGCGCCGGGCGAGCTTGCCGTCGAGATAGTCGCTGACCCCGCTCAGGGCCAGGATGAGGAGGGCCCAGCCATCGCTCTTGGGACCGCCGAACTCCGGCCTGAGGATCAACCACAGGAAGAGGGGTACGCCGACGAGCCGTGCCATGCTGAGGATGTTGGGGATGGTGAGGACCCGGTCTGTCTGGACACGGGTCTCCTGGACCTCCACCCGGGGGCCTCCTGTGCGAAACGAGCCAACGATGCCCCCTGACCTTACCTCAACGCAAAAAAGCTCCGGCTCCTGGGCAGTGCCCAGGAGCCGGAGCTGTAAAAGGAGTTCGGCGGCGTCCTACTCTCCCACAGAGTCCCCCCTGCAGTACCATCGGCGCTGTGAGGCTTAGCTTCCGGGTTCGGAATGTAACCGGGCGTTTCCCTCACGCTATGACCACCGAAACACTATGAA